>CAVPMI010000047.1:0-110219 GCA_963705975.1 uncultured Pseudomonadota bacterium
GACCAATTGCCACAATTCTCCTGATGCTTTCAGCTCACTGATAAATGCTTAAACTTTTGCGCCACCTTTTTTAGTTTGTTTTTCTATCTGAAGTTTTCATCGCATATTATGTTCAAGTGGGTGTTGAAAAATTCGATAAGGTTTACTTATTAACGAATTAACTTTGGTTTGATTTGTAGTTACGAATTACGAGTCAAGTAGCAATGGTCTTTTCAATTTTGAACACCGTGATTATGCATCATTAGAGTACTGGCAGATTTAATTACGGCTCATAAATGATTGCGATAAGGCATTTAATAAGAACTCATGAAAATGTTGACAACCAATTACCTCTAGAAATCAAGCAAATTGAAGATGTTGCCAAAAATCATCAATGTGCTATTATGCGAACTTATGCATCTAATGAATGGGTAGATAAGTTACATTCTTCTTGTTATCAAGATGCAGCGCTCAGCATGTCTGCTGTGGGAATGTTAGCTCCTTTAATGGAGTCTCTTTTTTGTCAAGCGTTCAAAGGTATTCATAAAGAATTGTTCACTAAAGAAGAGCAAGATCAAATTATGGGTCTTCGGTTGGAATTGGATGAATCAGAAAGATGGGATTGTCACTTCGTTTGGAGCAAAAAAAGTGGCAGAAAAGAAAACTTAGTTAGAGGTATTTTGCAATTATCCAAATCAACTGGATTATTAAATTTTTTGCCGAAAGATATTCGACAAATTTTAAATGTTCTTTTTGCTTACAGGAACAAAATGTTCCATTGTGGTTTCGAGTGGCCCAAGGATGATCGAGAGCGTTTTTGGAAACGAATCGACAAAGATAAATGGCCACCAAATTGGTTAGCCGCTGCTAAAAGTGGCGATGAAATATGGATGATATATCTTACCAGTGAATTTATTTGGGAATGTGTTTCAACTATTGAGGAAATCATTAATTCATTTGGTCAATTTGTATGTGACACAAAGGGTATTGTTATTTCTGAATCTGATTAACGTATATTGGGCTTGTTCTCTAAAACGAAAAGTAACTTGCCATGTATTAGACTTTCTGCCTAGCTTAAAATATTAAGTGAAAGTCTCGAAAAACAGGGTAAGGTTGACTTCATAAGTCAACCTTAATGGGTGTTACTTTCTAAGTGATTCACGCACTCTAATTTGCATTCCAAAAATGTATTCATTAGGTTTGGATATATTAATAAAGTCAACATCAATCTGATATTTAGCATATTTATTGACCAAAGCTTCGATGGAGGAATTCTTGCTTGGAGAGATAACCAAATCTTCAGCACATTGCACTATAATTCGGTTAACACGAGAAACATCTCGATGGTTGATAGTTATTGAACTAATTTTACCTTGTGGTGGTAGAGCGAAATCCAGCTCTGAAATGTTTGGAGTTTTTGGTCTCAGACTCAGGTCGCAATATAGGCAAATAAACGGAGAAACAGTAAGGTATCTTGGCATCCTTGGATGTGGACTCACTCTACAACCAGGATCATTAAACGAAACTGGATTATCACTCGTAAGAAACTCAGTAGTTGTGTTGTTTTTTAAAATCAACCAATCGGAATTATAAAGTGACCAAGCATATTTAATGAGTCTTTCTGTATACCAAGCACGGATGAAATCAGGATCTGTTTCAAGTCTAATAAAACCAGCATCAATTGCAGCTAGAGCTTCTTTGATTTTCCAATCAGGCTTGCCTTTATTAGTATTTAGCGCGTCAATCGCTCGAATGGTGTGAAGAGTGCTCTGGCTGTGTGATTTGATACCAACTCGCCTCCAAGCCGGTGTACATAGAAGAAGGTTCGCCCAATAACCAGCGGCAACCATCTTGTCATTAGGTGAAATTCGTCCAGCTTTGAGCTCTTCCATAGCTGGTTTCCACATTGGCTCAAAAATTTTTCGGTATTCTCCTAGCAAATTTGAGTTAGTTAAGAAATTGTCTATTATGTCACCGTTCCATTCATGACAAATGGCTTTTGGATGGCAAGGAAAATATTCTCCGTTAGACTTACGATAAGCGTGAAGCATGCCATCGCTTCCTACGAAATGTTTAAGATATGTCTGTGCAATATAGTGATCTTTGGCCATCAGAGGATTTCTTTTATAGGAAGTTTGTACATTTTATACTCTAACAACAAGAATTACTGAGTCGGGTTGATTTATTAATTCAACCCGACTTGGTAATTGTTGAAAAGCGTCAAGCTGCCTGCATTGCTTTTGTTGCCTTAAATGCAATGCCATCAAAAACAGCAAATTCCTAACTTTCGTCTATTGTTAAACCCTATTCTTTGGCGTATCTTGCTGTTTATGCCATGCGTCGCCTTACAAAATCGCCGGCGCTTTCTGTTTTCCTGAGAAAAAACGCATGTAACTCTATGCTTTCATTACTTTTAACCAGATAATTTATATGCCGTTAAAGTATAAACAATTAGCAGCGCTTACCCCCGCAAAACGCCTGATCGTCATCGTAGCGGCGGTAACGCTGACCGCTACCGCCGGCATCCTTGGCTATCGGCATTTAACCCAAGCCCGGCTCGGCAGCATGGTCAAAGCCGATCTGCCGATGCTGAATTTAACTGTAGTCATGCGCGATTTGGATAACCAGGATCTGGCCGCCGCCGCTACCCTGCTCGGCAGCGACGACCCGACATCCGCCAACCCCGACGCCAATTGCCCTATGCTCAGCGGCGGCGACATCGGCGACAGCAGCGTGGCCTCCAATGTCAAACGCCCTGCCGAATGCCCGCGTAGCGCCGTCTGGTACGTAAAAAAACATCCCATCGCCTTCACCTTGTATTTCTATCAGGGCCAAAAATTTCTCAACTGGTGGGATAAGCAGCCGCAAGTGCAAAACCTGCTCAACAACCGCTTTATGCAAGGCTTGTTTTACGGCCTACTGCAAAGCCTGAAAATCAAAGCCGAACAACTCCAATTACAAGGCATACAGGGCGAGTTTTTAGCCCATCTGCTGCGGGACGCGATAGCCGCGAATGCCGAGATGCATTACGACATGGTGCATGGTAAAGAAGGCTGGGTGCTGAGTTACTTGCGCCGCGACAGCGATTTTGCCGAACAAGCGTTGCCGGCAATGGCCGGCCTCCTGGCGCAAAGCGGCTACCGGCTGACAAAACTCCCGGAACCCATCCTGGAACTACGCGTCGGCCTGCAAAACTTTTTTCTCACCGAATACCAGCAACGCCTGTATTTAGCGCAAAGCCTGGAAGCTTTATTGAATGTGCTGGAAAGCCTGCCACCGGAAGAAAAAGCCCCGGCAGCCCCCTTCAGCCTAACCATCCGCGCCGAAGCCTTTATCGACAAACTCCTGCCCGTCTTAGCCGGCTCGCCCACCTGGCAAACGCAATTTAACTTCACGCTGCAAGACGAACAACTCAGCGAAGTCCGCCTGCCGACCGGACCCTGGAGCAAAACCCTGCACGGCAAACTCTTTAGCGGCGTGTTAGCCGGCATACCGCAAGACGCCTTCGCCGCCGTGGCCGGCAGCTTCCAACTGCCACCCAATTTAACCAGTGAAGACTGGCGCAAATTTGCCGACACCGGCCCGGCGCAAGCGCCGCCCAACGCAGAACCCGGCGGCCTAGCCGTCATCTGGGATTACGACAGCACCAGCCCTGCCGGCGCCATCGGCCTCATCGTCGCCAACCCCGCCGACCCGCAAGCCAGCCAGTCCTATAGCCAATACCTGCGCAATGCCGACAAAAGCGCCGCATGCGCCGGCGGCAGCGTATTTTTAGCCGCCAGTTCAGATAATCTCTTAACCCGCATGAAAGAAGCCTGCGAACGGCAATCCCTCAGCATACTGGACTGGCAACGCGGCCGCGACAAACAACGCCTCGAAGCCGCGCAACTCGTCGCCTTCATCAACCCCGGCGTCGGCCTACGCGAACTGTTCTTAGCCGGCGGCGCGGGAAGCAACACAGACCGCAACGAATTCGCCCCGCAATGGCAACAAGATTACGAAAACGCCAAAGCCGCAATGGTAAAAGACGGCGACAAACTCTTCACCTCCCTACCCATCTTTAGTTATGCCGGGCGGCTAAACGGCGAAGCAGCAACCGTGAATCTGGAAGGAAGAACTGTCAGTCAGGAGTTAACGAAATGACTTTATTTTTCTCAAAAATCCTTTTGATTACGATACATTTCTACGTAGGGTGGGCACGGTTTTTGTGCCCACGCGGACTCAAAGGCCTAAACGCGTGGGCATTGTCATGCTCACCCTACATTGGCTTAGTAAAGCCGCACACTAGGATTTTGGCGCTAGGCCTTGCTGGCAGAGGCGCCGCCAGCATGGATGCTGGCGTCAAGTCTACACGGACGTACTTGCGGCGTCCTCTGCCAGCAAGGCCTAGCGTCAAAAGCCGAATAGACCAGGAGCCCTTACTCCAAAATTTTATGGGACGATTAATATCCAAATTACTCTTACTGCTGACGCTAACAACAGCCACCGCCCAAGCCGGCAGCCCCTTCTACTTAACCGCCGAACGCAGCTTCAGCCAACACGAAACCCCGGACATCCGCCTGGACTACACCAGCACCGACCAACCCATGTTGCTACGGGTGCTAAAAGCCAATAACCTGGACAGTTTTCTAGACGGCCAATTCAACATCAGCCGCAGCTACGAACAACCGGTCAGCGAACTCAATCCCGGCTACTACTTCGCCAAAGGCCTCAACAACGCCCAATCGCCTTTGCATCTCCTACGCGGCATGCTGGACGTAGAATTCCGCAAATCCCTTAAAGACAGCGCCTTCAGCCACGCCATCATCAATGTCGCCCAAAAACCCCTAGCCTCCGTGCCGCAGCAAATTCTCGTCGCCCCGCCCTCCGGTTTTCAAGTCATCAAAGAAAACTATCTGGATTTACAGCATAACGGCGCCAATACCCAAGACTTAGGCTGGTGGTTTGGCCAAGACGCCTGGAGCGAGCACCGTTACAAAGTCCGACAAATCACGCTAGATCCCTTACCGGACGGCATTTACCTCCTGCAAGCCGTGCAAGGCAAAAACGAAGCCCAATGCCTGCTGCAAGTCAGCAGTCTTGCGGTGCAAGTCAAACAATCCAGCGAACAATTACTGGTGCGGGTCATGGACCGCGACCTACAGCCGGTAGCCAACGCCAAAGTCAGCTACCGCGATGGCCGCGGCCATTGGCAAGCGCTGGCGGAAACCACTCATGCCGCCGGCGAACTCTACTTTAAAAACTCCGCCGGCGTCTTGGACGGCAAATTACTGGTAAAAGTCGACGCCCCCGCCGCCAAACCCGGCGAAGCAAATCGCACCGCGCTCACCTCGACCGATTTCCTGCCCACCCAAGCCAAAGACGATGCCGTGTTCGTCATGACCGACCGCCCCATCTTTAAGCCCGGCGAGACCTTTTTTTACAAAGGCCTGGTGCGTACTCTGCAAGAGGGCCGCTTAGGCATCCCGGCGTTTCAATCCCGGCAAACCGCCGTCTCCCTGCTCCGCGCCGACGTTAACGCCACCGGCTTGCAAGGCCAAACCACGCTCAGCGACTTCGGCTCGTTTGCCGGCAGCTTCGACCTGGACGCCGGCCAAACGCCGGGCTTATATCGCTTGCTGGCCGAGATCGATCACAAAGCCTACGGCGGCGAGTTCCGGGTGCGCGACTACGTCAAACCCACGTTTTACCTGGAATGGCTGGATCGCAGCCCCAGCGTCATACCCGGACAGCCCTTCACACTGAAATTCCGCGCCAAACGCTACAGCGGCGGCACGCCGCAAAACGTCAAGTTCGAAGTCTTTCTGTATCGCAAAAAATTCGAAGCCCCGCAATTCGTCACCGAAGCCGGCGGTGGTTTAAGCGCCGGCAACGACTACTTCGGCCAAGTCAAATCCGCCGCGCCGCTCACCCAACCGCAACGCCTGTTCAGTTCGATAGAAGCACGGGAAGCCGCCGAACTCAGCAACCCCTGGGAAAGCGCCGCCAAAATGGACGACAACGGCGACGGCAGCTTCGAGTTTACCGTGCCGGCCAGCGACCCGGCCAAACAAGACCAGGGAATGGATTTACACGCTGATGGTGCGGGCGCAAGATCAAAGCGGCGGCATGGCGATCCTCAGTGACAACATCTACGCGACCTTAGCCGAAGCGCAAGCCGCCATCACCTTCAACAAAACCGTGGTCGGCGTCGGCGAACAGGGTTTACAGCTTATGTTGCAAGCCAGCTATCCGGACGGTAAGCCCGCCCCAAAAGCCGGCGGCGTGGTTGATGTCATGCTGGAACAACCCGGCAGCGGCCAACGCAGCCTGGTAAAACTGCCATTCAATAGCGACGAGCAAGGCCGGCAACAATTAGCGCTGCCTGTGCAGCAAGCCTTTGGCCGCCTGACAGCGGTCGCCAAACTGGAAACCTTGGATGGCCGCAGCCTGCAACATCCAGCCAGTTCGCAAGCCGCCAGCTTAATAGTCGCCGGCAACAACGCGGAAGCAGTGGTGGACAACGCCGAGCTGGAATTGTACACCCCCAGCACGGTACTCAGCCCCGGCGAGCAAGCCAAAGTCTTCGCCTTGCTGCCCAAAGGCTGGGGACAACAGGAAAGCGGCCCGATTTGGGAAACCGTGGCCGGTGAACGCATCTTCGACAACCGCAGCACTCAGGTTAAAGGCCGCAGCCGCTGGTTTGAAGTGACCGCCAAACCCGAATACGGCACCGGTTTTTACCATACCGTCACCGTGCCCACCGCAGGCGGCAAATACAAAGAACAAACCCTGGGCTTCCGCATCGTCCCTTGGGAAAAGCGCTTGCAAATCGCGATTCAGCCGGAAAAAGCCGAAACCGAACCCTTGAAACCGACCAAAATCCGCCTGGAAATCAAACGCGCCGACGGCAGTCCGGCCGCCAATACCGAACTGGCGGTATCCATCGTCGACCGCGCCGTGTATGCGGTGCAGGCTGAATTCCGCCCCGGTGTGTTCGATTTTTTCTATCCGCTGCAACGCAACAATCTCGCCAGCTTTTATTCGGACGATCTGCAAGGTTATGGCTATGCCGACTTATTGCGCAAACCCAATTTCGCCTTAAGCGCGTTGAAAAGCCAAAGTAAACTGGCGAAAAAAGCCATGCGCGACACCGCCGGCTGGTTTCCACAAGTAATCACTGACGCCAAGGGCGTCGCCACCGTGAGTGTTGACATGCCGGCCAATATCACCGAGTGGCTGGTAACGGTCGTCGCCGCCGATAAAGAGGGGCGCTTGGGCGAAACCACCGGCCAGTTCCGCAGCGTCACCGATGTCGCGGTGGACATGGTCGGACCGCAGTTTTTGCGTAGCGGCGATGAAGTCGATCTCGCCGTAAAGCTGACCAACTTCCTCAACACCCCGGTTAAAGTCGCCGGCAACATTAAATTGCCGGACAGCCTGCCCTTACTCAGCGGCGCACTGGCCAGCCAAACCGAGTTGGCGGCCAAGAGCGAAGCCTTGCTGCCCCTGCGCCTAAGCGCCGCCGACCAGCCTGGTGCGCCAACCGTGCAGGTGGGTTTGACCGCCCCCAGTCCGGTGCGGGTAGGCGGCGTCGAGGAATTCGAAATTCCGCTAAAAGCGGCGGCCATGCCGCAAGTTTTTAGCAGCAGCACCGGTGTCGACCAGCACTTATACTTCGACCCGCCGGTGCAAGCCATCCCACGCAAGCTAACCGTGCGGGTCAACTCCGGGCTGTTGGGCGCAGCGCTGCAAGCAGCGTCAATGCTGGTGCAATATCCATACGGCTGCACCGAGCAACTCGCGCACAGCACGATACCCAACTTGGTATTGCTGGATCTGATCGAGCGGGCCGGCATCAAACCAGCACAATTGGGGCCGTTGGCAAGCACCCTACAACGCGCCAAACAAAATGCCGCGCTGGGACTACGCAAGCTAATAGCCAATCAAAAAGCCGACGGCGGCTTTAGCCTGTGGCCTAACGAACCCGCAGCCAGCTTGCCGGTGACGCTAATCGCCATGCAAGCCTTAAGTTACGCCAATGAGTTAAAACTGGAAGGTATCGAGAGCGCTTATAATAAAGCTCAACAATGGCTGTCTAATCAAGTACCCGCAGACCCGCCAGCGCCCGGTGCGCCGGCGGCGGATGGTTTTGTGCTGGGGGGGTTTGCCGGCCTGGATATGTACAACATGCCTTGGCAACAGCAAGCCGATTTTGTGAAAAGCCTGAGTACCAACAGCCAAGCCAAACCCGAAGATTTAATCGCCGGCTTGCGCATCGTGCTGCAATATCAACCGCAAAACTACCACAGTTTTAATCAGCAGTTTACTGACTTGGCTAAAGTACGGTCCGATTTGACGCAACGTTTGCAGCTAGCTATGGAAACTTTAGCGGCTGGCCCGGCTGACGCTTACCAGGTCGATCAAACCGCGCCTGCTTATAATCAGTTAGGCTTCGGCTTCGGTTTGCCCAGTCTGGCATCCGCCGGACTAGGCGTGTTGCATGAGGCCGATGCGCTGAAACCGGCCTTGGAAAGCCAATTGAAAGCGCTGCTGTTGCACAGCCAGAAAAACGGCTATTGGCTGTCGACCTATGACACCGCGCAAGTCATCTTCAACAGCCGCTTTTTACTCAGCAAGGAAGCCGAAGCCGCCGGCAAAGCCAAAGCCCAAGGCCGCGTGCTAAGCGTAAGCAGCAAAAACGGCACAGCCTTAGGCAGTTTGACACCCATCCCCGGCGGCTATCTCGGCGAGTTCAGCCACTTCAGCGAGCAGCCCGATCTCAGCGACCTCACCCTCCCCGACCTCAAAGCCGATGAAGTCGCCGGCGCCAGCCTGAGCGTAGACACCCCGTATGCCGCCGTCAGCGCCCAGGCCAGCGGCTTGCAAATCGACCGCCGCTTCCGCAAAATCACCAGCAGCGGCAGCGACATAATCGACTTCAGCCAAAACCTGCACCCCGGCGATGTCATCGTCAGCGAAATTCACATCACCCGCACCCCGGACGCCAACCGCCCTGCCCAAGGCAGCGAATACGTCGTCATCGAAGACGGCGTACCAGCCTTAGCAGAAGCCCTGGAAAACGACCAAACCTATCTCGCCGACGCCAAAATTCAAGCCAAGCAAGACGACTACTGGAGCAACATCAAAGAAACCCAACACTATCCGGACCGCACCGTCCGCGTCGCCAAGCTGTTACCCGGAGGCGAATTCCGTTTGTATCAGGTGTGGCGCGTCGCGCGTTCCGGCAGTGCCGCCATACCGCCGGCCACGGCGTTTGATATGTACAACGAAGCAGTGCAAGGGAATAGTTTGGCCGCCAGGGTAAATGTCACGAAATAGCGGCGTAACTCCATAGGTTGGGCTGATGACAGGAAGCTGCATTTTCACACTGACAAGTAAAAAATAAAATTGCCAAACAGCTAAAATTATGGCGCTCGAAGGCTATGTCCTGAGATTTTGGTATTGGCGAAGGTTTCAGAGGTGTCGCCGGCATCCCTATAAATACTTGCTGCGGCCTCTGAAACCTTTGCCGATTCCAAAATCGGTGGCTACCATCAACCTAAATTACTGTAACGGTGCAATGTAACCCGTCAGGGTGTGCAAAGTCTTAGCGTGGTTGTTTGTTAAGAATAATGTCCTAATCTGCTTAAATCAATTCACCAAAAACTCCGAAAAAAACACATCTCTAAACCCATCGCTGTTTTTCAATTTTGTCAACAACTCGGTCAGCGTAGCTTTGACTTTCACCCGCAAGGCCTCGCGTTGCTCCATGGTTTGCAGATCGGCGACATGCATGCCGCTGAGCATCATGATCATTTCATGTCTTAGCGCCGGCATCAGTTTTTTGACTTTTTCCACATGTTCCGCGCCTTCCACCAGCATTTGCAGGTTCAGCAGCAAGTATTTTTTTGGTTCGGCCAGATTAACGGTTAATTTTGGCTTGAACTCAACGTATTCAATCACCGGACCGGCGCTTTCATCCGGTTTCTTTTCTTCGGAATTGGCGACCGCCAGCAGCGGCAACAGTAACAAACTGATCAATAAAATAAGCTTTCGCACGCTGATTCCTCATATAATAGCTAAATAACTCTTTAGAAGTATATTCCAAAATAAAATTATCACCATGAAACAACTCGCTATCGGCCCGGTCATGATCGATATTGCCGGTCAGGGCCTTACAGGGCTGGACAAGGAAAAAATCGCCCATCCCAATACCGGCGCTTTGATCTTATTTTCCCGCAATTTTGAACATCCCGAACAAATCGCCGGCTTGATTAAAGCTATCCGCGCCGCCCGTAAAGGCGAGATTTTAATTGCCGTAGACCAAGAAGGCGGCCGCGTGCAGCGATTTCAAAACGGTTTTACCCGGCTGCCGCCCGCCACTACTTATGCCGACCACCCGGAATTAGCAGAAGACGCCGGCTGGTTGATGGCGGTAGAACTGCTGGCGGTAGGCGTGGACTTTAGTTTTGCACCGGTGCTGGATGTCGATTGCGGCATCAGCACCATTATAGGCAATCGCTCCTTTTCCCAAAACAGCGGACTTGCCGCCACGCTGGCCGGCGATTTTCGCTACGGCATGAAACTCGCCGGCATGGCCGCCACCGGCAAACATTTTCCCGGCCACGGCGCGGTAGCGCTGGACTCGCATTTAACCCTACCGGAGGATAAGCGCGATCTGGACACTATCCGCCAACATGATCTAACACCTTTCCGGCGCTTGATCGCCGCTGGCCTGGAAGCCGTGATGCCGGCGCATGTAGTTTATCCGGAAGTTGATAAACTCCCGGCAGGTTTTTCGGAAGTTTGGCTGCAAACGATTTTACGCAAGGAACTGGGTTTTGACGGCGCTATTTTCAGCGACGACCTCAGCATGGAAGGCGCCGCAGTGGTAGGCGATTTTCTAGAACGCGCCGGCCTTGCCCAACAAGCGGGCTGCGATATGCTGCTGGTGTGTAATAATTCGCAGGCTGCGGAACAGGTGCTGGATAAGCTGCCCAAGCGCCGCGAAAATCAGCGGCGACAGCTGCGGCTGCAAAAAATGCGTGGCTACGGTGAACTCGACCGTGAGCAATTATTACATTCTGACAAATGGCGGAAAATTTCCGCACAAATTCAACAACTGAGCGACGCTAATGCTTAAAGAAATTGATCAGATAAAAACCAACGCCATCTGTTTATATACGGAACAGCAGGTGGAAACCGCTTTGGACCAAATGGCCGCAGCGATTACCGACCGCTTGCATGACCAAAACCCATTGGTGTTATGCGTGATTAACGGCGGCATTATCGTAACCGGCAAGTTGTTGACCCAACTTGACTTCCCGCTCAACCTGGACAGCATCAACGCCAGCCGCTACCGCAACAACACAGCCGGCGGCGAAACCGTGCATTGGCTCTACAAGCCCACTACCCCCTTACAAGGCCGCACTTTATTGATTGTCGATGATATTTTGGATGAAGGTCACACCTTAAGAGCCATAGTCGATTTTTGCCAAGCACAGGGCGCGGCAGCTATTTATACTGCCGTTCTGCTGGATAAAACCTTAAATAAAGACAAACCGATACAGGCCGATTTTGTCGGCCTGCCGGTGGAAAATCATTACCTGTTCGGCTACGGCATGGACTATAAAGCGTATCTACGCAACGCAGCCGGCGTTTATGCCTGCAAGGAAATACTATGACACTCGCAATTATCGGCGGCACCGGGCTAAGCCAAATCGAAGCATTGCAGCTAATCGAGAGCAAAACGCTGGAAACCCCTTACGGCCAACCCTCCGCAGACTATCTGCTGGCCGAATTGTACGGCAAACCACTGGTATTTTTAGCCCGGCATGGCAATCCGCACCGAATAGCGCCGCATAAAATCAATTATCGGGCAAATATTTGGGGCTTGAAGGCTCTGGGCGTAACTGAAATTATAGGGGTTGCCGCTGTCGGCGGCATTAGTTCGGCGATGGCGCCCGGACATATCGCCATCCCCGACCAGATTATCGACTACAGTTACGGCAGAGAACATACCTTCTTTGCGGACAATCTGCAGCATGTCACGCATATTGATTTTACCTTGCCCTACTCTTCAGTCTTGCGGGATAGGATTATCCTTGCCGCAAAACATGCCGGCATCGATATTAACAGCAACGGCGTTTATGGTTGTACGCAAGGGCCGCGCTTGGAAACTGCAGCGGAAATCAAACGCCTGGCACAAGACGGTTGCGATCTGGTCGGCATGACCGGCATGCCGGAAGCCGCTTTGGCTAAAGAACTGGATTTGGCTTACGCCAATATTTCCGTAGTTGCCAATTGGGGCGCCGGCGTGATTGCAGGCGAAATTACTATGGCGGAAATTGAGCGCAATTTGCAAATCGGCATGAGTAAAGCAATACGCTTACTGCAAGAAACCGCTTTACTGTGCGTTTGAGATTAAATTAGACTGCGCCCTGGCGGTGTTTGCGTTAAGGGCGGCTTAATTCTATATGGACATACGATACAAAATATTCGCCAATTATGGGCATCTTCATGAGCAAACGACCAAGCACATTTTGCATCCGGCCGCCGTTAAAACTATGCTTCTCAAGCCGATAAATCTGAAATCCGGCCTCGCTGGCTAAAGCTTGGAATGTAGGAATATCTAATTTATTAATATAACCATGTTCTTCGAAAGACGACAAGCCTCCCCACTTGTTGGGCTTCTTGTTGCCTGCTGCATCTAAATCCCAATGCCGGGGAATAAACTCCGGAAGGTCGTATATTTTTTCGGCTGCCTGCAACATGACGCGCTCACCAAAAATGACATGAGCCCAAGGAATCGGAATAAGTACATTCATGTGCGGCCCCCAAGGACCTTTATACGGAGACCATTCAATTAGACATCGTCCACCGGGGCGAAGTGCTCGATACCATTCGCGAAAAATAGTTTTAGGCTCCATAATGTGCTCAAGGCAATCAAAAGCCAATACGGTGTCAAAAGACTGATCAGGGACAGGTAACTGGGAAGTACAGCCATATTCGAATTTGACATCGACATTGTCTGCAAGTTGAATTCGAGAGAGAATCTCCTTTGCGCGATCAATGGCTGGGATATCAAGATCTACGCCTAGGATATGCCTTGGCTGCTTCTCTTTTGCAAGAAATAAGGTCAACGGTCCATAGCCACAACCAAAATCCAGCACATCTTTACCAATGATATGCGCATCTGAAAATGCCGCCCAACTTTTCGCAAGAGAATCCACACGCCAGTCTTCGTAAACTAAACAATCAACTGAACGTTCAGTAGGTGGCTGCATCAACCACTTACTAATAATAAAACAAACTTGCGTATAAGTTTTAATGAAAATATCCATATTTATTTTATATTCCCCATAAAAGGATAACAACCTTAACGCCACTTGATCAAAAGGCTGAATAATCCAGTTTATTTTTTTTATTTTCAAGACACATGTATTTACAATTTCCATATACATAACCTTATAAAACGAGCATAGGTAACTTGGTGGCCCAGCATTGACAGCTATAATGAATGCGCCAATGCTCAGTCATGACAGATGTATTGGTAAATCGGATTTCCATATTAAAAGAGAACTTAGGAATCAGCTAAAAAGTGCAAAAATTGTGCATAAATCGTGTAAAAAATGTGCACACAGTAAGAAGAATAGCAGAATTTTATTAGTAAGTAAAAGCGAAAAATCTCTTTCTAAATTGTTGAAAATTATTAAGTAAAAGTAGCCACCAATTTACGTGGCAATAGAATACTTACTGAATGCAGAAACAGCTCAGGTATTAAAAGGCTAGCAGATTATTTTTAATAAAAATTCTCCAACGGATAAATTTTCGGTATCTGCGGGAATATTGCTAGTTTATAAATTAAATTTTGTGAAGTCTATCAAGTTTTTAATTATTTTTACTTTATATTGCAAAAATTTCTCAAGGTCAATTGTACTACTCAAAAAATTTTTTTAAATATATAACTGCGAATCAATATAGAAGTTATCGGCTGACATATTCCTAAAAAAAACTAGCTCAGTGCAACAATGAATACAGTACTTTGATAAATAAAGGTATTAATTCGATACAACTCTTTATGGCTTGCCTAAGGAATCACTGTTATATTGGGTAAGGTCATATTACGGCAAAGTTCCAATAGCCTGCGAGGCATGATATAAAAGCGCATTGTTAAAACTTAGCTACCTATCATGTTCTCTGCCACACGCCGACAATTTTTTCTGCGCAGTATTTTCGGAGCGGTAGCATTGCTGACTGCATTATTTAGCCGTAATATCGCTTATGCCAGTTGGTTGCCCCTGGATTTTAGCCCTGATACTTATGCCAATATTCTTAAGCGTTTGTTTAATGATCGCCTGATTATTGATAGCGAATTATTGAAAATCAGCCTACCACAGATAGCCGAAAATGGGTCAGTGGTGCCGATTACCATCAGCAGCGAGTTGGAGAATATCCAACGGCTTTACATTTTGGTGGAAAAAAACCCAACCCCATTGGCGGCGGAATTTAGCTTAGGCGCAGCACTTACTGTTTACGTTACCGCGCGAATCAAAATGGCGGAAAGTTGCCATGTGGTCGTCATCGCTGAACAAGGCGATCGCTTGTTAAGCGGCAGGCAATGGGTGAATGTGGTATTGGGCGGCTGTGGTAGCGGCTGAGAGCAAGTACATGTCCAGCATAAAAATCAGAACGCAGCAGCTTGAAAATGCAACCGAAATCAGATTGTTAATCATGCATCCGATGGAAAACGGCCGTAACCGCGATCCGCTCAGCGGCGCATTGATTCCCGCGCATTTTATCCAAGAGTTAAACATTTACCTCAATGACGCCCTGCTGATGCAGATCAATATGGCGGGCAGTGTTGCCAAAAATCCGTATTTTAGTTTCCGCTTAAAAAATCCGCGAAGCGGTGCTAAGCTAAAAGTTACTTGGCTGGATAACCAACAACTAAGCGATAGCACCGAATATATTTTGGAGCCGTAATTTTTTATAACTGGGGTTGTTACCCTATTAATTAGATCTTTTGCGTCTACCAAACCCGGCCATGCCGGCTAAAGCCGAACCCAGCAGCCAAAAGCTGGCCGGTAACGGCACTGACGAAACATTGCCGTTACCCGCTAATAAGGTGTTTCCAGCGATTAAATCCAGATTAAGTCCTGCGCCTGTCACTGATGTGTCTAATTCAAGATTAAACAGCAAATGCAGAACGGTATTGCTGGAATTGACCAATCCTACTAAGGTACCTAAATCCAAGGTCTTATCGCTAAAGAAACTAGTTTCCGTATTAATATTTTGCGACGTGAATTTATAAGTATTTTGGTCAGTGCCGCCAATGCCGCTGGCCGTAACGGTAAAAGTCAAGCTATCGCTAGCGCCGCTCAGAAAAATGTTATTGCCGAAAATCGGATTGAATAAGCCAACCACTATATTCTGCAGATTACTAATACTGGCGGTGTCAATGTTAAGGCTGAGCGTACTTTGATAATCATGCAAGCCAGAGACAGTCGAGGTATTTTGTACGCTTAAATCACCCAGCAACCAGGCCTGGCTGCCGGCGGCGGCGTTAAAAGCATTATTGACCAAGGTTTGTCCCGCCAACACAGTGTTGACATCGCCAGTCAATGGTAATGCAGTTGCAAAAGCCGCCGCAGCTTCGCTACTAGCAATATTTGCAGTCGGAAGCGGTTGACTAATCCCGACGCTGGCCTCACCGATTCCTGAAGTTGCGGCAGCAACTGTCGCGGCAGCAGAAATTTGCACGCCGGTTGCTTTGGCGGCTGCATTTGCCTGAGCCCCGGCGCCGCCGTTCGCAATAGCATCCGCAATTATTGCACTCGGCACGACCAAACCAGCGCCACCGGATGCGCTAGCGCTGGAGTAGGCATAGCCGCCGCTGCTAGCGGCATTGGCATAGGCGTTGGCATTGCCGCCTACGCCGGCAACGCTGCCGCCCAAAGCCGGCCCACCGCTTGCACCGCCGGTTGCGGTCGAATAGGCATAAACAGCTTGTACGCTGGAATTAGTGCCGATAGCGCTGGCATTGCCGTTGCCGCCATTGCCGGTATTGCCGAAAGTCCCGGTAACGCCGCCGCCGGCGCCGCCGTTACCTATGGCAGTGACGGTGACTGCGCCAATTGTGGAAGAGCCCGTAGCCGAAGCGCTGCTATTCCCGCCATTGCCGCCATTGCCAGGATAGAGAGGTATGCTGCCGACAAAATAAGCTCCGCCATCTTGGCCGCTGCCGCCGTTGCCGCCGGTAGCGTTACTGCTGACATTGACAGCTTGACTACCTACATTGCTACCGGCTGCTGTGGATGAAGCTGTTCCGCCATCACCGCCATTACCAAGTATAAACGTGCCGCCCACTCCCCCAATCGCCGTGTCATTTATGGAGACCAAGGCATTAATGCTGGAAGAGCCGTTACTGTTACTCACCGCGGCACCGCCTTCGCCTTGACCGCTCGTACTATGCATAACGTTGCCGCCACTACCCATACCACCTTGGGCAGTATCAGCAAGGGTCAAGCTTGATGCAAGGCTATCGCTAATAGCTAAAATGGCGCTCGCGTTGCCTGCAATCCCGCTTGCAAAGTAGCCGGAGGAATTACCCGCAGCGCCGCCAACGGCAGATTGCGTCAAGGCTAAGCTACCGCTGGTGGAACCGGTTGCGGCGTTGTTTAGCGTAGAATCCGCGCCATTACCGGCGTAAACTTCAAGAGCGCCGTTGCCGCCGTTGCCGCCGATCTGGGTTACCGACACATTCACATTGCCGCCGCCTGTGGAAATGCCGTAAGCGCTGGCCGTGGCGCTGCCGCTAGTATTTCCAGCAGTGGCAATATCAGAGGTAGCACCGCCATTGCCTGCGGTGGCTGTGCTACTGACATTAACGGCTTGACTACCGGCATTACCGCCGTAAGCCGTGGCAGAGGCGTTCCCGCCACCGCCGCCTAAACCGCCACTTGCTATGCCGCCGCCAAGGGCGGTGGCATTTACCGTGATAGCAGCGTTAATAGTGGAAACGGCCTTGCTGCTACTGTTTGCGGCGCCGCCGTTGCTAGTGTTTAGCCCCCCTCCCATATTTCCACTACCTTGGCCGCTACCTCCCTGTGCCATATTATTAATGATTATGCTGGATGCCAAACTATCGGTAAGGGAAAACACCGCCACAGCATTTCCCGCGAGCCCCCCGCCCGAGTTGCCCAAGCCTGCCGTGCCGCCAATAGCTGTTTGCGTCAATGACAAGTTACCGCTGGTGGAACCGGTCGCGGCGTTGTCGAGATTAGAATTTGCGCCATTGCCGCCTGCACCGAAACCGCCGCCCCCGCCGTTACCGCCAATCTGCGTGACTGACACCGAGACGCTGCCGCCACCGGTGGAAATGCCGCTGGCCTGAGCGCTGGCGCTGGCGCCATTACCGAGAACACCGTAGAAGCCCAACTGCTGACCACCGTTTCCGCCAATTGCGGTACTGCTGACATTAAGCGCCTGGTTGCCGGTGTTACCGGCGGATGCTGTGGAGGAAGCGCTGCCACCCGCGCCGCTGCTACCGCCGCTGCCGCTATTGCCGCCTGTTCCACCGTTGGCGGTATCGCTCACCGTCATTTGACCGCTGCCGCTGGCATTAGTGTTGCTTGTTGCGAACCCGCCGTTGCCTGCCGCGCCGTTACTATTGCCGCCGGCGCCGCCGGTAGCCATGCCTGTTGCCGTGCCAACTCCGGAGCCGCTGTTGCTAAGTTGGGTGGCAGCGTTGGCGTTGCCGCCATTACCGCCGTTACCGGCCATGCCGCTAGTGCCGCCGCTGCCCGCTACGCCGCCTTGCCCTGCCTCGCCGCCATTGCCGCCTAATGCGGTCGCCGCCGCCGACCCTGCGCCGCTGCTTAAATCGGTTGCCGCCGTTGAAATTACATTCCCGCCATTGCCGCCGTTTCCACCCAAACCGCCGTTTGCGCCGTCAGCGTTTCCTGCACCGCCATTTCCACCCTGACCGCCTAAGCCGCCTGTCGCTGTCGCCATATTGACGGGATCGGTATTAGGGGTTGAATAGCCGGCATCGACCAGCTCACTGCCTCCGGTTCCGCCATTGCCGCCGGTCAATCCGGGGTTTCCGGCTGCACCGTCTACACCTGTAACCCCGGCCGCTCCGGTATTGTTTACGCTAGCAGCTTGGGCCATGTGTGGCGCACAGGCAAATCCAACGGTCATCAAGACCAAACTGATAGCGTTTAACCTAAACTCTTGCTGATTAAAACTCATACTGACTCCGGGTTACAAGCTAACGATTGATAAGAAACTTTCCTAAGTTGGAGTAGAAAGGTTTTGCTTTTCGCTGAATAATTACAATTTTTTTAGTGTAACTTAAAGAAAAACTATATAAAATGTGTCAAATTGCCACAAGGTGAAATTACGTAGCGAGAAGTGAAAACTTATGCAAGGAATTTAATCCCAGGAAAATTAAAATATCCTAATTTTACGAGGCGCGAAATGAAAAAGATTACTCATTATTTTGCAACAGCAGTTCTAACTTGTGCTTGTACTTGGTTTATGGAGGAGAGCATTGCTCAAACCCCTTCCGGCTATCCCAACGTTGCTCCGGTTGCGCCTGCTTATTACCCCCCTCCCGGCACTCAGCTTATCGCACCAGGCCCGCCGCCGCCTCTGCAACAAGAAGTAATAGTTGTCGCACCTTCACCTGCCCATGTATGGCTTCCCGGTTATTGGAGCTGGCAGAATAACTGGGTCTGGATACCAGGACAATGGGCTTTGCCGCCAAGACCAGGTGCAAAATGGATAGGACACCAATGGGTGCTACATGAAGACGGCAATAGATATCGCATGCGGCATGGCGAGTGGCGTTGATAAGCCCAAGTGAATCTCAATAAATAACGCGTTTTCAATTAAGACTGAGTTATCATAAGCCGCTAGGGCTATTCCATTATAATAACAAGAGGTCTTAATATGATAAATGCAGCAGTATTTATGGCAATGTTTATGGCGCTGGTCGGCATTGCCTATGTCGTCTGGCAACTTAAGCGGGTGCTGGCTTATGAGCAGGGCAATGACACCATGCGCAGTATTGCTGCGGCGATTCAGGAAGGCGCAGGGGCTTTTTTAAGCCGCGAATACCGGATCATTGCAATTTTTGTAGCAATCGTTGCAGTTATCATTACCGTCTTTCTCCAATGGCAAACAGCAGCCTCATTTGTGCTAGGCGCTGTCGCCTCGGCAGGCGCGGGTTATCTCGGCATGTATGTCGCGGTCCGCGCCAACTCCCGCACCGCAGAAGCCACCCGGCATAGTCTGCATCAAGGCTTACGAGTAGCTTTTGGCAGCGGGGCTATCATGGGCATGTCGGTCATCAGTTTCAGTTTGCTGGGCATGACCACTTTATTCGTTTTGTTTAGCGGCGATCCGCAACGCCTGGTTTATATAACCGGCTTTGGTTTCGGCGCTAGCAGCATCGCCTTATTCGCCAGGGTCGGCGGCGGCATTTTCACCAAGGCGGCCGATGTCGGCGCGGATTTGGTGGGCAAAGTCGAAAAAGGCATACCGGAGGACGATCCACGCAATCCAGCGGTGATTGCCGATAACGTCGGCGACAATGTCGGCGACGTGGCAGGCATGGGGGCGGATTTGTTTGAAAGTTATAGCGGCTCCATCATCGCCGCCGCCACGCTGGGCGCTAGTTTAACCGCCAATGCCGATGCGGCGGGCGGCTTTATTGCCTTGCCGTTTCTGATCGCCGCCGTCGGCGTGATTTCCTCCTTGTTCGGTATTTATATCGTGGTGGGGGATAAACATGCAGGCAAGCAACTCGCTGATGTTGCTAATCCAACCATAGTCGACAAAATTGTCCAATTTCTTAAAAATCAAATTGCTAATATAGATGAAAACGCCAGTTTAACCGACTTACTGGCCGCCTTGCGGCGTTCGGTATGGGCGGCTTCGGTCGTAGTCTTAGGCTTAACTTTGATAGCGGTTTTACTGTCCGGCGTGAGTTTCAATTACTGGCTGGTGATTGTGGTCGGCCTGGTTGCCGGCAACGCCATTGCCTATGCCACCGAGTATTACACTGCTTATACCGAAAAGCCGACGTTATCTATTGCCGATGCCTGCGAAACCGGCGCGGCAACCACGATTATCCAAGGTTTGGCGGTGGGAATGTTGAGCACCGTGTTTCCAGTCGTCATTGTCGCGGTAGCCATTCTATTAAGCGTTTGGCTGGGCCTTAAAGCCGATGGTTCAGTCGCCGCCGGCTTGTATGCGGTGGCCTTGGCCGGCGTCGGCATGTTAAGCACCCTGGGCGTGACCTTGGCTACCGACGCTTATGGTCCGGTAGCGGATAATGCCGGCGGCATCGCCGAAATGAGTCATTTACCGCCGGAAGTGAGACAACGCACCGACGCCCTGGATAGCTTAGGCAATACTACGGCGGCTACCGGCAAAGGCTTTGCGATCGGTTCAGCGGTATTAACCGCCCTGGCCTTGCTGGCCGCTTATCTTAGCGCCGCTAAGGTTGAACAATTAGACATTCTGCATCCCACCATGTTGCCGGGAATTTTACTCGGCGCGATGTTGCCTTATTTGTTTTCGGCCATGACCATGATGGCGGTAGGCAAAGCCGCGCACGCCATAGTGCTGGAAGTCCGCCGGCAATTCAAGGAAATACCCGGCTTAATGGAAGGCACGGCCCTGCCCGATTACAAAGCCTGTGTCGGCATCAGCACTGAAAGCGCCTTGCGGGAAATGATCATTCCCGGCTCGCTCGCGGTAATTGTACCGCTCGCCACCGGTTTTATCCTGGGCAAAGAAGCTCTGGCCGGCTTATTGGTCGGCGCGACCAGTTCGGGATTTCTGTTGGCGGTGATGATGGCGAATGCCGGCGGCGCTTGGGACAATGCGAAAAAACTGATCGAAACCGGTCAATTTGGCGGCAAAGGCTCCGATGCGCATAAAGCCGCGGTGATCGGCGACACCGTCGGCGACCCGTTTAAAGACACCAGCGGCCCATCGCTGAATATTCTGATTAAATTGATGAGCATCGTTAGTCTAGTGTTTGCTTCGGCGTTTGGATCTGGGTGGCTGAATTTTTGAGCATGGCGATGCGACCCGCTCCATTGACACCACTAACCTAATCCCAGAAGCTCCGCTTCGCGAACAGTAATGGAAGCTAAAGCTTCCTAGACGGGGTTTCCAAGCTCTGCTTGGGAACCAGCGCAATCTTAATTTTCTTAAGTTGATGCGTATGGGGTTGCAAAAAGCGCAACTCAACCTGCACGACTTTTAGCCCCCTTCTACCAAAAAATTTCCGTTAGCTAGCAGCTTCTAATTTCAAAATTTCAAAATTTCAAATCTAGTCTAAACTCATGTAGTCCTAGCTCAAGTTACGACACTAATGTTCAACAAAACCTGCATGACACCCAATACTTTTGATTTTGGAGACCAAAACCCCTCATGCATAAAATACTGGTCATAGACGACGATAAAATTACGCATGCCTTTGTTAAGCGCGCCCTAGCCAAGAAATATGCGATTACCTTTACCTTTAGCGGTGAACAGGGTTTAGCAGAGCTAAAAAATCATCAGCCTGAGGTGATTTTACTTGATGTGGAAATGCCTGGCTTAAATGGCTATGAGGTCTGCGAGCACATTAGGGCCAATGCGGATACCGCGGATATACCCGTCATTTTCTTCTCTGCCAGAGGCGACTTGCGTGATCGCATGCAAGGCTTCGAAGCCGGCGCCGACGATTACATCATCAAGCCATTCCACCCGGAGGAATTATTAGCTAAAGTCAAGGTGTTGCTCCAATTCCGCCAGCGTCGGCATGAGTTGGTAAAACAGGCGGACGAAGCCCGAAAAACCGCTTTTATCGCTATATCAAGTACTAGCGATCTGGGCCAGGCCATTAGCTTTATTGAAAAATCCCATTCGCTAAGTTCCTATGAGCACCTCGCTGCAGCATTTTTTGTAGTTACGCAAGCTATGGACTTAAATTGTACATTGATGATCAAATCCATGGATGGAAATAGGTTCTTTTCTTCGACCTATAATGCCGTTAGTCCGATGGAATCGGAGTTGATTGCCAATTTGGCGACGGAAAAGCGATTTTTTGATTTTGGCGTCAGAACGCAAATTAATTATCCACATGTATCCTTGTTGATCAAGAACATGCCGCTGGATAATATGGAGCGTTACGGCAGAATTAAAGATTTTTTTCCGGCCATGTTGACTACCGCCGATACCAAAATCGCACAAATAGGCTCGCAAAAAGCTTTAGTTGAACAAATGGAGGAAAGCCGTCTGGCTTTTGACATGATTACGCGTCTACTCAATTTGATTAAAGCCGAATTAGATTCCAATCAGAAACAGGGGATCAAAATCATGCGCAGCATGCTGATGGAACTGGATAAAAATTTGCCGCACCTTGGTTTACATGAAACGCATGAACAATACATTCTGGACCGGATCGACATCGCGATTGAACAAGCCCATCAAACCATCTCGGATAATAAGAAGACGAATGACTCGTTTGAAACCATGTTGATCAGCTTAAATGAATTGCTGGGGAAGCAACAACAATTGCAGGATTTGTTTTTAACGCCTAACGCAGACAATTCTAAAAACGATGGCGAAGGTTATCAAATGGATGTGGAATTATTTTAATCCAACAGTTATTTTTGATCCAACAACCCCGCCGGCATATCATCCTTCAAAGCCACCCCGGAATAGCCCAGCCGCAAGGCTTCACCACATAAATACGTTATTTTCAGCGCCGCCGCCTGATAGGACAAGCCTTCCGGCGGACGGATATTGGACAGGCAATTACGCTCGGCGTCGGTATTGCCGCTGTGCGGCGCATAGGTCAAATACACGCCCAAACTATCTGCCGCGCTGAGGCCCGGGCGCTCGCCGATTATCATGAGTGCTAAGCGGGCATGCAGTAAAGCGCCGATTTCATCCGACAAAGCCACTCTGGCGTTTGGGACCAAACAGATTGCGCCGAAGCTGAACGCTCTCTGCCGCAAAGCTGTGGTAATTGCCGTTAACAAAGCCAAGCCATGCGTGTTAATCGCGGTCGACGACAAGCCATTGCTAAGTATCAGCACCACATCGGTTTCAGCTTGCTTGTGGACTTTTAAATACTGCCGGCTGGCGACGTCCAGACAGCGGCCTTTATCCGGCCGTTGCAAATATTGGGTGCGGTCGTGGACTGGCGTCTTCAAACTGAGCGCATCCAGTCCACCGGTTTTGACGCTTTCGGCGAAACCATCGATGTCCCAGGTTTGCAGCACAGCGTCCCGCGCGGCGGCGTGCGCCAGTTGAAAATCAAGCAGTGCGGCAGTCGGTAGGCTCGCGCCTGCCCTGCCCTGGGCAATTCTGGCTTGAGTAAAACAGCGTAAATGGCGCCAAGAGTCATGCATGCTTAGCTGTCCGTCAAAGGGCTGAAATGTTGTAACAAGCTTATGCCGCCCTGTGCGTCGGACAATGCATTCCGGCCATTGAAAATGCCCAGCGTATCCAGCCAAGCTTCAAACTCGGGTGCAGGCCTTAAGCCTAATACTTGCCGCAGATAGAGACTATCATGAAAAGAAGTGCTCTGATAAGCCAGCATCACATCGTCCGCACCGGGTATGCCCATGATGAAATTGCAACCGGCGACGCCGAGCAGCGTCAACAGCGTATCCATATCGTTTTGATCGGCCTCGGCATGATTGGTATAGCAAATATCGCAACCCATCGGCAGCCCTAACAGCTTGCCGCAAAAATGATCTTCCAGGCCGGCGCGGATAATTTGTTTGCCGTCATACAGATATTCCGGGCCAATGAAGCCGACCACGGTGTTCACCAGCAGCGGTGAAAACTCGCGGGCCACGGCATAAGCGCGGGCTTCGCAGGTTTGCGCGTCGATACCGTGATGGGCGTTGGCGGATAAAGCGCTGCCCTGCCCGGTTTCAAAATACATCAACTGCCCGTCAGGCCCACAACGCCCCAAGGCTTCCGCCATAGCCTTGGCTTCGCGCAGCAGGTTTAAATCGATGCCGAAGCTGCGATTGGCGGCCTGGGTGCCGGCGATGGATTGAAACACCAAATCTACCGGCGCCCCCCGGCGCATTAATTCCATGCTGGTGGTAACATGCGCCAGCACACAGGATTGGGTAGGAATGTTATGCCTGACGATGATTTCATCCAACAAGTTTAATAGCGTGTAGACATTTTCCAGATTATCGGTAGCGGGGTTGATGCCAATCACTGCATCGCCGCAACCGTACATTAGACCATCCAAAATACTGGCGGCAATCCCGCGCGGGTCATCGGTGGGATGATTAGGCTGCAAGCGGGTGGATAGCCGTCCCGGCAAACCTAGCGTATCGCGGAATCGCGTTACTACTCGGGCGCGTTTAGCCACGGAGATTAAATCCTGATTGCGCATGATTTTACTCACTGCGGCGACCATTTCCGGCGTGAGTCCGGCCCGTAGCGCCGACAAATCGCTTTGGCCGGTCAGCAGCCAATCGCGAAATTCGCCGACAGTAAAGGTTTTGAGCGGTGCAAAGGCTGTTGTGTCATGCCGGTCGAGTATCAGTTGCGATACTTCGTCAACCTCAGGTGAAATCAAGGGTTGTTCGATAAACTGCTGTAAAGGCACATCGGCCAAAATCTTTTGCGCAACCGCCCGCTCCAGTTCCGAATCGGCAGCCAGGCCAGCCAGTTCATCTGCAGCGCGCTGCGGCGTAGCCTTAGCCAATAAGCTGCGTAAATCCCGAAAAGTAAAGCTCCTGCCTTTTATGCTTGCGGAGTAACTCATATGGAAATAGTTTCCGGCTGGCAGCAATTGCCTGACTGTTGCATGGACAATAAAATATGGACTATTGCTGTTTGCGCCGGCATTTTAATCGGGGAGAAAATGTTGTAAGAATAAGCCGGTCGCCACCAAAACCGGCGTCAGCAGGGCAAGCGCGACATTTAAACCCATAGCCGGTTGTAACCTTTCGATATGGTCACAATGCTTAAGCGCCGTTTGGGCGGCGGGAATTGCTAGAAATACTGTTAATAATCCCAGCAAACTATAAATCGGTAAATACCCTAAGCCGATATTCACTAAAAGCACTGCATAAGCCGCTGCTAAAAAACCGGTATAGACTCTGGCCGATTTTTGTCTGCCTAGCAATATCGGCAGATGACAGCGGCCGGCCAGCTGATCCGCTTGCTGGTCCGGAAATTGATTCAGCAATAGCAGGTTGTTGACTAAACAGAAGACGATTAAGGAGGTACTGAAAACCGCCATATTATATTGACCGGTTAATACATAATAAGCGCCGTTTATCATCAAAGGCCCAAAGGACAACCCCGGAGCGATGAGACAAAGCCATGGATTATGGGTAATTTTGCCGGTATAAAAGTACACGCAGATAACGCCCAGCAGACCAATCGGCAACAGTCCCCAACCGCGTTGCGTGATAAAATGAATGCCTATGGCTATTGTCAACAATAAACTCAGGATCGCGCCGGCCTGCACAGCTTTTGCCAGTTCCGGCTCTGCGGGCAATGTGCCGCTGCCGCCGCTGAAGGGGGTACGTTGCGTTTGAAAATCCAGGCCGCTACGGAAATCCTCATATTCGTTAAACATATTAACGCTGACATGCGCCGCCAGCCCGCCGACAATCACCAAAATTAAGTCTATATAATCAATGCTCAGTCCGGCGGCGACGGCGAAAGCCGGGGCCAATAGCAAACAGCAAGGCGTCAGGATGAGAAAGGCCGGGCGGGCTGTGGCAATGAGATGGCTGATGCGCTTATTTGACAAAAGGATTTCTGTGTTGAGTTAAAGAAAATAGCTTCCCCATTTCCGGCAGTTGCAATGGCTAAAACATGCAGCCTTGAAAACTGGCTAAACTAATATTTATACATAACAACTACTTCAAAACGTGCCTACCAAGACCCATATAGCCTATTTAGATTCGATCCGGGGACTTGCTGCCCTAGCGGTAATTTCCGAGCACTATATTATTGGCTATGGCTTGCCCTGTAAAGGTTTGTTATGCGAACAAGTGCTGGATTATTCGCCGCTGCATTTTTGGTGGGACGGCGGCGCGGCGGTTTCGATGTTTTTTGTGCTTAGCGGTCTAGTGCTGTCGATAAAATATTTTCGGCATGGCGGCCCTCAATTACATGATTTCAGCTTGCCGGCCTATGCCATTGCCCGGCTGTTTAGGATCTGGACGCCCTACTGCGTAGTGTTATTGCTTAGCGCATGTTTGTATCAGTTGACTAGTTCACAGCCATTTTTGCATACAGTACTGTCGCCCAGCGCCTGGCTCAGCACCATGTGGCATAACCATCCCTTAAGCGGGAGAGATATGCTCAGAGAAGCATTTTTGTTACGCTTACCCGCCCAGAATGTGCTGTTGCCGCAAGCCTGGACCTTAAGCATAGAGCTTACTTTGTCGTTATTGCTGCCGATTGGCTTATTGCTAACAGAACGCGGCAACGCTTGGCTAATTTTTTTCGCTTTGCTAGCGGTGAGCTTCTTAGGCGTATCGGTGTTTTTATTGGATTTTGTCTGCGGTTTATTGATCGCCCGTTATCATGCGTGGCTGACGGATTATTTGCAATACCACCAAGCGCTACGCCGTTTATTGTTATTTGCCGGCTTTTTGCTGTATAGCGCCGGCAGCAGCATTCCAGCCAATGTGAATGAAAACATTTTTTGGCTCTGCTCAGGTGTTGGCGCGGCTTTGCTCATCCTATTTGTGCTGGGTTCATTGCGCAGTCAAGCCATTTTGTCCAAGCCCTTATTACGGCATATAGGCAAAGTCTCTTATAGCGCCTATTTACTGCATATGGCAGTGCTGATGTGCTTGACGCCTTATATCCTGAAGGTTCTGGAAGCTATTACCGGCAACCCTTTTCTGCTCTGGCTTGGCGGTTGGTTTGTTACTATTGCCATCGTGCAATTGCTTTCGACGGCTGCCTATCATTGGTTGGAAAAGCCGAGTATTAGTTTGGGGAGGCGGGTGATTGCGCATTTACCGTGGTGTTTAACTCTGTCTGCCAGCCATCCAGCATTTATGAGCCGGAATCGCGTGGTGCTTACGCTTCCGAGCAATCGCGCCAATCCCGATCCGACGCCGATTAGTTGTTCCGCTAAGAAGTTTGATACAGGCAGAATTTAGCGGAGGAGAACCGGCATAATGTTATATTCGCCCCAACCGATTATTTGGTTTTCGATGTAGATGTGCGACTGCAATTTAATTAATATCAACTGCCTATAAGTACAAAGGGTATAATTTTCCGTTAAATAATCGATACTAAGCTAACAACAACTCTTCTGGAGTTATCCGTGACCAAGCCCCTCTGTTTCGTGCTCATGCCATTTGGTCAAAAACCGGCCGCATCCGGCAAAATCATCGATTTCGACGCCGTGTATCATGATTTGATCGCGCCGGCAATTACAGCCGCCGACCTTGAACCCTTGCGCGCCGATGAGGAAATGGCGGGCGGCATTATCCACAAGCCAATGTATGAACGGCTTATTCTGTGCGAATTCGCCATTGCCGATCTAACCACCTCAAACGCCAATGTCTATTACGAACTAGGTTTACGGCATGCCGTACGTCCTTCGGCAACCATCCTGCTGTTTGCCAAGGAAACCGGGCAACTGCCTTTTGATGTCGCATTGTTGCGGGCCATACCCTATCAACTCGGCACGGATGGCAAACCCTGCGATTTTGCCGGCGTTTCTAAAGCCATTGCCGAACGGCTCATCGAAGCCCGGAAAAATTTGCCGGATAGTCCGGTTTTTCAACTGGTCGAAGGCTTTCCGGATATTCAGCGCTTAAAAACCGATGTGTTTCGGGATCAGGTGCAGTATTGCGCCCAGGTCAAGAAACGCTTAGCCGAGGCGCGCAAGCTAGGCTTGCAAGCTATAAGCGCTGTCGAGCATGAACTAACGCAACAGACTAAGATCTGCGATACCGAATCGGGCGTGGTTATCGATCTGTATTTATCCTATCGTGCAGTGAAAGGCTGGCAGGAAATGATCGCACTGGCGCATCGGATGTCGCCGCCGCTGGCGAACACCGTGCTGGTGCAAGAACAGTTAGGCCTGGCCTTAAACCGCGTTGGTCGCGGCGATGAGGCGGAAGTACTGCTGAATGATTTGCTGGAAAAGCGCGGTCCCAGCAGCGAGACCTATGGCATTCTGGGTAGAGTCTACAAAGACCGCTGGGAGTCGGCTTGCAAAGCCGGCGAAAGACGCGCCAACGGCTTACTCAATAAAGCCATAGAGGCTTATCTTAAAGGATTCGAGGCCGACTGGCGCGACGCTTATCCGGGCATTAATGCCGTGACGCTGATGGAACTAGCTGATACGCCCGACGTACGCCAAAGCAAGTTGCTGCCAGTAGTCAGTTACGCGGTAGAACGGCGCATCGCATCCGGCAAACCTGATTATTGGGATTTTGCGACGCGTTTAGAACTGGCGGTTTTAGCTAAAGATGAAGATTCCGCCTTCAAAGCGCTAGACGATGCACTTGCCGCGATTAGAGAAAAGTGGGAGCCGGAAACCACTGCCAGAAACTTACGTTTAATTTTGGAAGCCCAGGCAAAAAGAGGCGAAGCAACCGCTTGGTTGCAAGAGATTTTGACAGAATTAGAACAGAAGGCTCAATAGGCGGTTTTGCTGGCTCAACTGATCACAACATTAGCTATAGCTTCAATGAAATATGCACCAACGAAACGAAAAAATCGACCATGTAAGGCGGATTTTTATCGTGCTCGCTGGTGCATGCCGTTATGCAAGTTTCAAAATTCCATGAAATAGATTGGCAAGTAGTTAGCTAGGCATTTGTTCCAAACGCTCCCCCAGTTTAGCGGCGACTAGACTATCGTAATGGCGCTTTAAAACCGAGTCGGTCGGTCGCGGAAATAAGCTAACTTCAATTTCATATTGCAATTGAGCAAGAAATTGATTCCCAAGCCCTGAATCCTCGGATAAATGTTGCTCTGATATCAGTACGGTTTGATCGCCAAATTTGTCACTTTTGGCAAGCAATAAAGTCAAACCGCCCTGTGACCACAAGACATAAGCAGCTATCGAGAAGATTATGGCAAACATCACAAGCATTTCTGTCATTTTGACACCTCGCGTCAATTAAAAACATACCGGCCAAAGGTCATTACACGTATCGACAAACATAATGACCGGCATTACTTTATAGCAATTTTTGCGCCAACTTTTTCTGATTTTCAACATAATGATTTTGAAATGTTTTTTTAGATTTGACCCATAGTTTGTATGTGTCTTATGCAAGAAATTGTCAGCAATGCACCATATAATCGCGGTATTTGTCAGTTTTCTCCATGCAATCGGCTTCAGACCTTTTCTGGCAAGTAGAAGCTCATTCATAGCTAAATCCAGCAAATTTACCTAGGAAATATGGTTATGGATTTGAATTAATTTGATTTCGGTGTTATGCTGTTAAAGCATCAAATAATCTTATATTGTGAATATAGCAAAAACGTGAAAACCTTTCGGCAACCCATTTATCAGACCGTTGTGATATTGGTCATGTTAACGAGCTGGCTGTTTATGCTGGCGACGTCTGCCTGTGTAATGCCGTTTGCTTTCCAACTTCCTGCTGAAAATACCACGATAACTGCTGATTGTGACAATGTATCGCATCACATCGATCACAAACAAGTACAGGACGACGCACATAAGTTGAATTGTCTGTTGAAACCTTGTCCTGATTCGAAACATACTCCGGCGCTGAGCACAAAAATTGCCAAGCTGGACATTCCTGTTTTTATTCTCTGCCTGATTGGGCTGACTCTTTTTTCATACCAGCTAAGCACTCTTCGGGTTTTTCGGCGTTGGGAAAGTCTCAGTTTTACCAATTCCATACCGGTACGCTATCGGTTCTGTGTCCTTCTGAATTAGCCACTCTTAGTTAGAAACTGCGCCTTAACGGCGTATGTAAGCTTATGCCTTGGCATAGCTTGGACAGCTGGTCAATATTCTCAATTTTTGTTCACTTATCAGCATGCCGGTTGTTTCGACATATCTGGATTTTGGGCAACTAGAGCATTTTCGCTCAAGCTGATCCAGGTCATTAACACAGTTTAAATTGCACAAGCTTTCCTAACTTAGGGCGTATTTCACGCTTATGTGCAAAAAATATTTTGGAGACAGATCATGAAATTATCAAAACTACTTTTATTAACCACTTTGCCGGTCGTATTGGCCTTAAGCGGTTGCGCAACCACTGAAGAAAATGCGGCGACTTCTCCTGTCGCCGCACCCGTCGCAGTAGCGTCTTCTAGTCCGGCTGCTGCAGCTCCGGTTGCCGCGCCAGCGAATGCAGCACCGGAAGCGGTTCATCCAGAGCATTGCGCCAACCATAAAGCGGCATTAGAGACGATAAAACACGATTGTGTGCAGCATTGCAAAAAAGCCAAAGGTAAAAAGGGCAAAGCTTGCATCGCTCATTGTGAGCAGGAAGCAATCAGCCAGCACAATTGCGAATCGCATTGCGCAGATCATCCGAACAGCAGCGATCCGATTTGCGCTAAACATTGCGCAGGTGCAACCGCGCATAGCGCACATTGCGAGCACCATGCCGGCTGTTCTGAAGCTCATTGCGCCCATCATGCCGGTCATGCGCATCAATGCTCCAAACAACATTGCGCTAAACACGGTGGCGCAATGGAAGCTTGCTGCGGCGAAGAAGAGCATAATTGTATCCAACACTGCGCTCAACACCCGGGCAGCAACGATCCAGCGTGCGTAAAACACTGCCAAGACCCGCAAAAACACAGCGAAGAATGCGGTCTTGGTCACTGCGATCACCACAATTAATCAGCCCTATCCGTAAATAACTGACTCTTGCCATGCGCCGCCGGTGGCAAGAGCTTATAGGTGTAATTGTGGTTTTCGGCGGCTTTTAAAACTTCCATCCAAATAACATACTTTGGACATGGCTATATTACTGGCCACACCCGCGATATGGCCTTTAAGGTGGCTAACCGATAGCTTAAATTGCTGCGAAGCGCTTTTAAATGCTAATGCATTTTGCTTTAGTCTCTTCAACCGCAATTTTTAATGCATCGTCCACTTTCTCCAACCAGACGAAATCTAATTGCTCCCTGACCGCATCCGGTATTTCACTAAAATCCCGGCGGTTGCGGGCCGGCAGCAACACGGTTTTGATACCGGCTCTGGCGGCTGCAATGACTTTTTCCTTGATGCCGCCCACCGGCAATACCAACCCGCGCAGACTTATTTCTCCGGTCATGGCCACATCGTTTTGCACTATGCGCTCGGAAAATGCCGAATATAAGGCGGTGAACATGGCGACCCCGGCGCTGGGCCCGTCTTTGGGGATAGCCCCGGCCGGAACGTGAACGTGCACATCCCTTTTCTCGAACAACTCCGGAGGTATATTCAGCTCATGCGCCCGCGATTTCACCAAGCTTAAGGCTGCCTGGGCGCTTTCCTTCATCACCTCGCCAAGTTGGCCGGTCAAAATTAGTTTGCCGCTGCCAGGTATGCAAGTGGCTTCGATAAACAGAATATCACCGCCTACCGGCGTCCAGGCCAATCCGGTGGCAACTCCGGCAACCCGGGTGCGCATGGCGACCTCGCTTTCATACTTAATCGGCCCCAGAATATCGGCCAACTGTTCGCTAGCGATCTGCTCCTTATCGACTAACCCTTCGGCAATCCGCATCGCGACATGACGGTATACTGAGCCGATTTCACGCTCCAGATTGCGACAACCGGCTTCACGGGTATAATCTTGAATGATGGACAATAGCGCGTTGTCGGTCAGAGTGCATTGTTCTGCGCTTAAGCCGTTGGTTTCCAATTGTCTAGCCAGTAAATAACGTTTGGCGATTTGTAATTTTTCATCGGTGGTGTAGCCGGTGAGTTCGATAACTTCCATACGGTCGCGCAACGGCCCCGGAATATTGTCCAGCACATTGGCGGTGCCAATGAACATCACATGGCTAAGATCGAACGGCACGGCCAGATAGTTGTCGCGAAAGCTGAAATTCTGCTCCGGGTCCAAGACCTCCAGCATCGCCGAGGCTGGATCGCCTTGAAAGCTTGAGCCTAGTTTGTCCAATTCATCCAGCATAAACACCGGATTATTGCGGCCGGCCCTGCGTAAAGCTTGAATAATGTTGCCCGGCAAGGCGCCGATATAGGTGCGGCGGTGGCCACGGATCTCGGCTTCGTCATGCAGCCCCCCCAAACTGGCGCGGATGAATTCCCGTCCGCAGGCACGGGCGATGCTGCGCCCCAGCGAGGTTTTGCCGACGCCGGGCGGCCCGACAAAGCATAAAATCGGGCTTTTGCCTTGCGGGTTCAACTTGCGTACAGCCAAAAACTCCAAGATCCGCTGCTTGATTTTATCCAGGCCGTAATGATCTTCATTCAAAATCTCTCTAGCCTTGGCTATATCGATCAGTTCTTCGCTGGCGCGAGACCAGGGCAGTTCGGTCAACCAATCCAGGTAGGTGCGCAACATCGCAAATTCTCCGCTGGCGTCGGACATATGCTGTAAGCGGCCGAGTTCCTTACGCGCTTGTTTTTCCGCTTCTTCCGGCATTTTAGCCGCCTCTATGGCCTTACTGATTTCTTCGATTTCGCCGGCATTGCCTTCCGTTTCGCCCAATTCCTTTTGAATGGCCCGCATTTGTTCCCGCAACACAAATTCACGCTGGCGCTGGCCCATGGTTTCCTGGGTTTGCTCATTAATCTTGTTGGACAGTTTTAAGACTTCGATACGGTAATTGAGCAACTCCAGCAGTTTATCGATGCGTTCCTGTAGATTGAATAAGGCCAAAACTTCTTGTTTTTCTTCCGGTTTTGCAATTAAGTAACTAGCTATTAGATCAGCCAGCACCGTTGGCGAGGCAATGGAGCGCACCGCATTAATCAATTCATCCGGGGCTTGCCTGGTTTGCACCAACACTTCCAGTAGATCCAAGGCTTTTTGTTTGAGGGTTATGACATGCGCTTCAATGTCCTGGCTGCCCGGATCGGATTCAAAGTGCAGTTTAACGCGAGCAACCAAAAAGGGGTACCCCGGCAAAAAATCCTCTACCTGAAAACGCTGCAAACCTTGACAAACGACATGATGGGTATTGTCCGGAGCAGTTATGTAACGTAAAATTTCCGCCGCCGTGCCAATTTTATGCAGATCTTCCGGTCTGGGATCTTGCTCTGTATCCCGCAGTTGCATCAGCAACCCGATCGGTTTTTCGGATCGCACAGCTTGTTGCACGGCGTCGATGGAAATTTTACGGCCTATCACCAACGGCATTAAATTTTGCGGAAACAGCACCGTGCCGCGGACCGGCACAATGATCAGCGCATCATGGGGTAGCGCTGGAAAGGACTGCGCTGACTCCGGCTTATGCTCTTTATCAGACTCTTCAAAATTCGCTAAAGATCCCAATAAATGCTGTTTCAAGTTACGGATGTTCATAAGCGCCTTTATAATTTGCGTAACGAAATTAATAAGCATCCGTTCACAAATTCAAAAGTATCGATTTCAACCGTTTCACAAGCAAGTTCAATCTGTCGCTCGAAGCGTCCGTATGGAATTTCCAAACGCCGAATATGCGAGTCAGATTCTGCAAGCAAAGGCCGATAGCCGTATACACACAAGAGACCATCTTCCAACTTTACCTTTAACTGTTCAGGAACGACGCCAGGTAAGGCAATATGTATTTTAAAATCGATATTGGATTCATACACATCAATAGGCGGCTCCCAGGTTACTTGCGCAACGTTTATGACTGCAGGTCTAAAAAACTGGCGCTGTATCCGATTCGCTCGATCCAGAATTTCGCAAGCTTCAGCCCACATCCAGCTTTCAAGATTAGGTATAGACATGGATTACTGCATCAATAAGAAGGTGGCAGTATCGGTTCCAGACCTTCAAATTCGGCTTCCGGATGATGCGTAATTATCAATTGCCTAATAGTCTCAATCCGCTCTTTGGGCACATCGACCAACACCAGCAGTTCACCTTGTTCTATGGCTTGTGCAAATTTTTTTAAGCGGGTATTACCAATACCCATTCCTATTAAACCGCTTGCTAAAGATGCGATAGTAGCGCTTGCCAAAATTATACCCAATAGCGGACCGCCGGCAATCACAAATCCTGAAAAACGTAACGCGAATAAGCCAAACAATAATCCAGCTGAACCGCCTAGCGCGATGCCTCGCTCAACTGCAGGTATAAAATCGGTTTTTATAGTCAGTCCGGCCTCATGCAGTCCTTCAAGTGGCGTATCCCTTTTCGCCAAAATATGAATATGGTGATCTTTTATTCCTTCAGCATGGAGTTCATCGACAATTAGATGGGTGATTGCAATATTGGGAGATAAAAAATAAATTCTTTGCATGGTGTTACCATTTATTTATGTTACTCAGCTTAACTTAAAATCTAACTAAAATAGATATTCAATTTTCCGGCTATGGGTTGCGAAATTTATTTAGATATAGCATATATTGATTCGATAAGGTTTCAATTCGTAACACTACCTAGTTTCGGCTTTTAGGCGGTTATGGTGCGCAACCGGCACTACATTTTAAATTAACAAACTAAAATTAACCTGTAGGGAAATTTAGCGTTATCAACTTTCAGGTTAACTATTCTTATAGGTAATACTACGAAGTAGAAATTACCCTATTGGATAGGTAAAATCATTTACTTTTAGCGTTTGCGAGTTCGCTCGTTTAATCAGTTGCTTACCCTGACACTATAATCTCGAACAACAGATATAAATGAATCAAGCACTCTTTCCGGCCTGCGCCTTAATAGATCAACCATGCCACCAGTTTGCATGAGTGCAGCAATGAAACTTGACCTGTCCGTGCAAAAATGACTGCCGCCGATTTACTGCACCACTGTGCGGATTTTAAGACAAATTTAGCCTGCGAAATTCCCGCCAATATATTCGATCTAATGCCTAACGGCGTCGCCTATTGCAGACTGCTATATCAAGACGGCAAGCCGTACGACTTTGTCTATCTCTATACTAATCCGGCATTTCATACCTTAACTGGGCTCGGGGCGGTCAAAAACAAGCCTGTTAGTGAAATAATTCCGGGTATCTGTAATTCCAATCCGGAACTTTTCAAAATCTATGGGGAAGTGGCGGCAGGCGGTGCATCTGAAAACATCGAATACTTTATAGATGGTCTCCAGCTATGGGTTTCGATACAAGTATTTAGCCATAAGCCTGAACATTTTATCTCCATCTTCACCGTCATCAACGAGCGTAAATCCGTTGAACACGCTTTAAACATCAACGAAAAACGCTACAAGGGCTTATTGGAAGATCAAACGGAAACCATCTGTCGAATTAGAGCAGATGGCGTCATTATCTTTGTGAATACCGCCTTCTGCCGGCTATTTGGCAAATCACCGGAATCATTGATTGGCCAAGCATGGCAACCCATCGCTTGGCCGGCAGATGTATCTTTAATCCATGAAAAATTGAAGTCGCTCTCTCCGGACAATCCAACCGTAACGATAGAAAACCGAATTGTCACCGCAAACGGCGTAGTACGCTGGGGGCAGTTTGTCAACCGCGCTTTTTTTGATGATCAAGGCGTTTTGTTGGAAATGCAATCGGTTGGACGTGACATTACTGAGCGTAAGCAGGCCGAAAAGGCTTTAGAGAAGAGTCAAAGAGATCTTAACCATGCCCAAGCTGTTGCGCAAATCGGTAGCTGGCGTAGGGACGTCTGCAATGATGCGCTGGAATGGTCTGACGAAAATTTTCGAATTTTCGGCATTGCAAAAGGCACGTCTTTAACTTATAAATCCTTTCTAAATGTTGTGCATCCTTTCGATCGGGATGCGGTCGAAGCTACCTGGAAACTCGCCCTTACCGGCAAACCTTACGACATTAAACACCGGATTATCGTGGACGGGCAAATCAAATGGGTGCACGAACAGGCCGAACTCGAATTTGATGAGCAGGGTGAATTGCTCGGCGCTTTCGGTACAACGAAAGATATTACCGATCTTACCCGCAGCCAGCACGCATTGCAAAAAGAACGCGTTTTCCTAAGACAAGTCATTGACGCGGTACCCAGTGTCATTTTTGTCAAAGATCGGCAAGGACGGTTCCTTTTATGTAATCAAGCCTTGGCTGACTCCTATGAAACCAGCCCTAAAGCCATCATCGGTCTCACAGAAAGCAGCTTTAATTCCAATGTCGATGAATTGCTGCGTTTCTACCAAAATGACCTTGCGGTTATCAATGAACGAATCCCCAAATATTTTGAGGATGAAAAGGTCACGCATGTGGATGGGACTGTGCATTGGTACAACGTGGTCAAGCTGCCGCTGATCGAAAATAAAAAATGCAACAAAGTCCTGGTTGTGGCGACCGATATTACCGAGAATATGCTCTCCAGGGAAGCGCTGGGCATGGCGAATCAACGGAAAGACGAATTTCTGGCGATGCTGGCCCATGAGCTGCGCAATCCACTAGCGCCCATCCGCAATGCCGTGCAATTGCTAAACAAGCTTGACACCCAAGATCTCAATTTGACCAAGACCTGTCAGGTCATAGACCGGCAAGTAACGCATATGGTGCGGCTGCTTGATGATCTGCTGGATGTCGCGCGTATCATGCAGGATAAAATAACCCTGAAACTTGAGCGCATTAATCTTAGCGACATTATCAATAATGCCGTAGAAACTAGTCAGCCTTTGATTGAATCGCGCAGACAGGAGTTGATCATTTCGCAGACCTCAACGCCGCAATGGGTCCAGGGCGACCGCATCCGCCTCGCGCAAGTACTCTCCAACTTACTGAATAACGCCGCCAAGTATACCGACGAGGACGGCAGAATTTATTTGAATTTATCACGTGTAGGTGCTGAGGTCGTTATCGAAGTCCAAGACAGAGGCATAGGTATTTCCGCCGCTAATTTACCGCATATTTTTGATCTATTCACTCAGGCCGACCATACGCTGGCTCATGCCCAAGGCGGACTGGGTATAGGATTGACATTGGTGCGGCAACTTATCGAAAAGCATGGCGGCACGGTCACAGCAAAGAGTGCAGGGATCGGTTTTGGCAGCGTATTTACGCTACGGCTGCCGGCGGTGGCTGCGGAAATATCGGTCCATGAACCTCTTCCAACTGATTGTCCGTTACAGCCTCCCAAGTGCCGTATTTTGGTCGTCGATGATTATATTGATGCGGCCGAAAGTCTGGTGATGGTCTTGGAAGCCGAAGGGCATGAAGTGAAAACAGCCAACTGCGGCTTGCAAGCACTGGAAAAGGTCCAAGTTTTCCAGCCGCAAGTCGTTTTGCTGGATATCGGTCTGCCCGATCTGGACGGCTATGAGGTTGCCAAACGCCTGCGATCCATACCGGAAAACAAAAATATGCTGGTGATCGCCTTAACGGGTTATGGAGAGCGTAAAAAGCTTGAGTTTGCAGAATCGAGTGGGTTCGACCATTACTTGCTTAAGCCGGTTGATTTTGACAAGTTATTTGCCTTGCTGGCATTGTCACCGTTAGAGCCTTCAGCAAGCATTGATATGGCTTGATCCAGGAACCATGTACTTAATATTAAAGTTTGGTGATGTGATTTACTTAATTAATGGTAGCTACAAACAAATGAGCACGTAATTATGTTTATTGTTGTAAAAAATTTACACACGAGCGTGACGGTCGATGACCTGGAAGATTTCGTTAAACCAGTCTTAAAGGGCAGGCTTTTTCAAAAAGCAGCCGATATAAGATCCGTTAAAATCGTGGTACTTGTTGACAAGCATAACAATTTTGTTGAGCGTCATGGCTTAATCACCATTTCGCCCGATAGCGAAAAAGCCCGGCTGATAAAAGCGCTCAATAGCCGTTACCTAGGCCAGCAAAAGTATGCCGTCGCCGAATATGTTATCCGGCATTGGAGTAATGATCGTCGTACCCGTGGCGCTGTTGCAAACGCATATCCCCAAAATCAAAGAAATAACGACCGTCGCCGCTCAGGCTTAAGGACGTTAACTATGAACTGGGCGCTAGATTATAACTTTGGTTAGTCTATGCCTAAACTAAGATAGAAATAAATCCGGCAAATATTGAGACTATTTTATGCTAATACCAACCTAAGCAGAGACAGCTTAACCGTTCACCCGACAATAGGGTCTCGACTGCAAAGGCAGAAATTTGCTCCTATAATATCTCCATTTACCACATCCATGTGGTTCATGCAGGAGGTAGAGCAATGCATGGAGCAATTGCCGGGGACGAACGCTTAAGCCTCGCAGTTGTTCTGCTTTAAGTCTAAGCCAAATTAGCTGACAGCCGTACCATTTTTTGCACCCCGAAAGCCGGCAAAGCGCAGACCTGCGAAGCCGAGCAGCAGCATCGACAGGGCCGGCGGCAGCGGAACCGCCGAGGTCGTGATGACCAACTGCGTTACACTGCGCTGGGTGCTGCCGAACACGAGTTGGTCCGGCGCGTTGATGTCTGTGCTATTTAGGACCGCTGCTCCGCTGATGCCGAAGGTAAAGCCGCCGTTGCCCAAATCGGAGATTGCAGCAGCGTTCAAAGAAATGCTATCAGTAACGCCATTGTCCGCACTTGTATAAGTGTAACTACCATAGCTGGTTCCCGCTCCCAAGTTGGAGAAATTTTGAATACCAAGCGATGCTTCCGTGATCCCGAGCGATGTAATATCATATGTCAGCGAAGGCGACTGAATAAGAAATGTAGTTCCTGTAGGGAGAACCAAACTTACGGATGTAATCGGCCCGTCAAGTGTAGGGACAACGAAGTAGAAATAATCGCGATACTCGCCAGGCGAGTTTTTGCAATCAGAAGCGTCGCAAAGTCCTACGAGGTAGTTGGTGTTGGGACGAATACCGGTGGAGTTCCCACCCGAGCTCAAGTATCCGGAAGCATCGTCGGTTATCGTGAAGGTAGACGCCTGAGCAGATACGGCCACGCCCATCAGCAAAGCAACCATAGCGCCGGAAACGGCTAATTTTTTAAAATCGAACATTTATAACTCCGTTTATGTCAAGTTTTTTGGTTAGCAAGGCAAAGTCGGCTTCAGCTTGCTAATTGGCGACAAGTTATATATCGGTCCTTGCTCGCTAGCCAAGGCCAATATTAACTTTAGAGCCTAAGTAAGGCTCTATAACGCCAAGCAAATATTGGGCCAATTTTTTAGACGCAGGACGTGTAGGGGTTTTAACGGGTAAAATGCAGGTAATCGACATGGCTTTCTTTGTCGATAATAGCGCAGATCAGCTGTTTAGAATAACCCTATAAGGTTCGCTTAACCACGCAGACATGCAAATAACGAAGCTAACTCAATATAAAAGATAGGTGAAATAACACAAAGAGCCATGCTAAATAACATAGTATTTTATGTGTTAAGTCAGGTGCGTTTCTAACCCACACTACAGCCAAAGCTTATCTTTCATTAATATCGCTAATTGGCTGCACAACCAATCATTTTCAAGCCCCACCCCTACTCCAACAACACTCTCCCCAACAAACTCTCCTTATCTAACCTAGGCGCCAACACCGGCTCAGCATTATTCAGCAGTTCCGCCAATTCCTCCCGCAAAGCCTTATTGCGCTTTTCCTCAGCCGAAACCAAAGCTTTAATCTCTGCTTCTAATACAGCCAAAGCTTGCTGCAAGCCCTTCTGCAACCCCTGCAACGCCGCTTTTTGCAAAGACGGCTGAATTTTTTTATGCAAAAAAAACGGGATTAACCAACTCAGCCCAATCAACAACCCGCTATGAATCGCAAAATCCGCCCCCAGATACGCCTCGGCGGCGGTCGCACTATGGTAATAGCCGCTATATACCTTATAAGCCACCGCCGCCATCGCCGCCAGTGGTAATACGGTTTCGCACACCGCAGTGAATTTGAGGAAAAACCGCTGTACGCCATTTCCCGGACTCAACAAAGCCTGCCTGCCCGCGAGTTCAGTTTGATAAACCACGGCTTTTTCAGCCTGACTTTTAATCGCCTGCAAGCCGGCCTTTAAGGGCTGGCTGGGAATCTGCAGTTGCGCCGCCTGCAGCGCCAATTCATCCAATACATCGTTAAACCGGCTTTGCGCCCATTCGTCCCAGAGTTTAATGTCGGATTTTTGCGCCGAGTGTTCAGACATATAGCCGGATAATTGCTGCAACGGCCAAGCCAAGCCTTGCAAGAACCCGGCTGCCTGTTGTTGACTTAAGTCATTGTAAAAGCTTTGCAAGGCCGAATAATCCCGCTCGGCCAACTTTTGCAGCAAGTCTTGCAGAATGTGTTTCAGTTGCTCGCCACGCAACAAGCGATTACGTTGCGCCAGTTCCGCGATGTTTTGCGTTTGCGCCAGCTGTTGCAATTGCGCGGTTAAATCAGCAAAGTCGTCGCCTTCGGGTTCCGTGCAACTGGTGCAAAATACCAAGGGATTTTCAAAACCGGCTGTCTGCAATTGCCGGATAAAATCCTGTTGCTGCACCAACAAACCCCGGTCCCATTGATTCATCACAAACAACCAAGCATGTTTAGCGCCTTCCGCCAGCAACAACTGCCAGGCTTTGTTATCCCGGTAACGTTCCGGGCTGACCACATACAGCAACACATCAATATGCGGCAGCCATTCCAGCACCTGACGTTGGTTACCCAATTCGATACTATCGAAATCCGGCATATCTATCCAAACAATATTCCGGGTTTGCGTTTGCTGGTGGTGACAAATCTTCACGCTATCCAAGGGCAAACCGGCCGGCAGTTGTGCTATCGTCAAGGCTTGATGATGAAACAAAGTCACCTCGCGCGAAGTCGGGCGTTCCACGCCGGCTTTCGCAATCGCTGCGCCGGCTAAGCGATTCAATAGGGAACTTTTACCCACGCCGGTGCCGCCCATGAAGGCAACAATTAAAGGCCGCCCTACTCCACTGCCCTGCTGACCGGCAAATAAGCTATCGGCGCTACGGCTATCAATCTCAAACAGGGGCTGCGCGGCCTCTTTAGACAAGCTCCCTTCCGCTTGGGCTGTTTCCGCCCAAGCCCGCGCTAGCGCCAACAATTCATAATAATCGTAAGCCATGTTTCTTCTCTATCAGCAGTTGTTCCGCTTGCCGGCATTGTTGTTCGGAAATATTAAAGCGTTGCGCCGACTGGATTTGCTGCGGCAATTGATACAGTCTGCTGCGTAAGCATTGATCGAATAAAAGCTGTTTCACGGTCTGCAATTGTTGCTGCTTTAGATCCGCCTCGACCCGCGTCATATAACTACCCAAGGCGCTTTCGGTTAACAAGGAAGTGACTGACAGCATCAACGGCGTCAGCACTAAATCATGGATGCCGATACCGCCGGCCTGGATCGCCAACAACACAGCAGCGGCGTCGGTGGTGGCGCGGGTAGCGCGCAGGCTGTTCAACACTAGCGGTTGCTCCTGCAATTTGTAATACAACTGCTGCGCGGCGGCTTCCACATCCTGCTCGAAATTTAGGTGATAATCCTCGGCCGCGCCCGCATAGGCCTGCAAAATCGCTGTCTTCTGCCGCCTAAGCAAAGCGGACGTGTCTTTCCACCAAACCTGCGGCTGCGCTTCGGTTTCATTTTTTTCCAGCAAGCGGTCGGCCAAGAGTATCAAAGTATGCTCGCCGATTTGCTTCAGCACTGCCACTTCCTGCCCGCCCTGCCCCGAAAACGACTCTTTACCCAAGTTCATTAATTTGCGCACCGGCCAAGTAATCGCTCGCCGGGTTTTCGCCAAGGCTTTCGCCATGCCGGGAATTTCCAACAGATTCAACAGATTCAGCAAGGCTTGCTGAAAGGTTGCGTAATGATAAGGATGGTCCAGATAATCACGTTTATAAGCGCCGGCGGCCTGAATCAGGCATTGATCGATCAGCGCTTGCCAGTGATGTTGCGCCTGATGTTCGGCAAAAACCGGCGCTAGCCAGTGCTGCCAATGCTTTTGCACTAATTGTTGCTGATACTGTGCATGTTTAGCGTGGTTGACTTGTTTCGCCAGCTTAAAAATCGCCTGCTCGGCGGCCTGCGGCCAAACAGGTAAGGAGCCCTGTTTCTGGAACAGCATAGGTACTATCTCCGGGACCGGATCAGCCCGATGTTGCCGCCATTTCTGCTGCAAAGATTGTAATAAGATGGCCTCGCTGCCTTCGCTGACTTTATTTAGGCAGATCAAGGTTGGCTGTTGAAAGGCTTCGATCGTTTTCAGCATTTCCCACACTGACTGATCGGCATATTTCTCCTTGCTGACCACCAGGATAAGCACATCCGCCAGCGCGATGGTTCTAATCACCCCTTCCCGATAATCGGCGGAGTTTATTGAATCGAAATCCGGGGTATCCCAACACACGCAAGCCGGCAATAAGGGCGAAGCATTGCGGCTATTCGCCAGCGAATAGCAATCGTAACGCTGCCGGCTCAGCATGCCCTCCTCCAGGCACTGAAATCGGCCGAAATATTGCTGCATGCCGTTGCAATCATCGCTCGACAAACCATGACAAAAGCCGTGCGGATGCACGGTATAGCCTGCCAAAGGGCTAACCCCGGCCAAAGAAGCATTCAACAACAAATTGACTACGGAGCTTTTACCGGCCTGGGTTGGGCCGATCACGGCAATCTGCAAAGGAAAATGCGGCATGGCCGCCAGCAACTGCCCCTTACGGATAAAAGCTTCGGCATACAGCAATTGCTCCGCGCATTGCTGATAGCCGAAAAACTGCGGCGATTTTTTATCCAGCTGCGTAAGCGCATTCTGGTAACGCTGTTTGATGAGGTGGATAAATTCAAGCATGGTAAAATGTCTTAGGTTTATAATTACTGAGTATTTTAGTTTGTTAACCTGCCCGAATTGTGATCATTATAAATATAATATTCGGGGTTGTTCATCTCATCTCTGGGGGCTTACACTATGAAAAAATCATCCGCTGTTTTAGTTCTGCTGACTTGCGCTGTTTTGACCGGTTGCAACAGCAGCCAACAAATCAACGGCAACAGCATGAAGACCGTAAACAGATCCATTTCCTACATCAAGGAACGGTTGCCGCTGGAAAAACGCATCGAATACGAAGTGGCGTTTTGGACCTTGCGCGACGAAATCCGCAATAACAAGGAATTTCTGGAAGCCATAGACGGCAAAACACCGGATCAACTTATCGCCACCGGCAAAGAGCTATTCGTAAAACGCAAGGCGGCCGGCAACAAAGAGTATGAGCAGTTTAACAATTGGGAGCAAATGATCGCGCAATACTCAGAAGAACGCGTCGAACAAAATCGCAAAAAAACCCCGGATGAACGCGACAAGAAAAATCCGCACAACATCAATTACAAACTAAACGCGATGTAAGGCGCTGCTTGATCACTTGGGAGCCGGCAGGCGTTTCTGATCCACGAGGATGGAAACAAAATCGCTGGCTTCCCTGATGGTTTTTTCCATTACCTCAATCAAACGCGAGATATCCACGCCTATTTCTACAAACTCATGCCGTAAAGCGGCAATGGCGTGGGCGTTCAAGTTATGCTTTAAAAATAACACCTGATCCTGAAACGCCGCCAGCACCGGATGCATGCGGGACTCCGCCATTTGCAAGGCCTTCAGCAATCGCTGATATTGCAGGCGCGACTTTTTCAACTGCTGCTGACTACGGGCGCGTAAAGCCCGGTTGCTATAGAGTTCCAATTCCGCTTCCCACTCGGCAAACAAAGCCTCGCTGACATCCTCTATGGCCTGGATGCGCTGACTGACTTGCTCGGCTTTACTGCGGCAGGCGTCGTAACGGCGTTTTAAGTGTTGATAGCGCTGCTCCAGAGAACTCTCTTCCAGTTTAACGATGCTTTTGAATCTATCCAGCGCATCGACAAACTGATCACGGCTTTCCTTAAGGCTCTCGCAGGCTTGATCGACCTGAATCACCACGATATCCCGTTTGTGATGGCCTAAGAGCGATTCCCGCCCCTGATAGTAGACATTGCGTACCCGTTTATTCAGTAAGGAGACGATAAAATTGATCATGCGGTTATAAAATCTCTTTGGTTAAGCACTGTAATCGGACAGGTCAGCCGTTCTGCGAAGCCGAGGAAGCCGGCGTCAAGTATGCCTAGCGCCTGCAATTCCGCCAGCGTAGCATCGCCAGCCACTTGCGCTGACTTGACCAACATCAGCTCATCGGCCTGTAACTGCCCGGCTAACCAGGCCGCCAGACTATCGGAGGTAATATCCCAACTAGACGCAATACCGGCGCTATCCAACTCCGCCACTGCCGGCGACCAAATCATCGCGCCTACTATTGAACTAAAATCGGCTACGCTGCTGAATAGAAGAAAATCGGGCCGCAAACTTTGCATCACTAAAGCCATCTGTTGCATGGCTAAAATCGCCATCCGATGCGCGGCGACCTCATCAAAGCAGTGCAGAACTTGTTGTCGCCGCACCTGCTCAGCAAATGCTCCGCCACCGGGAACAATGATTGTGCAGCCGGGCAAGCGACTAACCGCCGCCAAACAGGCCGGTAAAGCCTCAGCTAACAACAGGCTGCCGCCCAGCTTGATTACCCGCAGCCTCATGCCCTAAATTGCCCCAACATTTGCAATAAGGCCTCAGCTTTATCAAAACACTCTTGGTATTCCGCAGTGGCTTGCGAATCGTTAACGATGCCGCCGCCGGCCCAAAAGCGTATCCAGCCGTGACTTTGCACCAAGGTGCGAATAGCGATATTGGTGTCCATATTGCCGTCAAAACCGATATAACCTATCGCCCCACAGTAAACGCCGCGCCGATGCGGCTCTAATTCCTCTATGATTTCCATAGCGCGGATTTTCGGCGCGCCGGTAATCGAGCCGCCAGGGAAACAACTGCGCAGCAAGTCCAAAGCATGTTTGCCGGCAGCTAACTCGCCGGTGACAGTGCTGACCAAATGGTGCACAGTCGCATAACTCTCTACGGCAAATAACTCCGGGGTGCGTACCGAACCTTTACGACAACACTTGCCTAAATCGTTGCGCAACAAATCCACTATCATTACATTTTCGGCGCGATCTTTTTCGCTGGCCTGCAAGTCGGCAATTTGCTGTGCATCCTCCGCGGCGTCTAATTTTCTGGGGCGCGTGCCTTTTATCGGCTTGGTCTCCACCTGATTGGCGGTAACCTTTAAAAACCGTTCCGGCGAGGAACTTAATACCTGCACACCTGGTATATTAAGAAAAGCGCTGAACGGTGCGGCATTAATTTTGCGCAGTAGCGCATAAGCCTCCCATGCATCACCCGAACAAGGGCTGGCGAAACGTTGAGTCAGATTCACCTGATAACAATCGCCTGCCTTTAGATAGGCTTTAATTTTATTAAACGCCACGGTATAGGCGGCTTGATCCATATTGGCCAGCGGCGCTTGCAGCACTTTAAAATTGCCCGGTTCAGCGTGAGCCGGCAATTGCCCAAATTGTTGCTGCAACTCGGCGCATAAAGCAGTCGGCAAATCGTAACCCACCAACCAGCTTTGCTGAAGATGATGATCAACAAGCACCGCCCATTGGTAAATGCCGATAGCCATATCGGCAATCTGCTCGGCATCGCTGGCCCGCACCGGCAATTTCTCAATGCGCCGCGCCAAATCATAGCCAAAATAACCGATGGCGCCGCCATAGAAAGGCAGATCGCCGGCTATTGTCTGCAACGGCCCCAACTCTTGTTTCAGCAACGTAAACGGGTCGTCCTGACTCACGTGTTCGCCGCCATCTTTACGGATAATGGTGTCGGGACCAAACGTTTCCAGCGTGCAAACCGGCGCATAAGCCAGAATATCGTAGCGCCCCTGCCGGGCGCCGTGATAGTCGCTGTCCAGAAAAACCGCCCAAGCCTGCTTAGCTACAGGTGCAAATAATGTCGCGCTGTCCTCAAAATAAGGCAACGGTTGTTTAACAGGTTTAACAAAAGGCATCAAAGGATAGGTCAAAAGCGGCGTGGATACCGAAAGGAAGCCATAGGCGTAAGGGTAATTTTATACCAGGCGGAGTCGATTAACAAAACCCGATAGCAAGAAAAACCGGAAAAGACAGATCTTTTGAAAATAAGTTATGTTCTCTAATTCACGCACCGGGCTTTTCAAAAAAAACTCGCTTTGCACAATAGTTTAACTTGTTATTTGCAACAGTGGCTGTTTGTATGTTGCGGAACTACAAAATATTAAATATCAATTAAGGAACTTTACTATTCGACAAAGTCTAAAAATCTGAATCGCATAGCTCCAACTAAATTAAAACTCAACAAACCTGGAGTACGGACATGAAATCATATCAAATTATCTTGACAAGTCTTTTGCTGGCAACCACCTCAACCTTTGCCCTTGCCCAAACAACAACCCAAGCCCAGCCCGCCGCCCCCTTCTCAAGCGAGTTGACCTTGCAAACCTATACCAAAACCGTGCATGGCGGCGTTCAGCATGTGGTGGTCAAATCGGCGGCCAATAGCTCTGAAATCAAACTCATCCGGGTGCATCTACAGAAACTGGTCGACGCGTTTAGAAAAGGCGATTTTTCCATCCCGGAAAAGGCGCATGGCGCTAATATGCCAGGACTGGCGGAATTAAAAATGGCTAATCCGGATGATATAAGGTTTGAATATCGCGAGTTACCCAATGGCGGCCAGATTCATTATTCATCGGAATATCCGCAATATGTGCAGGCGTTGCATGAGTGGTTTGATGCGCAAACCGCGGCGCATGGCGCCCCTTCTGCGACTGAACATAGCCAACATCATGCCAAACCGACTGAATGAATAAGGCGACAGAATGATTACCAAGGTGTCGAAAAATTTTACACTTTATTTGGGTATCCGTTGAGAATCTAAATTTATCTCGCAAACCCCATAGACCAAGAAAAGCCTAATCACTTGGGCGGTTGTTGCGAACATATATGACCTACAATAAGCTGCAGACTTCTATATCTGGTAAGTTAGCCGCCGCTGAGTGTCAGATTTTTTTACAACCTATATTTATTATAATATATGCAGGCGCCAATAGGTTTTCATAGGAAATAATAAAATTAAGTTAATAATATCATGTCATTACGATATTTTTAAGCTTACGAATCCTAAATTAAAACTTAAAATAGGCATAAGCATTTTTACCTAAGGTGTCGATATTTTTTACAATAAAATCAAAATTTACGACAATTATTAGCCAATGCATTGAAGTGTAAATAGAATATTGATGGCATGGTTTTTGCATATTATTAAATCTAGGCGTTTTTTTAAAAAACCTAGGTGCAATAACTCATCTACATTTATTCTAATTTTAATTTTAGGGAAAATTATGGAATTTCACTTAACTACAAAGACCGGGTCAAGGATGTCCAAGGTTGGCATGGCCATATTACTGTTAGGCATGGGTTCAGCCCAGGCTAGCACAGTGGATATTTCTTTTACCGATGTACTCGTTCAAGGCAATACTAATGCTGGAGCTCCTGGTACGATGGCAAGTGGCACATCTGTTGATCTAAAGATCTCCGATACAGGTACGGCTAATGTATTACAATTTACAATCAGCACAGACTTAACCGGAAAGGAACAGCTAAACCGCTTGTACTTGGATTTGCCTACAGTTGAAGCAGCTGCTTTAACAGGGTTAAGCATCAGCAATTCAACTAGCACAGCCGCTACACCGAAAAGCTTCACGCTTGCAACCACAAACAACTCGGTAACCGGCTCCGAATGGGCCGCCTCGCAGATACTCGTTCCTAATAGCGCGACTGCCGCACAAACTGGGAAAAGCGACTTATTGATTGCGTTTACTGCAGGCGCTATTTCGGGTTCAGGTGGCACTGGCGTTAAAAGCGAAACTTTCGATTTGACTTTTTCCGGAGCTACAGTCACTGCAGCGGACTTTTTAACTCTGAGCTCAAACAACTTTAATGGCTTTGCCGAAATTACCCTGCAAGGTGGAACAACTGGCAGCGGCACTGGCGATTTGGGTGGTGTAAACAATCAGCAAGCAGCTGGAACAGGTACAGGAACACCTATACCAGAACCAGCGACTATCGCGTTGCTGGGTTTAGGTTTCGCAGGATTGGCGATGCGCAGCCGTAAAGCTTAAACAGTAGTTAGTGTTTAAAACCCTTTCCTGATTTCAGGAAAGGGTTTTTTAAATTGGCTACCAACTTAAGCCGGGACAGCTTAAGTTTAAGCCGTTCGTGGTAAGCTTGTCGAACCATGAACGGCTTAACCGTCCACCCTTCGACAGGCTCAGGGTGAACGGTTAATCCTCGCAGTTGTCCCGCTTTAAGTTGGTGGCCTTTAAAATCTTCATGCCTACGAATAAAACGCAACTTTTTCATTTTTTGTAATTAAGTTATATTTGGGTTACAACTCAGTTGAACTGCAAGACAAAATTGCTAAAATACTGAACTTGCTCAAGCAAAATGCTGTCTGACATTTTATAGAAATAGCGTCAAGCCCAAATGGCTACTCGTTAGCTTTGTTTATTACGAAACTCAGCAATTAGCAAGCAATCATGAAAACCCTTTATTATAGCCACCCAGCCTACCAAACTCATTTCACCGGCCCAGGCCACCCGGAATCTGCCGACAGACTGCGAGTTATTGATCAGGCATTGGCCGACCCAAAATTCAACAGCTTAATCCGGGTAGAACCCGTAATCGCGGCGGATATTCAAGAAAAATTACGGCTGATTCACAGTCCGCAGATGATTCGCCAGGTGTTCGAAAAGATGCCTGCCCAGGGCTACGCTTATCTGGATGCCGACACCATTGTCTCTCCCGGCACTAAGCAGGCCGCTTTGCTGGCGGTTAGCGCGGCGTGCGATGCCGTCGACAAAGTGTATACAGGCGAGACCGATAATGCCTTCTGCGCGGTGCGCCCTCCCGGACATCATGCCGAACCACAACGCGCTATGGGCTTTTGCGTGTTTAACAATATCGCCATTGCCGCCGAATACGCCCGCAGTCATTATCATTTACAGCGAGTCGCCATCGTCGATTTCGATGTGCATCACGGCAACGGCACGCAAGAGGCCTTTTACGCGCAACCGCAAGTGTTCTATGCTTCCAGCCATCAAGCGCCGTTTTATCCCGGCACCGGAGCAGAATGGGAAACCGGCGTCGGCAATATAGTAAACCTGCCCTTGCCTTCAGGAACCAGCGGCGCTGAGTTCAGGGAAAAATATCAAGCACGGATATTTCCGGCCTTAAAGGCATTCAATCCGCAATTTCTGCTGATATCAGCCGGTTTTGACGCACATAAGGATGACCCGCTAGCTTCGTTAAGACTGGTAGCGGACGATTACAGATGGTTAACGCAGCAACTGCTGGCTATTGCCGCCGACTGCTGCAGCGGTCGCATCGTATCGGTGCTGGAAGGCGGTTACCATCTCCAGGCTTTAGCCGAGTGCGTTGCAGTGCATGTGAGTTGCTTAGCAGGGCTCAACGCCCCAACTTTTTCTCCAGAGCCAAAACCAATTGCGTAGTCTGCAATACGGTATCCGGATTCAAACTCATCGAATCTATACCGATTTCCACCAGATATTCAGCCATTTCCGGATAATCGGAAGGCGCTTGGCCGCAGAGACCGGAATGCTTGCCGTTGCGGCGCGCGCCGTCCACAGCCAAGCGAATCATTTCCTTGACGCCCGGATCGCGCTCGTCAAAATCCTCAGCCAAGATTTGCGAATCACGGTCCACGCCTAACGTTAACTGCGTCAAATCATTAGAGCCTATCGAAAATCCATCGAAATGCCGGGAAAATGCATCGATTTGAATCACATTATTCGGAATCTCGCACATGACATAAATTTCCAGGCCCTGCTCGCCGCGCTTCAGCCCCAGTTCGGCCATATAGTTCAGCACCTTGATCGCCTCCGCCTCCCGGCGGCAAAAAGGGATCATCAAAATCACGTTTTTCAGCCCCATCTGCTCCCGAACCCGTTTCATCGCTGCGCATTCCAACGCAAAGCCTTCCGCATAAGCGGGATGCGTATAGCGGGAAGCGCCGCGAAAACCTATCATCGGGTTGGCCTCATCCGCTTCGAACCAACGCCCACCCAACAATGTAGCGTATTCATTGGTCTTAAAATCCGACATCCTCACCACCACCGGCTTGGGATAAAACCCGGCCGCAATTGTGCCTACGCCTTCCGCTAAGCGCTGAATAAAAAACTCTTCAGGTGTAGCATACCCGGCCGTCAATTCACGGATTAGCTCTAGTTCGCCGGCGTCCGCCACGCTTTCCGGATGAATTAAGGCCATAGGATGGGCTTTAATATATTCGGTAATGATAAATTCCATTCGCGCCAAACCTACACCGTCATTCGGCAGAAAGCTGAACTTAAATGCCAGTTCCGGATTGCCTAAATTCAGCATGATTTTGGTTTTCGGCCGGGCAAGCTGCGCTAGATCAGTCCGCTTAACCTCGAAAGCCAGCAGGCCGGGATAGACTTTGCCGACATCGCCATCAGCACAGCACACCGTCACTTCAATGCCACTTTTAATCATCGCCGTTGCGTTTTCACAACCTATAACCGCCGGCACGCCCAGTTCGCGAGCAATAATGGCGGCATGGCAAGTCCGGCCGCCGCGATTGGTGACGATGGCGGCGGCTGTCTTCATGACCGGCTCCCAGTCGGGCGTCGTCATATCCGCCACCAACACCTCGCCGGGCTTAAAAGCATCTAAACCGGCGACATTGGTAATGACTCGCGCCAGTCCTGCCGCAATCTTGCTGCCTATGGCATGGCCTTTAACGATGGTTTCAGCCTGTTGTTTGAGTTGGTATTGTTCCAAGACATTGCCGCTACGTTGCGAGGCAACCGTTTCCGGACGCGCCTGCACGATGTAAAGCTGACCGTCCAAGCCGTCTTTCGCCCATTCTATATCCATAGGCCGGCCATAATGTCCTTCGATTTTTAAAGCATAATCGGCTAATTGCAAAACATCCTGATCGGTGATGCAGAATTGGCCGCGTTCGCTATTAGCGGTAAGCACATTCCGGGTGGCTTCGTGAGTGCTGCCGTCGCTGTATACCATTTTAATTTTTTTTGCGCCTAACGTGCGGCGCAACACAGTACGGTAGCCCTCGGCAAAGCTGGGCTTATGCACATAAAATTCATCCGGATCAACTGCGCCCTGCACGACATTTTCTCCTAGGCCATAGGCGCCGGTGATAAACACGGCGTCCTGAAAGCCCGATTCGGTATCCAAAGAAAACATAACGCCACTGGCCGCCAAATCGGAGCGCACCATTTTCATTACGCCGATGGATAAAGCGATTTTAAAATGATCAAAGCCCTGATCAATACGGTAATGTATGGCTCTATCGGTAAATAAACTGGCGAAGCAACGCTTGCAGGCGTCCAGCAGAACTTGTCCGCCGCGGATATTCAGATAGGTATCCTGTTGACCGGCAAAACTGGCGGTAGGCAAATCTTCGGCGGTGGCCGAACTGCGCACCGCAACGGTCAAATCTTCCGGATATTGCTGCTGTAGTTCGCTAAATGCCTGCTGGATTTCCAGTTGCAAGGCTTTCGGCAACGGCGCCGCATATACCAGATCGCGGGCTTGCTGAGCGCGTTTGCTCAAATCATTGACATCTTCGGCATCTATACGGTCCAGAATTGCATGCAAGGACTCCCAGACACCGGCTTTATCCAGCACTGCACGGTAGGCTTCGGCAGTAATAGCGAAACCGTTGGGGACTTTAATCTGTTGTGAGGCTAATTCACGGTACATCTCCCCCAGAGAAGCATTTTTGCCGCCAACCAAAGGAATATCGTTAATACCTAATTCATTAAACCAACGTATGTATCGATAGCTTGCTGACATGGTTTGCTCCTTTGCTGTAATTTTTATTATTTCAAGCAACAAATCAGCGAAGTTTTGAATTCAAACAATACCTTGTAGGCTGTGCCCACCAACGGGCGGCACAGCCTACAAAAAGTCACTTTTCGCTGAATAGTCACGTTTCTATTAGCATAAGCATCAGCTTGTAGATAGGCAAGCATTTATTTCATTAATATTTTAAAGTGAATTTCTACCTAGTTGGACAAGCCTACTTTCTAAGGTAGACTATTAAATCTATAGAGTATGCATCGCATACCTTTTTAGGCATTTAATTAAATGCAAAGTTATAAGGTATGCGAGGCATTCTTTACATTTTTTTATTTAATAGCGAAGGAGGAAACATGGGACCATACTACCGACAAACATCCCAGGGCATAGGCGAATTTTTTGATTTGTTTTATCAGCATCCGATTTTGATGTTGATCCTGGTGCTCGGCATGCTGGGCGCCGGTTTTGTGGTTTGGCATAGGCTCAAATAACTCCGGTTGCAGTTAAACTCGAAGGATGAACTTAGGCCGAAGGCTTGTAAATCTCCACCCGGTTTCTGCCGTTTCTTTTGGCCTGATACAGTGTTTGGTCTGCTAAGCGCAGCAGTTCTTCCATTTCCATGCCGTCGTTAGGCACTACCGTTGCCCCACCTAGACTAATAGTCACAAAATCGGAAATTTCCGAGCCGGGATGGGGTACGTGCATATCTTCTACCGCCTTTCTGAGTATTTCCGCCAACTGGGCAATCTGCTCTTCATCACAAGCCGCCACTACGCAAAACTCTTCGCCACCGTAACGGGCAATTAAATCTCCAGCGCGGCGAAAATACGTTCTCAAGGTTTTAGCAACCTGTTTTAAACAACGGTCGCCCTGAATATGCCCCATATTATCATTGTAAATTTTGAAATAATCTATATCTATCATGATCATAGACAAAGGATAACCTTGCCGCTTAGCCCGTTTCCACTCCCGATTCACAAAGAAATCGTAATAGCGGCGATTAGGCAGTTGCGTAAGCACATCCATATAGGCAAGTTGTAAATGGCGTTTGGCTTTAGCCAGTCTGCGGGTTAGTTTCCGATGTTTGTAATAAATAGTGCCCAGTCCCAACAGGCCAAAGCCGGCGATAACCAGATGGGTCAAGATCAATTGTTTTAACTGGCGATCGGCAAAATCATCTTCATTGCGTTCAGGCACAAAAATACTTACCCCGCCATAGTTTTCGCCAACCCGAGCAATTTGATGGCTATGACAACTGACACAACTATCCATAATTTTCCAGCCGTGAATATAACGGTAATAGGACTTACCATCCACCACATCCAGTTCTAGCTGCGGATATTCACCCTTAGCCATCCCTTCAAGAGCGACTTGTTCCCAGGCATCAGGTTTATTTGCCGCCTGCAAAGGATTGAGACTAACCATATGAAAGCGGATGCCGGTTTTACTATTGGCCAGATTGGCAAACTGCCTTGCCAAACAAATCACGGGCGATTTGGCTATTTTGCTGGCATCCTTAGTTTCCAAATCGATTTTTGGAGCGGTTAAAGCGGAATTCGGCGGAGTTTGTTGCATGCTTAGATCGTCAGGTTTGCTGCTCCATCCCTCTAGCAGCACAATACTATCGAAAAATTTTTCGGCCTGCTTAGCAGCTGATTCCTTGCCATAGCTTTTAATTTCCCGCATTTGCAAATAAAAACTGGTCGCCAACAGCAGCAACCACACTGCGGCAAAAATTAAAAAAGTACGTGTTCTCATTCGTCCTTAGCCTTGAATTCCGTAGCGATCGTTACTCGCTCTCACTGCTGCTATTTTATACACTATTTGCATCCGGATCTTAAGGCAATAAAACTGCCAGCAAACATACCATTTTCCACTTAACCACCCAAATATCCAATTATTCATTACAACTTGTCACTATGCTTGTAAAATAGCTGATAGAAATCACATTTTTACCATGACGCACAACCAAAAAACCGCACACGACCACAAGCAATGCATGCATAGCGCCATTGCCGCCGCAGAACAGTTATGCCTGTCGCGAGGCGCGCAACTCACGCCGATACGGCATAAAGTGCTGGAGCTTATCTTAAAAAATCATCAAGCGGTTAAGGCTTATGACTTACTTGACCAAATCCGGCCTTTAAACGCAGCAGCCAAACCATCGACAGTGTATAGGGCGCTGGATTTTTTACTTGAGCAAGGTTTAATTCATCGAGTCGAAAGCTTGAATGCTTTTGTCGGCTGCCACGCTTCCAGCACTGAACACGATTTATTACTCTTGATCTGTACCGTTTGCCAAACTATCGAAGAGCGGTCCGCCGTGCAAGTCATGCAGTCTTTAGCCGAAGAATTGCAGAGCTCCGGGTTCAAGCCGCAACGTAAAACCATCGAAATCCAAGGTATATGTAGACTCTGTAGTCAAGATTTAGCTACCGAAACGACAATACGACATAAAGTTTGATATGCATCAATACTCAAAAATCATTCCCGCCTAGAATATTGCTCATGTCAACCGCTTTCCTACAGTTGGCATGGCAGTCCTCTTGAAAGATAGATGCTGGGCGGTGGAGATTCTCCTCTCCTCCGCTCTTTTTTTTGCATTCAATTCCATACTCATCCTAATTCCACTTTGTCAGATTTTGCTGTAGGACCTGCATAGCATACCCTACAGAGCTTAATTTTAAGCTGTACCTGTTTAAGCTAGCAGCTCAAAATTTATAGCATTATGGGTATATAATTCACCGCAACAAACAGCAACAGCTATCTCTTGTCATGCTTACAACCAGTCAATTAGCGCTTATCCGCCAAGCAAATCTCGATCTTGACACCTTAGACGCAAAGCGTTTTGCGGACTTAATTCGACATCCCGATCAACTTGCTGCATACAGCGATGCAGAACTGGAGCTGTTTTTACAGATCGTCAATGCCTTGTACCGGGGTGGGGAACCCTTACTGAGCGACGCCGATTACGACTTTATTTATCTGGCCGAATTGCAGCGCCGGCAACCGGGTCACCCATACCTACATAGTATAGAACCTGAACCGGAATTTGCCGGAAAAACCGTCGACTTACCGGTCATTATGTTATCCACTGACAAAGCCTATAGCTTTGCCGAAGTGCAAAGTTGGATCGAGCGCATTGAAAAAGCCGCTCTCGATCTAGGCAAAAATACAGCTGAGCTGATTTACCAAGTCACGCCAAAATTGGATGGCTATGCCGCTTACGATGACGGCTTGATGCTTTACACCCGCGGCGACGGCCGCAAAGGCACGGATATCAGCCGCGTTTTCGAACGTGGTTTGCAAGTAGCTAAGCAAGGCGCACGCGGATTAGGGGCCGGTGAAATCGTGGTTAGCCGCAGTTATTTTAATAGCCGGTTAGCGGAGTTTTTCGATAATCCACGGAATTTCCAAGCCAGCGTCATTAAGGAAAAACAGCTGGATGCGCACGCCGAACTCGCCATTCAGGAAAAAGCTGCGGTATTTTATCCTTTCGCGCTTTTGCCTGCTTGGAAAGGTTCGGCAGAAAATTTACTTACCGAGTTTGAAAGCATCGTGGCGGACATTTGGCATCAGGTCGATTACGATGTTGACGGCGTGGTACTGGAAATCACCGATGCTGGCCTCAAACAATTTTTGGGCGCTACCCGGCATCATCACCGCTGGCAACTGGCGTACAAAAAAAACCTGGACACAGCGGAAGTGGAAGTGCTTAAGGTCACGCCGCAAACCTCACGTTCCGGCCGCATCACGCCGGTAGCGGAACTGGCGCCGATCCGTCTCAGCGGCGCGTTACTCTCCAGAGCCACCGCCCATCACTACGGCATGGTCGTGGAGAAAGGCATTGGACCCGGCGCGCTTATCCAACTAGCCCGTTCCGGAGAAGTCATCCCGAAAATAGAGCAAGTCCTGCGCCCGGCAGAACCGGAAGTGCCTAGCCACTGTCCAAGTTGCGGGCACGCACTGGTGTGGGATAATGATTTTCTGCTTTGCCCGAACAATCTCAGTTGTCCGGCGCAAATCAGCAACAGCATGGAACATTTTTTCCGCATGCTGAAAAACAATGACGGCTTCGGCGAGGCTACCATCAAAAAACTCTACGAAGCCGGTATCCGTAGCGTCGATGAAATATATGCCTTGTCGGCGGAACAATTTGCAGCGATGGGCTTTGGTCCCAAACAATCGGAAAATCTGGTTGAACAGCTCTTGCGTAGCCGCAACGAAGCCGTGGAAGACTGGCGGTTCTTAGCCGCCTTCGGCGTATTCCGCATGGGCCTGGGTAATTGTGAAAAACTCCTCAGCCACTACACAATCCAGGACATTTTTAGCCTCACGGAAGCCGAGATAGTTCAACTGGAAGGCTTTGCCGAAAAAACCGCCGCGATCATTACCGCTGGTTTTGCCGAGATCAAACCACTGTTCGACAAACTAATGTCCCTGGGCTTTAAGCTGCAAGCTAGCCAAACTCAACCTGACGAGAACGCCCACGCCTTAGCCGGAAAAACCCTGGTATTTACCGGCACATTGCAAACCGGCAGCCGCGATGAACTTAGCCGGCAAGCCAAGCAGCGCGGGGCGAAAGTCGCCGCCGCCGTTTCGGCAAAAACCGACTTTCTGGTAGCCGGCGAAAACGTCGGCGCCAATAAAATCAGCTCTGCGGAAGCGAAAGGCGTGACAGTCATCAGCGAAGCGGAATTCCTTCAGCTCCTAAACTCCGAAAAGGAAACCCATGCATAGCAAACGCCCCAAAGTCCTGTGTTTTTCCGGTCACGATCCTAGTGGCGGCGCCGGCATCCAAGCCGATATTGAGAGCATTATCAGTCATCAATGCCATTGTTGCAGCGTGATTACCACATTAACCGAACAAGATAGCCGCAACGTCAAAAAACTGCTCCCACAACAAGCGGGCGATATTGTCCGCCAAGCCGAAACAGTGCTGGCGGATTTTAAAATATCCGCGATAAAAATCGGTCTTATCGGCAGTTACGATGCCGCTTTGGCGATTCAACAAATTTTGTTGGAACATCCGCGCCTGCCCGTAGTGCTGGACCCAATATTGGCGGCGGGCGGCGGTACAGCGCTAGCCGGCGAGCAATTGCGCACGGCAATCGTTGAATTGCTGCTGCCGTTGACCACAGTGTTAACGCCAAACAGCCTGGAAGCCCGTGCGCTGTCAGGGCTGGACGATCTCGATGCCTGCGGCCGTAGCCTACAAGCCAAAGGCGCGGATTATGTGCTGATTACCGGCGCTCACGAAAGCAGCGCTTTGGTGCAAAATCGCCTCTTTATGCCTGAGCGCAAAACCCAAACCTATGATTGGGAACGCCTGCCGCACAGTTATCACGGCTCCGGCTGCACGCTGGCCGCCGCCATCGCCGCCCTACTCGCACAAGGACTGGACGCGTTTACCGCCATCGGCGAAGCCCAGGATTATACCTGGGAAGCCCTGGCGGCGGCTTACCAGCCAGGGGCTGGGCAGTATAATCCACAGCGGCTGTTTTGGGTGGATGCATGAAATTTCCGCAACGCGGCCTGTACGCCATCACCCAAACCACCGGCAAATCCATATCCGAGGTATTGCAAGACGTGGAAGCAGCATTGCGAGGTGGCGCAGTAGTGATTCAATACCGGGACAAAGCCCCTCTAGATGCGGTTTATCTCGGTAGCTGCTTAGTCGCGCTTTGTCATACCTATAACACGCCGTTGTTAGTGAACGACAATGTTGATCTGGCGCTGGAAATTGGCGCTGACGGCGTACATCTCGGTCGTGACGATGGCGATATAGAACCGGCCCGGCAGCGGCTCGGTCCGCAAGCTATTATTGGCGTTTCTTGTTATAACGATGCCAAACGCGCTCAAGTCATGCAAGCCAAAGGCGCTGATTACATTGCCTTTGGCCGTTTTTTCCCTTCCAACTCCAAACCTTTGGCCGCAGCCGCCCAAATCGAAACTTTATTTAGCGCTAAACAATGCCTCACAGTGCCGATAGTCGCCATCGGCGGCATTTTACCGGAAAATGCTGGACAGCTGCTGGTGGCAGGCGCAGACTTATTAGCAGTCATCGGCGGTGTTTTCGATCAGGAACCGGAAAAATCGGCGCGGGCCTATCAAGCTTTGTTCAACCAATAAGTAGGAGTTACAACCATGTCCGAACATGTCTACAAAAAAATAGAACTCACCGGCTCATCCAGCCTAGGCATACAACAAGCCATCGACAACGCGGTGCAGCAAGCGGCTAAAACCATTGATACCTTGCGTTGGTTTGAGGTTGTAGAAACCCGGGGCCATATCGAAAACGGCAAAGTCGCCCATTGGCAGGTCACGATAAAAGTCGGCTTTACTTTACCAAGCTAAAAACTCGCTAAAAAAACCTTACTTGGCGTCCGCTAGCTATGGATATTAATTTTTCATCAGATAGCCTGCTGCTGAAAGCCAGCCCCTTAAGTGCGAATAATGCCTTAAATTTAACACTGAACCAGGTGTTGGTCACCAAGGTTATTGACACGCAAATCATGCAAAATACCATTGCCCTCAGCATCGGCGGCAAAACCGTGCAATTGCAGGCTCAGCCGGCTGTCACGCTGCAAGCCGGCCAAAGTCTACAATTGCAGGTAGTCAAATTATTGCCTAGCCCGGAATTTAGAATTATCTCCTCTGGTTCCAGCCAAACTGCCGGCTCGAACGACAAAGCCACCAGTAATCCGCAAATCCTAAAGCTCCTTAACCAGCTGCCGGCAAATTTGACTGCTGCCGACGGACCTGGTAATAACCGCAGTCCGGCAAATGTCGTGCTGCGTCAACTGGCCCCAGGTCAGGAGTTGCCAGTCACGCTGCTGAGCATAAGCGGCGGCAAGTTTAGTTTTGAAGTAGCAACTACAGCGCCAGCGGCAAGCCCACCCCCTACCGGTAGCGCAGCCGGCAATGCCTTGTCGCCGGAAAATGCCACGCAAAGCACGTCTCTACAGCCGCCGCAGAGCAAGCCCATTGCCACCGCCGAGGTTAAAACCAATCAGTTCATCACGCTGGACGCCAAGCAACTCATTTTTATCGATACGGAAAACCATGCCACGCCTTTGAGCAAAGCAACAACTGCGGCTTTAAGCCAACTGACGCCGGGCAGCCAAATTAAATTACAAGTCGTTAGAGCTGGCGACGCACCGGTTTTTATTCTGGCCTTACCGGACAAAACCCCAGTCTTGAGCGAACAAAGCATCAACCACTTGCTAAAACAACTGTTGCCTATGCAAGCTTCACCTGCCGTTTTATTCAATCAGTTGCAACTCACCTTACCGGATCTGCAAAATTCCGCCAGCGTTGCGGAAACGCTAAAGCAGTTAGCGCAGGAAATTTTAGCCGCCATTCCACCGCAAACCCAGTTAAGCGAACCTGAACAAATCAAGCGCAGCATAGATCAATCCGGGTTATTCTTGGAAGCCAAACTTGCAGAGATGCTTTCCGGCCAGGGAGGCGCAGCCTTACAAGAAGACATGAAAGCCAAATTAGTGAAATTCGTCGCTCTACTCAAGCTGGAAATCACCGCGCAAACTCAGCCCGGTAGTGAAAAACACAGCGGCGAAATCCTCAAAGAACTGCTGCAAAAAGCCGATAGCGCCCTCGCCAAACTCACGCTGGACCAAATAAACTCCTTACCGAAAGACGATTTGCCTAAACAAACCTGGAGCTTGGAACTGCCTTTCTTCTTTCAAGACCTCGCCCACAGTCTGCAAATCGAAATCCAGCAAGACAAGCCGGGCGGGAAACACAACAATCGAGAATCAGCGCAAAAAAACTGGGCGGTCAGCATTACCCTAAACCCGCCCGAACTTGGTACAATACATTGTAGAATTAGCTGTTATGACGGTGCAGTCAATACCCGCTTTTGGAGCGAAAACCCGGCCACCGTAGCGAACATCGCCGATCACTTGGATTACCTAAAAAACCAATTCGAGCTAAAGGGATTAACCACCGGATTTATGGAAGCACAACAAGGCAAACCCACAGTAACGCAAATCGTTAAACAAGCGCTCGCCAGCCTGTTAAATGAGAAGGTTTAGTCATTTCCTCCAACCTTAGGATTAGAAAAATCAACAGCATGCCCGAGCAAGTCACCCTCACCCAGTTTATCATTGAGCAACAACGCGGCCTGCCGGACGCCTCCGGCACCTTTACGCTGCTGCTGAACAACATTGTCACCGCTTGTAAACAAATTTCGCATCGGGTTAACCGTGGCGCATTGATAGGCGTACTCGGCAGCGCCGGCACTGAAAATGTGCAGGGAGAAGTGCAAAAAAAGCTCGATATCATTACCCACGACATTATGGTCAGAGCTCTGGACTGGGCCGGACATCTGGGCGGCATGGCTTCGGAAGAAATCGACGATCCGATCAAAATCCCCAAGCAATACCCGATGGGCAAATATCTAGTCTTGTTCGATCCCTTGGACGGCTCCTCGAACATCGATATTAACTTAACCGTCGGCACTATATTCTCGGTTTTACGTTGCCGCGAAGGCGTAGAACCGGAAACCGAGGATTTTTTGCGCAAAGGCCACGAACAGGTGAGCGCCGGCTTCGTCTTATACGGCCCATCGACCATGCTGGTTCTCACCACCGGCAACGGCGTCAACGGTTTTACGCTGGACCAGGATATTGGTGAATTTATCCTGACGCATATCAATATGCGCATTCCGGAAGAAACCAGCGAATTTGCCATCAATATGTCTAATCAACGTTTTTGGGAACCGGCGGTAAAACACTATATTGACGATTGCGTCGCCGGCGCGGACGGCCCGCGCGGCAAAGATTTTAATATGCGCTGGGTAGCCTCGTTGGTGGCAGATGTCTATCGGATTTTAAATCGTGGCGGCGTGTTTCTTTATCCGCAGGATTTACGCGATCCCTCCAGACCCGGCAAGCTGCGCTTAATGTACGAGGCTAATCCTATGGCTTTCATTATCGAACAAGCCGGCGGCCTTTGCAGCACCGGTCGCGAACCGATACTGGGCATTAAACCCACAAATATACATCAACGCGTACCCTTGATCTTTGGCTCTAAATCAGAAGTCCAGCGCATTATCGAGTATTACCACCAACACGAGCAGGCAAATTCTTAACATGTTACGCAACCCTGCTTCCCTGTTTCTGGTCAACCCTGTGGCTGCCAAACAAAATCAAGTTAACTGCAATAACTGTAGCCTGGATAATATCTGCCTACCCCGCGGACTTTCGCAAGTTGACATCAACAATATCAGCCAGGTTGTAAAAGCCAAAAAAATCCTGCAACGTGGTGAATTTATTTATCACGAGGGGGATAATTTCAAAGGCATACTCGCCATCAAATCCGGCAGCGCAAAACTGGTCGGTAGCGATCAGCACGGCAATGAACATATCCTGCATATTTTATTGCCCGGTGAATTATTGGGCTTTGACGGCTTGGCGGATGATAAGCATGCTTGTGCTGCGGTTGCACTGGAAACCACCAGCTTTTGCGTATTGCCCGCCGACAATATGGATGAACTTTTTCATACAGTGCCTAGCTTGACCCGGGAATTATTCCGACACACCGGCGAAAAAATGACGGAAGACAAAAACCAATTGATCCTCAGCAAACGTCCGGCTGAAGAGCGCCTGGCATACTTCCTGATCAGCCTTTCCGAACGCCTGAAACGCCGTGGCTTTTCCGCCTCGGAATTCAAGCTGTCGCTTACCCGTCAGGAAATCGGCAATCATCTTGGCTTGGCGCTGGAAACCGTCAGCCGCTTGCTGAAAAAATTTCAGGATGATGATTTGATTTTGGTGCAGAACCGGTTTATTACAATTACTGATCAGGAGGCTTTGAAGAAGTTGTTGCTGGTAGATAATTGAAGGGATTTAGCTTGGTCGAGTTTTTGTTCTGTATCAGAATGAAACAGACTACAACTGTCAAACAACTAACAAATTGTTAGCTCCAATCAAGACAATTTAGCACCCACCCCCACCAACTAACTTTATTGCAGGTAAAATGCCGCCTCTCTACTGCATTACAGGAAAAACCAGTACACCATGAGTAACGAATATAACGCCGCCGCCATCGAAGTATTGACCGGACTCGATCCAGTACGGAAACGCCCCGGCATGTATACCGACACCACCCGTCCCAACCATCTGGTGCAGGAAGTGGTGGACAATAGCGTGGACGAAGCGTTGGCTGGTTACGCCGATAGCATAGACGTGGTGCTGCATAAAGACGGCTCGGTAACCGTCAAGGACAATGGCCGTGGCATGCCGGTGGACATTCATCCGGAACAAAATATGCCCGGCGTAGAAGTGATTTTGACCCAGTTACATTCCGGCGGCAAATTTTCCAACAAGAACTATCAGTTCTCCGGCGGCTTGCACGGCGTTGGCGTATCGGTGGTTAACGCCTTGTCGGAAAAACTGGAGATCGAAGTCAAACGCGGCGGTGGCGTCTATCAAATGTGTTTCGCCAACGGCGACAAAGTCACCGACTTGCAGCAAACCTCCACAGTCGGCAAAAACAACACCGGCACCAGCGTGCATTTCTGGCCGGACGCCAAATATTTCGACTCCAACCGGGTCTCGGTGTCCAAACTCAAGCATGTGTTACGGGCTAAAGCGGTGTTATGTCCCGGTTTAAAAATTAGCTTGCTGTCAGAAGCGCCGGAAGAACAATACGACTGGTGCTACCAAAACGGCCTAGAGGAATATTTGCTTGACCGGATTGGCGATGTGGAAATTTTTCCGCAACAACCGTTTATCGCCAAAATGGCGGCCAGCCATGAAGCCGTGGAATGGGGCATCGTCTGGACCGCAGACAGCTTGCCGGAAACCATCAACGAAAGCTATGTCAACCTGGTGCCAACAGCGCAAGGCGGCACGCATGTCAACGGCTTGCGGGCCGGCTTGACCGAAGCGATCCGCGAGTTTTGCGACTTCCGCAGCCTGCTGCCGCGCGGCGTGAAAATCGCCCCGGAAGACGTCTGGGAAAACTGTCATTTCGTATTGTCGGTAAAACTGGAAGATCCGCAATTTTCCGGACAAACCAAGGAACGCCTCAGTTCCCGCGAATGCGTCGCTTTCGTCTCCGGCGTCGCCAAAGACGGTTTTAGCCTATGGTTGCATCAGCATCCGCAAGAAGGCGAAAAAATTGCCGAAATCATTCTGACCAGCGCTCAGAAACGCCTGAAAGCCGGTAAAAAAGTCATCCGCAAAAGGATAACCAGTGGCCCAGCCCTGCCCGGTAAACTGGCGGATTGCTCAGCACAAGACATTACCCGCACCGAACTGTTTCTGGTGGAAGGCGATTCCGCCGGCGGCTCGGCGAAACAAGCCCGCGACCGGGAGTTTCAAGCAATTATGCCTTTACGCGGCAAAATACTAAATACCTGGGAAGTTGATTCTTCGGATGTAATGGCCTCGCAAGAAGTGCACGACATCGCCGTGGCGCTGGGCATAGAACCGGACAGCAAGGATCTGCAAAATTTGCGCTACGGCAAAATCTGCATCCTAGCTGATGCCGACTCCGACGGTAACCACATCGCGACCCTTATCTGCGCACTGTTTTTCCGGCATTTTGCTACGTTGGTACACGCCGGTCATGTGTTTGTCGCCATGCCGCCGCTGTATCGGATAGATGTAGGCAAACGCGTATTTTATGCGCTGGACGAATCGGAGAGACTAGGCGTACTGGCAAGAATCGAAGCAGAAAAACTCAGCGGTAAAATCAACATCCAGCGCTTTAAAGGCTTGGGTGAAATGAATCCCTCACAGTTGCGGGAAACAACCATGAACCCGGACACCCGGCGCTTGGTGCAACTCACGATAACGGAAAATGACAATACGCATGAGCAAATGGATATGTTATTGGCAAAAAAACGCGCCGGGGATAGGAAAAGCTGGTTAGAGGATAAGGGGAATTTGGCTGAGGTTTAGCATGCCTATAATTTAAGTAGTTGAAACAGGAAACTTTAATTTTTTCTTATTCACTACATCAATCTGGCATATGCCGGTTACAAATTTAACAAAACTTAATTAAAAGAGTCGCAAAATATTCAGCAAATTTAAGAATTATAATTATAAAGGTAGTGGAGAAATCGCATACACATCTCTTCAATAGAGCAATAAATGGGCCTTAATCGGCCCTTTTTTTTGTGCAAAATACTAGAAAACATGTTAAAAAAATGGCTAAGCGCTGATAAGTATTTAATATTTAACAATAAATTTTATTCAAGCGTAATGAAATAACAGAACATGGAGTACATACAGCTAGAAATGAAAACAATAAAAATACCTACATAGGCAAAAAAGGCTTTAGTAGCAAAGAAATAAATCAGCTATTGAGGATACGGCTACCAACTTAAGACGGGACATCTTAAGGTTAAGCCGTTCGTGGTGAACTTGTCGAACCATGAACGGCTTAACCATCCACCCTTCAACAGACTCAGGGTAAACGGTTAATCCTCGCAGTTGTCCCGTTTTAAGTTTGTGGCCGAGGATACTTAACTTAGAAACTTAATTGACGACATAGCATATATATTAATTTTATTAACATAATTAATAATTCTAAGAATGTGAAATAGTTCACAATTTTTGTGTGAAAAAATTCACAGAAAATAAGATAAATAATAAATAAAATTGAACTCAATTAATAATTTTTAAAAATTAATATATAAACATTAAAAGAACCTGTTAGGAAAATTTACTTTTAAAAAAAGCTAATCAATATAAAACAAATAAAAATATGACTAACGATATTTATATTAATAATTTTGGATACTCATTAGGTAGTAATAAATATGAGGTAGAAGAAACCAGTAAAGCAGGTGCGACATTTTCAAGTAGCAATATATTAAGAGAATCTGGTTTCGAATTTCATCATGTTTGCCCTCCTACAGAAAGCACATATCATTTAGCTAAAAAGGCAGTAGAAAATTTACAACAAACTACAGTTAATGACAGTCTAGAAGAAATTGATGTGGTTATTTATGCAACTTGTTTGATAAATAATGGTAATTTAGGTTCATTAGAAGACTTCAAAAAAAGTAAAGATGTTAAATCATTAATGGACTTTCCAGTAAGTCATTTACAAAGTGATTTTAACATGACAAAAGCCTTTGTTTTAGGGGTGAATCAAACTGCCTGCACAAGTTTATTAGGTTCAATAAGAATAGCAAAAGCCTTATTGAATGCAGAAGCAGATTTACACCAAGTATTATGTATAACTTCTGATAGATTTCCTGAAGGAGCAATATATGAACAGGGGTATAACCTAATTTCAGACGGTGCCGCATGTTGTGTAATTAGCCGGAAAAAAGGCAAATTCAAAATCATAGATTGTCATCATATAAGCAACGGCGCAATGGCTCAAGCAAGCGACGATGAAACTGCTGGATTCTACTTTAATTATACCTATAGGTCTATTATGGAAATCCTACAACGTAATAGTATGAATCTTAATGATATAAATTGGATTGTGCCACAAAATACAAATGTAAAGGCATGGCAAATATTAGCAAGTGTTTTAAAATTTGACTACAATAAAGTATTAATGCCGACACGTACCAATATTGGTCATTGTATCAGTGGTGACAATATTATTAATTTGCAAGAAGCGAATGAGCAAGGATATTTTCAGAAAGGTGAAAAATTTTTTAATGCCAATGGCAGGCTTCGGTTTGAATTGGTCATGTATTATTTTAGAAAAAGTGAATTAAAATGAAACAGGTAATTAAACTTAGTGAAAAATTAAGTAAGGCATCAATAAAGTTTTACACAAATCCTTACAACACATTTAATTGGCCAGATAATCTTCCAGATGACACCTGGTATTTCTCTCCTGAATTAATCTCGATATATCAGTCAAATGAATATGAACTTTTAAGTGAACAGCAAAAGCAGAAACTTTCATTTTGGGAAGCAGTAAATTTTTTTAGCTTAAATATTCATGGCGAAAAATCGCTTTTACAGGGACTAACAAATCGATTATATGCTGAATTACCGAAACAAATTACTGAATATTTACATCATTTTGTTGATGAAGAAAATAAACATATGTCGTTGTTTGGGCAATTTTGTTTAAGATATGGTAATAAAGTTTATTCATCAAAATCGCTAGTAATACCAAGGGAATATAAACGTGGTGAAGAAAGTTTTCTATTTTTCGCAAAAGTAGTTATTTTTGAGGAATTAGTTGATTACTATAATGCCTATATGTGCGAAGATAAAAGATTACATTCTTTAACACAAGAAATAAATCGATATCACCATAATGATGAAACTCGTCATCTTGCATTTGGAAGAGCAATTACTAAACAACTTTTTAATCAGTATTCACCAGAATGGGGCAATAATACCATTGATGAAATAAGAAAATATTTAATTGCTTATATTGAATCAACTTGGCGCGAATATTACAATCCAAATGTATATGATGACTCCGGCATGCAAAATAGTTATCTACTCTACCAATCTGCTTGGAAGTGTGAGCGCAGTAAATTAGCACGCGAAAAAGTAATGAGCAAATGTAAAGAGTTCTTTATAGAAAGTGGAATTTTAACTATGGAACATGAACTATGAAAAATGTAATTGAGCCAAAAAAACTAATAAAAGATTGGATAGTTGAAAACAGTAAAATAGTTAAAATGCCAGAAATTAGTGATGATACAAATATTATAGAACAACGTATTATTTCATCGATACAGTTGATGGATTTAATATTATATATGGAACATTTAATTGGTAAACCTGTTCAATTAGAACGAATAGGGGTTGGAGCATTTATGAATATAAATGCAATATACGAAACATTTTTTCTGACGGAGGAAATGTAATGTGTAATACAGTTAAAGGCACATCAAGTAGGGACGTATCCGTTGGCTACTTATCTGGTAATAAGCTAAAACTATTTCAAGCATTAGATAAAGTTTTTTTAGAATTGGCTAAGGAAGTGAAGGCAGATGAATATCACTTCCCCTCTTTTATAAAGACAAAAGATTTAAAGAAGATGGATTATTTACATTCGTTTCCGCAACATGTAACTTTTCCTGCCGTTCTGGATAGTGAAGCGGCAAATCTTAAGGCATTCCAATCAAGCGTTGTAATTAACGACTATGACGAAATACAAATAACTCGACTAGCGCCTATCAAAAATATTTTAACACCAGCTGCTTGTTATCATTTTTATATTCATTTACAAGATGAAGAACTTAGTCAACCATTATTTTTAACAACGAAAAATACCTGTTTCAGAAATGAAGAAAATTTTATAAATTTGGAAAGGCAATGGAGTTTTTCCATGAGGGAAATTGTTTGTATAGGTACAGCTGAGGATACACAGCAATTTCTAAATGTTATGCAGGATAAAATTGATACATTGATAAATACTTTGGGAATTCATGTATTTTGGGAAACAGCTACAGATCCATTTTTTGATCCGTCAAACAACCCTAAACACTGGATGCAACGTTTGCAGCCAAATAAACAAGAAATGGTATTCAATAAACGTTTAGCTATTGGATCCAAAAATAATCATAGAAATTATTTTGGTGAAATTTTCAAAATAAAAATAAATGGAGAATTTGCCCATAGTGCTTGTGTTGCTTTTGGCTTGGAGCGTTGGGTTGCAGCAATTACAGAACAATTTTGGAACGAAGAAGCATATTGGCCAAAACTACTTGGAATTCGGTAATGAACAAGAAAATAATGATTACCGGCGCTGATGGATATCTAGGTAGTTGCTTAACAAAAGAAATTTTATCTAATAGTGATGATGAACTAATACTGTGGATTCGAGCTAAAAATCGTGCGGAATTTGAACATAAAAAAACGAATATAATGCAAAATTACAAGAACTCCTTAAACAGAATAAAAGTAGAAGGAGGAGATTTGCGTTCCGAACAACCGTTTATAACGGTAAACAATATTACAATTTCATCAATAATACACACTGCTGCAGTTACTCAATTTAATGTGGAAGCAAATCTTGCTGATACAGTCAATCGAGATGGCACGCGAAAATTATTAAACTTTGCAAAGCAATGTTCAAAACTAGAACGCTATGGGCAAGTAAGCACGGTCTATAGCTCTGGGCTTACAAGTGGTTATATCAGCGAAACAATGATAGACCCGGCCGTTTCATTCGCAAATCATTACGAAAGAAGCAAGTGTGAAGCTGAGTTTATTCTTCAAGATGAATTTAACGATATCCCCTGGCAAATCTATCGAGCAGCAACCATCATTGCCGATAACAATGCTGGCGAAGTAATACAATATAATGTTTTCCATAATACTATGCGTTTATTGTATTTTGGCTTGATATCATTGTTACCCGGTGCAAATTCAACACCTATATATTTAGTAACTGGCGATTTCACAAGTAATGCTATTTTTCAAATTTTTTACAATAAAGATCACGATACTTTACATCGTATCTACAATGTCTGTCACCAAAAAGAACACACTTTATCTTTAGGTCCACTGATAGACAGAGTTTTTAATAACTTCGCTCTTGATAAAGAATTTAATAATAGAAAAATCTTAAAACCATTATTCACAGATATAAATGCTTTTGAAATTTTGGCTAATGCATTAGACAGCCTGGGAGGTTTAATAGTAAGACAAGCATTGGAAAGTATAAAGCCATTTAGTGCTCAAATGTTTTTAAACAAAGAAATTCAAAATGATAATTTACGGATGGCCTATCCAGGTTACACAAAGCCTGACGCAGAAGTCTTAATAGATAATGTTGTGCAACATTTAATCCGCACACGTTGGGGTAGGAGAGCTTGATGATAAAAAATATTTATCAAAATAATACTCACTTAGAACACTATTTTTCTAAAAAATTAGGAGTGCCTCTACGTTTAGCTATACACAATGATAATGATAAAACACCTGATACAAACAATTGGTTAAGACGCATTAAAAGCAGGCAAATTGGTCGTAGATTATTAGGTAAATTGATGCGTAAAAATAATTTAGGCGGCAGCTTTAATACAAATTCATTTAGATTTCCACAGAAAAACTGCTCAATTAGCCATTGCGACGATATTGTTGTTTGTATGCTTAGTCCTTTAAGTGAACTAAATGGACTTGGTATTGATATAGAACTGCATAGAGCTATATCTATTAATACAGGAAAGTTACTTTTATCAAATAATGAACAACGTTTGTTAAAGACATTTAATGCTTATTCCTCAGAAGAATTATTAAGACTTTGGACAGTAAAAGAAGCGTTATTTAAAGCTGATATGAATAATTCTAAGCGAGGTTGGCTTTCTTGTTATGAATGTTTACTTCCTCATAATTGGTTTGGTGATGCACGCCTTCGTATAAATAATCACAAAAAACACTTTAAATACGGGACAGTACCATTTAATTCAGGTTATCTATCTATTGCTATTTGTTATTAGGAAATTAATATATGAATGCTACAACTTTAAATGATCATGACCGTTGGATTATGAGTTTCTACCGAAATTCAGAAATTTCCGGAGCTCTATTTTTTGGGCGGATCGCAGCTAGAGTGCCTCCAGGTCAGCTTCAAAACGACTTAACACAACATTTCTCGGATGAAAGCAAACACAGTTGGTTATGGACAAAAGCCATGAATGATCTTGATTTTCAACCTATACGCGTAACGAATGCTTATCAAGATGCATATTTAGAGGAAGCTGGTATGCCTGTTAATATGATGGAGATACTTGCTTTAACAAATGCGTTTGAGCATAGGGTTATTGCACAATATGCTAAACACCTAAGAGTACCCGGCCTTCATTCCGTAATAAAAAATACTATTTCTCAAATTGTCGAAGATGAAAAATGGCATGTATTATGGATTAGCAATGCACTAAAGAATATGGAAACCAAATATGGAAACCAAAAAGTAAAGCAAAAAATACGTTATTACCAAGAAGCAGATAAAAAAGTTTATGGTAAAGCGATTGACGAGCATCAAGAGCGTATCAGGCATATTTTAGATATTAAGTAGAAGTAAAATATTATAAAGAGGAATAATGTATGTTAAATAGAGATCAAGTTAGACAGCAACTTGCAGAATTTATCAAGTTTCCTGTAAGTTCCGTCACTGACGATAAAAAATTAACCGAATTAGTTGCAGATTCATTTGTTCTTATTGAATTGATGCTGACTTTACAAGAAGATCTAAATATAGAATTGGTACAGGAAGATCTCGAAAATATTTATAGAGTATCTGATTTGTTAGATCTAATTCTACTTAAATCAATCACTGACGATACTTTACCAGCAAACTAAATAAATAAATACTATTCTAAGGGGAATAAAGATGGAATTATCAAGCATAGTTATTATAGAAGCCAATTTTTTTCTAATTGCATTACTGCCACTCCTGTTTTTTCGTGGAGATGGAAAATTCAACTTTTTATGGTGTCTGACAGCCTTACCATTTTGTTTAGCGTTAATTGCTTTGATTAAAGTATTTTTTGATCCAACAGGATTAATGATTGAAATTGGCACAATTGACTACCAAATAAGTCAAGCTGTCGGTGTAATTTTGAGTTGTGCATCAATTGGGTTAATTACTATGACTATTGGTTCACACAGAATTCCACTTGCATTGTGGCATCAAAATCCTGAATTGGATAAACCTCAAGAAATTGTGACTTGGGGAAGTTACAAATATATACGCCATCCATTTTATAGCAGCTTCATATTGTGCTGGTTATCTAGTATCGCTATTGCACCACATTGGAGTATATTTGCTTTAGCTATATATTCTTTCATATTGCTGATTTATACCGCAAATAAAGAAGAAATAAGATTATCAAATCAAGAAGGTAAATTAGGACTGGAATACAAAGTTTACTTAAAAAGAACAGGCCGATTTTTTCCTCGCATTATTCTTCGTAATTCTGAGTTGAACTGACAAATTTAACCGTTTTACTTTAATTAGGATTAAAATAATGACCGAGTTAAATAACACTGTCGATAAACTTAAATTATCTGCCAATCAGTTTAAATATAATAATATTGTTGACCTTAGTCAGTTTCGGGCTAAAGAACAGGGCAACAAAACTGCATTTACTTTTTTAAATTTTGTTGGAAACAAAGGTCATGAAGAGCAAAGTTTAAATTACGCCGAACTTGATAGGCAAGCTAAAATCATTGCGGGAAAACTTCAACACTGCCTTAAACCTAATAGTAGAGTAATTCTGATCTACCCTTCCGGACTAGAGTTCATTACTGCATTTTTCGGGTGCCTGTATGCAGGTGTTATTGCAGTACCGGTTTATCCACCAAATTCAAAAAATCAATGGCCTAAACTAATAAGAATAGCAGAAGATTGCCTGGCTTCTGCTATTTGCACCTTATCGGATAATTTAGTGTTTGTTGAGGATGGATTTACATCAAATTCAACATTATCTTCGTTGCCTTGTATCGCAACTGATACTTTGGAACTGGCGTCAGAAAATATCTGGCTTGATCCCTGTTTAAATGAAACAGATATCGCCTTTTTACAGTATACATCCGGGACAACAGGCAACCCGAATGGAGTAATGATAAGTCAAGGCAATTTAATGCATAACCAAAGAATGATCCAAAGCGCTCTCAATCATAGTGAAAATACAGTTGGTATTAGCTGGTTACCTTTATATCATGATATGGGGTTGATAGGATCTATTTTGCATGCATTCTACTGTGATTTTTCCATGTATTTTATGTCGCCAACTCATTTCTTACGTGCCCCTATCCGTTGGTTGCAAGCAATTTCGGACTATAAAGGCACTTCTAGCGCAGCCCCTAATTTTGCATATGAGTTATGCATTAACCGGATTACACAGGAACAAAAGCGCGGCTTAGATTTAAGTCATTGGGAAAATGCTTTTACTGGAGCCGAGAACGTAAGACACAGCACATTAGCCAGATTTGCTGATTACTTTAAAGATTGTGGTTTTTGTAAAGATGCTTTTACTCCCGGTTACGGTCTTGCAGAAGCTACCGTAATGGTTAGTTCTTGCCGTAAAAACCAAGCACCAACGGAATGCAATATCAGCGCCTCAGATCTAAAACAATATCGGCTTACATTAAACGATATTAATGCCTACGATAATAAAACCCTTATCAGTTGCGGTTTACCTGCTGATCAACAAGTACTTATAGTAAATCCTCAAACGGCCAAGATTTGTTCTAATAATGAAATAGGTGAAATATGGGTGAAAGGTCCAAATGTTGCACAAGGTTATTGGAATAAAAAACAATTAACAGACAGTATATTTAACGCCTATACCCAAGACAATTTTGATGGACCTTTTCTGCGCACAGGTGACTTGGGTTTTTTATATGCCCATGAACTATATGTTACTGGTCGAATAAAAGAATTAATTATTATTCGAGGCAGAAACCATTATCCACAGGACATTGAAATTACTGCTCAATCTAGCCATCCGATTCTTAGGCAAGGATGGGGAGCGGCTTTTATGATTAAAATTGACAATGAAGAAAAGGCAGTATTGGTACAGGAAGTTATAAAATCATTTGATGATGCTTTTGATTTGGAATTAGTCACCACTTGTATACGCATGGCACTTGCAGACCAGCAAAGCTTAGAATTACATGACATTGTGTTGATTAAGCAAGGGAGGTTGCCAACAACATCTAGTGGAAAAATTTGCAGGCATTTATGTAGTCAAGAATATATTGATGGCTCTTTTTCAGCCTTATATTCATTATCAAATAACAAAAGCTAATCGCACAACTTACTTTAATTATTAGGCCACCATCTTAAAGCGGGACAACTGCGAGGATTAACCGTTCACCCAGAGCCTGTCGAAGGTTGGACGGTTAAGCCGTTCATGGTTCGACAAGCTCACCACGAACGGCTTAACCTTAAGCTGTCCCGGCTTAAGTTGGTAGCCAATTATTATATATATTAAATGATTTTTTGCATTTTATATAATATAGTTAACGCATTTATATGGTTTTGAAATTTTTTTTAAAATATACTTAATAAAATTAATTTTTTAACGCAAGTTTTTTAAACTGCAACATATATAAAGCTTAAATATTATTATATATTAATTCATCCAATTTCTTATTTTAAGAAGGTTTCAATATGAATATTTTTTCTTTAAACATAATTGAAAGAACCGGTTGGTTTTTGATTATTTTTTTAACAATTCTGGGAATTGCTGGCTCATCGGGACATATTTTTGATGGTCTGTTTGCTATTGGTGATAATGAGCAGGTAATAAAAGTAAATCTTGCCTTATATGGAAACGAATTTTTTGAACACTGGCTTAACTTTAGATCCTATCCTTGGGCTCGTATGTTACATATGCTGCCTGGATTTTTTGTAATACTATTTATGCCGTTACAATTCATTAGCTCATTTAGGGTCAAGTATCCTAAGCTGCATCGTATAAATGGTTATTTAATCATTGTCGGTACTTTGTTTCTTATTCCTACCGGATTTATTTTCGCTTTTCAACACTCTTATGTTGGCTTTGCTGAACAGGTGCCAACTGTTTTCTACGCAACTATCTATTTTGGTAGTTTAGTAATGGCTTTAAAAAGTATATATAACAAAAACTTTTTGGAGCATCGTGAATGGATGATTCGCGTATTTGCAATGGCCCAAGGCATTTATTCCATACGTGTTTGGTATTCATTATTTTTTCATTTAACCGATTTATCATCTATGGAGTTTTTTGCAACTTCATTTTGGATAGGAATTGCATTTAATTTGGTTGTTGGAGAGATATGGATCAATATAAGTAGAAATAATTTTATTAAAACTTTTAACCAGATTAACTAATATTCTTAACTATCAAAATACCAGTAATTTTAACAATTTAATTATACACTTAATTTAGATTTTATACACATCTAATATTTAACATTATACAACGTTACTATTAACAACTTCAAATGGAGTAAAACGGCATGATCGAATCTTACGCTCGTTGGTTACTAAAATGGAAATATCTTGTGATCTTTATAGTGTTAGGATTAGTTGGATTGGCTGCGATTGGGATTGAGAAACTACAATTCAAGAATGATTATCGAATGTTTTTTAGCAAAGAAAACCAGGAATTAGCTGCGTTTGAAAAATTGCAAAATATGTATACTAGAAACGATAATATTTTAATTGTTATAGCACCAAAAAATGGTGATGTTTTTACTCATGAAACATTATCGCTGATTGAAGATGCTACTAAGACAGCTTGGCAAGCGCCTTACATGATACGCGCCGACTCTCTGACCAATTTTCAATACAGTCGCTCTGAAAATGATGTACTTGTAGTTTCCGATCTGGTACGAGATGCCTACAAACTGGACAGCACTGATATAGAGCGAATTCGCAATATTGCTTTAGCAGAACCTTTATTAGTAAACCAACTTATTTCGCGTCCTGGTCATGTAACTGCTATCAATATTATTGTCCAGCGTCCAGGTTTGAACCAAATGTCAGAAACCCAAAAAGTCTCAGACTTCGTTCGTCATGCCATTAAAGATAAAATCACTGCAACTCATCCTAATATAGATGTTTATTTGACTGGTAGCGTAATGATGGATGCAGCATTCGCTGATGCTTCTGAACATGATGGTAAAACGCTGACGCCACTTATGCTGGTTATCATTATCATAACGCTAACATGGTTTCTGCAGTCTTTCTACGGCACATTGGTTACAGTAGCAGTCATTTCTCTTTCCATCTTAACATCTCTCGGAATTGCTGGATGGTTAGGCATACCACTTTCACCATCTAGTATACCTGCACCAACTATTTTACTTACTCTTGCAGTTGCTGATTCTGTACATATGCTCACCGGGTATTATGATGGATTAAGGGCTAATCTTGAATCATCAGAAGCTATGATTCAGAGTCTAAAACTGAATTTTTCGGCTATTTTCTTTACCAGTTTGACGACTGCAATTAGTTTTTTATCTATGAATTTTAGTGATGCCCCACCCTTCCATGACTTAGGAAATATTACAGCTATTGGGGTATGTTTGGCCTTTGTTCTTTCTATTACTTTGCTGCCTATATTTACTCTCATGTTGCCTGCTACAAAGCGCCTAAAATCAATTTCAGGACACAATACATTGTTATGGTTTGCAGAACAGGCTATTCGACGCCAAAAAAGTTGGTATCTCGGGATCTTGGTGATAACAGTTCTTTGCATTAGTTTCGTATCACAAAACGAGCTAAACGATGAGTTTGTCAAATATTTTTCTCCTGACACCGAATTTCGTTATGCCACTGACTTTGCCAATGACAATATTACTGGAATATATCTCATCGATTATTCACTTGAATCTTTAACCCCAGGAGGAGTTAATGACCCAAATTATCTTTCAAAAATGGATGATTTTGCTAATTGGTGGCGTCAACAGCCAGAAACTTTGCATGTATTTTCAATTACAGATGTATTTAAACGCCTTAATAAGAATATGAATGGTGACGACCCAGCGTTTTACAGATTGCCGGACTCCAGGGAAATGACTGCTCAATATCTATTACTTTATGAGATGTCTTTACCTGTCGGACTCGACCTAAATGACCGAATAAACATCAACAAAACTGCCAGTCGTTTGACAGTATCACTGAAAAGTATTTCAACCAATCAACTCTTGGCTTTAGAAAGTCAAGCCAGTGATTGGTTAAAGCAGAACGCGCCGAGCATACAACATTCTAACGGCACAGGAATCGCCATGATGTTTGCCCGTATTAGTTCTCACAACATCCTCAGCATGATTAGTGGAGAAGTATTGTCAACCATTCTTATATCACTGATTTTAATGTTTGTTCTACGTTCTTTTACTATGGGACTAATCAGTTTAATTCCAAATCTCTTACCTGCAGCCATGGCATTTGGCTTTTGGGGGATGATTGTCGGCAGAGTCGGATTAGCGTCATCGGTTGTCGCGGCTATGACACTTGGCATTCTTGTAGATGACACTGTACATTTTTTAGGAAAATATCTGTACGCTCGTCGGGAAAATGGCTTATCTACCGAGGATGCATTACGTTATGCATTTTCTTCTGTAGGTCAGGCTATATGGGTGACTTCGGCAGTACTCATGACTGGTTTCGGCATTTTAGCATTTTCTGATTTCAAAATTAATGCGGAAATGGGACTTTTGACCACAATCATAATTGGTTTTGGTCTTTTCGCCGAATTTATCCTTCTCCCACCGATACTTCTTGCAATAGAAGGTATGAGTCAATATTTTAAATCCAAAATACCCGGTAAAAACGAGCTTTTTCCTCATTAGGCATTATTCGAACATAGTAATATAAGGAACACTAACATGATAATACGCAACTTATCGGCATTAATACTATTTCTGATTACCAACACTTTACACGCAGAGACACCGGAGGATAAGGGCTTGGCTATTGCCCAAGAATCAGATAGACGCGATAAAGGATTTCAAGATAATAAAGCTTATGTCCACATGGTCCTTAAGAACATGCAAGGAGAAAGTGCTGAGCGCGAACTTGAAATTCGTACATTGGAAAATACTCAGGACAATGACGGTGATAAGTCTTTTGTATTATTTACTACCCCTCTGGATATTCAATACACAACCCTATTGACTCATACTCACATTAAAGAAGCTGATGATCAATGGCTATATATGCCTGCCACGAAGCGCGTGAAACGGATAACCACTACCAACAAATCAGGTTCTTTCGTAGGAAGTGAGTTTTCCTATGAAGACATGACCTCCCCAGAAGTAGCCAAGTATACTTATCGTTATCTTCGCGATGAGGCGTGTGGCGATTTACAATGCTTCGTAGTTGAGCGTTATCCGGTTTACGATAACTCAGGATATTCTAAACAAATAGCATGGATTGATCAGAACGAGTATCGTTTTCAAAAGATTGAGTTTTATGACCGTAAAGATGAGTTGTTGAAAAAACTCAGCTTACGGGATTACCACAAATATTTAGACAAATATTGGCGGTCGCATGACATGCTTATGGAGAATCTACAAACAGGCAAGAGCACAAAGATGATCTGGAATGAATATCAATTTCGCTCCGGATTAACAGAAAGCAGTTTTTCTCAGCAAGCCTTACTGCAAACACCCTAAAAAATAAATTTTGTTAACACATAGCTCACAAACCTTAACACCTTTAAGTTTATCCACTGCAGTTATTCAATTTAGTATTTACTTTGCTGATCGTGCGAATCAACCCTACGGTCAGTATAGCGAATGTATTCCAGGTGACATACTTCGACCAACGACTTGACTAAAATATGCTGAAATGCGTTTATCCAATAAAATCCAGTTTTTTCGTTTTTTACTGAGTCTAGCCGGTTTAGGGCAGTCATTAGATGTAGAAGGCGTTGAACTATCAGCGTTAACTGTATTCGACTCCAGGATTTTTTTTTACAAACCAGCTTTTCTGACACAACAAGGTACTACCTACTATCCGTCCTTTATGCTGCAACCTGAATTGCGCGACTCCTACAACCAGAACAGTGACCGTCTGAGTTTTATCCCTTTTATACGCTTGGATCTAAACGACAAAAGCCGTTCACATTGGGACATAAGGGAGATGAAATGGCTGCATATAGGCAATAGATGGGATATAACTGCGGGAGTCGGCAAGGTATTTTGGGGTGTTACTGAATCACGTCATCTCGTAGATATTATCAATCAGTCTGATTTGGTGGAAAATATTAACCAGGAAGAAAAACTCGGACAACCCATGATTAATGTCAATTTCACTAGAGACTATGGTACTTTTAGTGCTTACCTACTACCCTGGTTTCGCGAACGCAGGTTTGAGATGTACAATGACCGTTTGAGATTTGCGATACCGATAGATAATTCCAACCCCCATTATGACTCACCACTAAAATCGTGGCATCAGGATTTTGCACTTCGCTGGTATCATAGTATTGGCAAAGTGGATATTGGCATCGGTCAGTTTTGGGGAACTAGCAGGGAATCCACATTTGATTTGTCGGTCGCGAATCCTCTCAATCCTATGCTAGTTCCCAGATATAACATCATCAATCAAACCAGCCTTGATATGCAAATGTCGCAAGAGAATTGGCTATTAAAATTAGAGGCTATTACCCGAGAAGGACAAGGCAAGAGATTTGCGGCGGTTACAACAGGCTTTGAATATACAATTTCAAATACTTATGACTCTGGCATTGATATTGGTCTGTTAGGGGAATACCAGTATGACGGTCGTGACAAAAATCCAACTGTAGCTCCCCCATTACCTTTCTATAATGGAGCATTTTTCGGGATTCGACTAAATTTAAATGATGAAAACGATACACAATTCAAAGGCGGCTCAGTTCAAGACTTAGCTACTAAAGCAAATTACATCAACATAGAGGCAAGCCGACGGCTAGGCGCAACATGGAAGGTCGAAGTGAATGCCCGATTTTTCATGGATGCGCCACCGAGCGATTTCGTTTTAAACGGATTATTGAGAGATGATTATTTTCAGTTACGATTGGCAAAATATTTCTGATGAATGACTTTAATATTCTTTCTGATTTTACTCTTGGCGCTGGAGTTAAAAAATCAATCCAGCGCCAAAACTCACATTACAAACTAAATTTCAAGGCAAACCGCTGCCAACAAATTTACCATTGCGTACGGTATTTAAACAGACCGGATGCGCCGCCACTGAAGGCGGATCTATTGTAGAAAACTGGATGTCATCAACCACCGGTCCACCAGGAGGGTTTAATCCTGATAAATCGCGAACTCTTTTTGCAATTTCATGATCAGCGCATGCAGTATCCCCACTGACGCCCAACCCACCAACAACTTGACCGCTTCGATCATAAAGCGCTAGACCACCTCCCCAAGTTATGATTCCTCCACCAACATGATTTTTGTCGAGATTATTATGGGAATCTGTTGGATCAAGATATTCAGAATTGAACGGGTTTGAATTTTGTACTCCATACAATACTTGGCCTGGTTGGGCTTGTGTATAAAGGTTTGCTGTGGATATAGGCAGAATATCGATACTAAATCCGTTTGCAGTATAAGCCTTTGCTTTGGCAATTTGTTGGCTGGCGGGTTGAACTTGCTTAGGGTCATCCGTCGAGGTTGTAAATGCACATATATTTCCATCGCGATCAACAACAGCCGCCCACATACGCGTACCGTCGAATAACCCCCCGACCTTACTGCCTTTCGGCCCTAGTAAAGAACTAAAACCTACACCGGAGGCAGCTTCTTGGAGAAGGGGTCTCAACTCATTGATATTAGGTAATTCGCTACACTGGTTGTTTTTTTCTATTTTGTCCAAATGATCATTGTCAGCAGTACATGGGATTGGGGTCACTGTACTTAAAACCAATAAGCTGTTTAATATCAAACTAATTTTACTATGATTTACTAAATCTCTTTCATTCATATATTTTTCCTATACTCTGTCAGTACCTACTATACGAATTAATAGTAATGGAGGTAATGCATTAAGAACTTTGGTTCGAAAGCCTCGACCATGCCCTGTTATGTTAACATCGGTAAAATTATATATTACCAAATATGGTTTAACGAATTTCATAAATCAATTGTTATGCAATCAATTGTCTTAGATTTCTAATAAGATTTTTATGAGCCACAAGTGTAAGAATAATTACGCTTTATTTCTATGAAATAAATTGCTGATATGATATGAACTATTACACTTTACATCGGCCAAATTTTGTATTATGCCTTTATTGAACTGCAAAAAACTAAAGCTCTGCTTTCTAACTTGTAACAAATTCCAAAATGTAAGAGAATGAGTTGCTAAGTTCTTAAGCCCAGACTAAACTTAAAGTCACTTATTATTTCTGAGGATTTTGCGTGGCCAGCTTAAAACAAACGCCTCTATATTCGCTGCACCTGGACTATGCCGCCAAAATGACCGCTTTTGCCGGCTATCAAATGCCGCTGCAATATGCCCATGGTATTATTCATGAACATCTGCACTGCAGGTCGCAAACCGGTTTTTTTGACATTTCCCATATGGGCCAGGCCGTTATCCTAGGCCATCAGGCTGCTGAGGAACTTGAAAGACTGACGCCAGGCGGTATAGTCAACCTGAAAGTCGGCCAACAAAAATACACGGTGTTGACCAACCCTGATGGCGGCATTATTGATGACATTATAGTCACACGTCTCGCTTCCGGCTTGGGTTTAGTCGTCAATGCCGGCTGCAAACAAAAGGATTTTGCGTATTTAAGAAGACAATTGTCCAGCGCCTGCCTGCTAAACGAGCTGACAGGTTCCGCCTTGTTTGCTTTGCAAGGACCTGGCGCTGCCGCCATTATGGCAAAATACTCCCCGCTTGCAGCGCAACTGCCGTTTATGCATACTTGTGTTACCACGTTGAAAAATATTGGCTGTACAGTGAGCCGAAGCGGTTATTGCGGCGAAGATGGGTTTGAAATATCCTTGCCGCAAGACGACGCCAGACAACTTGCCGGCTATTTTCTCAGCGAACCGGGCGTGGAACCGATAGGCTTGGGCGCACGCGACACTTTACGTCTGGAGGCGGGCTTGTGCCTGTACGGTCATGAAATCGACGAAACCATTACCCCAATTGAAGCGGGTTTGCAGTGGGTGTTTAAAAATGGCCATAACAATTTTCCTGGCGCTGGAAAAATTCTGGCACAATATGATTCAGGTGTTCAAGCCAAACGCGTAGGACTATTGGTCGAAGGTAAAATACCGGCTAGGGATGGCTGTGAAATTTTCTCTTCAGATCAACAGTTGGTGGGCTATGTCACCAGCGGCAGTTATTCGCCGGTATTGCGCAAACCGATTGCGATGGCTAGAATTAAGGCCGATGTTGCGCAAATAGGCAGAGCATTTACCGCGCTGGTTCGCAATAGCAGCATACCTGTCCAGGTCTGTCGGCTACCCTTCGTACCTCATCGCTATCATAGGTAACAATTATGCCCATCAGCTACCCCAGTCTGAAGCAACTGGAAATGCGCGGCGGCTTTATAGAGCGGCATATCGGCCCCAATCCGCAAGAAAGCCGGGAAATGTTGGCCGAACTGGGTCTGGAAAAACCGGAAGGCCTGATCGCGCAAATCATTCCCGCCAATATCATTAATCACGACCCCTACAAGTTGACCGATACTATCAGCGAGCGGGCCGTCATCAAATATCTACGCAATATGCGCGAACGCAATCAGGTGCTAACCTCTATGCTAGGCATGGGTTATTACGGTACGGTAATGCCCAGCGTCATCAAGCGTAATGTGCTGGAAAACCCCGGCTGGTACACCGCGTATACCCCCTATCAAGCGGAAGTTAGCCAAGGCCGGCTGGAAGCTTTGTTAAATTTCCAGCAAATGGTCATGGACCTATCCGGCATGGACATCGCTAATGCTTCGCTACTGGATGAAGCAACTGCTGCAGCGGAAGCAATGAGCATGTCCCGGCGGCTGTCGAAAAGTAGTTCCAACCAGGTATTGGTCGACAGCCAATGCCACCCGCAAACCATAGCCGTGTTGACAACCCGCGCCGAGTCTTTGGGCTATAGCGTCCTTGTCGCCGATCCTTTCGCCATTGAAGATGAATGCGATTTTTTTGCGCTAATTTTGCAATATCCAGGTTCCGATGGCGAAATCCGCGACTATGCTGATTTAATCGCCAACGCTCATAAGCAAGACGCGCTGGTCACGGTGGCGGCGGATTTATTAAGTTTGGTTCTGCTCAAGCCCCCCGCCGCCTTCGCTGCCGATATCGTCGTCGGCAGCGCTCAGCGCTTTGGCGTGCCTATGGGTTACGGCGGGCCGCATGCGGCTTTCTTCGCCACCCGCGATGAATTCAAACGCGCCATGCCGGGACGGATAATCGGCGTTTCCAAGGACAGTCACGGCCAGACCGGCTTGCGCATGGCGCTGCAAACCCGCGAACAACATATCCGCCGCGATAAAGCCACCAGTAATATCTGCACCTCACAAGCGTTGCTCGCCATCATCGCCGGCTTTTATGCGGTTTACCATGGCGCGGAAGGTTTGCGGCTGATAGCCGAACGGGTGCATCGGTATGCGCTCATCTTGGCCGCCGGCATAGATCAGAGCGGATACGAAGTGATCAGCCGCTGCTTTTTTGATACCTTTGTGGTGAGAAGCCCGAACCGCGCCAAATGGATAGCCGCGCAAGCGGAAGCAGTCGGCATTAACCTACGGATTATCGACGCCGATCATATCGGCATTGCCGTGGATGAAACCATTACCCGTGACCATTTGCGCAAACTATGGCAAGTGTTCGCCACGCCCATCGCCAATCTGCCCAGTATTAGCAGCCTAGATCAAACTATCGTTTCCTGCATACCGGAAGCCATGTTGCGATCAGATCAGATTTTGCAACATCCGGTGTTTAACCGTTATCATTCCGAAACGGAAATGCTGCGTTATTTGAGCAAGCTGGCCAGACGCGACATCGCGCTGGATAGAGCGATGATCCCCTTGGGTTCCTGCACCATGAAACTCAACGCCGCAACGGAAATGCAAGCCCTGTCGTTTTATGAATTCAGCGCCATGCACCCTTTTGCACCGCTCAATCAGGCGCAAGGCTATCGGCAATTGTTCGCGGAACTGGAGGATATGCTCTGCGATTTGACCGGTTTCGACGCCTTCTCGCTGCAACCCAATGCCGGCTCGCAAGGCGAATACACCGGCTTGCTGGTGATTCGTAAATACCATCAGGTCAACGGCCAAGGACAACGCGACATTTGTTTGATACCGGCTTCGGCGCATGGCACCAATCCGGCTAGCGCGGCTATGGCCGGCTTTAAAATCATCGTCATTGATTGTGATGCAGAGGGGAATATCAGTCTTGCGGATTTGCAGGCCAAAGTCACCATACACAGTGCCCGCTTGGCGGCCTTGATGATTACTTATCCGTCTACCCATGGCGTGTACGAACAAGGGTTTCGGGAGATTTGCGACATCATCCACGCCCACGGCGGCCAGGTGTATCTGGACGGCGCTAATTTCAACGCTTTAGTCGGCATTAGCCGGCCAGGCGCTATCGGCGCGGATGTCGCCCATCTTAATCTACATAAAACCTTTTGCATACCGCATGGCGGCGGCGGACCCGGCGCAGGTCCGATAGGCGTTAAAGACCATCTGGCGGCCTATTTGCCCGATCATCCGCTAGTCGAAGGCGTCAACCCGCGAAAAAACGCAGCAGGGACGATAGGTACAGTGTCCGCCGCCCCGTGGGGCTCCGCCAGCCTGATGACCATCCCCTGGGCCTATATTGCCATGATGGGGGCGCAGGGTTTAAAACAAGCCAGTTTGGCGGCCATCATGAACGCCAATTACATCGCCCGCCGCTTAGCCCCGCATTATCCGATCTTGTTCACCGACCCCAAGGGCTGGGTGGCGCACGAGTGCATTATCGATTGCCGGCATTTTAAGAAATCCGCAAATGTCAGTGTAGATGACATAGCCAAACGCTTGATCGATTACGGCTTCCATGCCCCCACGGTGTCATTTCCGGTACCGGATACGTTGATGATAGAACCCACTGAAAGCGAAAGTAAGCGGGAAATCGACCGCTTTTGCGAGGCCATGATTGCTATTCGGGTGGAAATTCAAGCGATAGTCGATGGCGAGGCAGACAAAGAAAATAATCTTTTGCATAATGCCCCACACAGTCAAGGTCTATTGCTAACGGAATGGCAATTGCCCTACTCTATGCAACAAGCTTTTTTTCCGACCCCGCAGCAGTTGGAAGACAAATATTGGCCGCCGGTGGGACGCATCGATAATACTTATGGCGACCGGCATTTGTTTTGTAGTTGTCAGGGGTTGGAAATTCTCCCGGCTTATGCAGCGGATGAAGGTGAATTAAGCGCGTCGCAATTACAAGAAATTCATGGTGCAGTGCCGCAAGGCGCGGCAAAATCAGTCAAATCCAGCTTATTCTAAGAAATGGGCAAAGTCCGTGTAACCGAACAACGCCATTTATTCAGGCCAAAACTCGATATTCATGACCTGCTCAGCAGACCACGGACAAGCTTTAGGGAACGTATTTAGCACACCTGTTTCGGTCTCGGCCAGCCGCCGGCCATCCGCCCAAGCTTCTTGCCAAAACTCTTCATCCCTGAGATAGGGCTTTAGGCTTGGCGTACGTGTCAGCCTGCGAGAAAGCATAGTTCTCTGGTCATTAATCGTGCATTCCCAACTAGTGCCTCGATGCGATGGCTGAAATTGCCATTTCAACAGATGGGCCAACAACACAGCCATGCGGCTTTCCAGTTCCCGTAGTTCACTTTTTCCCACGTCTTCAATCTCATCGGCAATATGTTCAATGTCGAGCAAATCGAAACGGCCGGAACGAATAAACGCGGCTTGCTCATTTGCCCAGGCTATAACATCGGTTTCGTAGCTTTGCATTGATGATGTCCTCTTGTGTTTTCCGCTGCAGAATTGCTAAATTTAACTGCCAATGACATTCGCCGACTGCTTAGCGCGTTGGGTATCAGGATGCTCTGCACCCAAGACTTCAGTAAGCACTAAAACTGCCTCTGCAATGGTTTTCCTTGCATCGGTAGTTTTGCCGCAACGCTGCAAATGTTCGGCGTAACGCCATAAAGCCCGACCGTATTTATCATGAACTTTACCAATTTTTTTTTGCAGTTGCTGCAAGCATTTTTGCCATAAATCTTCTGCTTCGGCTAGTTTTCCTATTTCCGAAAGGGTTTGCGCTAAACCTCCGCGCAAAACCCCAATATAAGGATGATCCATACTCAAAGATTTTTCACTAATAGCGAGCGAACTATGGTAAAACGATTCTGCCTCATCATAACGTTTAGTTTCACAAAATAAAATAGCAAGTCCAGAACATGCATATGCAAAATAGAGATGATCGTCTCCAAGCACTTTTTTTATTATGGACATAGAACGCCGGAACAATAGTTCAGCCTCATTATAATTCCCACAATCACGAATTACGCTTGCAAGATTACCGCAGGTAATTGCTGTATTTGGATGCTCTAGTCCTGAAACCGTTTCGTTTTCGTAGATAGAAAGACCACGCCTAAATAATGATTCTGCTTCAGCATAATGACCACAACGGTACAATGCCATGCCGTAACGACTCAAAGCAGCTGCGTGGACACTTGAGTTAGCGGACATATATACAGAAACCAAATCAGCAATCCGTTTAGCTGCTTCCAGCATTTCCGGCCAACGACCTAACTCATCAAGTACATCGCACAAAGCCTCTAGATTACCTTGTAACTTTGCAGAAGGGGAAGTACTATCCAAATCATAAGCCGCAACAGCAAACTGGTAATACTTCGCAGCTTCTACTTTTCGGGATTGCTGGGCAAGAAAACGCGCCAAAGCTGCATGTGCATCGCCAACGCGCCAATTTTGATCACCAAACAAGGCTTGAGCCTGATTTACCGTTTGTTGATGCAGTTTTTCCGCTTCCTGAACCCGACCCGAAATAGCCAAAACATCGGCCCTCATCGACATTAAGCGCAAGACCTCCTCATCCAAGCTTTGCGCTGGATCTTGCAACAAATTAATCGCATCGGCCAATAAAGCTTCCGTATCTGTTGGACGCACCATCAGCGCTAAAGTCTCCAAAGCTTCGGCTGCTTCCAATGGCATAATTTCGGCCCGGTCCAAGATTGATTTACGATAACGCGCCATCGCACCGCTATCACGTTGCAGCTCTGCCCGTAATTCAATGGCGGATGGCAACAAAGGCGGCAAGGCTGCACCTGGCACACCAACACCAGCTAGAATCCCCCGCACATCCTGAAAGCGCGACATTAGCAATTTAGCCAACAAATCATAATAAAAGCTCAAGCCCAAAGCACCGCTAGGCGGTTCGTCTTCCACAGCCAGCGCTTCTTCAAAACTGTAACGGGGAACATAGGGCAACAATAGCCAATTTAGCATTTCCCGCGGCTCAATATTTCGCGGCAACCATTCTTGATAATAACCTGCAAAACGCTCGGCAATGCGGTTTTTGGCTTCGGCCGCGCGTTCACTTTCCTCTTTACCGTCGAAACGCGCCAAAACCGGCACAATGGGCATAAACGCCCTATCGTAGGGTAAAGCCCGACGGCCTTTGCGAATACCCTCCGCGACGCGGGCGCACCAATCGATATTTTGTTGATTAGCTGCAAAAAGTAACACAAGTATATCCGGCAATTGAATAGTACAGATACCGCTGGCGTCAGTTAGCCCAGTGCGGGAATCGACCAGCACATAATCGTAAGCGACTTTCCAGTCCCGACGTAGCGCCTCAATAATTTCGCTGCCGGATTGATCTTCAAAAAACTTCAGCCAACTAAATTCGGACAAACGAACAGAATAATCAGGAGCGTCATCGCCGCTACCAATAAAATCCAAGCTCACATCTTGCTCTGCGGACACCCGTTTCCGTACATAATGACGCCAAGGTGAAGGATCTGATGGCGTGGCCTGTTGCAAAATATCCAACAGTCCGCCGGATTTTATGGCTGGATTTAAGCTAGGTTTGGACTTGGCTTGCGAAAGTACACCAGCACTAAAGTAGCGATCTAGTCCCGGCGCTTCCAAGTCCCAATCTAAACACAACACTTTTTTGCCTGAACGAGCCAACAGCAAGGCTATATTAGCCAATGCCATTGAGCGCCCGACCCCACCTTTAAAAGAATAAAAAGTTATAATTGAGCCAAGAGTGGCTTTTTCGATTGATTTTGCGTCTGTTGGACTGGTTATATTCATACTACAAACCTAGGCGGCTTATTGCTAATGGGCTTTGCCACCAAGACATCAATAAAGTCATCACCCGTAAAGTTCAGCCAATTTGGATGGTATTCGTAAGCTTGAGCTATTGTATTAGCGACAGTTTTCGCCAAATCTTTCATTGCAGTATTAAAGTCCGACGCCCTCTGAGAATGTCTTGGCAAATCAAGATCAGCATAATTTTCGAAATCATGAAATTGGATGCTACGCACCAAATCAGGAAAATAATCTCCATCACCGATCCGCACCGGTATCACCAATCCGTAATTATTGCCACACCCGGCAATACCGCAATGTTGTTCTCTCTCAAGCATCAACGCCAATTCCCGGCGACACCATTCGCTTTGGAAATAGCTTGCCGAAAGTAAACACACCATTACACTTGAACGAGCTATTTTATTCTTCAATACCTGTTCCCAACGTGCGCCGGTTTGTATTTGATCATCAGCAAATATAGATGGCAAAGAATTTTGTAACTGGACAATTTCAACATCCAGATATGCTTTCAATCGCTTAGCGAATTGCTCACGTACCCATACCGTCCACAAATCGTCAATGCGGGCATAACTGATAAAAACATGATGCTCATAACTCATTGCTTAATTTCCGGTTTCCAATTTTCGTTTCTTTTGAAAGTTCTGGCACTTCAAGCCAAGAATAGTCGGCAAGATAGGATTTTGGCGTCGGGGCTTGTTGACTGAGGTGTCGCCAGCAGGGATGCTGGCGTCAAGCCCCCAGGGATGGGTTCACGGCGTCCTCTGTCAGCAAGCCCCGACGCCAAAAGCCGGGAAGTACGGTAAAGCTAAAAACTACTCCCCTACCCTAATCGTCTTAAAACTCGCCGCCGCCCCCAACAGCCCCAGCACAAAAAACCCCGTCCCCACCAGCGTAAACCGCAAATCCGTATCCTTGATGCTCAAATCATCAGTAGCATACAACATGATAATCACCGCGATAGAGCCCCAAGCCAGAAAACGCAATACCGCCGCTAAAATCTGTTTGCTAACGGTTGCCGTATTAATCACCGGAGTATCCATGCGATACGCCACAAAGCTGCACATCAGCGCAGGTAGAATCCCCCAGCGCATATGTTGGATAAAGGTTTCCAGAAAACTGAAATGCTCTCTGCGGTAAAAGGTCAACTCCCAGATCAGCGCCGACGCCGTGGTGCTGACAATGAAACCCATGATCAACATCGCCATGTAGAAACCATAATAGCCATCCGCCTGCTCGCGTTGCTGCCTGATCACCAGCGTCCGGCAAACGAACACCAGCACGATAGGCAATATATAAATGGCAATGGCATAAGCCACCCAGCGTAGCGTCGTATAATCGAAATGCGGCAGTGGTTTATCCGGAAACAGAAACGCATTGTGCAGCGAGACCGAAATCTCCCGGCCCAACATCACGCCTACAGCAGTCGCTCCGGCAAATAGCAGGATATATTTATAAGTATGTTTCAGCCGGGCCTCGTGGATATTGCCGCCCAATTGTTTCACGGTGGCCCAGATTTCATTCTCGCTGGCGCTACCGAACACCACCAGCGAGGCTAGTAAGCGACACAGCAAACCGGTCAGGTGATCCAAATCCTTAATCAAATTCACCGTCTTGGTATAATGCGGTTCGGCCCGTTTCCAGATGATGACTTTTTCCGACATGGCATTATAAGAAATGCAAATGGTTCCCCACTTTAAAGACGGCTCATTAAAAAAACGGGCATAGGAGGACTGGTTGGCGTAATGCTGAATCTGGTCGAACAATAGGCAATTGTGCGCCCATTTATATTCGACGGTGGCGCTGGATTTTTCAAAATCGCCTGGATCTATGCTGGCTACCAGTAGCCGATCAGCGATTTGGGCTTTTAATCTATCATCCACCGCCGACAATCTAGAGCTGATCAAGGCGTTGTAAACCTCAACCGCCTTGGTCGGAATCGCGAAAGCATCATGGATACTGTCCCGCAATATCAGCAAGGGGTTAAAACGGCTTTCCCAAGCGATTAAAAACAAAAATAAGCCGGCGGCAATCAACGGAACGATAGTTTCACCGCCCAAGCCATTAATAAGACTAACCAATTCCCGAGTGTGTAGCGACTTGACGATATGCGTAATCAACGGTTCCAGAGGCAACCACTCCCAGGTGAGCAAGCTATATAGCCCCGCCATTAAGGTACAGTAAGCGGTTATCCCCAGCCAATAGGTACTTCTACGGATAAAGTATTCGGGTAGCGTCGGCTCATCGCCTAACTGAATTCGACGTTTTTGGAAGGAACGATACGCCAGAAAAAGCACGACTGCGACACCTATCAACTGCAGAACAAAATTAATCAAGAATTCGACGGTCATCGTGCAGTTGCTCCTAGATGTATTTCACACGTTTTCAAGTTTAGGACATAGTAAAATCCAGGCTGCATCTGCATGAAATTATTAAACAATTCCGTTGATTTTTCACGCACATTCTGCATGGCTTGGCTTTCTATATACATAAGAAAATTACTAACCCGATACTGTAACATCCAGATCCGACACTCCGGTTAACTCCAACAGAGCTTGCTTGGACTTGGCATGTAAATGATTAAAGGCGGTATGCAAGACTTCCCAGCCTTCGAAAGAAATGATCTGCCAATTTTCGGTATGCCTATCCCATTCGGTATCCAACAGCACGCCGGTCCCTACCAAATATCTAAACCCATCATCAGACGGTGAAGCGGCGTAGGCTTGCGCGGCCTGTAAATGTTCACGCGGCAGCAACCTGGCTGCCGGGTTATGATTACTAGCATGCTGATTGGTATACATCACAAAGCCTAAATCCAGGCCTACCCGCCGTATGCCAGTGCAGTAGCCGGCAAAGTTTTCAATTGGAAATCGAAGCTGATGCGGCATGGTTAATCTCTCCTGTTGTTTAAATAATGATACATTTATTGCGGCCCAGCCAATTTTTCCAATAACAGTTTATTCACTTCCCCCGGATTAGCTTTACCCTGGGTTTCTTTCATGACCTGACCAACAAAAAAGCCGAATACCTTGTCCTTGCCGCTGCGGTATTGTTCCACCTGCCCCGGATTATTGGCGATAATGGCGTCGATGATCGCGGCTATCGCACTCATGTCGCTGATTTGCAGCAAACCTTCCTGTTCAATAATTTGGTCGGCAGCGTCAGGACTGCTCCACATTTTCTCGAACACCTGTTTAGCAATTTTGCCGGAGATACTGTTGTCGGCAATGCGCTGCAACAACCCCGCCAAACGCTGATAATCGACTGGACACTGCTCAATCTCCAAACCGGCTTTATTTAAAGCGCCCAATACATCGCCAGTCAGCCAGTTACTGCATAACTTGGCTTCGCAACCGGAAACTTTAACCAATGCTTCGTAATAATCCGCCAGTTCTCTGGAGGAGGTCAAAGTTGCGGCAGTTTCCTCATCCTGAGCGTAGTGCTCGATAAAGCGCAGTTTTTTTGCTTCCGGCAATTCCGGCAACGTGGCTCTAATTTCAGTGGTCAGCGCCTCATCTATCCACACCGGCAACAAATCCGGGTCTGGAAAATAGCGGTAATCGTTAGCCTCTTCCTTGCTGCGCATCGAACGCGTTTCATCTTTATTGGCGTCATAAAGCCTGGTTTCCTGGACGACTCTGCCGCCGGACTCCAAAATCTCGATATGGCGTTCGATTTCGTGGTTTATGGCTTTTTCGACAAACTTGAAAGAATTTATGTTTTTTATTTCCGCCCGGGTACCGAATTCGACCTGGCCTTTTGGCCTTACCGAAACATTGGCGTCGCAACGAAACGAGCCTTCTTGCATATTACCATCGCAAATTTCCAGGTAGCGCACTAGTTCGTGCAACTTGCGCATATAAGCCACCGCTTCCTTCGCGGAGCGCATATCCGGATCGGAGACGATCTCAAGCAAGGGCGTGCCGGCGCGATTTAAATCAATACCGGTCAGACCATGAAAATCTTCGTGTAAAGATTTACCCGCATCTTCTTCCAGATGCGCACGGGTGATGCCTACGCGTTTCTTGACGCCATCAACCTCGATATCCAGATGGCCTTTGCCGACAATCGGCAATTCGAATTGACTAATCTGATAGCCTTTCGGCAAATCCGGATAGAAATAGTTTTTACGGGCAAAAATCGAATACGGCGCAATTTCCGCATCAATCGCCAGACCAAAGGTCACCGCCATACGCACGGCTTCTTTGTTCAACACCGGCAATACGCCGGGCAAGCCAAGATCAACCGCGCAGGCCTGGCTGTTGGGTTCCGCGCCGTAAGCCGTCGCGGCGGCGGAAAAAATTTTCGATTTTGTCGCGAGTTGAGTATGGATTTCCAAGCCGATGACGGCTTCCCATTGTGAGTTCATGGTCTAGTTCCTAATTAACATTCAGCAAATACGTCCGCTAAATCAATGCGTAGTTCGGGGAAAAGATAGGGTTGCGCCAGATCGTCGCCGGCATACATGGCGTGTAAGCAATATTTCTCGCTAGCGCTGTCCAGCACGAATTGGTAAACGGCTTGTTCATAGGGATACACCAGCCAATACTCAGTAACGCCGTTTTCCTGATAGAGGTTAAACTTCAGATGCATGTCTTTCTTGGTATTGCCGGGCGACAGCACCTCGATGATCCAATCCGGCGCTCCGTTACAGCCTTGCTCGGTCAATTTATCCCGGTCGCAAACCACGCATAAATCCGGCTGCACCACACTAAATATCTCGCGGTCAGTCAAGATGGATTTTCTAGCATCGTACAGCCTGACATCGAAAGGTGCGATAAAAACCTGAAATGCTTGGCGTTTAAAATAGTTGCCGAGTATCAAATACAGGTTACCGGAAATCCGTTGATGCTTCAAATTCGGCGCCGGCGTCATCGCCATAATCTTGCCCTTGATCAACTCGACCGCTTCCTCGAATTGCCAGGTCAAATAATCAGCATAACTATAGTCAGCGTTTAAATCCAACTGCGACAATTCGGTAATCTTAACCATAGTAGAGACTGTTAGGCAAAGCCCGCCGGGGTTTGCAAATGATAATCGCTCACTTGCTGATAGCGATGGGCGATATTCAGCAAACGTTGTTCACTAAAATAATTGCCTATCAATTGCAGACCAACCGGTTTCCCGTCAATAAAGCCGCACGGAATCGACATAGCGGGCAAACCGGCCAGATTAATGGCTATCGTATAAATATCGGAGAGATACATCTGAATCGGGTCGCCGGATTTTTCGCCTAGTTTAAAGGCGGTACTCGGCGTTACCGGGCCTAGCAGCACATCAACTTCCGCTAAAGCTCGCTTGAAGTCTTCGCTAATCAGCCGCCGCGCTTGCTGCGCTTTCAAAAAAAAGGCGTCGTAATAGCCGGCGGACAAGGCATAAGTCCCCATCAAAATCCGCCGTTTTACTTCCTGGCCAAACGCCTCGCCGCGCGAGCGGGTGTACAGATCACTAAGGTCTTGCGGATTTTGGCAGCGATAACCGAAGCGTACGCCGTCAAAGCGTGACAGATTGGAGGAACATTCAGCGGAGGCGATCACATAATAGGCCGGAATCGCCAGATGCAAATTCGGCATTGAGACTTCTTTGACCTCCGCACCCAGTTTTTGCAATTCAGCAACCGCCGCCTGAATAGTGGCGGCCATGCGGCTATCCAGCTCCGCGCTGAAAAACTCTTTCGGCAAACCGATTTTTAGGCCTTGCAAACTTTCGTTCAGCTCAGCCTGGTAATCCGGGACTTCAATATTGACGCTGGTGGAGTCTTTGGGATCGAAACCTGCCATGATTTGCAACAAAATCGCCGCGTCTTCAGCGTTGTGCGTCATTGGTCCGCCCTGGTCCAGACTGGAGGCATAAGCGATCATGCCGTACCTCGAGACGCGGCCATAAGTCGGCTTTAAACCGGTGACGCCGCACAAAGCCGCCGGTTGCCGGATCGAGCCGCCGGTATCGGTGCCGGTGACAGCCGGGGCCAATCTGGCGGCCAAGGCCGCTGCAGAACCGCCGGAAGACCCGCCAGGTACGCATTCCAAATCCCAAGGATTGCGCACCGGACCGTAAAAACTGGTTTCATTGGAAGAACCCATCGCGAATTCATCCATATTCAACTTGCCCAGCAGCACCGCGCCAGCCTGGTTAAACTTTTCTATCACCGTCGCATCGTAAGGCGCGATGAAATTGTCCAGCATCTTCGAACCGCAACTGGTTTTTAAGCCTTGGGTGCAAAAAATGTCTTTTTGCGCAACAGGAATACCGGTCAATTGTCCGCCGCCGCCGGCAGATAAAGTTGCATCGGCCAAGTGCGCTTGTTGCAGCCCTGCTTCTTCGCAAACGCTGATAAACGCATTCAATTCCGGGTGAGCTTTAATGCGCGCCAGAAACGCCTGGGTCAGCTCGACGCTGGAAAATTGTTTGCTGCGCAGCCCTGCCGCCAGCTCTGTAAGTGTCTTAGTGTGCATTAGCGTCCTTAATCTATGACTTTCGGCACCAGATACAATCCGGCCTGGGTTTGCGGCGCTATGCTTTGAAAACGCGTTCGTTGATCGGTTTCCGCAACCACGTCTTCACGCAGGCGTTGCAGTTGATCCAAGGGATGCGCCATTGGCTGTACGCCGGTGGTATCCAAAGCGCCCATTTGCGTCATCAGTTCCAACACCCCCGATAAATCATTTGCATAATGTTCCACATCTTGCTCAGCTATGCCTAATCTGGCCAGGTGAGCGATTTTTTTAACGTCATCAGCAGTCAACGACATCTTTTGGCTCCGTGTTCTTCGATATAAATATGATACTTTATATTGAGGTCTACTGCCCGCATACTACTCAACATCCTGACAACCAAAATGGTATTGGTAATCCAGCATAGACCGCCGGATTACCTCATGTGCTTCATCCCGGCCATAAACATCGGTAATCTCGCAGATATTTTCTTCATGCGGCAAGTGTTTATAGGTAAGAAAATAATGTTTCAAGCGATTGATATAGGATTCCGGACAATCCGAAACATCGCGCCATTGCCGATAAAACTCATCGCCTTTCATCACCGCAATGATCTTGTCGTCGGCTTCGCCGCCATCCAGCAAGCGAAATCCGCCGATGGGAATAGCCTGCAGTAAAATATCGCCATGCGTTACGCTACGCTCGCTTAAGACGCAAATATCCAGCGGATCGCCGTCGCCCTTATGTACGCGTTTTCCGGATTTTGATTCTGCATACTCGGCGACTTTTTCTGCGCAATAGGTGCGCGGAATAAAGCCGTACAGCGTGGGTATCATATTGGAAAATTTTTGCGGCCTGTCGATCTTTAAATAACCGGTGGCCTTATCAATTTCATATTTTACCGTATCGGAGGGCACGATTTCGATAAACGCCGTAACGATAGACGGCGCGTCGGCGCCGGGTTGTATACCGTGCCAGGGATGAGCTTTATGTTGGATATTCATTTAGAGTGAGTTTTGAACTTGTTTAAGAAAATTTTAAACGTGTAAAGAAGCATTACCGGAAAGCTATAGTAAAAGAGTTTTCTAAAAAAAGATTAAAAAAAATCAGTTTTACGGCGCTGCAATTATCCATTATTATCCGCATCGCATCAGCTGTGAGCAAATGTCTTTCAAAATAAATAACATTTTTTATAAGGAATTAGTATGGAACGTCGTGATTTTATCCGTTTAAGTGTTGCCGGCGCCGGCGCCAGCCTGATTGCACCGGCTATCTCCGCCGCTGAAGCCGTTAAACCCGTGCCGCCGGCCGCAGATCTCTATTATACCAAAGAAGCGCCGGGCCGCTGGGCAGGCAAGGTAGCCACGCATTTACCGAACATCGAAATCAGCAAAGCCGGCGACAGCGTAACGATAAAAATCGTCACGCCGCATGAAATGAAAGCCTATGAGCATTATATCGTTAAGCATGTGCTGTTGGATAAGGATTATAAATTCCTCAACGAACATATGTTCGATCCTACAAAGGAAAGCGTACCAAGTTCCGAATTCACGCTGAAAAATTATACCGGCACGATTTATGCGCTGAGTATGTGCAATAAGCATGATCTTTGGGTCAATAACGCGGAAGTTTAAAAAATTGTAACTACTCAGCGTAATTATTAAGATTTAAAACCATAACCTGTAGGATGTGCCAACCAACAACGGGCGGCGCATCCTACACAATCCAATTTTTCGCTGAATAGTTAAATGTGCACTTTTCATTCGGCCAGTTCTCTATGCCTTCGCCTTGAAAAATCCTGCAACCGTACCCATGTAGCCCTTAGTCTCAGATAATCAACAGGAGCTCCAGCTTGTATTTTCAACACTATCTATCCAAACTTTGCAGATTGCTTAGCGAAAAACCCATCGATAAAAGCCTCATTACCAACGGCGCGGCTATCTTCATAATATTACTGGGCAGTATCAGCCCGATTTTTTCAGAAACCCTGAAAGCCATTGGTTTTTTTGCCTTTTCCGGGGCTATTACCAATTCCTTAGCCATTCACATGCTGTTCGAAAAAGTGCCTTATCTGTATGGTTCCGGGGTGATCCCCGACCGCTTCGAGGAATTTAAAACTTCGATCAAGAGCCTGATGATGCAACAGTTTTTTACTGTGGCGAATATCGAACAATTTATCGAAACCGAAGAGCAACAAGGCAGCAAGGTTCTGAATTTACAGCCGCTGCTCGCTGCGGTGGATTACGATAAAATCTACGAAAGCTTAGTCTCCTCGATTATGAGCTCTTCCTTTGGCGCAATGTTATTAATGATGGGCGGCGAAGAAGCTTTAGCGCCGCTGAAAGAACCGTTTACCGAAAAAATGCAGCTAACTTTTCAGGAAATGGTGGACTCGGAACGTTTTAAACAAGCGCTACAACAAGGCCTAAACGCGCATAAAATCAGCGAAGACTTGACCGGTAAAATTGAAACCGTGATAGATAAGCGTCTGGACGAATTAACCCCGCAATTGGTCAAAGAAATGCTGCAAGCCATTATTAAACAACATTTAGGCTGGCTGGTGGTCTGGGGCGGCGTGTTCGGCGGCTTTCTGGGCTTTATCTATGCTATTTTTTAATTATTCAGCGAAAAAAAATCGATTTTGTTGGATGTGCCAACCAACGAGCGGCGCATCCTACAGGGTATTTTTTTAAATCAGTTAACAAATAAATTAGAGGGCATTCAAAGCCGCATGGAAGAAAAATTTCAACTATTCCCTTACTTTCAACCGATAGTCAGCGTCGCTAGCGGCAAAATCATCGGTTATGAAGCCCTGGCTCGGCAAAAGGATAAAAATAATCGCGTAGTAAGTGTAGGCAACCTGTTTAATTCGTCAAAACTTGAAGCGAAACAACGCGTGGAGCTGGACCGGCAAGTGCGGCGGCTGGCCTTAGAAAAATTTGCCGAACTGGACAACCATACCTTTTTAGCGATTAATATTTCCGCAGCCTGGATAGACAATCTGCGGCATTTGAATGCGCTGCCTACCCTCAAGATGTTGGATGAGCTGAATATCGACCGCCAGCGGATCATTATCGAAATTTCCGAAGCCAATGCCGATATCATTAAACTGCGGGAAATCGTCAAACGCTACCGCGTGCAAGGTTTGCGCGTGGCGCTGGACGATTTCGGTTCCGGCGCTTCGCAATTTGAGCGGGTAATGGCTATTCATCCCGACATTATCAAAGTCGACATGCAATTGTACAGAAAGGCCAGCAAAGGCGGGATAGCCGGCGACATTGTGCATATGCTGACCCGGCTCGGCAAACGTAGCGGTTGTCAGATAATTTGCGAAGGCGTGGAAACCGACGCCGAATTTTTATTCGGTCTAAGCTGTGGCGCACAGTATATGCAAGGCTTTCTGTTTTCGGCGGCTGAAGCGGAATTTAAATCACCGACGCTTTATGAAAAACATATCAGCTCATTAAGAACCAAGTTTTTCAAACAAACGGTCGCCAAGGTGCAAAAAAACATCACGGCGATCAATACCACTATGCAACTGATCTACAAGTTAAAAGAAGCCTTGAAAGAAGACTTTAACCTCAACGAACTCGCTAAATGGAATTTTAGTGAAAGTAATATCGCCCGCTTTTATCTTTGCGACAACCAAGGCAAGCAAATTTCGCCCAATTTCAATTTCACCGAAAACAAATGGTTCACCGACCCGCGTAAAATCAACTTTAACTGGTCTTGGCGGCCCTATTTCTTCCAGTTAATCGCCTTGGAAAACTGCAGCGACAACAATCGTATCGTCACGTCCGAGCGTTATCACGATTTTGATACCGACTTGCTGTGTAAAACCCTGGCGCTACGCCTGGATAGCGACCGCATCTTGTTGACCGATATTATCGTCGCCGAATAAAAATCAAAAAACCGTCTCTAAACCCGGAATACCCACCTGTTGAATATGCACGGCGTTCGCGCCTTCCTGGTAGGCAGGTAGTTTGCCGTCCTGACGCCAAAGCCTAAACGCCAGCGCATAAGACAACACCCGGATCGGATAATCGCGCGGCAATTCCTGGAAATAGGGTTGCATGGTGACAAAATCGGTAGCGCCGTATTGTTCCATGATAAATTTCAAGCCGCCGTTGCGCGGACCGATGTTATAGGCCAACAGGCCTAAAAACAAATCATCATGCATTTCCGCCAGATAATGTTTTAAGGTGGCGGCGGCTACAAACGCATTATGCCGCGGATCAAGCAGCGACAGCTTATCCACTGCAAGCGCAGGCTGCACAGAAGAAAAGACGGGGGAATCCATGCGAGCGCAAGTTCGTCCGGCCAGGCTTAGGGCACCGCCTGCGTTGGCTGCCGAGAGAGCGGTAAGCCCTCGGCGCCGTTCGACAAAGAGAGAGCCGCCCCCTCCCGCGGTTCCCGAGGCGCAGCCGATAGCATTATTGAGAGTGGCGAGTTCGTCGATCGCTACGTCTGAAGACAAAAGCACGGTGGCCTTGGTGCTTAAGACCGAAGACGCCGGTCCGGTTGCCTTTCAGATAACGATGGAAGCGTGCGCGGTACTTCGCTGCCAAATCGCGATCGCGGAAACTCTACTTAACCCCAAAAAGGGGCGATTGGGTCGGCCGCCGGCAGTTTGGGCGGCCCCCGCGATCGAGCCTCGCAGTCTTGCGCCGCAGCTTTGATTTTCTTCGGGAGCCCGAGCAAATCGCTAAATCATGGAAGACATCGGAATTTCATGGAATCCGCCCACTTGCGTCGTGGCTTTCGTTGCTCGCTTAGGTAGTTTTCCCTTCTGGCGCGCGCCGCCGTCAAATGCGTTACTCATCGCGCCTCGGGGTTCGAAGCTTGCCGAGGCTACCCCACAAAGACAGACTTCCAAGCCAGGTCTCGCACGCCTGGCTTTTTTCGTCGTTGGCTCGAATAGGTAGATTTCCTCTCAGTCAGGACGCCGCCTTCATGTCTATTCGTCGTTCATTACAATAACGAAATGAGTTAAGGGACCCCAGAAGGTTAAGATTTAAAGACCAGGCGAGGGGGCCTGGTCTTTTTGTGTCGTCGCGCGGGATGAGGGCGAGGATCATGCCGAAGCTTCAGCGGCTTCACGCGCCTTGCGTGCCGCCACTGCGTTGGCATTGAAACAGCGGATCGTTCCATAGTCCTCGCGGGCTTGCGCGTCGAGCGTCGCCCCGACTGTCTTCAGCAGATCGCTGGCCCATCCTACCCTTAGCGTTCCGATGATGGCGTGGATGTCGCCCACCGCGTATTTGAATAGCGCGGCGATGCCGGCGGAGGTCGTTGGCTTCGTGCGAATGAGTTGCCGCTCCGCCTCGCGCTCCGCGCCCTGGGCGGCGGTATGCGCTTTCTCGGCTTCACGATAAAGCCAGGCTATCGTTGCATTTTCTATATTGTTGCGCATGGCGCGCTCGGCGTCCTCGACCCTACAATGCGCGATGAGCATTTCCATGGTCGCGGCATGGTGAGCCTTGATGGCGGCGAAAGCCGGATCGTCGTTGACGCCGGCGAAGCGCGGGAGCGGATGTGTGGGCAAGCCGGTATCGGCTGCCGGAACTGTGTTCGGCATTGTGGTTGCTCCAAGTCTTGAGTTATGATACAAAATGGATCATGACGAATGATCCAAAATTGGTCAAGACAAATCTTATCTCGGCTGCGCAGATGCGGGGCGCACGCGGCTTGCTAGGGTGGTCACAGTCTAAGCTGGCTGCCGAAGCAGGTATGTCTCTCCCAACCGTCAAGCGGTACGAAACCGCGAACGGAGCTAAAGTGTCGGACGACGCAGTGAGAACACTTCGAATTGCCCTCGAAGCCGGCGGCGTCGAGTTCACCAACGGCAAACAGCCCGGCGTGCGGATGAAGGCCAAGGATTAGCGCGCTACCCACCTAGGTCTTGACCCGCCCGAGAGCGAGGGCGCCCTTGAAGTCTCACCTTACAGTCTTGGCGTAAGCGCCATGTCGTCGTCCAACTCCACAATCTTGACCCTTGCCGCCATCCTCTGCTCGTCGCTGGCCCTCGCAGAAGATAAAACGACAGACGATCAGGCGCCGCCGCCATCGGTAAATTCGGTCTTCGGGCACTTCGGTTTTCATACCGACCCAAAAGTTTCGGCGGTCGCGTGTATTGTGCACATGAACTTGAATTAAAAGATGTTTCTTGATAATTTCCAAGAAATCAAGAACCTTGGGCTTCTAAACGAAAACTTGGACAGCTCAGTTGTATTCAAGCAACCGAATACGTTGTCGATGGCCTTCCTGTTTCAGATGATACCGCCAGCCACAAAGACGCTATATGAAGATAACCCAAACGCCGACAAATGTTCGTTTGAACAAACACTAACAATTCTAGACGATTACGGGAACGATAAGACGATACCTGCACTTTCATACAACTTTACCAGATCAATATATAGCAAAATCAATTGGGATAACTTTCCGAACCAAAACATGATCAAAGTAGCGCCCGCTTTCCGGTTCGCTCCTGAATTCCAGGCCTTGGTTTCCGGTGAACAAGAAACGCGCCCTTGAAGCCGCCGGCGTGATCTTCCTCGATAACGGGGAAGGGCCCGGCGTGAAGCTGAGGAAGACTTAGCCCATGAAAAGGGGCGAATTATTATGGCGCTTAGGTCTAGGATAGCCGTAGCTATTGGCATCCTTGCCATCCTCGCCTTTCTCGCCGGTGCGGTCTACCGCCGGGCATGGCCGCAGCAGCACCCGCCTTCGGCCACTACCGTCACGATCGCGCCGCCGTCGGCTGCCGAGAAATGACGCCACGCATGCTTGAGCGATGTACGCCGATGCACGGGGATTTGATCGCGATTTCCGCAACCACAAGTTGTCGCGAGCGTTAGCTTGGCTACCGAGCCAGGCCACGGCGGACGACAGCCAGAATGAAACAAGGAGTCGCTGAGCTAGAGGCAAACTTGAGTAGTTTCTAAGAGTGCGCCGCCGCCGGTCAGGAACGAGGTCAGCCTCATCGCCCGCGATGCCGTCGCTTACTTCGGCGAGGACACTGCGCAGTCGCTGGTGCACATGCACGAGAACCTTGTCAGGCGCGCGGTCGCGCTGCTCGATGCCGATGTCGCGAAGCCGGAAAATTTCAACGGGATGTTCTGAGCGCGGGCGGCGCCGGCCTGCGCGGGGAAGGAGTGACCATGTATCGGGTCGATTATCGGCGCCGCAGCGCCGAAGCGACGTTCAGAAGCCTTGACGTTTATTCGAGCTATTCCCGCGCTTGCGCTGCGGCGGCGAACCTCGAGCTGCGCGGCTTCGAGACTAATATCGTCAAGCTCGAACGCAAGCCAGGCGCGCCGGGGCGACCATAACGGCCCTTGGGCTGCGGGCGTCGCGGCGGCGGCCCGGCGGGTGGCTGAATGAAAATGGCCCGGCCGCCGTACATCCGGGCTTGCCGAGCCGCTGTTTTCTTGTTGCTTAGCGGAGCCGGAGCGGGGCGCTACCGGCTTCCGAGACATAGACCACTGGCGCCGCGCCGAATTGCACAAGAACCGTTTGGGTTTGGGGCGCGCGGACAGCATTCTTCTGGCCTAGCGCGGAGGGCCGATGTCGATTTATATCTAATTAGAACCCGGCCGAAGAGCCTCGAACCGCCAGCGTCGACTTATCGCTAAGAATTGGGATCTCGCGTCGACCACGGCCCCGAGTTGCGCTTTTTTAAACCCAAAGATGTTTTGCGGTGAGGAAACATGCAAGCGGCGGCGGAGTTGGCCGCGCGCCGGCGAACAGTATTCATCGTCGAAAGGGGCGTGCGCGGGAAGCGCCAGAGCTACCGCTACCTATGCGGATCCTGCGGGACGCCTCTCATTCATCATCGACGCGCGAGCTGCTGGACTGCGTTTTCCACTGTCGGACGTGTCGGACCCTCAACGATGCGCCGCTAGAGGTTGCGTAACACTGAGGCCGCGCCGACCTCAGCGCCATCGCCGCGCCAGGCAGGCGGGCCCGACTTCCGCCGTCCGTATCCCCAGCATAGCGAGGCTGTAACAGAGACGGTCGCCCTTCGAGAGAAGCCAGCAGCGCGGCCGAGCTCAAAGGTGTGACGTCTACGTCATAAACGCAATGGCGATGTAGGCGGCCAGCCAGACCGCGGTCACGAACATAATCGGATGGTTGAAGATGGCCGCGAGCGCGGACGGCAGAGGCGTCTCTTGCGGCGTGGCTCGATTGAACAGACGCGAGGCCATGGGCATCCCTCCAGTTCAAGTCGATCCGGATTCTCACCCGGATTCCGCCTATTCTGAGGCTAAGCCGCCGGTGCGGAGTTAATCGCCGAGAACGGTCATCGTCGGATAGACGTTCCCACGATATTGATGAGTGAGTTCCCGTGACAGACATCACCATCCATCAAAAGCCTTGCTGGGTGCGGCGCCTAGTGTAGATTAAGAAGATTCCCAGGCTAATTTTGAGGGGGATGTTATGAAGATTATGATGATTGCATTTGGGACATTGATCATCGCAGCATCAGCACACGCCGATACGTATTGGTACTGCAAGGGCGATGTGTGCACGGGCCGATCCGTCGGGCCGTCGGATCCACTCGGAACGTACAACAACCCTGTACAAGACGAGTTAGGGGGCGATTTGTCGGTCCCCGTTCATCGCGGAATGTACTGCGTGGCCGGCACATGGCATTATGGATTTCTCCGGCCTTGGGAACGTAGCCCGGTGATTAAGGCCAGCTGCGGCAGCGCTGTTTATCAGATACCTGATTGACCGGTCGCAAAGAGGCCAGGTTTCCGAGACGGCGACATTAAGCTCGTCTCGGCGGAAAATTGCCATCACGCTCACAAGTAGCAATCCGAAGTGTTTGACAACAATTCATAGATTGCCGACAGGTAAAAAAGCGCTGGCGTGTTGAGTATTAGCGCCTCCTGAAAGAATGTGCCGATGACGGGGATGAGCCTGTATGAGCTTTCTGACGAAGAGAATTGGCTCACGAAGGAGGCTGAGAGTGCTCACGGCGAATTCTTTGTTCTGGCGTCGGGCGGCATCAAATTTTGCTAAAATCGTCCGTAGGATTAGCGGCGATATGAGATGTTCGCGAGATTTTATGCGCAAGCAAAAACGCATCATACGCTGTCGCTGCTGTCCACGGTGCGACGCCACCGCACGCAATCCAAGTTGAAAACTCCGTTACTTTAGAGTCACTTGTTCAGTCCGCTTATGCGCTCGCTCACCCAGATGAAGCGGAATATTTCGATGTCGCTGATCTTTCATTCGTGCCGCACGATAAAATTGTAACGCGAGCAAACAGTTGGCTGTCATCTTACTATCAACAAGCTTCGGAGCACATACTTGGGGTAAAAAACAACATAAATAAAAGTGGTGCGCACGCGAACATAGCTGCCAGCCATTTATTATTTTCGTATGAGCATGCTGGCAGAGCAATTAAGACGGATTTCTTCGACACCGAAAACAACGACATTATCCAATCGGACCTTTGGTTATGTGGGCAATCTGGACTTGTCGGCGTCGAGCTATTGCTTTCTGTGTCTCAAGATTTGGGCGGCGCTTTCGAGTTTGACCCCGAAGATCACGAGGATTTCCGGCATCTTGTCGAGATGGTTAATCCCCTTATGCAAGATTTGTTGGCGAGACCTAGATTAGGTACACATAAGGAGGGCCAAGAAAAAAGGAGCAGATTTTGACCATGTCGCGAGCGCGACACGCTGACGGCGCCCCGAGTATTGTCCTGGACGATTTACTGCTTCGTTAATGTGTCGAAGCCTCCTCACGAGGCGCGGAACGTTTTCTGCTTGATGTCCGTTCGGCGGCGGGGGAGACGACCATGCGAGAAGCCGAACGAGAAGTCCTGGAAGCGCTGAAGGCCCAGGCCGCCCGACGCGGTCAGACGGCCACCCGACTGAATCAGCCGGGGGAATGGACTGAGGTCGAACCCTGGGGCATCTATCGTGACCTCGTGGCCAACCTCAGCGAGGACGGCTTCCGGGGCGTCTTACGCGCACTGGAGATGAAGGGATCCTACCGTCCGATCAGCGACGACCGAGGCCTCGTCAAGCTTTGACTTAGTGCTTTCTCAGCTCCTCGACCGCCCCTTTGGCCGCCCCTCACTGCGCCTGCGGCGTCATGTTGCGGACGGGGTCAGCGCCTCGCTCGTCGCAAATCAGGGCGAATGGCGCGACGATTGAATATTTTCCTCCCTGTCGTCGAGAAATTCGTCAGCTGCCTTTTTGATCTCGCGGCCCATCTCGCGAAGGATGTGAATGATCTCTCGCAGCTCGCGATAGCCCGGGCCACCCTGGATCATCGCGCCGGCGACCAGACGCGCTGTCATCTCCACAATCGCTCGCTCCTGCGCCATCAACGATGCTGAGAGAAATGGTCGCGGCGGGATGCGCGAGGTGCCCATCTCTTGATAGAGGGCGATCTTGCTGGTCGAGCCGACGTAGCCAACGACCTCATTTCCTTCGCGTTCGGTGTAGTGAGAAATCGAATTGCGGAGATCGCCGGTCCGCAACAACGGCTTATTGGCTGGAAAGCCGAGGCGAACCCGTTCTTCCTGCGTTGCCTGGGCCAGCTGCTCCAATTGTAATCGGGCAGGTACTTGCCAATGGCGCGCTTCGCCGCCTTCTCGACCATCCGGCAGGCCTTTTCGACTGCGGCTTCCTGCGCGAGCCGCACGTCGGCCTCAACCGTCAACAGATGGGCGGCAAAGTCGGTGAAACTCGTGAACACAGTCATGCCCGTCCTCCACGGCCAAATGCTTTGATGCGGTCGCGGACGAGTTCGCCCGCGGCGTAGGGCATCGCGAATTGCATTGCCGCCGACACCCGCGGATCGGCTCGGCGCCATCCATCGTCGTTTGGAGGGCTGTGACGAGAGAGCGAATGGCTGTGTCGATTTCCGCTTCGCCGGCGCCCACGAGATGAAGAGCGCCCCGTCGATAAAATGAGCCGGCGCGTGCTCGCGGACATGCTCCTTCACGCGGCGAAGCGCGGCGCGCGACTCTGGCGACGTAAATGGCCGAGCGCTCATTGGCTCAATCTCGCAAGCCCCGCCGTCACGAATGCCAGATCCTGCGAAACCAGAGTATCGACGCCGGCCGAAATCGCGCCGAGCGCGCCGAGCGCGCCGTTCTGCGCCACGACGCATGAAATCGAATAGGGAATGCACATCGGCAGGCGTCGAACGTCGGGCAAAAAGCTCTCGATGACGACGGTCCACGCCCCGCCGCCCCAAGACAGGCCGAGCGGCTGCCCGAGCGCCCGCAGCGCGTCGAGTTCCTGCGCCTGCGCCAGCGCATTGTCGCCCCAGAAGGTGCCCGACCAGGCGATCTCGCGGTCGTCGGGCCCCATCGCATCAATGACGCGCTGGCCGCCGACCAACTTGTGGACTTTCAGCGTGTGGCGCCCGCCGAACGGCATGCGCTCCGGCGCGGAAAAGTCGCGGAAGACGAGGCCGCCCAAGGTCAAAATATCCGCCGCCATTATCGCATCTCCGTCATCGTGTCGGCGGTCGTGGCCCCCTTGACCAAAAACCGCGACCGCCTTTTGTGTGACCGCGCCTCGGGCGCCGTCGAACGTTGATCCGCTTCGCTCATAGGATTGCCTCATCCGGTCCGGGTTCGTCGGGGCTGATGACGAGGCGGCCCGCGAGCTTTCCATCGGCCAGCAGCCTCGCGTGCTCCGCCGAGCCGGCGAGGACAGGCGCGTCGGCGGCCAACTCTCGTCGCAGCGCCGCGAGGCGGTTTTCGCGCCGCGATCGCCGCGACGCGCCGTTTGAACGTCTCGAACATGGCCGTTAATCCCGATCGATAAGACCGACGGCGACATCGATCGCGCCGGCGACCGCTTCAACCTCTTCGGCGTCGGCGGCGAACTGTTTGGCCCTGTCGCCAAATTTGGCCGCGACGGCGCGGTCAGTGAGGTCGGAGACGATTGTTTGATGAACGTCCGTGGGCAGCCCGGATAACATCGGCAACGAACCGGCGGCGGCCCGGGCAACGTCCGAATTGGACTGCACCGCAGCTAAACGCTCATGCAGCGGCATCCCACGCAGCAGCGCGCGCATCTCGCTATCCCGCATCTCGCGCCGCAGCGTCGCGCCGACGTCCGCTCCGTCAGGTCCGTTGAGGGCGGTCCGACGCATCGCATCCTGCCCACCCCTGATGTTTGCGAGCTTGGCGGCGTAGCTCGACCGAAGCTCGGCCAACTGCCCCGCCTCAAGCGTCGATTTGCGTAATGCGGCGAGCGCGTCACGTTTGCCGGCGTCGGTGTAGCGGCCGTCCGCGGCGATCTGGGCGGCTCCTTTTTTGAAGCCCGCGACCACCGCCGCAATGGCGTCGACGGCGTCTTTGCTTTCAGCCCGCGCACTGGAGGGGAGCCGAGACTTCAAGGTAGCGAATATGCGGTTTGTCATTTTAATCCCCGTTTAAGAAAAAAGAGCGCGACTGCGAAGGACAAGACACAGCGGCGCCAAGTTGATCGGTCATGCGCGCCCAGCGCGTTCGGCAAGCGTCGCGCCGCGCGGCGCAATGATGTTCAACCGGTTCGCGGTTTCGACGTCGGGGTGCAACACGGCGGTCAGGAGAGCGCCGGGATGCGTCGGGTATGGCTGCCATTGGCCGCCGGTCAAGGCGACGTGATCATGTTTTGCGCCGATTGCGTCATTCGCATTCAACCACCGCCGGTATTTTTCGTTCAGAAGCGCGGCAGCCGCGTCGACCTCGGCGGCGAGCTGCGCGGCGGCCTCAAGATCGGCCTCGCGCGCGGCGACGCGAGCGGCGTGCCGGGCTAGGCGCAAAAGCTCCGAGGTTTCCGCGTATTCGGCCTCGATAGCCTGAACCGCTTGCTGCGCGATAGAGACGCGGAATTCAGCGTCATGCAATGGCGACGCAGCGGCGTCCGGTGACGCCTCTCCCGCGACAACGGCGGCAACGTGCGCGGCATGCGCGTCTCGGGCTCTGGTAAGGCTCCCAGCAGCCTCCGCGGCGCGATCGTTGACGATCAGGCGGCGCGCCTCGATCTCGGCGAGTTTCGCTTCGAGCGTGGCGATGTCGTTTGTAGTCATTAGTCTCTTCCCATTTTTTGAGGCCGCACCATGCGGCGATCCAACACTAAATTCGCAACTCGACGACGTGCAGGACGTTGTCGCACGCACCAACAAGGATAAGCGCGCCAGCAGCAGCGTTCGCGACATCGTCATACGCCCCGGCCCGTGGTCGATCGAATCCTTGCCGCCGCGAGCCGTTCGCCGCTCCAGGCCATGCAGCTGCGGGACAAGCCGCTTATTGTCGAGAAGCTGAACTTTGCCGCTGTTGAGCAATGGCAGCGCGGCGAGATAGATGTCGCTCTTAACCTTTTCTGACGGAAGATAATCAACGCCCCGCTTCTTGAACTGCTCGCGCGGCCATTCGCCGGCATAGCGATCGCCGATGACGCGGCCGATGCGATAGGCCGCCAGGGTCTGGCATGAAATCCTCGACGACGCTCTCGGGGCTGAACGGCGGCTTTACTTCGCGGACGAGATCCAGCATGGCGACGCCGTCAGGCTCCCGATGCGCAATCGCCAGCGTAAAGCGAGTCCGACGATCCGCCGCTCGGGTCAACGAAGGCGACGTAGCGGACATCGGGCAGCGGCGCGATCTCGAAGACGCCATCGGGCACGCAGGACTCGATGCACATCGAGGCTGACGAACTCGGCGATGTCGCTGCGGAACTCGGCGCCGTACTCCGCCGCCGCGCTCGCCGGGTCGCGCTCATATTCAGCGTCGATGAATTCCTGCGGAACGCTCGGGTTCATCGTCCTCGTCTTCAGCCTGCCAGACGAGATTGCGCGGGTCGTCTTGCCGTGGAAGCGCTTAAATGCGTCCCAGAGCACGCCATGCCGGCTGTAGGGCGAGCTCCGGCAATAACCATCGCGTCGGAGCCGAACGTCGCCATCGAGGCGCGGATGGCGTTCAAGACCTCCGTGTCAGGATTGGCTCGAACTCTCATCGCGCCAAAAAGCCAGCTCATCGAGCAGCGCGACGCAGACGGAGCGACCGCGCACGGTGCGATAGGAGCGCGTGACGACTTCCACCGTCACCGACCCCTTGAGGTCGATGGTGTCGGCGGTCTGACCCTCGACCAGGCCGGCCAGCAATGGCGTCGAGAGAATGTCCGGCGATGTAGCGCCGCAGGATCTTGGCCTGCTCCCGATCGGCCGCGATCAGGAGCACGACGGCGCGCTCGCCCGGCGATAGGTATTTGCGCCAATCCCTGAAGCAGGCCAGAAACATGGCGATGATCGCCATCGTGAAGGATTTGCCGCCGCGCCGGCCGATGACGAGCCATAGGAAACCAAAAGCCGCCGTGGGAAGCTCAGCGCGGCCCGTACATTGGCCCGAAACAGCTCTGCGCCGTATTCATCAAGCGGAAGGCCGAAAGCAGCCGCCAGGAAGGCCCGCCAGGGCTTCCACGACTCCGGGTCGCGAATGGCTGCGCCAAGCAGATGGGGATCGTCGATCGCGTCAAGGATCGAAAACCGGCGAGCGCCGGTGGGGCCTTCCTAATCGGTCTCATTGCGGGCCTTCTTGGCGTGGATTTCGGCGACGACGGCTTCGAGGGTCGGCGTTACGTCGCGGGAGACGCGCTGCAGGCCGAGCGTTTCGAGACCGCGGCGCAGATGGCCGTAAAGCCGGCCGTACTGATCGAGGTCGACGTCCTAGCCCTCGGACATCTTGGCTTCGAGTTGTTCGAGCGTGACTTCGAGCGTCGCGGTCCTGCGGCACAAGCTCAGTTGCGCTTCGCTCAGGATGTCCTGGCCGCCGAGATCCGCGACATGCATCTGAGCAATATCGCGCTGGCGCCGCGCCCAGACTGAGCGACCGTCACCCTCGGCGACGAAATGGCGGTTTCCGGCTGATACGGCCGACCGAAGGCGAGATTTGCCGCCGGATTGTCCCTCATTTCCCACGGGTATTCTTTCCTTCCCCCAAATGAAAAAAGCCGCCCCGACAGGGGCGGCTGCTGTGTGTCCGACGCAGCGACGATTCTATTCTCGCGCCATGCCATTTCCCGACCCAGCGGGGTTCACCGGCGGCCTTCGGGACCTCTCGGGCTATGGTGGCGGCCCGCGTGAGAATGGCCTCTATGCGGATGCCCTAGGCAATGACCTCGTCAAGGTGTAATCCAACGGGCGTTACCCTCGACTCTTTAACACTTTCGAGAAGGTATCGGACAATGCGAGGTTTCCTTATTTCGGCCGCCGGCGCGATAATCGTTCTAGGCGCTCTAGTTCTCGGCAGCTCCGCTGCGAACGCCGCCATGCCTAGAATGACGCGCTTCGCATCGCCTTCTGATCTCGGGATCGAAAAAGTGGTTTATTACGGCACGCGCGGCTCCGCCAGAAGGACCGTCCGCCGCGCCTACCGTAGACACTATTAAACCGAGTACTTCATTGCGCAGCGGGCTTCGCCTGACAGCCCTCCCGGCCTGCGGGGCATGGGGGCAGTAGGGGCGGAGCGCGGAGGGCGTCTGTGGGGCTTCTGTGAGTTCTGGCGCTGCGGGCCGACGTCACTGCCGTGACTAAACGCCCTATTTCGACTTCTTGTCGTTTGAAGCAAAGTCCGCGCCGTGACACCGTCTGCTCGCGAGCGTGGCCGCCGACTGACCGGCGAGAAACCAATGCCGCGCTCGCACCTATTCCCGCCTTGTCGGCGTCAGCCTGGCGGCGATTTCGGCCCGATTTCAGCCCCTGCGCGTCACCCCTGTGTTACCCTGAAACGGTGCAGCACTATGCTGGTCGTTGATATTGCTATGATTTCTAGCGGCGAGCATCTGAATGGTTGTCAGAAGCATGGCGTAGCGTGGCCGATTTATCGCAACCCGCGAGTATCGCAACAACCGGTCAACAAATCCCGCTTGATTTTTAAGGGTTCAGTTTTAGTTCACGCCGCCGTGATTACCGCGGTTGTCGAGACGTTCTGAGCGGCGCTCTTGGAGCGCGCCGCACGCCGTTCGTTATAAAAAACATTTCAGGCCGATTTGTTCTTTATACCATCATTTTCAGCAATGCCGGGCGCGTTCTAGTGGAACCCCATGGGAACCCCAATGGAACCCCCTTCCATATCTAACTAATTGATATTGGGGAAGTTGGAACCCATTGAACCCCAAATCGCCCAAGTCCAGAAATCGACGACCACTTTGTTTGCGATTGGAAAAGGGGTTCCACACTTCCACTTTTCGCTATCTATCTGAAGAGATTACGTTTTTTGATGGAAGCCCCCTTCCACTTGGGGTTCCACAATCGGGGCGGCCCTAAAGCTTGGCAAGACAGTCTTGAATGGACGGCAATATTCGAAGGTTGGCCCTGGCAGTCTTTCGCACGGTAACGCCAGCGTTTGTTAGCGCCTCGCCGAGATTTCCGATCGGCGTTGGCTTGGCCTGATCGGCGACTTCACGCCCTTCTGCCATTCCGTGTAGGCCGCCGAGAGGGCGGCAAAGCCGAATTCCTCGCCCTCGACCCAATCGGTCCATTCGCCGGTCGCGTCTTTTCGGCCGATGATGCGCGGGCGGCGTGCGCGCAGTCTTCGAGCCATTTCCGCGCGTCGTAAGGATTGACACTTAGCCGAATCATGGCCCGTTTGGCGGCGTTCTCTTTCGGGACGTCGCGAGACGGACGAAGCCCGACACGTCGAGATTGAGAAGATCATGCGCGCAAGCCTCGCGGCCGCCGGCGTTGATCTCCGCCATCAGGGCCGCGAAATAGGCGTCGTCGCCCATTGTCGTCATGGACGACTCCGAAGCACAGTTCGCACTGACACGCTTCTCCCAGCAGCTTTGGATGAACTTGCGCTCCCAACTACCCGCCGATGTAGAGTACCAGGAATGTGGGACTTTGTGGATCGCTGCCGATCAGCAGGAAATGCAGGAGGTGATCCGAAAGCACCGTTAACCACCACAGCGAAATGTCCCCGCATCCATCGTTACTGCCGAAGCGCTCGCCCAACTCGAACCGTGTCTTGAGCTGGAATGGCAGGCGCCCTGCTGATCCCCGAAGACGCCGTTATTTACCCGCCTTGTGCCGCGCGCTTTCTTATGGAACGTGCGCAAAGCCGTGCCGCCGAAATGTTTGTAGGCCTCGCCGTCGACAAGATTGAAGATGGCGTCGTGCAACTGAGCGACGGAACGCATCTCTCAACCCCGGTAATTGTGAACGCAACCGGAAGCTGGCGTCCGCCCTTACCCCGGGCCTCGAT
>CAVPMI010000048.1:0-47378 GCA_963705975.1 uncultured Pseudomonadota bacterium
GCGATATCTATGGCCATGATCCGAAAAACAATGGCCCCGAAAACATGATCACCATGTTCCACATGGATGGCGACCGCCTCTCTCATGACGCACTACTGCGGAGCGGGGCAACCAGCCGCGCATGAAGCTGGTGGCGTCCGAATCCGAAAATTGGTCCACTTCGAATTCTTTGACGGCACCGACATTGGCCCCGGCGACGGACACTGGTAGCGCGTGACCTTCTCCCAGCCCCCGACGCCGACCATCACATCGAAGAATGGACCTTCCTGGACCACGGCAAGGAACACAAAGGAAGTGTTCATGCTGGAGCGGGTGAAGTAGCTAACCATCTGCTGTCGTACCGAGGGGGAAGGGCTCGGAGGTATGTTGACTGCCCACTAACACGTGACTGATCTCCCAATACCCCCGCCTATATTACGCCCGACCAGAACGCGGTTATCTCCGAGATCGACATTGCGGCGCCAACCGCCCTGTGTCTTCGAAGCGCTAACCAACTGCTGCCCAGCGTCTGGCGCGTGGTTCAACGACAACGATCTGCCCGATCAACAACTGGCGATACGGGATGCCCCGCCGGGTGGCAGCTACAGCTATGCCACCGAGAAGGGCAAGGTCTTCGAGGTCAATGGCGTGAGCGAATTCCAGTTGCCATGGCGAGATCGTTGAGTTCGATCCGCCGCGGCTCTTGGCGTTACACCTGGTTCGGCAACTGGCATATCGATCCGGCGATGAAGACGCTGGTGCGGTGGGAACTCACGCCCACCGCCTCCGGCACACACGTGAAGGTCACGCATAGCGGCCTCGCCCAGGACCCGGCGGCGCGCAAGGATTACAGCGGCGGCTGGATCGGCGTGGTCGAAAACCTCAAGCGATTCGCGGAAGCGGGAAAGGCATAGACCAGCATGGCAACCATGGCAATCTCTCACGATCAGGATGCGATTCAGGGCGAAGTCCACATCGCCGCTCCCCCGGAGCGCGTGTTTCAAGCGCTCACCGATCCCCGGCAGGTGATGCAGTGGTGGGGCCAGAAAGGCGGTTATCACCACACCGGCTGGAGGGGCGACGTACGTCCCGGAGGCGAGTGGCGGTCGGATGGCGTGAGCGATACCGATGGCAAGCCATTCCATGTAGGGGGCGAATACGTGGAGGTCGACCCGCCGCGCCTCCTTTCTTATACGTGGGTTGCGAGCTGGTCGGGGGCGGTCCAAACCCTCGTCCGCTGGGAACTTGAGGCGGTGGCTGGTGGGACGCTGGTCCGTATACGCCACAGCGGTTTTGCCGGGGCTCCGGCGCAGGCCCAGAACCACTATCAGGGCTGGGTCCGGGTCGTCGGCTGGATGCAGGCGTTCGTGGAGAGGGGGGAGACGGTCGACACCCGTCCGGCGGCCCCGCCTGCGAATGCGTAAGTGTTTCACGTGAAACATTTTGTGCAGGTATAAATGTAGGTACGTTTATATATGTATACGTATCTTGATGATTTCACGTGCACTTTAGCCTGATTCTCGAATGCGGCGACCCGCCGTGGACGATGTTTTAGCGGAGGCCGACCGCGGTGCTATCTTCGACTACGTCAAAAGCGGGCAGTCCGCAGGCCGCCATTACCATGGATGACCGTGTCCTCCAGTCGGCAGCCCACTTCTCGGAAAGCGCGAGAAGTGGGGCACCCCGATCTCGAAATAAGGCCTTGACCGCAGCGATAAATCGCTGCGCCACCCAAAGTCACGCGAGAATCGTGGTTTATACTGACTCCATGTCGGACGCCGCCTCCAAGACGTTTTACCTGGAAACCTTTGGCTGCCAGATGAATGCGCACGACTCCGAGAAGGTCGTCGGGACGCTTTTGCAGCAGGGGTATCGGCAGGTTCCGACGGTCGAAGAGGCGGGGCTGGTGCTGTATAACACCTGCTCGATCCGCGACAAGGCGGAGCAGAAGGTCTTCAACCGGCTGGCGGATTACAAGAAGTGTGGAGCGCAGGGGAAGCAGTTTGGCGTGCTGGGATGCGTGGCGCAGCAGGAGGGCGAGAAGATTTTCGAGCGGGCTCCGTATGTTTCGCTGGTGTGCGGGTCGGCTTCGTACCGCAATCTGCCGCAGATGCTGGTGCAGATGGAAGACGGGGCAGTCGCGCGTGACCGGGCTGGACGACCGCGAGACCGACGAGTGCTTTGAGACCGAGTACACGGCGCGCACGAATCCGCATCGCGGGTACATCACCATCATTGAGGGATGCGACAAGTTCTGCGCCTACTGCGTGGTTCCTTATACGCGCGGGAAGGAGCGGCAGCCGGACATCGCCTCGGTTCTTGACGAAGCGCGGCAGCTGGTGGACCTTGGGTACACCGAAATTCAATTGCTCGGGCAAAACGTGAACTCTTACCGCGATCCCGATGGAAAGAAAAGCTTTGCCGAATTGCTGGCGGCGGTCGGCGACGGTGGCGGGGATTCGGCGGGTGCGGTTTACGACTTCGCATCCGCGGGATTTTGGGCGGGACATTGTTGAGGTGATCGATGCCGTGCCGGCGCTTTGCGATCACGTGCATCTGCCGGTGCAGAGCGGTCGACGCGCGTGCTGGATGCCATGCAGCGGCTTTACACGCGCGAGGAGTACCTGGAGCGCATTGCATGGATCAAGGCGGCGCGGCGCGATATTTCGCTGACCAGCGACTTGATCGTGGGCTTTCCGGGCGAGACGGAGCGGGAATTTGAGGAGACGCTTTCGCTGATGGATGAGGTTGGGTACGACAGCGTGTTTACGTTTAAGTATTCGCCGCGGCCGAATACTCCGGCGTTGGGGTTGGAGGATGCGATTCCGGACGCGGAGAAGGTGCGGCGGCTGGCGGTTGTGAACGACAAGCAGAAGGCAGATTGGGGCGCGAGCGGAATCGGCGGCATGTTGGGCAGGTGCTTGAAGTGATGGTGGAAGGGAAGAATCCGGCGCGGGGACAGTGGATTGGGCGGACTTCGCAGATTAAAGTGATGAACTTTACGGTTCCGGAGGGGGTCGAGCTTACGACGGGGAGCTACGTGCACGTGCGGGTGACGGGAAGCTTTCCGAATAGCTTTGGGGGAGATGGCGTAGTAGCATCCTGAAAGCTGTTGCGTGCGTACTTCCTAGCGGCTAAAGCCGCACTGAAAACAGGGTTTTGACCAGCGGTAAACCGCTGCGCCACAAGTGAAGACCAGGCAAGACCGGAGCGAGTTTAGGTTTGCGGGTTGAGGCTTATATGGAAGTTGAAATGAAAATTCGCGGGCTTGATGATGGATCCGGTCTCGAACATGCCGATCGTGCTGCTTAAGGATGTGGGCAGCGAAACGGTGCTGCCGATCTGGGTGGGCGTTTATGAGGCTAATGCCATTGCGCTGGAGATCGAAAAGGTCAGCACGCCGCGTCCCATGACGCATGACCTGATCAAGAACGTGCTGACCGGCCTGGACGACGATGGTGCACAAAGTGGTCGTCACCGAACTGAAAGACGACACGTTCTTACGCGGTGATCTGGCTGGAAAGGGAGGGCCGCGTGGTCAGCATCGACTCGCGTCCGTCGGATGCGCTGGCGCTGGCGCTGCGCGTGGATTGCCCGATCTTTGTCGAGGATGAGGTGCTGAAGAACTCGAAGCAAGCGGCGACCAATGTCCCGACCGCGACCAGCGAGGAACTCCGCAAGTGGCTGGAGGACCTCGGCGACGACGACCTGGGCAAATACAAGATGTAAGGGGCAGCTGTCAGCTCTCAGCTGTCAGTCTTAATGTTTCTACGGCCGCATTTAGGTTGCGAGATGAGATCGTCCTTCACGAACTTATTGCTTTCTGGCGTGCGGCTCTTTTCTCCTGCTTTCATATTCTCGGCAGCTTGACGGCTTCGCCGAGATTTCTGTTTCCGCCGCAGATCTCCGGATCTACCATTCGCTGCACGCCACTTCCACCATGAACGTGGCCTCGGAGACGGGCGGGGCGTTCATGAACCCGTCGAAGTGCGATGCCGATGGCAATCTCTACATTCGTAAGTACGTGATCGGATCGGCCGCTGCTGGGGCCGGTAGTCAAGATCGATTCGGAGGGCAAGCGCGTGGCGGTGTTTGACCCGGCCGCAATTTCCTGCAGTTGGCGCTTGGACCGCGCCGATTGCTTTCTCGCCGGCGTCTGATGGCGGGATGTATCAGATCGCGCGGGTGGCAGGCCTGAAGCCGCGTATCTATGTGCTTGTTTTCTTCGGATGGATCGCCTTCATCGCCGACGCGTCTCGACGCGGATTTCGAGGTGTATACGTTCGCGGCGTTTGCGGATGGAAATTTTCTGTTCTCGGGCGTGCAGCGCGATACGTGCTAAGCAAGAAGACGATCGCGGCCGCAAATTTCACCGCCGTTTTTTCGGCCGACGGAAGGGAACTGGCGCAACTTTCGTTTCAGGATCCCAGGGCATCGAAAGCTAGCGGCGAATAAGGAGCTCGTCAGCGAGGCTGGGAAGGCGGAGCCAACGCTCGATCTAGCGGAGGCCGAGGCCGGAGACGATGGGACCTTTATGCTCATGCGACGTCTTCTCCGGCGCTGGTCTATGTGATCGCTCCGAGGGCAAGATCATGCAGACGATCAAAGTTGACGTTCAGGGCTGGCAGCTATGCCTGGCGGGTTTCATGTCTCGGGCAACCGGTCGGCTATTTTGTTCTCGGAATGAGGAAAACAGAGCCAGACGGTGGTAGTCGCGGATGCGCAGACGGGCGGAAGATTGCCAGCTACGCGACCGGTCGGCCTTCGGGGACCGTCGTTTGCGTGTTATTCGGCGAACGAAGGGATTTTCACTTTCCTCCGAGTCTGGGCGAGGGGAATGAGCTGGATGTCATCCGCGCCGGAGCGCGGTAAAGTGCCAAATGGACAAATTACCAATCCCAAATTACAAATTCCCCATGCCCGATTCCGCCGAACAGCTCCAGCGAATTTATCTTGCGGGATTCGAGTTCAGGCCTTTGAGCGCTATCCGAAGTGTATTGGGGTCGTGCGCGAGAATTGTGTCGCCCTGCTGGTTCCGGGCGTGGACGGCTTGCAAATCCTGGGAACACCGGGCTGGCGCATGGGCGAAGTGATGGGCGTGCTCACCGAAAGAAAGGGCGCAAAGTGTTTCAGGCGAAGAGTGAGGTGGTGGATGCCACGCCCGAGCGGATTGAGGCTCTACGGAGGGTTCCGGGAGGAGATTGGGGAATTACTGCTGGCCCAGGGCTAACCAACGGCGGGAACCATCTCTCGGCGGAGACTTAGGCATAGATTAACACAACCCCGGTTATTGGAGATCGAGGAGTACGGCTAGTCTGTTAGACGCGTTCCACCACATAGACAGCCCAAGGGGCGATTCCAGGAGCTCACTCACCCACCCGACACGGTCCGTCTTCCCTGGCCAGCTGGTCGTACTTCTCCACCACGCGCAGCCCGGCGGCTTCGAAGACCTCGCGGTAGGATTCGTCGCTTCCATACGATGTCCTCGACCGGACGCTGGTCGGCGTGGTCGGTCACGACGATGCGCACTTTGTCGCCCGACTTTGCCCGATGATTCTCGGGAAAATCCTTGGTCGAAAATGAAGCCCACTCGTGGGTATAAATTTCCGGGCGGGAAGACGACGAGCACCACCTTTCCTTCCCCGTTCAGGAGGTGTCCCAAGATCGCGCAGGATGCGTACCTTGGCATCCCAGCCCGCGATGTTGTCGAAGGTGAAGGCGGCCAGCGCTAGATCATAGTTAGCGGATGGCAAGGCGCTCAGGTCGTCGCCGGGAACCAGGCGGTAGTCGCCAGAGGGGTCGAGCTGCCGGGCCTTGCGGATCATATCCTCGGAAATGTCGACTCCGGTGCCCTCGAAGCCCAGTTCGCGCAGGAAGCGGGTGGAGCGTCCGGTGCCGCAGCCGAAGTCGATACTTTTGCGGCCGCTCACATGCTTGGCTAGTATGGCCGGGATATCGCGGTAGGCCAGGTGGTAGGTATTCTTGAATTCCAGCGTGGCGTAGGCGTCGGCGCGAGCGCTATCTTCGTAGCAGTTGACGAAGGTCATGGGGCTCCCTTCCGATTAGGCAATGGCTTGCCCTCCGGGCAAGAGTATAGCGCCCCACGCTCGAAAGAATTTGCGTTCGAAGAGAGGGCCAGCGGTGCAGGCTTGATGTCGGGGCCTGCGCCGCTGGCGCGGCTGGTCGCGCTGTACAGTTGGCTCACTTCCCGTTCGCTATGTAAGGCGACGTACGAAGCGACTTGTGTTTCGTGGTTGCCGGATGCGAGCAGAGGGCAGCTATCACCCGCCAGCAACGTGTAGGTCACATTCTGGAGGTGTTTATGTCGGTATGTGTCGCCCGTGCCGAGCCCTCTAGAATCCCGGCACACGCTTCGTTAATGGTGTTCTTCTGCGACGGTGTTGTTGTTGCCGCTGGCGTCGGTTCCAGGGCCCGGGCACTCATCGTCCGAATGGATGGCCTGATTGGTGCGCTGCCAAAAATGGTATCTCGAGTGTCCTCGGTGTTGGCTGCTGCTGCAGAGGTCGATCGCGTCGTAGGTCTGCGTTCCGCCGATGTGGTTGGAGGTGATCATGGCGCCATCTCCGGAACCATAGGTGGGACTTTGACGTCAGGAACAATCGCCTAGCTGCGCGCTCCTCGACTGTTGTTGCCCGTGATCGGTGACGCCGGTGGAGGCGTAAATCAGGATTCCTCAGGAAGAGATTGCCGGATAGACGGCTCCGGTGTAGATGTCGTCGGCAACAATAATTGCCGGAGACCGTTGCGGTGGCTCCGAACCCGATCTGAATGCCGTTTTAGGGTGCGCAAATTTACTCACGCCGGTGGCGCCCGAGGCCGATGACGGTATTTACCCTTGACCGCGGCTATATGGCCCCGAGCAGGACCTCCGCCAAATGCCCAAGCATTTACACGTGATTTGTTCTTTCATAATTTCGGACGGAATTGCTGGGAAATGGTAACGGCGGGAGTTCCGCTGTTGCTCTCCACGTTGATGGCTAAACCAGTCTGGCAACCCTGTAATCCCGAAGGGTTGAGCTGATTTCTGACGGCGTTGTCGGTAATGGTCCCGCTGGAGTCCTGGTAGTAGATTCCCTCCAAGTCAAGCGAGCAATTTGAGATGCCGTTATTGCTGCCATCCACGGTGAGGTGTGAGATCGTAACGCCGGTTGCGCTCTCCACGAAAATCTGTGCGGCTACCGGATTCCCATAGATATCGGTAGCGTTCTGCACTACACCGCCCGCGGGCACAACCACGACCGCCGCATCACTGGTGCCACTGGCAATTCCGATCACGGTCAAACTCTTGTTGATGACAACCTGCTCGGGATAAGTTCCGGGCAGACGTCAACCGTGCCGCCGGCCGGGCTGGCGGTGACCGCAGCCTGATGGTGGCGAATTTGGCACCTAGTTTTGCAGGTCCCGACGACTACTGTGGACGCTTGGGCAGCCTGTCCGGCAAACACACGGCCAGGATTAGACCTACCAACATTGATGGACGTAAAGCTTTGTTCGCAATCATGTGGTTCCTCCAGATTTTCTGTCGTTAAGTTTTCCAGCCTGATGTGACGTGGCCCGGGAAGAAAAAGCGCCTGGGGGGCGGCGCGGTCATTATAGCGCGGCACTGATAGAAAATGTTGCCGGTACGTTAAACGTTTGCGCAAACTTTTTCCGGTCAGCAAAGTGGGCGGTGCCGGCCAGCGATGACAGAACCGCATCGCCTTCAGTCGCCGGATTGGCTGAAAACAATCTTCGGGTGGAAGAGCGTCCCCGCGATTCTGGTGGCGATGGCGATCAGTTCGCGTTGTCCGTAGAAGACCTTGACCTGCGGGAGCGCGCGACATTTCCGGCAGATTTACGGCGCGGCCGGTGCGGATCAGGGCGGCGCTTTCTTCGGTCGCGGTGACGCACGGCAACTGCGGCACCAACTTTCGGGGATGGACGACAATCAGCGACTCGGCAGTTCCCTGCTGCATCGCGGCTTCTAATGCCTCGAGCGTGTGGGCGTCCTCGATGGCGAACTCGGCAACGGCGGTGCGGCGCAGGCGGCCAGATGGCTCCGCAGCCCAGTTTCTGGCCCATATCGTGGGCGATCGACCGCATGTAGGTGCCCGAGGCGACGCGGGCGCGGAAAGTGGCCTGATCGCCGTCGACATCCAGAATCTCGAATTCCTTAATTTCGACCTGTACTGGCTTGAGGACGACTTCTTTGTTCTTGCGCGCCAGTTTGTAGGCGGGGACTCCGGCAATTTTCTTGGCGGAAAAAGGCGGCGGCATCTGCTCGATGATGCCCTGAAACTGGGCGGCCAGCGCTCGGATCTCCTCGCGATCGGATGACGCACTTCTTGCGGCGGCGTGGTGGGCTCGCCATCGGCGTCGTAGGTGTCGGTGGCAAAGCCGAAGCGGATCACGCCTTCGTAAGTCTTCTCCGAATGGGTGTAGAACTGCGCCAGGCGCGTGAGGTTGCCGAGCGACAATCGGCAGGACTCCGGTGGCGGAGGGGTCGAGCGTTCCGAGATGACCGACCGAGCGCTGGCCGAGAATTCGGCGCACGCGATTGACCACATCGTGCGAGGTGAGGCCGGCGCGGTTTATCGATGATTACGACGCCATTCATGAGGATTTGTAATCTGGTAATTTGTAATTGGTAATTTGAACGGACCGCACGCTGCGGATGCGCGGCATCGTCGTCTTCAAATTACCAATTACAAATTACACAGATTGCCAAATTCAATGATTCCTCTTCGCGACGATCAGCCCATTTCTCGACGCCTTCGTGAATTATTTTCTGATCGTGCTGAACCTGATGGTGTTCCTGTGGGAGCTTTCGTTGAGCCACCGGGCGCTGAATGGCTTCATGTACGAGTTTGGCGTGGTGCCTCACCACACGCTGGCGGTGCTCGACCGGACATTCGCATGATGCGGCGATCGACGGCGATCTTGCCCTTGTTCACCTCGATGTTTCTGCACGCTTCATTCTTACACGTGGCGGGGAACATGCTCTTCCTGTGGATCTTCGGCGACAACGTCGAAGACTACCTGGGCCATTTCACCTATCTGGTGTTTTACTTCGTCAGCGGCGCTGGCGGCCGGCGTCACGCACATTCTGCTGAACCAGGGCTCGCGCATGCCCAGCGTGGGCGCCAGCGGCGCGATTGCCGGGAGTGATGGGCGCGTACTTCATTCTGTATCCGCGGGCGCGGGTGCTGGTCTGGTTTCCGCCGATATTTTTTTTTCACGTTCCGGCTTGGCTGATGCTGGGCTACTGGTTTGTGATAATTTCTTCAGCGGCACGGCGACTGCGATTGCCGAAACCAGTCAGACTCGGGCGGAGTCGCTTTCTGGGCGCACGTGGGAGGGTTCGTCGCGGGCGTGGTCATGATTAAAGTTTTCGGAGAGCGTCCGCACCGATATCGGTATGGGACGTGGTAAGGCAGGTCTGCGGTCAGGTCTAGTAGCGTTATCAGCGGCGCGGCTCCGGGGCCGGACCTGGCGGCAGAATCTCCTGCTCGCCGACTTGACACTTTGCTGACGGGTGACGAACCAGACGGCAGCGGTCCAGGTGGGAAACAGATCGGCGCCGGGGATCAGTTTCGCCGCGGCCGTTGGCAGGAACGCCCAGTGCCATCCCAGCAGGCGAATCATGATGAAGCCACGATCAGGTCGAGCAGCGAGTCGGCGGGAGACATGCGCTCCTTCGGCGAAGAGCGGAAAGGCCACGATCTGCAGGCGTCGGCGCCGATGGCTACGACCCACGCCAGGCGCTGCTCGGGCGCTTTCAGCGATTTGAAGTAGTCGAGGAATGACATGACTGTCTCACTCCCTAGTTGGATGCTCGCCATAGCGCTGCCGCGTCGCCGGCTCTTGCGTTCGCTTACAAGCGGTCCCGACTCGATGGTGCCTGACCACATCACGTCTTCTCGACGGTTGTGTTCGTCCGGCAGGCAGCAGCGCGTTGACCACGACCTCGCGCAACGGTCTCGGCGGACATCATTTTGTGGCTGGGGCGCCTGCGGCCAGAGCGTATCCCAGATCTCGGTGTCGGTCGCGCCGGGCATCAGGGCAATCACGCGAATGCCTTTGGGCCGCAGCTCCTCGCGCAGGGTATCGGTGAAGCCGAGGGCGCCGTGCTTCGACGCATCGTAGGCCGCCGATCCCGGGAAATACTTGCTCGGCCGCAACCGAGAGATTGTTCACGATCGTGCTGCCGCGCTTCATCACGGCTAGAGCCGGCCTGCGTCACCAGAAACAGGCCGTTGAGGTTGGTGTCGATTACTTCCATCCACATGGGATAAGGCAGCTCGCCTACGGTGCGATTGGGATGTCCGATGCCGGCGTTGTTGATCAGGAAATCGAGGGGCTTGGCGCAAACCGCGGACGAGCGCGAAGAGATAGTCGACCGAGTCGGGGCTGCGCACGTCGCAGGATTGCGCCAGCACGGGAACGCCGAGCTTCTCCAGTTCGCGCGCGCCTTGGCTAAGGCGCGCTCGTCGCGGCCGGTGATGACAGATGGCAGCCTTCATGCGCCAGCGCGCGGGCGATGGCTAGACCGATGCCGCGATTGGCGCCGGTGACGAGGGCGAGGCGGCCGGAAAGCGTCGAGTCGGCGTGACTTGGGCTTGCGTTTTGGCATGCGCGTTCGGCTCGTATGGAGCGGGCAGGAGTGTCCGTTCCACCCGCTACACCCTCACAAATTCACAAGCTATTCGTGCGCTGGCGGATCAGGGACAGGAATTCGGTCCGCGTTTCTTCTTCGTTGCGGAAGCAGCCGAGCATGGATGAGGTCACCGCCGAGGAATGCTGTTTCTCGACGCCGCGCATCATCATGCAGAGATGCCGGGCCTCGATGACCACGCCTACGCCCTGGGGTTCGATGGTGTTCTGGATGGCCTCGGCAATTTGCGTGGTGAGGCGCTCCTGAATCTGCAGGCGGCGCGAGAAGGCTTCGATGAGGCGTGGGATTTTGCTCAGGCCAATCACTTTTCCGTTGGGAATGTAGGCGACGTGCACCTTGCCGAAAAACGGCAGCAGGTGGTGCTCGCACAGGCTGAACATTTCTACGTCTTTCACGATCACCATCTCGTCGTAGCTGACGGTGAACAGCGCCTTGCGCAGAAGCGCTTCGGGATCGTCCTTGTAGCCCTTGACGAGAAATTGCATCGCTTTCTCGACGCGCTCGGGCGTACGCGCCAGGCCTTCGCGTTCGGGATCTTCTCCGAGGCGGACGATCATTTCGCGCACAAGTTCTTCGTAGGTGGCGCTGGTCAGGGTATTTGCGTCGGTAATTGATTTCATAGGCACAAGCGCCACCACGAAGCGGCGGCAGGCCGATGGCCGGTATTGCTAGGCCGTGTGGAAGGTGGGGCTGTCCTGTGGGCGGCACCATCCGCGTTCGTGAGAAAGTGGAGAAGGTCGTCATGAAACTCGACATCCTCCATTCGCTCAACGCCGAACGCGCCGCGCGCCGCGCGGCCGTGGTCGTCACCGACGTCGCGACCGGCGCCCAGCGCTTCGCAAGGCCGCCGACGTCGCCGGCGATCCGCTGCGCGAAGTGCTGGAGCGCATCTGCGCAGCGGCAAGAGCGGCATGGAGGAGACGCCGCAGGGCCGCGTCTTCCTCACCGTCTACGTGCCGGCGCCGCAGCTCGTCATCACCGGCGCGGTGCATATCAGCCAGGCGCTGGCGCCGATGGCGCGGCTGCTCGGCTACGACGTGACCATCGTCGATCCGCGCACCGCGTTTGCGAGCCCCGAGCGTTTCCCGACGTCAAGGTGATCGCCGAATGGCCGGACGAGGCGCTGCCGCCGCTCGACGTCGACCGCTACACCGCCTTCGTCGCGCTCACCCACGATCCCAAGATCGACGATCCGGCGCTGCTGCACGCGCTGGCGCGCGATTGCTTCTATATCGGCGCGCTCGGCTCGCGGAAGACCCATGCGCGGCGGCTCGAGCGGCTCAAGGCGCAGGGCTTGACCGACGCCGAGCTGGCGCGCATCCATGCGCCGATCGGGCTCGCCATCGGCGCGGTGTCGCCGCCGGAGATCGCGGTCTCGATCATGGGCGAGATCACCGCGCGGCTGCGCGAAGAGTCGCGGCCGAGCCGCGCCGATGAAGACGCGTCATGAAATTCGGCGCGGTCGCGCCCGACGAGGCGCAACGGCGCGCATCGCCGTGCATTCGATCCGCCAGGGCGCGCTGGTGCTGCAAGAAGGGCACGCTGGTCGGCGCCGCCGAGATCGCGGCGCTTGAAGCGGCCGGCGTCACCGACGATCGTCGGTGGCGCGGCTCGAGCCCGGCGACGTGTCGGAAGACGTCGCGGCGGCCGAGATCGCGGCGGCGGTCGCCGGCGCCGGCGTGCAGGTCGACCGCGCCTTCACCGGCCGCGCCAACCTGTTCGCGGAGAGCGCCGGCGTCGCTCGTCGTCGACAAGGACGCCATCGACCGCCTCAACGCAGTCGACGAGCATCACGCTGGCGACGCTTGCCGGCCTTCGAGCCGGTCGTCGCCGGCAAGATGATCGCGACGGTGAAGATCATTCCGTTCGCGGTCGCCGGCGCGGCGCGCGACGCGGCGCTCGCGGTGGCGTGCGAGCGCGCCGCTGGTGCGGGTCGCGCCCTACGAGATCCGCAAGGTCGGCGTCGTCTCGACGGTGCTGCCGGGCCTCGCCGACAAGGTGATCGAGAAGACGCTGCGGGTCACCGCCGAGCGGCTGGCGCCGGCGGGCGCCACGATCGTCGCCGAGCGGCGCGTGCCGCACGAGACCGCGGCGCTCGCTCGTGCGCTCGACGAGGTCCTCAAGGCAGGGCGCCGAACTCGTCATCGTGTTCGGCGCCTCGGCCATCGCCGACCGGCGCGACGTCATTCCGGCCGCGGTCGAAGCGGTCGGCGGCACGATCGAGCATTTCGGCATGCCGGTCGATCCCGGCAATCTGATGCTGATCGGCGCCGCCGGCGGCCGTCCGGTGCTCGGCGCGCCCGGCTGCGCGCGCAGCCCCAAGGAAAACGGCTTCGACTGGGTGCTGATGCGGCTGCTGTGCCGGCCTGCCGGTGACCGCGCGACGACATCACCGGCATGGGCGTCGGCGGCCTGCTGATGGAAATCGTGACGCGGCCGCAGCCGCGCGACGAGCGCGGTGCAAGCCGGCCGCAACATCGCCGCGCTCGTGCTCGCGCGCCGGCCGCTCGACCCGCATGGGCGGCCCGAACAAGCTGCTCGCCGAGATCGGCGGCAGGCCGCTGGTGCGCATCGCCGCCGAGCAGGCGCTGGCCTCGCGGGCGCGGCCGGTGATCGTCGTCACCGGCCACCAGCGCGAGCGGGTCGAGGCGGCGCTCGCCGGCCTCGACGTCAGGTTCGTGCACAATCCCGATTATGCCGACGGGTCTCGGACCTCGCTCAAGGCCGGCATCGCCGCGGTGCCGGCCGACGCCGACGGCGCCATCGTCTGTCTCGGCGACATGCCGCAGGTCGATGCCGCGCTGATCGACCGGCTGATCGCCGCCTTCGATCCCGAAAAGGGCGCGCTCGTCGTGGTGCCGAGCATCGACGGCAAGCGCGGCAATCCGGTGGTGTGGTCGCGCCGGTTCTTCCCCGAACTCGACGGCCGTCGACGGCGACGTCGGCGCCCGCCACCTGATCGCCAGCTATCCGCGAGGCGGTGGCCGAGGTGCCGGTCGACCGGCCGCGCGGCGCTGACCGATGTCGATACGCCGGAAGCGCTCAGCGGTCAAGGCCGAACTCAAAAAGACCTGAAGGCGTGGACTTGCAAACGCACGGCAATGTCCGCTTCCGGAATGTATTCTGGACATGGTGCGGCCACAACGCGACGTGCGCTAAGCACCCTTCTGCAGCATCGGATTACTCCCTATATTGTGGTAGGCTAAGGTTCTGTTCTGGACTTGATCTCATGAACGCAACGCGAAGCCATGAGAAGTATGGCTGGAACAAGCCGATGGATGGGAGGAAACAGTATGGATTGTCCCGCCGCATATTTTTCCAGCTCGCAACCGCTACCGCCGGTCTGCCGCTGATGGCTCGGCTGGCGAGCGCGGAGGTTTATCCGTCGCGGCCGGTGCACATGATTGTCGACATTCCAGCTGGCTTGGCGCGCCGGATGTGTTGGCGCGGCTCGTCGGGGCGTCGCTTTCACAGCGGTTCGGCCAGAACACGTCGTCGTCGAGGACAAGCCGGGCGCCGGGCCCCAACATGGGCGCCGAAAGTACGTCATACAAGCGGCGCCGGACGGCTACACACTCCTGGTGATTGATTATTCAGGGAATGCGGCCTGGGCGGCGCGCTATACCCAAATCTCGATTTAATTTCGTCCGCGATCTCGCGCCTATCGCGTTCCTCCCGCGGCTACACGCCATTCGTCGTCGTGGTGAACCCATCGGTCAAGGTGAAGAAAACGCTCTCCGAGCTCATTGCCTACGCCAAGGCCAATCCGGACAAGCTCAACTTTGCGTCGCAGGGCGTTGGGACGGCGCCGCATCTCGCCTTTGAACTGTTCAAGATGATGACCGGCGTGAACATCCTTCACGTGCCATATCGCGGTTCTTATTTGGCCGATCTGCTCGCCGGCCAAGTGCAGCTCGCCTTTGCCTTGGCCCCGCCGGTGCTCGGCTACATCCCCACCGGCAAGCTGACGGTGGCGCTCGGCGTGACCAGTTTGAAACGCCTGGAGGTGTTGCCCGACGTGCCGGCAATCGCCGAAACGCTGCCCGGCTACGAGGGAAGCGGCTGGGCAGGCGTTGGAGCGCCGAGGGGCACGCCGGCCGAAATCATCGATACGCTGAACAAGAACATCAATGCCATTATCGCCGATCCTGCGATGAAGGAACGCTTCGTGGCGCAGGGCGCTGTGCCGGATACGATGACCCCGCCTCAATTCGGCGCGCTGATTGCCAACGCCGCCGAAGTGGGCAAAGGTTATCGCCTTCAAACATCAAGGTGAACTGATGCCGTCACGCGACGGCATTCCGTTGAGCCAAGGACCGCACGCCGGGCGAAGCTGCGCGGGTCAAACCAGACCTCACGATGGAAATCGGCAGGCTGCGACCGTGAAGCCTCGTCCTGTTTGATGAAAACCCAAACGATTTCCTTAAACGCACGAAAACATCCTCTACGCAGAATCACCTAGTCAGCACGGAGGAGCTACTGTCATGACCAAACTCGCCTTGCGTTTTCTGAAGGACGATGCCGGCGCAACCGCCATTGAATACGGCCTTATCGCTGCCGGCATCTCGGTTGCGATCATTGCCGTCGTCCAGGGTCTCGGCACCGAACTGATAACACCACGTTCAGCACGGTTTCGAGCGCCCTCAAATAACTTCGTGCTCGCACGCACGTACTTACAGCCCCGGGCTTCGGCCGGGGCTTTGCGCCGTCGGTCGTCGCCGTTGCCGTTTAATCCGACGGGCTCGATGTGCGCGCTCTTGCCGAGCTCCAATCGTCGAGGTCACGTCATCGGCGAAGAATTGCCCGTATTGATCCGGGTCCATCCGCGCCGACTTGAAGCCCATGCGCTGTAAATCGCGTATTTGAACCGCGGGCAGGGCGAGGGCGCTGCCGATGGCTTCGTTCAGCTTGTCGACGATGTTGCGCGGTGTCTTCGCCGGAGCCGAGAGCCACTAAAATACTCAGAAACGTGGAAATGGGATAATAAGGCAACGCCATAAATTATGACTTTTCAATTCAAAAATGGTTTTCGTCGTTATCGAGATCATCTGAAGGCTGATTGCCAATGTATTGATAAAATTGGTTATGCCCTCGCTGATATAGTGGAATCCCAACTGTAAGCGGCTTAAAGGGAAAGTCGTCTTCTACAGCGAGCGAGGCATTTCTAAGAGAATAAACTTTCAACAATTGAGTAGTGATAGCTCCTCGGTCAACGAGCGTTGTTGGCTAATTCGAAACAAGCTTTTTTAATTAAGGGCTGAAAAATTCAATGTTAATGATAAATATGATTAAAATGAGTATAGTATTAAATATAGTTTTTTCAAAAAATGAATAAATAGATTTCGATCTGGTTGCGTGTTTGGTGAGTGCAAACACAGGGTTGTAAAAAACCGCTATCTGATTTTTCAGTTTCGATTCTGACTGAACAATTTTTAGACAATTTAACGTGACTCCAGATAAGATGATGTGTCCTAAGGAGTTGAGGTCTGTTTATGTCAGACTTAGCCACAAAATCTGTTGTCATTTTTCTAAGTCGATGTCAGCCGTAATAAGCCAGATCCCACTTACCGTCTTGATAGACGGAAACTAAAATGTCATAGTCTGGGATTTGATTGCCTGTCATCTGCCGGACAGCTGCTGGGATATAAGTGATGATGCGCTACGTCAGGTTATCCAGGAAGCGCAAGCAAGTGCTAAGGTTTCAACAACGTTGCGCAGTGGGCTTATTTCGGATCGGACTTCAACCTGACCGGCGACTACCTGTGACGCAGGAAAATTTAGGTCGCTACGCCTGCATTTTGAGTCTTAGCATACGATTTTTTCCGTTTTCTCGGACGAGCCCTAATACAGCATATGCAAGCCTAAAGCAAGCGGACAACTTCGTATCTAATCCCTAGAAAAGGCAGTACAATTACAAACTAAGCGTTTACAATTGAATCAATAAAGTGCGCTAGTGATTATCTGGGATATCCGAATTTTTTCGAAAGCTAAGGAGGACTTAAAACAAATGTCAATATTGATACACAAAGACAAAACTCATTCGTTTTTTTCATGGGTTTTGCACAACTTGGAAAAAGTTCAGGGTAAAACCTGGAATCTTTCTACCTTGTGGTTAGCTATAGGCGTCTCGCTGGCTTTAGCTGGCAAGAATTTTTAGGCTGGCTTAGAATCTGTCCGGCAGTTTTTTCTGGATTTTAATGGACTTGCCTTCCATGACCAAATAACCACCTTCGGCTAAACCATGCAGGAATTTAGCGATAGTTTCTCGACCCACCCCAACCATATTCGCTAAACTTTCCTGGGTAGGCTTGTTGTGGATGACCAAGTAATCACCTTCTTTGGTCGCGAGCTTTAGCAGCATTTTCACAGTTCTTTCGTAGGGATTAGACAAAGTCAATTCTGTAACTTTGTCGGTTAAAGACCTAATTTTTTCGGATAAGAAGCTTAATAACTCAATGCTTACCGCAGGATGAGCATTCAGCCACTGCATGAAATCTGCTTTGGAAATAATTGCGCATTCTGTAGGCTCCAGTGTTTCTACAGTCGCGGAACGTGCTTGGTCGGAGAGTAAGGCTAATTTTCCGAAGCAAGTTCCCGCCTCTTGGAGCATTAAGGTTACTTCCTTGCTGTTTTCGTCGGCGCGAAAGATGCGGACTTTTCCGGACAGCACAATATACAACGCATCGGAACGATCACCTTCGGAAATGATAAACGTACGTTTTGGAAATTTTGCCATTTTGGCTTTTGCTGCTAACAAATTTAGCGCTGCATCGTCTTGATTTGCCAGAAACGAGATTTTTGCAAGGCTGGAGAATACATCTTGTGACATGGTTAATTGTTCCGGTCTATAACAAATAGGAGGACCGTAAGGGCTCCTTCGTAAATGAGTAACATCCCTGATTGCGTTACATCAGGAACGTCACACCGTAGTCAATCGACTCTAAATCTAAATCCGATTTCCGAATCGTGCACGCCGAAACGATTGATGTGATGCGTCCAATATGGATTAAATGTAGCCGCCAATACTGGCGTCAACTTCATTTCCTCCCGCTTCCAGTTCCTTGAATGCCGGCGTCATTGTGCGGCAGTTGTGGAAAATCATCAGATTGGTAATCAGCTGATTGTACTTGATTATCTTCAGCCCATCTTTCGGATTTCCGATTTGGTATTAATGTGGATTTTATCGGCCGGAGCCAGCGTTGCCTGTATGGGGTAGTTACCTCATAGCTGCCAAAAGTGCCATCTTTGCCATGACTAAATATTAATTCATTATAATCAATACATTGTAACTCGCCTATCAATAGAGCTTGCTCTAGTGATAGCTTGAAAAATGGCGGTAAAAGCTATCTTTAGAGTTTATTTTTAATTAAGATAGTTATTCTATCACATATACTAGAACCTTATGATAGTAAAATGATTATTGGTTACGCACGCACATCGACAATCGACCAAATGGCTGGTTTTGAATCTCAAATTACCGAGCTGCATAGTATCGGTTGCGAAAAAGTATTTCAGGAACAGGTTTCTTCGGTTGGCAACCGGGTACAACTTGATGCTGCTTTAGAGTTTGTTCGAGAAGGCGATGTCCTAGTGGTGACAAAGCTGGATCGCTTAGCTCGTTCAGTGCGGGATTTAATGTCTATAATTCATCAGCTTGAACGTAAACAAGTCGGTTTACGTATTTTGAATTTGGGCATGGATACCAAAACCACAACGGGTAAATTAATGCTGACCATTTTAGGTGGCATTGCCCAATTCGAGCGTGAAATGATGCTTGAGCGGCAACGCGAGGGTGTCGCTAAGGCAAAAGAGGATGGCAAATATACGGGTCGAAAACCCATTGACACCACTCGCAGGGCAACAATTATCCGTTTAAATACTGAAGGTTTAACCAAGATCGAGATTGCCAATCAGGTTGGCGTAGGTGAAGCTACGGTTTATAGGGTATTGGCTAAAGCTAGAAAAAGTTAATCTATTGATTATATTTAACTATAATCTATCTTCTGACGAAGATGGCACTTTTGGCAGCTATGAGGTAACTACCCCTAGCACGGCCAGTACTATTAAACCCAACAGAGTATCCCCAGTCAGCAATATTGGATATTGTCGGTAAATCTTTTGAACACACAAACTGACCGTAATGATAAGTAATAGCTAAAGCTCTATTTCTTGCATTCTTAATGGCTGACTTGATTTTATCTTGCCGTCTGGCCTGCCCTATTGCTCGGTCAATTAACTGTTTTTGAGCCGTTTCATATCGCCTTTCTGCTTCTATAAAATCAACGTGATCTATCCCGACTATTTCACGAATTGCTTCTTCTCGACCCCAGCCATTGAGACGAATCATTATTCTAGCGAACGAGTTTCGCGGAATGCTGTTGTTTTTAGTCATCGTTCTTTTTCTACATAATTCGTATAAACAGAACGATATAAACGTAAAAGCGCATTTAATTATTTCCGTATTTCTGTAAAAGAAGTTCGCGCACTTCGTCCGCAATTTTTGTGCCGCGCATCGCGCATTGTGCCTTGATAGCACGGTGTAGGCTTTCTGTAATGTCGATAGTTAGCCGTTTCATTTGTTCAGCTTGCCCCGTGTCACGTTTATCGACCCATGCATCGGCATCTACCGGTGCAGGCTTATTAGTTGGTTTGGTTCCAATTGAAACTTTCTTTACTGTCTTTGCTGCCATTATAAAAACCCCATCAACTCGACTTTAACAGCCTCGATCTCGCGAGCCGCAGACCCTCCCGCATCGATTTCATAAACGGATTTGCCTTGGGCGGCTGCCTCGGCAAAAACAACTCGTTGAGTTACCGTAGCTGTCAATACAAGAACTGGATAAGCAGCCAAAGCTTCACCCACATCCCTGCCTATAGCTGTATTTGTAATTTTACGATTAACCACAAATACGGATTTAAGGTTTTCTTTATAAACCTTTGCCTCATCTATTAGTTTTACCACTTCGTCAGCAGCCCAAATATCATAAGGACTCGGTTGGACAGGAATTAAAACAATATCAGACGCCATGATGGCAGACCGCGCAAGATCGGTAACTCGCGGCGGACCGTCGATCACGATATGGTCATAACCTTGACCGATCTGACCAATTTCTTTGTGGATAGAAGGCCTAGGAAAACCGACTACTGAAAAAAGCGGATCGCCATCGCGGGCCGCTGCCCAATCAAGAGCACTCCCTTGTGGGTCTGCGTCGATCAGCAAAACACGCGCACCACTGCGAGCCAAACTAGCTGCAAGATTCACTGAGATAGTTGTTTTGCCAACGCCGCCTTTTTGGTTCAAAACTCCGATAATCATGTTTTACCCTTTTGCGTTATTGTGCATTTGTAATTTTACAGAAAACATTAAATATTGCAATACTTACAGAAAAACATAAAAGCACATTTACGATTTTTTAAATCAGAAGGGTGTTTAAAATCCAATAAGAGAAGACGAACTATAACCTCTAATGTCGGCTTCTTTTAGGGGATCTAACCGCTGTGTAATCAGCCAATCTTCAACGAAAAAACGCAAGAGTCGATTAAAGAATCCAGAGGTTTGGTATCATGCGCCATTTTTCTCGCCACAAAAACACAGATGGTAAAATCGGAACTAATTGCTCTGATGACCGGCAAACAACCACATTTGCCCAGGCAGGATGTAGAGCTCGCCATAAATTGCATTATTGAACACTTGGCTGCCACGGTAGCGAAAGGTGAACGTATCGAGATTAGAGGATTTGGCGGATTTTCAAGGGTTAAACGTAATGAGCGCACCGGACGTAATCCAAAAACAGGTGAATCAGTCAGGGTACCTAATAAGTACAGCCTACATTTCAAGCCTGGTCTTGATCTACGTGAGCGAGTGAATGCATCGCAACTTGTTTTTAAAACCATTAAGGATTATTAGCGTGACCATCTGGAGTTGTCGCAACCTGGACAAGTTACATTAACGCCATGAATAAAGATCAAAATCCATGCCGCCTAAAAGTGTATGCCTCGCCGGCAACGGCAAATGCCGGCATGATCTGCTAAGAAAATAACTAAAGGAAGAGGGCGGTTCTATCGTCTGTCCAGCATAGTCAAATCCGGCTATCTGAGATCAATTGCGCATCATTTTTACTTTCATTTAAGCCCAAAACGGCGCTGAATGCGAAAAGTAAGGCCGCCGGTAAAGGCGTAAGGCGCGTTTACGTTAACGCGCTTGACTGCTAGGCTAGCCGGAATGACGTATTTTTTATGGTATTATATATAATACATTATGTATATTTAATGATTTATATAACAGGCATAAAGATGGCTTACCATTCCTATATTGTTTGCCAAGCCCTAAAAAAACTGGGCGGGGATCTCAAGGACGCCCGCCGCCGGCGGCGGATTAAGGCCGAGCTGATGGCCGAACGCCTGGGCGTCACCCGCTCAACGCTGGAGCGCATGGAAAAAGGCGAGCCTAGCGTTGGCATGGGCACTTATTTAACGGCGATTTACAGCCTTGATCCGGACAAGTTAACCGAATTCGTCAATCTGTTTTCCAGAGAAAAAGACGTGTTGGGCCAAGCCATATCGGATCGGGAATTGCCGCAGCGGATTAGAGGCTCGTCAAAACTATGAAAATCATCGTGACGATGGATTGGGGTGTCTGTCCAGGGAAAGTCGGCGAACTGGAAGTGTTCAATAGTCGTGGCGCAGAGACTTATCAGTTCACCTATACCACGGAATGGGCAAAAAAAGGTTTTCAAATTGATCCCACGTTGGATTTGTTGGCCGGCTTTACCCAGCATAGCCAAAAATTGCCGGGTGTATTCCAGGATATTTCCCCTGATCGATGGGGACGGTTGGTGCAAAAACGCGCCAATAGCGGGTTTTCCTGCGATTCGGATTTTTTGTTAGGGGTTAGTGACTTCATGCGCATGGGGGCCTTACGGTTGAGTGAAGCAGGCCAACCGGAAACATTTCTGGCCGATAACACCAATGTCCCTAAGCTAGTGCATATCCGCGAGTTGGAAGAAGCCAGCCGGAGATTGGAAAAGGGCCTGGAAACCGAAAGCGACTTACGTCACCTTATGGGGCCGGGGACATCCTTGGGCGGAGCTCATCCCAAGGCCGTGGTGCAGGAAGGCAACACGTTGTATTTGGCTAAATTCCAGTCGCACCAGGATACGGAACGGGTTTGCGGCTGGGAAGCGACCATGCTGGATTTGGCGCAAAAAGCCGGTATACCCACACCCAGACATCGGTTATTAAATAAGGATGATTCCCGACCCATTTTGCTATTGGAACGCTTTGATAGAAACAAGTCCGGACGGATTCCGTTCGCGTCCGCCATGACCTTGGCCGGGCGGCGTGACGGCGAGGACGCCAGCTACGCGGAATTGGCCAGCGTGGTGTCCAGTCTATCGTCGCAAGCTAAATTGGACAGTTTTGATTTATGGCGGCGAATGACGTTTAACGCGATGGCGGGTAATACCGACGACCATTTGCGCAACCACGCTTTTTTGCGCGATAAAGCAGGCTGGCGCTTATCACCGGCCTATGACTTGAATCCCAACAATGAACCGTTGGAACGCAGAACCCACGCCCTGGCCTTTTTGCCTGGCGAATACCGGCCTTCGCTGGCACTCTGCATGGAGATGGCGGCTTTTTTTAATCTGGACAAAGGGCAGGTGGAGCACGGTTTGAAAACCATAGCTTACGCACTGGAGCAATGGCGGAATCTGGCCCAAAAAAATGGCCTGATGGAAAGCGAAATCAAGCGGTATGCATCAGCATTTGAGCATGGCGAAGCTGAGCGTTTAAAAGCGCTCAGTATGCAGCCGGTGAAATCTAGGCATAAAAAAATATAATGAACGGTTTTTGGTTGGCCGGGACATGCACACAGAAACTTACGTTCACCCAGATTAAAGACCATCAAAACAGGCGTTGACAGTTGCAAACACTTCCTCAAATATTGCCTTTTTCTTTTTTACGATAGTGGATTCCGGCTTTTCCTGCCCTATATATAGATCGGCCTGCATCAACATTTCTTGTTCACCGGCCTTGATCATTACAATCCTCCCCAGCTCCCCGAATTTCTTATGCTCGAAGACATAACAAAGCCCTCGATGGTCATATCCACTGGATGCGGTGACATCAGGCGGTAAATCCTCAGGACGCAACTGCCTTAACCCTGGCCTTACTGGCACTCCCTCTGCAAGCCATTGCAATTTTGCTTGTTGGTGTTTTGTTTTTCCCAGTTTCTCAAGCCCTTTTTTTATTTTCCTGGGATTTGGCGTATGCTCTATTGGGGGAAGGTTCCGTGGTATTCCTTTTTCCAGTTCTTGAGTTCCTCTATCCATAACCTTCCCCAGAAGATCAGCAATATTTTTGGCATCCTGGAATAACCGCTGCTTTTCATCATGCGCAAAGTATTGTCCTAGCCCCTTACTCAGCATGACCTCAAACTCTCCGGTAACCAGAAAATTGCCATCCATAATGGTATTACTCACACTCAGGTGTCTGTACCGCAAAAGTGTTTCGCAACAGGCATGGACGAGCGGTTTCATTTTTTCATCGATATCCGGGTACATATCCTCGGCAATCGCTTCATTCAAAACAAAGTCAATACCATTACTCCCGCGTAATTCAAAGCGGAATAAAAAAATAGAGACATCATTCCCGGCTATATTTTTCAAATTCACCTCATCTTTGATGACAAAATACAGATCATCTGGTGGCCAGCATAATAAAATTTGTGGCGCTACCCCTTGTAATTTTATATTTTCGAGAATATGCTGGAACAGCATATTCCGGGGGTTGAGTCCTCTCTAGCCTTTATAACGATACAGGTGAAGGCTAATTAGTCGGCAGGGTCTTCGTCGCCACCTAAATCGGCGTAGGATAATGGTCAAAACGATGTTCTCCTTAACGGTACGCCCATCTCCGGAAATTGTAAAATCAGGCAAAGATTAATGCACTGAGAACGTGATCTGTTTACCTGTTCTGGCCAGCATATCCACCAAGGCGTCAATCGTAAATTTAATGGATTTTTTATTAATCACGTCAGACACACGCGGTCTTGTTATTCCCAGAATTTCAGCCGCTTCCGCTTGCTTTAAATTTTTCTGTTCAATCCAGTCGGCAAGTTCGCTCATCAAGCTGTTTTTGATGGCGAGTTTTTCAGAAATGATTCGATTAGCATTCTCTTTCAGAGTGGCGGCTTCTTCCGGATCAAATCCGAGATCAGCAAAAACATTGCCGCCCGCTGGGGTGATATGCATAGATTTTGTCTCAATGCTCATTTCTTACTCCTTTCTTGGATAAGAGCATTGTAGCGAGTTGCCGCAACGTTCTTATCATGTTTGCTTGTTGTGTTCGTTTTTTTCTTGAAGCAGTGCAGCACATAAACGGCTTCCGGGAATTTAGCGACATACATTACCCTGAACCAGCCATCATCAAGATCGATAATAATCTCTTTTGTACCTGCACCAACCTCATTAAAAGGCTTCCAATGATCAGGTTCAAGACCTGCTTGTATTTGGCTAAGTTGATGGCCGGCTTCTCGTCGAGCATTCTGTGTGAATATACCGTCGTCCTTAATATCCCGTAAAGAAGACCCCCGCCAATCAATCGGTTTTTCTTGCATATCGCCTCCGTGCATATTGTATCAAATTTTATACACAACATTCATTGCTGTTAATTTACCAAAAGAATGGTTTATCCATCGACACTAATGGGACCTTTGGTATTATTGGCTTGCAGCCGAAATATCGAATTCTTTAAGCTATAGTGCAACCCTGGCGACGCAACCACAAACCGATTTCATGGACCGAGGCCTTGCCCATATTCGGTATGCGATTGAATGTCTTTTTATTCTGATAAGCCGTCAAAACTGCCTCAACGGTGCATAGATTATTAGTGTGTAAACACAATCTAATTCTGCTGCTCAATCCAAATAAAACCAGATCAACATGATCCAAATCAGATTGCGCCTGTCTTTTATCCATTAGCTGAAGCCAATATTGAATATCACGTATGGCCTGTGGACCAAAACCGGCGACACCGCGCAATTCATCGGACTCGACAGCACCGCGAACGGCGACTGCGGATGATAGGCCTAGTTTTACCAGCTTTGTTTTAATGGCCTTATCTAGCCCATATAAAGGATCAATTCCGAAATCATTTTCCATATAGAACGCCTAAAATTACTTCAAAAGAAAATAGCCATGCTTGACCCCAGCAATTCCCAATTTGAGGTGTTCAATAAAATCAAATAGATAAGATTTTGGCTGCTTGAAAAATTTTATCGTTTTGCAAGATGCGCAGCCTGTTTGGATGCAAACTACGCAAAATTTGGAACGCTAATCTTCTAGAGAACATGGAAAACTGATTTATCAGACAAAACACTGAAAAACGCCGTTTTTAACCCATTGAATTTATTAATTTTCAAAATTGGGAATTGCTGGCTTGACCCTCAGTTTTACTATCGAATCGACTTTACTGATAGCCTGACTTTCCTCATCAAACCATTCTTCACGAACAGTTCCCGGTGAACCGATCCGGCCCCACTCTTTAATAACGGCCCATTCACCAAAAATGGTTTTGGTCACGTGGATAGCGTAAAAGCGCTGCTTATTGCGCAATGAATCCCGACATTCCAAATAGGTGCGATTACACATCACGGCTACACTAACTCTTTGATCACTCGATAGACCGATGCACGGCTAATGCCGAGTTGCCTGGCAATCTCTGTTGCCCCCAGACCGTTATTCTGTAATTCTTTAACCTTGCCGGCATCAACCGATTTTTTCCCGCCTCGATACACGCCCTTGGCCTTGGCCGCCTCGATCCCTTCTTTCTGGCGTTCCTGTCTCAAATTGGTTTCGAATTCGGCAAACACACCAAGCATGTCAAAAAACGCCTTACCCGCCGCCGTTTCCGTATCGATAGGCTGTTCAGTGGCTCGTAACGATACCTTGCGTTTTTTGAGGTCTACAACAATGTCTTGCAGGTCTTTGATGCTACGCGCGAGGCGATCTACGCGAGTAACGACCAGCGTATCCCCTGGCCGAAGAAATTGGAGCAGCAAATCAAGTTCAGTTCGCCCGTTCCTGGTTGTACCGGAAGCCTTTTCAGCCCGAATAACATCACAACCCGCCTGTTTTAAGGCTTGCTCTTGTAAGGTGTAATCCTGATCGGCGCTGGAAACACGCGCGTACCCGTAAAGTGCCATTAAAATATAAAAAGTGTTTCAACAGGGTCTTAGAGCCTTGCAGAATATCATCGTGTCTCAACTAAAACAACCCTGTTGAGACACAAAAACTGTTCCATAAAATATGTACCATCAGGGTATACTCAAAAACGACACAAATTTTTACGGATGCAAAATAGCCATCTACTGTTTGGCTGCTTCGTCCAGGATGAGCCGTTCCAAATCGGTGTTTTTGAGTGCAATCAGATCGGTCATTTTTAAAGGGTTTTTAGTTCCGGGAAGTCAGCTTATCGGAACTAAAGCATAACAAAAAACCAGCGCCGCCTTTAGGCCGATTTGACCGTTTATGGGGATAGGTCATCACTTTGCCGCTACATCGATTAATACCTGATCATCAATCACCAATTTGGAGACTGTGCCCGATGAAACCAGTAGGGTGCATGAAGCCGTTTTAAAATTAGAGCCTTTGCCGCCAGTCCATTCCATAGTCAAATAAGTTTTTTTATCCGTATCGCTTTTGGACGGAAAGTGTACTTGCGTACCGGTTTTATTTTGAATCAATTTAGGGCATTTTTGATTGGCCATGCCCTGCATGGCAACCAGTGAAGGAACTTGTGAAACAGATTCTTGGTTTTTATTACTCTGATTGATTACAGAAAACACCAGAAAACCAAACACCAACACACCTGCCACCACAATGATGATATTTTGCTTTTTACCCATTTATTTATTCTCCTTTATTGATAATCACTTTCGGCAAATCAGATGTCCGCATCCGCCAAACAAACCGTTGCAACCCAATACAAAAAAAACACGCAGGTCAAAGCCATAAGTAAAGCTCCACCCATCTTGCAAAACACAAGTGGATTGATGATGCACATTAGCTACCATAGCCTGTTCCTGAAAAGGCATTTCCAACAAGGCGACCAACAATATCGGTACGGTCGTCAGCAAAATCAATACGGCAGTCAACACACCCAGGACGATCAGCAGCAATTTGTGCCTCCAGTTTTGCACTGGACAGACCAATAAAATTGAAAGCGATACGGCAATAGGAACCAGGCCATGCAGCACATGCATGGATGATGTTAGCTCTATGCCTTTCTGAATGACGGTTCCGGCAGCAATAGGCACGGTGTTCAGCACCCACACGGTCAATTTAAGTTGACCGCCATCTGAAATTCAAAGCAGGCGAAAATCCAGAAACCTCCGAAATTATAATAGCCTTAAACAAAGGGAACAACGGTGTCAGCAACCGCCATCCGCAGCATCTTCACCAAAACCGATTAATTCCGTTATAAGTGTTGCCGTAGGAGCAGCTTGTGGAACATTAGGAGGGTTAATAGCTGAATTTACTACATCCATCGCAGTATTAGTTGCTGGAACAAGTGTAGAATTCGCAGCAATAGCTATAAAATTAATAATAGAAAAAATATATATAATATTTTAATTTTATTAAAGTTCATTGGATTGTCTCTACATGAATAGGTTAATCTGCCTTATCACGCCTTAACCTAGTAAAAAATAAAATTGCTCCTGAAAATATAAAAGACATTAACAGCATTGAAAACAATCCACCCTCAAAACCTTCATGGGGATCTTCATTAACTATATTGATACTTGGATCGTCAGGGTAATAAAAAACATCAACTTGGTCACCAATCTTTAAAGCTTCACAAGGATGTTCAACACCATGGGAATTACCATTTTCACTAAATAACTTATTATTGACTTGGAATTTATATTCAAATCCCTGATGCCGTTCACAGAAAATTTTGCTAATTGTTCCAGTTATTTTAACGTTATTTTGGTTTAAAAAATAATATTTACGACCATTAAAAACAATGAAGAATATTATAAAGATTAAAACAACAATTCCTAGGTAATTCAAAATTTTACCAATCATTTGAATCCAATCTATTTTTTTAATTACTGTCATTTCTATTTAATTAAATTAATATTATCCAAAATTCACTACCACAAGCCCATATTTTATCTTCCATTTGTGCTATTATCACAATCAATGCTTACTATAAACACTTTGAATTTGATTGGTGTTCGACATATTAGGATAAAGTACAAAACCACCATCAGCTGCATTTTCTCCAAAACCAAGTAACTCCGTAGTAAGCGTTCCTGTTGTCACAGATTGTGTAACACTAGGAGGGTTAATAGCTGAAGTTACAGCATCCATAGCACTATTTGTGCCTGCAATTAGCGCAGAGTTTGCAACATTTGACAATGGCGAGGCATTGCTTTGCGAGCTAACTGTTTTGCTAGATGATGAAGTTCCGAATGTTTTAACTGTTTTGGCAGTGGTTGTCGTGACTGGGTATCTGCTTGCTGATATACCCAATGACTTCCCCCAATTTGCCGATATCGTACCGATGTTGCCATCATAAGCAACTTGAAGCGAAACCAATGGCAAATTTAGTGTCCAGGTATCAAATGGACCCAAAAGCTCTTCAGCCTTTGTTGCATTCGTTAAAAATAAACCGGCACCTAGACCACCTGTTACCCCCACAACCCAAGATGCAGGGGGACTACCATCAGGCTGTTGTGTTGCGGAACCAAAATTGGATAATCCATGATTACCACCTGCAAATCCCCCACTAGCAGTAAAAGCCCCCAAATTTACTTGATTAAACAATCCATCCCAAAACACCCCGCCGCCAGAATTTGCTTGATAAGCTGCACCATAAACTTCGCCATATTCAAAAGTGCCTCCGCCTGTAACTCCAGCTCCCCAAAGCCCGCTAGGATCCCTACAATTCACCGGATTATTCCCACAATAGGCATAATAATTTATTCCCGACCGAATCGGGTCTTCACTCAAAAACCGCCCGGTGATTGGGTCATAATATCTGGCTCTATAATAATACAAGCCAGTCTCAATATCCTGTTCACGTCCCGTAAATTTCAAGGTGTTGCTGCTACTTCCAGTGGCATTCACAGTGCTACCTAATGAGGTGTAGCCTTGCGCCGCGACCACAGTGCCGGTATTGCCGCTTTGGCCCAGCACAGATTCCAGTGCGTCATGATGATAGGTATAGTTAGTCAAGGCCGTGCCGTTGGTTTGGTAGCCGTTAACTACTTCGTCGATCACGCTGCCGCGCATGTATTTAGCCTGGACGTTGCCATTGTTATCGTAAATAGATTCCAGCTTACCATTTTCAAGATAGTAGTTGCTAATGCTGGTGCTTGCGCCCAGATTTTTCAAAATTCGGTAGTTGCTGATGTCATATTGGTAACTATATGGGGCAAGAGCGCCTACCTGTATTTGGCTGGCTCGGTTATGGGCATCCAAAGTCAAGGTCAGGGTACGGTTTCCGGTGATATTGGTCAAGCTGCCGTTTTTATCATAGGTATAAATTTCATACGTCGGGCCAGTGGCGCTGGTGGTGTTAGTGGTGGTATAGCGGTTGGCGGCGTTGACGTTATAATAAAGAGTAGTGCTGCCTTTGATGTATTTGGTGCGGTTGCCAACCGGGTCATAAGTAATCGTTTCGTTGTTGGCCGTAGTTGGGTAAACTGCTGTCAACAAGCGGTATTCCGGATCATAGGTAAACGTACTGATTCCGGCTACCTGGCTAGTGCTGGAGGCCTCTATCGCGGTTAAAATATTGCCAATCGCATCGCGGGTATAAGTGGTGCTGTTGATCACCGCTGAGACGATGGTATTGTTCGGATTAGGCGCGGCGGTGTTCACCAGACTGCTTAAGCGTCCGCCGGCATCATATTTATAGCTGGTTTTTGCGCCGTTACTCAAAATGCGATCCAGCAATCTGCCGGCAGGGTCATAATGGTAGCTGACTTCCAAATAAGCAGGATTGGCTTCCGCCGCCAAACGGTTGCTGTCGTCATACTGGTAAGTAGTGACATTGCCTTGATAGTCTGTTTTGGTGCTGATGTTGCCCGCAGGGTCATATCCCCAGCTTTCCGATAAACCTAAACGGCTGTCGGTTTTGGACAGTAAGCGATGTTTGCTGTCATAAGTCAAGCTGTAGCTGAAAGTATTGCCCGTGCTGTTATTTTGCAGATTCGTCAAATCATCAAAGCTATTGTAAGTAAAAGTGTCGCTGCTGCTGTCCGCTTCAAAATTGCTTAGTGTTCTACGGTTCATGACGTCATAAAAATGTTGGCTGATTTGGCCTTTACGGTCGGTCAGTTGCATCAAATTGCCTGCTTCATCGGAAACTAAACTGACACTATTTGTCATTGGGTCGGTTGCAGTTGTCAAGCGGCCAAGATCATCATAAGCCAAGGTCGTGATATGGCTATTCGCGTCAGTCACGGTTAATTGCTGTCCAAATAAATTATAAGTATAAGCGGTTGCGTGGTTCTGGGCATCGGTCACTTGCGTCAGGCGGTTGAGCTGATCGTAGATGTAGCTAACCGTACAGCTGGACGAGTTAAGCGGCTGATAACCAGACGCTGTGGTTGTGGTGTGATTGTTGGCGTCCACCAGACAGGTCTTATTGCTGTTTTTGTCGAAGGCAATGGTGGTGATATTGCCCATATTGTCCGTGACTTTGGTCAGACGACCTAACGCATCATATACACTGGTCACGGTTTCGTTATTGGGATTGGTAACGGAAGTCAAGTCGCCGCGCTCGTTATAAACTGCCTTGCTGGTGCGGCCATTGGCGTCGATAATCGCCGTTACCCGGTTCATCGGATCGTATTGATATTGGGTAGTATGATAGTTGGCATCGGTTGTGAGCTTGGGGTCTGTCTTGCTAATCAGGTTGCCGGACTGGTCATAAACAAAACTGGTGGTATTGCCGTAAACATCCGTCACGCTAATGGGCCGGTCAGCGGCATCATAAGAATAAGTGGCTTCGGTACATTGCACATAGCTGCTGGTGTATCCCGTTGGTACAGCCGGAGCTGCGCAGTTATTACGGGCCGTGGTGCTGGGATACCAGGTGATTTGCTGATAAACCTGGCCGTTGCCGTCATAAACCGTTTGGTTGATGCGGCCTTCCGGATTTTTGACCTGAACGGCTCTGTCCAAGGCATCATAAGTGTAGCTGGTGGTTAATGCTACCAGGGCGCTATTGGTTGGGGAAGTAGTGCGGTTTAAAGTGCTGGTCAACACCCGGCCTAAATTATCATTGGTATACTGGGTATGGATGATTGCCGTGGTGTTGGTGGCTGTGACTTTCACATCCGTGACATTAAGACCGGTTGGGTCATAGGTGTAACTGGTTGTGCGGATGTGTGTTTTGGCAGTATCCAGATACTCATTCAAACTGCTCAGGGTGCCATTGCTGTTCCAGCAGTAGGTTTGCAAGGCAACATTGTTGGTAGTTGTGCCACTTGTGGTTAAAGCGGCAATCGTTACCGTATTGGGTTTACCGGTTAAATCGCATTTGTTGGCTTGTTGGCCGGTGGTGGTGTAAAAACTGGTATTGACGGTATTGCCGTTTTTGTCGGTGACGCTGGCCACCTGATCATAAGGGCCATACGAAGTTTTGATGGTGTAACCTAAAGTATCCTGTTCCAGTGTGACATTGCCGCCGGTGTCGCTGCCGCCGGTGTTATTGTTGGCGGCGCTGTTGGGGCAAGTGGTTAACGAATTGTTTAAACAGTAACTGTACTGGGTTTTATAGCCCAAGGCATCGGTTTTGCTGGCGCGTAAGCTATCGGCCTGGCTGGTAAAGTAAAGAATACCACCGTCCGGTTCTATCATCTTGGTCATGAAACCGTTGGTGTCATAGTCATATTCACGCACGTTGTTGCGCGGATCGGTGACGCGCGTCCTGGAGCGGAATAGATCGTAGTCCAGAATCTCGGTATCGCCCATACCATCATAATAGTTAATCACCCGGCCATTTTGGTAATAATTGAAGGTGGTATATACATACAAGCCATTGCGCAGTTGGGGCTTAATGACATATTGCAGCAAATAATTGCCGAGACCCGTCTGAAAGTTATTGTAATATTTGTTGGCGGTATAATAATAATCGTGGTTATAGTTTAGAGGGTCGGTGTAGATGTTTAAATAACCGCTGACATAAGCGTATTTCCAGATTCTGCCCGCCCAGTCACTAATGCTGGTGATATGGTTATCGCCGTTGCCATAATTAAAGGTCAAGCCGGTGCGTCCGCTAATCCCCAGGTTATCGGTAATGGTGGAGATGCGGCCACTCGTATCATAGTTAATATTAAGCTGATCGCCCCATTGGTTTTTAATCGTGGTCAGCTTGGCGGTCAGTTTGGGCGTCACGCCGATATCGCCGCCGGTAACGTTAAATAAATATTGCGTGCCGTTCCGGAAAGCTAACGTCACCAATTGATTGCCGTTACTGGGCGTTGAGAGGGTCAGCGTGTTAAAAACGCTTAACGGGTTAGTAACGCTATAAGTGGTGATGCCGCCGGTGGTGGTTGGCGTTTCCAGAAAGTTGGCCTGACCGCCGCGTTCGTCGGTATAGGTAATCGAAGAAGTAACGCCGTCAAAATTGGCGGGAGCCTGGGCCTGGGTGCAGTTTGGACAAGCCCCAAAATCATTGGACAGCAGATTCATAGAGTAAGAATGCACCCAGCCGTAACCAAAACCGACATCCGTGGTGGCCGCGCTTTTGCCGCTGTTATTGGTACGGGAGAACACATAATTTAAACCATTGCGGCCACGAATCTGAAAATCCAGTTCATCATGATAGTTGTTGCCAGTAATGGTGGAAACCGGGTCTGCTGTCGATGGTGTAGTGATGGGATTATTGTTCACCCCAGACACTAAAATTTTATCGGTAAACTGGGCGTTGTTAAAAGTGGGGGTCACATTGACCGTACTGCCGGTGCTAATCGCGGTAGCCTGACTCAAGGGTTGGCTGCCGTTGACCCAGCCGCCTGCACTGGCATAATCCATCATCACAGTAAAACAGAGTGTTGACAATGCAACGATGGCGCGCGATTTAATCATGTTTTGCTGTTTCATTTCCTATTGCCCCAGGTTATTAATTTTGAATGTCAAATCGTAGGAAACTCCGGATGATGTGTCGGTTAGGGTTCGGATGTACACTTCAAAGTTGTTGAATGGCGTCGCCACTGCCGTGGACGGCATGGTGTAGCTTAGCGTTGAACCGCTGGGCGGTATGCCGAAATCGGTGCGGATGGCGCCTATGGTTGGCGCTGAATATTGGCCCGCCGCCTGCGGATAACTGCGGTATAGCCTGCCGGAAGTGCTAAAGCCCTGGCTTTCATCAAAATAATTGAACTGGTCGGTGCTTACGTTGTTTAGAAACGTCACGACATTGCTTGCCCAATCCGCATAAACAGCGGCAAGCACCGCGCTTTGCGTACCGGAAAGCGCAATCAGGTTGTCACAGGTTGCCGTTATGGCGCTGGTCGGGAACGTCGTGGAAGCCGGTAACGCCGCTATGCTGTTAACCAGGTTATTGGTGCAGTTTGCCCAGTAATAGGTGTAATCCTGGGCATATTGCGACGTGGTGTCATAATGATAAGTTTGCACTTCCTGTTGCAAGGCGCTGGTGGTACTGCTGACCGAGCTTAAGAAGGTGTCGAATGCGCTTGGATTGGTGGTGCTGGTCCAGACATTAAACGTATCGGAACTGCCTGAGCAAGCCGTATTCCATGTGTAAGGCGAGGAAGAACAGACTTTAAAGGTTTTTGCGGTAAAGATACTGGGCACACTGGTGCTGAAGCCAAAATTAGCGTACTCACCTTGCAAGCCTGAAAGACTGGTAATGGTCAGCAAGGAAGTCGAGGTGTTGGACAAGGCCATTTGAATGCCGCGCACGGTGGACACAGCGTCATAACCGGTCAGTTCCTGCCAGGTTTCATGCTCCAGCGAAGAACCGATATGGCCTATCAAATAATACACGCTGTTGGAAACACTGGCATTAGAAACCGGGCTGGTGGTGTTACTATAAGTACCGCCAAACGATGTGCCTATGTCAATCAACAAGCCGCCCGGCATCACCGAGAAGGCGGTGTTATTGATGTATTCGGCTTCATAAACCGAGCTGACCAAGCCGACAAAACCGGTTATGGAGGTTCTGGTCTGCATCAATTGATTGACCTGATTAATGTCGTCGACGACATTAGCGCAATATTGCATGCCCGCCACGTACAACAAACCGCCGGTCAAGGCGTCCAGCGCGGCAGGATCGTTTAACAGCGTAGGATCGTTGGTGTTGTAGACGCCGGTGCCGTAGACATCGACATACGGTGTGCAGTTTAAGCCGGTGGTGAAATCACAAGCGCCATTGCTGGTGCCTGGGTCGCTGGGATTAAAGACTATCGGATAATTGGGGGTATTGGCGGCTGATTGATTGGCGAGTAACTGATTGGCGGCGTTATGCACTTGCGCCCAGTTGGAATACGCCCCGCCGGTGACTGCGGCAAAATAGCTTGAAGTATTCAAGTTATTGTAGCTGGTGGTAATCGTTTGATCATTGCTGCCGCCGGTTGCATCTGGTGCACCGGTCAGATTTAAAGTCACCGAGAAAGTTTGCCCCGTACTGCTGTAGTTGCCGACATTAGACGGTGAACTTGCCGAAACGGTGATGTTTTGGCCGCCAATCGTGAATACCGCGGATGAGGTCGAGAAAAGCGAAGAACCGCCCAAATTCAGATTCAAAAGCGGCACATTGGTGATGCTGCTGTTCACAGCCGTATACAGGGTAAGCCTATCGGTGTTCAGAGTTGCTTCCAGTATAGGCGTACTGGTTATCGTGTAGGGATAAGCATTGGCGTAAACATCATAAGCTGTCGAGTTAAACGTGACGGTCAGATATTTTGCCCAGGGCTTGGTTTCCGGGTCTGCCGTAGTGGTAGGCGAAGCCACCGCCGCATCGTGAGCGGCAACCGACTCATAAGTTCTGACCGTGCCAATTACCGGATAGGGTAACGATGCCGGTAATAAACCGTCATTGATCGGAATAATTTGACCGACATTGGCGACATCATCCAGGGTATGGCCAGCATAATTGGTTTGCAGCCAGGAAGTGATCTGATTCTCCAATATGGTCAAAGGATTCAGGTTAAGCTGCGTTGAATCGTTATTCTTGATGGCGTCGTAATAATTGGTGTAATTGAAGCTAACCGGGCTGGTTCCGGTGGTCGGATTAAGACCGTAGTTGTTATAAGTAAACTGCTTGTAACTGGCATCCAGCGGCACCCACACACAGCGGGAAGCGTTGGTGGTTTGCGTACAATCCACGGCGGTCGGCGTCGGCAAGCCGCGATACTGGTCGTAAGGGATTAAAGCTTCCACCCAGGTATGTTCAAACTGTACTGAGGTGACCGCCGCAGAGGGTACAACGTATTCAATGTTCGGCGCTGTGCCGGTTTCGGTCACGGCGGTATAGCTGCCGCCAATGGTCGTGGCGTAACTGAGTTTTTGGAAACCTTGGTCAATCAATAATTGAAAGGCCACGTTGGCGTTGCCCGTACCCAACCAATTAGTCAGTTGCGCGGCGCTAAGCTGCACTGTGCCGACCGCATAGCGGGCCGGAATGTATTGGGAGCGCAGCATGGCGATCAAGCTGCTGGCGATATCCACATCGCTGCCGTGCAAACCTAAAAAGGTATTAACGGAACCGGAGTGCGATCCGTGATACGGTTCAAAAACGAAATTGTTATAGGCGTACTGGTAAATCGCCACCGCATTGCCCTGATTCGCCAGTTGTGTGGCTTGAAGCACCAACGTTTGTTGGGCGTAAGTACTGGTAAAGTCGATTTCTGGCGTGGTGGGCTGGGCGATTTGCGCATACGCCTGGGCTTGGCAAACTACCAGCAAAACCAGGGCGCTAAGTCTTTTCAATAAAGAGGACGGCGTTAACATAAAAAGTTCCTTGTCAAAATGTTCGCATTTTTAATGTTGGGTTTGCGGTTCTGTTTTAAACGATTGAATACGGGCTAAGGAATGATAATTTGGAGTCACGTCGGGGTGATTCAGCCGTTGGGTAATGCTGCTGACCGGTTGCAATTGGCTATTGAACGCAAGCAACTGCTTTATCCGCGAAGCGGTGTTGTTATTGCTCACAATAGCTTCCAACTGACTCGCCAATCCGCCATAAAGGGCACCGCGCTGCTGGCCTATTTGTTTTCCGCCGGATAAAATTTGTTTTTGGGCGGACTTATTGCCAGTGGGTTGTAATAAGTTGCTTTCCTGGCGAAGCGCTGTCACCACATCATAGACCGAGGATTGCGCCGATTGTCGCTGGGATTGAGAAACCCCCGGTTTTTCGATGCTAAGCAACTGGCTGACGGTGGCTTGCACCTGGTTTAATAAATCCTTGTCGCCCGGTTCCGCCGTGGCGGTGCGTTTGGCTTGCAGGATATTGCCGCCTATTTTTTGAATGGCTTGCAATTGTTCTGACGGAATGCCTTTAGCCCTTAATTCCTGCAAGGTCACGGTGGGGATAGGCGCTTGTGTCGTTGTGGCTGTTTGAGCGTAGCTGTTGCCGGTCGCCGTCACCACCATTACCAACACCAGCAGGCAAAGCTGTCCGACCTGTCCGGATACTTTGGCTCTGCCCAGGTATTGCATCAAACCCAATAGACCCGCAGCCAATATCAGCATGGCTAATGGCGGCATGGCCGGTACTGATGTACCTGGAGGATTGCTAGGATTGCCTGGGTTATCGTACCAAGTGACGGTAGCACCGGTTAAGGAGCTGATGGCGCTGATGCTGGTGAGATTGTTGTTATTCAGGTTGATGGTTTGAAGATTAACGGCGTCTTGCAAACCACTTAAGTTGCTGATACCTGCGCCGGTGGCGTTAAGTGAGGTCAACTGCGCCAATAATCCCAGCGTCAGACTGTCCATCGCATTGCGGCCTAAAGCCTTATTGATGGCGGCTTGTAGATTTTGATCGGCAATCGGCACAATCGTGCTTTGCGAAGCTGCCTGCACATTGGTGGCAATGGCGCGGATGGCCACGGCGGTAATATAGGGATCTTCGTTCCAACTGCCGTCGCCACCTTGGCTGGTAACACCTTGGCTGGCAACCAGGTTATTCAGAAATGTCGTTGCCTTGACGGTATCACCGGCGTCTTGCGCCGCTTGTGCCGCTAACGCCAATTGTATCGGCGGAGAAGAGCTGTTGAGTAAATTGTTTAAGGCAGTCAAACCATTGGTAATATTGCCGGATACCGAATAAGTACCGGAATATCTAGCCAGAGCCTGAATAACGATAGCAGTCACGGATAGATCGCTGCTGCTGTTGGAGTTGCTGTTAATCGTCCAGCCTTGATTACCGGCGGTTGTGCTTTGCTGGTTTTGCAGGTAAGTCACGGCGGCGGCTTGATTGGCGTTTGTCCCTAAGTCTTTAATTGCAATCAGCGCTAATGCCGTGTCCAAAGTGGAGCTGGTGTAATTGCCGTTCAAGCCCCAACCGGCATAAGTGCCACTATTATTGTACTGGTCATTGTTTAAGGGGTAGTGTGCACATAGCTGCAAAAAGCGCCACGTAATTGCAATCCATTACTGGCTGTCCAGAATTATGGTTAGTAACCACGTCAGGGCTCTTCAACACTCACTTTCTCGGTGAGGATACCCAACAGTGTCGTTGTATGCATTTCGATTTCATCAATCACACCTAGCCAATAACCAATCACGCGCTTTACGCTTGGTGCCGGCTGAATATCAAGCCACACTGTCAACATACGGTGATATCCAATGAGTTCGGCGCGTTGCATACAATAGGCGGTCACTATTTGAGTCGTCACTATGTCTTTGAGTGCGCCAGGCGTCCGGCGGGCTTGCTGTATCAAATCCACTTGCGCCTCTGTATCCCGGTGAATGCCGCGTAGCACCTCAATGATGTAGGGCAGTCCCATCGGATCGGGGTGTGTGACAAGCTGGATTTCCTCGACACCTTTGCCAGCGTCAATGCTCAGAACATCCCAAGTCTCATTCCGATTCAGTTCCGCTTTTGGGATATTTTTCATCAGCCAAGGAAAGAGATCGCGCTTCTGTGTGACCAACCTACGCAAATCCTGCTTGAATCCCTGTTCTAAACCGGGAGGCGGCGACTCTTGGTTGTCGGCTTCGACCATCTTCCAAACCATGTCGATTTGTTGTTCGCGCTGCGCGATATCGGGGAATAGGCTAATATTCCAGCCAAGGCAACAAGTCATAACCGTTTTCTTGCGTTCCTCAAAATCCCGAACGAACAAGATATAGGGAAGCATAAAGGTCGAAAAGCAGGAGGCGGTCGTGTACTGTTTCATTTTTAACGTGTTATGGTGAAGCAATTAATTTTTTTGCACTTCCAGATTGCAAGGCCAGCAAACGAGAAACGGTTGCCGGATGAACCTTGAATAACCGAGCGGCCTCAGCAGCGGTTTTCTGGCCAGTCATCACCATTGTGACAATTTCTTGCTGTTGACGTATCTCAAGCTTGGACCGTCTTCCTCCGATACGGCCTTGTTTGCGTGCCGATTCCATTCCTGCCTTGGTACGTTCGCGAATCATGGCTCGCTCAAATTCTGCAAATGATCCTACCATCTGCATCATCATACGTCCGGCCGGTGTCGTGGTGTCGATGGCTTCGGTCAGACTGCAAAAGCCGGCGCCGAGTTGATCGATCCGCTCCATAATCGTCAGCAAATCCTTCAACGAGCGCGATAGCCGATCAAGTTTCCAGACTACCAACACGTCGCCGGCACGAAGATGATCAAGTGCACGAGCCAGTTGCGGACGATCCCATCGACCACCGGATGCAATTTCAGGAAATATCTTTCCGCATCCAGCTTGTTTAAGGGCGGATTCCTGAATGGCGGTTTCTTGGTCGTCAGTCGAGACGCGGGCATATCCGATGAGCATAATCGTTGCACAAACCTATTGCATTAATATTTCATTATGCAACAGGTTTGTGCAACATGGGAAGCCCCGCACGATGGCTATGTTCCCTGCATTGCGCAAACGTTCGTTTGCGCAACGAGGTATCTGGTCAACAAAACCTTGCTCATTGATTATATCTATGCCGCCAGCGCAAGATCAGCTTCGATTGGGAGCCGTTTACTCATGTCCAAATCAAATCGCCCATACGGATTCACATGACTATAAATCAATGGCGACAATGCTCTCAAGTCCGCAGCTTTCATTCTGTTACACCAGCGCTTTTCCGATAGCACGCGCTGAATCATCAAGGTATTGACGTACACTAAGCATAATTGCAACAAATGCAGCGACAATACCGATAATTCTTGATCTTCCAACCGGTTGCTGGCAACCTCACCGCTCTTGCCGTAGAAGATAAATCCATTGGCGCTGTTCCAGTTTTCTACGACGTTCAACCCTTCGTGAATCTCGCGGCGCAGCCCTTCCGAATCAATATACCGGCACAAGAAAATGGTTTTCAACACCTTGCCAAGTTCCGCTAATGCTTGGTAAGTCGGATGTTGCAGGTTGCCACGCGTAAAGCGGCGAAGAATGGCTTCGGCTTCTGCTGTACCCAGGCGCAACGCGGTTGCGTATTTGATCATTTCATCATACTGTTGGCGGATCAAATCCCATTTGATTGGACGCGTCAAAATATCAGTGAGATTGGAATAATTGCCAGCACTCTCTGTTTCCGGCAAGTACAACTTTTGTGAAGCGACGGCTTTCAGACGTGGCAACAAATCGAAGCCAAGCAGATGACAAAAAGCGAAGCCGACTTCGCTCTGCCCGTGGCTGTCCGTATAGCTTTTCTGAACATCCATATCGGTGTCGTGACGCAATACACCTTCGATCATAGCCGACACTTCGGAGGAGGAGCATCGTTTCAGTTGCGAGTATATACAGACCGATTTGCTCTCGACATGCCAGTAGATCATCACGCCACGACCACCGTACCGAATATGCCACTCGGTCATCAAATTCTGATCCCAGGAGCCGAATTTCTTGGAGTCCGACGCGCAGGTAGTCGTGCCTTCGCCCCATATTTCCGGAAGACGCACAGCGAAAGTCGCATTGGCGACTTGGGAAATTGCTGCCCGCAATGTACTTTTTTCGATGAAACGGTGGCGCACGTAACGCAATTCCTGATAAGTCGTCTCATGTCCCGCTGCTGCGATTCGTTTGAGTCCGGCGTTCGTGCCTAGCGCATAAAGGCTCAATAGCAAACGCCGTTGCAAGGTATCACGATCCAGCGTTTCGCGCTGCCGGCTGCTCTGGAACAAATCGGTGAAACCTACCCGTAGATCGGCTTCCTTGAGGATGTCCAACAAGCTGGTGGATGACCAGCGTTCAAATATTTCGGCTTTCAGGTGTTTGAGGTTTTCCGGGTCGGGTTGCGCATCCAGCGGAGTAATGCAAATACGGTTTTTGCCACGATCAAGAATTTTGACGCGTGGGTTTTTTGGCATTCCCTTGTTTAACATGCATAGGGCGTCCGTCATCGTTTTCTTTAACCCGTCGATGAATGCCTTGATGTCCTGTGGTTGCTTGAGCGCTTCATAGTAGGCAGCACGGTTAGTTTCAAAGTCGGAGGGCAAATCCTCATCCGGGTTACGGAATCGGTCGGCACCGACGACCCAGATTTCCTTGCTGCGCAGCCGCTCGCGCAATGCTTGCAGTACGCAAATTTCATAGTTGATGCGATTGATACGCTCTTTGTCATTCTTGTCTTTTTCCACAACAATCTCGCGCCATTTGCCTTTGACGATGCCCTCAATCGGCACCACATCGTTGGCGGAGAAATATTGTTGCGTGCTGTCGCGGTAGGTTTTGAGTAGGCCCAAGGCTTCAATCACCGGTCGGTGAGCAGTGTTGTTGGATCGGAATTCCAGCGCATCAAGTATCTGCGGCAACATCCGGCGGTAGTGATTGCTGTATGAGGAACGAATGACCTTATGTACCACCTTGGTATAGGCAGGACCGCTGGCCTTAAATTCTTTGACTAAGTCTTTCAGTGTTTCCAATCCAACCACCGGATACAATACATCCTTGACGATGCCATCAGGTTCATCGATGGCCGCTTCCGCTAATTTGAACAAGACATTGGTTTTGCCACGCACACGGCGTAAATCGTTGAGCAATTCTTGCTCGACCTTATTTTCGGCGCGAACACCGATTTTGTGAATGACCAGAATTAGCAAATCGATCAATGCGTCGATGATCTCGTGCTCTCGTTGCCAGCAGTACGCCGCTGCCAAGGCGTAGCGTATTTCCGGCGGATGCCGTCGCAATTCCCAACTTGACTCGGTGCTGACTCGGCGACAGTATTTTTGTAACCACTTGATGGGAAGCGCAGCCAATGCTTTACTCGGCAATGCAAGCTTGCGAATTCTGCCCAGTTTGGCGAGCTCCTGCAAAACGCTATCCAGGCCTATTCGGCCAGCGTCGGATTTGAGGTGCGACAAACCAAGATCGTCGTCTTTGACGATGGAAGTATTTTCGACGGCACCATTTTCATCATTGACGTTTGGCTCTTCGACCGTTAATAGTTTGTCTATTGATGTCTTGGTTTCGGCACTTAGCAGGTTGGCGATGGATTGGAATAGTTCAGTCTCAAAAGCATGAATGGCTGATCGAAGTAACCGTTCCAATGGCGTGGGATCAAGCGGTGCTAGCGATTGTCGGGCGAACCACTCAACAGCCAATTCCTGCAATCGCTCAAATGGAACATCCAGCGCCAAGACTTCAGCGGTCAGCCATGTGCGCAGTTTCTGCAAATCCTCACCTGATGGGCGACGTAGTCCCAGAAAGCCCAGGATCTTCTTGCGATGCCGCTGGCCTGTGCGCCCGTCCCATTCGTAAATATCCAGATCTGCCACCGCTGAATTGGTTGCATGCGCAAGGTAGACAGCAATCTCGTGCGGTATGCCTTTTTGACTGTCGGGAAAGAAACCTTGAAATTGAAAAAATTTCAATAGAATTGCAAATCCAAGTCTGCCGCTATCGGTGCGGCCAGGAAGCAATGCCGATTCCTCGACCGATAGTGACCACTGCATCTCCAGTTCGTCTTCGTTCCAGTGCCACTTCACAAATTCTCCTTGTAACACGCCGAGAATGTAGGCTGGCATGCTTTCTGTGAGCCATTTTACCGTTAGGCGGCATGTGGTGGGAAATTACGTGGCGCTTTTTGCAGCTATGTGCACACTACCCCTTTAAGTAGGTCAAAGAAGCGCTCAGACTATCGCCGTGACTGATCAAGGCCTCGGCGCTTCGGGAAGTCAAATCGACATTGCTGATATTGTGATCTTCCAACCAGGTGACGCCGGCATAATAAGCCGCATTGGTGTTATAGGCTCTGGCCAAGGCCTGCACCGCCACGCTAGTGTAAACCGGCTGCAAATTGGGATTAGCGCCCCAAGAGCCGTCACTATTCTGCTGACCGGTTAACCACGTCACAGCTTGCGACAGATTGCTATTATAAGATGTGGCCTGTGCATCAAAACAAAATGCAACTACCAGAAAAACAAAGAAAAAAAGCACTTTCATGAACATACCCATCCTTAACAGGCGCGTTTTTAGTGCGCACGTTTTTGAATCCTTCAGATGAAGGGCTTAACAACAGTCTTGCGAAATCGTGATGGGGCAAACTACAGCGCATGGGCACTGAGTTTAAAATTCAGTCGGTAAACCAACTTGAACGAATTCGTTATAGCTGAGTGGATAAACACAAATAGTGTGACGAGCTGTGCTTATATCTGATGTCAGCACTTCCTTACGCTGCGATTGAATTTCATAATCCTTTATGAGAACGAGGGATGAAATAGAGAAAATCCAGCAGCAAAAGTAGGGGGTTATGGCCCTATTTTTGGGTTCAGTGTAAAAAGCAAATATGACAATGTCAAGACGGTTTTAAATTTTTCAACCTTTTTTTAAAAAAATTCAAATTCAATGGTACTCAAGTGCAACACCGCTTACCGCACCAGACGCGTCTCGCGTTTTGATTGCGGTACTGGTTTTTTCTGAACCGCCTGCGTCCTCGCCTGCTGTATCCGCCGCTGTTCGTTCTCGATGCCGGCTTGCAGTTCCGGATTGCTGATCTTGAAGCCGTGTTCCGCCGCCAGCTGGACGCACAGGGCTTTGTATTCGGTGTTGCCGTTGACTTTAAAATGCCCCCATTTCTGCGCCGATAACTGCAAGGCAGCCAGTACGCTGTCCCGGTTCCACCAGTCGTGAATGTCGATCTCCCGGCCTTTGTCAATGAAAGCGGCGGTTGCGCCCTGCCCGTCTTTCCGGCGGTAATGTACCTGCCGGCCCTGTATTGTTGGCGTATAGGCGCGGATGTCTCGCGGTGTCGGCGGCTCGGTGGTCTCGCCCTGGATACGCTGCGGATCACCGTTGCGATACCGCCAGCTGTCGGCCAGTTCCGGCTGTTGCTGTTGTCTGAGCCATTGCTCATAAACCGGAAAGGGCCGGTATTGTTTGCGGAGTTGTTTCCATTGTTGTTGCTGGCCTTCCTTGAGGCCGGCTTTCTCGGCGGCCTGTTCGGCGGCAAGGAGGCTGCGCATCGCATTCAACAAATCGCCCTTGCCTTTCCAGCTGCCTTTTAAAACCGCTTCGCGTTTGGCTTTCTGTTGCGTGGCCAGTTGTTGTCGTTTTGTTTCCTGCTGCTTGCGAAGCTCTAGCGTCGCGGCATTTCGGGCGGCGTAGTGAGCATTTCGGTCGGTAATGAATGTTTCCCAGCCGGGTTGTCCGGCCTGGATCGGTTCCGGCTTGCGTTCAACGATGTTGAGCGGGTCATTGGGCGACTCGTAAGGGCCTAGGCGTTTTTGTAAATGCGGTAAACTGGCCGCTCGGTCAACGCTGCTGGGTTTGATGGCCACCTCGCCAACATACAGCATGGCCCCGCTGCCCTTTTTTTCGTAGCGCATGCCTTTTTCTGCCAACTGCTGGTGTAGCGTTTGCCAGTCGGTAGCTAACTTTATGATAGCTGCGCCGTCTTCAATGGCGATCCGCTGTGCCGATTTTTCGCCGCTCCGTTGCTCACGGTCGCGCTTGACTTGATCGGGTTGCCGCTGCTTTTCGGTGTCGATATGTTCCCTGCCAAATTCGCCGTTTTCTAATACTTGATAGCGTCCATGTTGTTCACGCCGCCAGTCTTGGGCGTGTTCGATGCGGGCTATCGCTTTATGGGCGGCTTCGATGTCAAAGCCTTTATTCGGTTTGATCACTTTCAGTGACTCTGGATGCACCCGGTTGATGACCAGGTGTAGATGCAGATTGTCGGTATCGGCATGAAGTCCGTAGACAGTTTGATGGTCGTTGAGTCCTAGTTCATCCAAAAAAATGCTGACCGCTTCGTCTATCTGTTGATGACTGGGTTGTTCGCCCTCTTGCCAACTAATGACGTAGTGGTTTACGGTGTCTTTGCTTCTGACGGCTTCTTGAGACAAGGCCAGCATTTCGGCTTTCTGACTTTGGGGGGTGTCCGTCAAAAAACCTCTCGCTCTGGAATAGACGCATTTCTCGTTTGCATTCTGGCTTTCGGGATTGAGGATGTAATCCAGAAGTCCGCCGATACGGGCGGCTTTGCTGGCAGACTTTTTCGGGTTCTTAATTTTTTTGACGACCATTACTTAGACTCTCGATGTAGGCTTTTAGCGCTACCAGCGCTTCCGCTGTTTCCTTGCTGTTGACGCCGTTGCTTTCGTTGTGGACGTGTTTGACTAGGCCGCCCAGGCGGCGTAATTCTTTAATCATGATTGCATCCGCGTTAGCAATGATGGGTCTGCCGAAGTAGCGGCGGCGCACCAGTTCCGACATACTGAGGCCTGCGAGGTCTGCGTCTTCGCGCAGGCGTTCTTTTTCGCTGGCGGTAAGCCGCAGTCTCAGCATGGCGTCCAGGGGTTCGCTGCCGAGGGTTTCAAATACCATTAAGCTATCTCCATTGATTGCGTTGACTACCGTTGTTTGGCTGGGTGTTCTTGAATGCAAGAAGCTTTGCGCCGCGCATTCCGGGGTTCAGGGGTGTCCCCTGACAGGATGAGCCGGACTGTGAGTAGCGTAGCGCCGAACGGTCTGGCGTCCCTTGGAAACGCATACGCCAGTATGTGTATTCCAAGGGCCATCCTGTATCAATTATTAATCATATCTAAAAATAATAATCTTAGACTGTTTAAAACGGCTTTTCAACGGCTATAATTCGTTTTATGCTATTCACGGATAGACAATATTAAGCAGAGTAAGCAGCGGAGTGAATAGATGGGATACACCAATGAAAAACTAGAGGCGATTGCGGCTAAGTTGAAGACGATGCCGGTCATCGAGAAAAAGAAGCAGGAACACAGTAAACAGGATGCGGTAAAAGTTCTTTCAAAAGAAATAGCGGCTTTGCAGAAGCGTGGCTATACACTCGATCAAATCGCGGAAACCTTAAGAGGCGAAGGTCTGGATATTACTACTCCTACACTGAAGAGTTATTTACAGCGGATTAAAGCCGGGAAAAACAAGGAACAGAAAGAACCTAAGAATGAATCCAAAAAAGACACTCAAAAAGAACAACAAAATAGGATAACACCAGAAGATAAAAAACAAGCCAATACCGATAAACCAGATAAATCGTCCAAGGCATCGTTTACACCAAAACCGGATAGTGACGATATTTAATCAACCAGAAAGATGGTTTAATAAATCTCGTTTAATAAACAGCTCAATTTAAGGAAAAATCAGTCATGGCTAAAAAAATATTTTTGATTGGCGGTAGCAAAGGCGGCGTGGGTAAAAGCATGGTGTCGATGGCCATCATCGATTACCTGCAAGAACAAGGCGAAAGCGTGTTGTTGATTGAATCCGATACCAGTAACCCGGATGTCTGGAAAAATTACGGCGAGTGTGTGGAAACGCAATTGCTCGATCTGGATGAGGCGGACGGCTGGATACAATTGGTGAATCTTTGCGATAGCAAGCCGGATAGCATTGTGGTGATCAATACCGCCGCCCGCAATAACCAGGGTGTTAGCGCTTATGGGGCTACCTTGAATAGTACACTGGCTGAACTGAAACGCGATCTGGTGACGCTGTGGGTGATTAACCGCCAGCGCGATAGCCTGGAACTGCTCAAGGAATACATGGACGCCATTCCGGACAGTATGCTGCATGTGGTCAGAAACGGTTATTTTGGCGAGGAAAAGAAGTTCGAGTTGTACAACGGTTCTAAGATTCGCACTGCTGTCGAAGCGCGCGGCGGTTTGTCACTGAACTTTCCGGATTTGGCGGATCGGGTTAGCGACGACATTTACAGTAAACGGCTGAGTATCGCCAAAGCCTTAAAAGAATTGCCGATAGGCAACCGGGCGGAACTGGCCCGATGGAAAACCGAAGTCAAGAAAACCCTTGAGGCTGTGAGTCATGACTGAGCGGGATAACAGTCTGGATGACAGCTTTAGTAAGCTGCTCGGTAGACAACCCAATGATGCCGAACGCCAACAGCTCTACAGGGTCAGGGATGCTCTTCAGCTAAAAAACAATGATGCGCTGTGGCTGGTGCTGATGGCTTTACAGTATTACCAAGACCAGTATGAGCGGTTCCCAAAAGCCATATCCTTAGCCGCCAGTGAGACTTTGGCCGGTTTTAAGGAAACCGCAGACGCCATGATTCTGGCTTCAGCAGAAGCCACTAAAGCGGATTTGGCAAAAGCTGTGGCCAGAACCGCTCAGGACGTGGCGAATCACACCGCCAGTAAACAGATGTGGCAGTGGGCGGCGGGTTGTCTGACAGTGGCTTTTATCAGCTTTGGCGGATTCGGCTGGTATTTGCATACTCAAGCCTATGCCGCTGGATACAATTCAGGTTACGGGGTCGGATATACTGAGGCCAAGGACGAAAAAGCCGCTGCGGCCTGGGATGGACGGGCTTGCGGAAGGCTCCCTTGAGGCGCGCATCCGGTTCAGCCCCGGGGGACGAAAGGGCAGCTACCAAAACGATGAAACCAGGCGGAACAGCACATCGGCGCATTCGGGCCTCCGTGGGCGCTGATTCGAAGGTCGAGAAAAACCCTGCGTGACGATTGGAACGCCTCAATTATACACAAAGGGTGGAGTAATAGTGCGCTGGAACCTCGCCAGGGGTGTATCATGTCGGGCTGCTGGGAGCTGAAACAGAAATACGGGCTCGTGGGTTGTACAACTTTAGGTGGAGGGGTAAAGAGGAGATCAAGCCTATGGAAAAACGGATGAAAACAAGTATTAGTGATAACGTCCCAACGTTGGCATCATGGTATGCGGCCATCGAGAATACTGGCCCCAGTTTCCGGGCGCCAGAGAAGCGATGATCGAATATTCCAATATTTTTGCAGGTAAGGTGAAAGCAACGGGTGTGAATCTGCTCGGCTCAGTGTTTCTGACGCCGGTTCAACACTATAAAACGGGCGTGGAATTCAAATCAAAGGATATTGATTTACTCTTTGTCTACCTTACAGCTTATGTAGCTTCTGGGCGTTACATGCAGGGCGCGCTTGCGGCAGGTTGCCCAGTCGTTATCGTCGGCGCCCAAAACAAAATTAAACTTGACGGTTTAGACCTGAATAAAATGGTTTCGCTGGGCGGCCCATGCCCCCTGCCGGAAGCCTACAGCGCGTTTAAACGCTGCGGCAAGCAGCCGGCAGGCGTAATGTTTGATGCTTTGGAGA
>CAVPMI010000049.1:0-13609 GCA_963705975.1 uncultured Pseudomonadota bacterium
CCTTAATAACGACATTGGTGTGCCATTAACCCTCTGCAAAATGTCAGAAAGCCACCCCTATGCAGTGATTGAAATGGGTGCAAACCATGCCGGGGAAATTGCTTACACCAGTCGGTATGTGCAAGCTGATGTTTCGTTGATTACCAATGTCGGCGCTGCGCACATTGAAGGTTTTGGCGACCTTGACGGTGTGGCGAAAAGCAAAGGTGAAATTATTAGCAGTCTCAGTCAAGCCGGTGTTGCCGTGCTAAATAGGGAGGATGCTTACTATCATTTATGGCGGCGGCTAGCCGGTGAGAGAAAAACTGTTAGTTTTGGCTTAAGCAATACAGCGGATGTTTATGCGGAAAATATTGCTACGGCCTTGTCCAGCCAAGGTTTTGAAACCAGTTTCACTCTGAAGTCGGCAACGGATTCTTTAGCTATAAAACTGCGCTTAGCCGGCGAACACAATGTTAAAAACGCACTTGCCGCAGCTGCAGCTAGTCTGCAATTCGGGTTTAAGTTTTCCGATATTAAACAAGGCCTGGAACAAGTGAAACCAGTCATCGGCAGAATGCAGCCTTTATTGGGTCGCAAAGGCAACACAGTGATTGATGATACGTATAACGCCAATCCAGCTTCATTGAAAGCCGCTTTAAGCACGCTTAGCAATCAACAGAACAATTGGCTGATATTAGGAGCCTTCGGTGAATTAGGCGAAAACAGCCCGGCTATGCACACTGAGATGGGCTTAATGATCAAAGCCATGCCGATAACACGTTTGTTTGCAACCGGCGCGGATGCTAAATACACGGTAGATACATTCGGCTGCGCCGGTGAATATTTTGAAAGCCAGGAACAATTAATAATTGCATTAAATCAAGCCATTACAGGCAGCGAAACCTTATTGATAAAGGGTTCGCGGTCTCAAAAAATGGAAAATGTAGTCGCCGCCATGGTTGATAATTTCAGAGCAGAATAATGTTACTTTCACTTGTAGATTTTTTATCCAATATAGATAGCGGCTTTCGGGTACTGCATTATCTAACTTTTAGAGCGATTTTAGGCGTATTAACCGCCTTAGCGATCTCGTTCATGATCGGCCCTATCATGATCAAAAAGCTTACCCGGAATAAAATTGGCCAAAGCGTACGCGAAGATGGGCCGCAAAGTCATTTCTCCAAATCCGGCACTCCGACTATGGGCGGGGCCATGATTTTATTTGCTGTAGCGATCAGCACCTTATTGTGCGCTGACCTTAGCAATCGCTACATTTGGATAGTTTTGCTGGTGACCTTAGCCCACGGAATTATTGGTTTTGTCGACGATTACAGAAAAGTTCTGCTCGGAAATAGCGATGGCTTATCCGCCAAAGCCAAATATTTCTGGCAATCAGTTGTGGCATTAGCTGCCGGCGGCTACCTGTTTTATACGGCGCAAGTTCCAGCGGAAACGCAATATATTGTGCCTTTTTTCAAAAATATCACTTTAAATTTGGGCTGGGGTTATATCGTCATTACTTATTTTGTGATCGTAGGTTCCAGCAATGCAGTCAATTTAACCGATGGGTTGGACGGCCTGGCGATTATGCCGACAGTCATGATTGCTGCGGCGCTGGGAATCTTTGCTTATCTGTCCGGGCACAGCAATTTTGCAAACTATTTGGCAATTCCACATATACCTCGATTAGGTGAATTGATAGTTTTTTGTGCCGCACTGGTTGGTTCAGGTTTGGGCTTTTTATGGTTTAACGCTTACCCGGCTATGGTGTTCATGGGTGATGTCGGCGCTTTGGCCTTGGGAGCTGCGCTTGGCATCGTTGCGGTTTTAGTACGCCAGGAAATCGTCTTGGTGATTATGGGCGGCATTTTTGTTATGGAAACCATATCAGTCATTATCCAGGTCTTATCCTATAAGACCCGTAAAAAGCGGGTATTTTTGATGGCGCCTATACATCATCATTTTGAATTAAAGGGCTGGCCGGAACCACGCATAATTGTGCGTTTTTGGATTATTTCGGTGATATTGGTGCTGATTGGCTTGGCGACATTAAAACTGAGATAAGCATGGATACTGCCTACCTACTCAGCAATCTACTTACAAAGTTCGAACTTGATTCGGACAATGCGCGTATGTTGATTGTCGGACTTGGCGCGACAGGCTTTTCTGCAGCGCAGTTTTTGCAGAAAACGCCGATTAAATTTGCCGTCATAGACAGCCGCAGCAATCCGCCGTTAATTGATACCTTGCGCACACAAATGCCGGATGTCCCAGTGTTTTCCGGCGGCTTCGCGCAAGCCGCATTTGATGTTGCGACGCATTTGTTGATCAGTCCCGGTGTTTCGCTTAATGAAGAAGCTATACACAAGGCCCTGTCTGCGGGTGTCATTGCGTTGAGCGATATTGACCTGTTTGCCTGTGCCACAGAAAAGCCAGTGATCGCTATCACAGGCTCGAATGGCAAAAGCACGGTGACGACTATGCTGGGTGACATGGGCAACGCCGCAGGCGTTAAAACTGCAATTGGCGGGAATCTAGGTACGCCGGCGCTGGATCTTTTGCAGAATAATGCCGATTTGTACGTTCTGGAACTTTCTAGTTTTCAACTTGAAAGAACCACCGCTTTGAATCCTAAGGCGGCCGCAGTACTTAATATTACGCCGGATCATTTCGATCGACATACGGACATGGACTGCTACGCAAAGGAAAAACAGAGAGTTTTTCGCGGTAACGGCGCGATGATTCTTAATGCCGACGATCCAATTGTCATGAGCATGCTGATTGAGGGGAGAACTTGTTACACCTTCTCCACGCAACAGCCGGCTGATTTTTATCTACGCCGTGGCGATGTCAATTATTTAATGCAAGGTGAACAAGTCTTAATGGCGGCAAATGATTTACGGCTTGAGGGCGTACATAACCAAGCAAATGCGCTGGCGGCCTTAGCCTTGGGTTATGCGGCAGGGTTGGAAATGCCCGCCATGTGCAAGGCGCTAAAAAAATTCAAAGGGCTGGCGCATCGCATGCAGAAAGTGGGCGAGATCGGCGGCGTAAATTGGGTGAATGATTCCAAGGCGACCAATATCGGCGCCTGTATCGCCGCGCTGCAAGGTTATGAGCGTCCGGTTGTGCTGATTGCCGGCGGTGATGCTAAGGGCGCAGACATGCGGGATTTGGCCCCGGTGGCAATGACTAAAACTAAAAGCGTCATATTAATGGGCAAAGACGCCAAATTGATTGGTGATGCTGTTGGGAATAGTGTGCCGGTTTTTTATGTAGCCAATATGAAAGAGGCGGTAAAAACTGCTGAACAGCAAGCGCATCCCGGGGACATTGTACTGTTGTCGCCTGCTTGCTCCAGCTTGGATCAATATAGAAGTTATGCCGATAGAGGCAATAAATTTGTCGAAGCCGTAATGGAGTTGACGGCATGTTGAAACCAACGCCTATAACACGCAATAGCCCGCAATGGCATATCGATCAGTACCTGATGTTTGCCTGTTTCAGTTTATTGGGCATCGGTTTTTTAATGGTGACTTCAGCTTCGCTGCATCTGGGCGTGAAGATGGCTAATGACATTTCGCATTATCCTTTTAAACAGTTGCTGCATATCATCCTCGGCTTGGTGTTTGCTGCCGGGGTTACGCAAGTTTCCATGCGCACTTGGGAACGCTTAGGCCAAAGCCTATTCATAATTGGTCTAGCTCTATTGCTGATAGTCTTGATCCCCGGCATTGGCGTAAAGGTAAACGGCAGTATCCGTTGGCTTTCGATACTCGGCTTGCGCATTCAGGTTTCTGAGGTGGTGAAATTTATCTCCGTGATATACATAGCCGGCTATGCCACTCGGCATTCCGAGCATGTCAGGCAATCAGCTTTTGGTTTATTGAAACCCTTGATGTTGTTTTCGGTAGCCTGCGTACTGTTGTTGATGGAGCCGGATTTTGGTTCAGCTGTGGTGATACTGATTATCGCTATGGGCATGATGTTTCTTGGCGGCGCGCGGCTTTCACAGTTTGTGGTGCTGCTGACTTTGGTGACTTCGTTGGCAGTGTTTCTAGTATATGTCTCGCCGTATCGATTAGCTCGCGTACTTAGCTTTAGAGACCCGTGGGCAGATGCAAAAAATACCGGTTTTCAATTGACTCAGGCCTTGATTTCCTTCGGACGCGGCGAGTTTTTTGGCGTCGGTTTAGGCAATGGCATTCAAAAATTGTTCTATCTACCTGAAGCGCATACCGATTTTCTATTTTCAGTCTTGGGTGAAGAATTGGGCCTGCTCGGTGTGATGGTCATTATCGGTTTATTTGCCACCTTACTGGTGCGGGCTTTTGTGATCGGCGAACAGGCCGAAAAAAGCGGCGATAGGTTTTCCGCGCTGGTCGCTTATGGTTTAGGGATCTGGTTTGGTTTTCAATCATTCGTCAACATGGGCGTTAACATGGGCATGTTGCCCACTAAAGGCTTAACTTTGCCGCTGATGAGTTATGGCGGCGGCAGCATGATTGTGATGTGCGGCGCGATGTCGGTGTTATTTCGGATTCATTATGAAGTGACCGAACATAGTAAAAGCAATGTAAAGGAAAAGCTGCGATGACCGGACGCATAGTGATCATGGCGGGCGGTACCGGGGGGCATGTGTTTCCGGCCTTGGCGGTTGCCCAAGAAATGCAGGCGCGCGGTTGGCAAGTCAGTTGGTTGGGTACGCGAAAAGGCTTGGAAAGCCGAGTTGTGCCGATAAACGGTATTGAAATCGATTGGCTGGCGGTTGAAGGTGTGCGGGGCAAAAGCTTGTGGACAAAACCCCTCGCATTTTTCAAATTACTGCAAGCCTGCTGGCAAGCGTTAAGGATACTGCGGCGCCGCAAACCAAATTTAGTGCTGGGCATGGGCGGCTTTGTCGCCGGACCTGGTGGTTTGATGGCGAAATTCCTGGGCATACCCTTGATCATTCACGAACAAAATCGCGTACCAGGCACCACGAACCGTTTATTGGTGAAACTGGCCGCGCAGCGAGTGCTGGAAGCCTTTCCAGATAGTTTTGCCAAAACGGCGCATGCCGAGTGTAGCGGAAATCCGTTACGAAAAGCTTTTAACGAAATAACGGAAAAAGCTATCTGGGATTTGCAGGCAGGCAGACCATTAAGGATTTTGGTGTTGGGCGGCAGCTTAGGCGCAAAAATATTAAACGACAATGTGCCGGCAGCTTTGGCTAGCCTGCCAAATATAGAAATTAAACACCAGACCGGCTTAGCTATGCAGACCGAAGTCATAGACCGCTATCAAACTTTGGCCGTTCAGGCCGAAGTTACAGCGTTCATAGAGGATATGGCAGCGGCTTATCAATGGGCGGATCTGATTATTTGCCGGGCGGGCGCAATGACAGTAAGTGAAGTTGCCGCTTGCGGTCTACCGGCGATATTTGTGCCGTTATTACATGCGATAGATGATCATCAAACTGCGAATGCGCGGTTTTTAAGCGATGCAGGCGCGGCTTTATTATTGCCGCAACCCGGATTAAATGCAGAAACCCTGCGCAAAAAAGTAGAACAAGCCATGACCTCTCTTACAGCCATGAGCAGGGCGGCCAAAAGCCAAGCCAAGCTGAATGCAACCCAAACCGTAGCCAATATATGCGAAGCGGAGGCGGCATTATGAATCGACCAAACATAGAAATAGCGCAAGCACTCGGTGATATCGACAAAATTCATTTCGTCGGTATCGGTGGAACGGGCATGAATGGCATAGCCGAAGTCCTTTCAAACCTTGGATACACCGTATCCGGTTCGGATATCAAAGAATCTTCGACCACGCAGCGCTTGCAAGCCATGGGCGTCAAAGTTTATTTCGCACATCATGCCGATAATGTGGCAAATGTGGATGTAGTGGTCACGTCAACCGCAGTTGACCGCTCCAATCCGGAAATTACTTCTGCTTATGAAAACCGCATTCCAGTAATTCCGCGCGCAGAAATGTTGGCCGAGTTGATGCGCTTTCGGTTTGGTATTGCCGTGGCAGGCACACACGGCAAAACCACCACCACCAGTTTGACCACCATGATGTTGGCTGAAGGCGGGCTTGATCCGACTTTCGTGATAGGTGGTCGTCTAAATAGCGCCGGTACCAATGCTAAATTAGGTTTGGGCAAATATTTGGTCGCCGAAGCGGATGAAAGCGACGCCTCATTTTTGTATTTGCAGCCAATGATGGCAGTGGTCACTAATATTGATCAAGACCATATGGAAACCTACGGCGGCAGTTACAGCCGGCTAAAGGACACCTTTATCAAATTCCTGCATCACCTGCCATTTTACGGCATGGCCGTCATGTGCAGCGATGATGAAGGGGTGCGCTCTATTTTGCCGGAAATTTCCAAGCCGTTTAAAACTTATGGCGTGAATGCCGATGCCGATGTGCAGGCTATCGATATCGAGCAGGATGGCTTGCGTACGCATTTTACCGTCATGCGTTGGGGAAGTTTTCCTCCACTGAAAGTGACCTTGAATTTACCGGGCTGGCACAATATGTTGAACGCGCTGGCCGCAATTACCATTGCCACCAGTTTAGGCGTCAATGACGCCGCCATCGTTAAAAGTTTAGCGGAATTCAAAGGCGTAGGCAGGCGGTTTCAGATCAACGGCGATATTGAGTTTGAAAACGGCGTACTGACTTTAGTCGATGATTACGGTCATCATCCGCGGGAATTGGCTGCAACTTTGGAAGCACTGCATCAGGCTTGGCCAACCCGGCGCAAAGTGGTGGTTTTTCAGCCGCACCGCTACACCCGTACCCGTGACCTCTTCGAAGATTTCGTCGAAGTCTTGTCCAGTGTCGATGTGTTGATCTTGCTGGATGTCTATGCGGCCGGCGAAGCGCCGATTAACGGCGCTGACGGCAAAACTTTAAGCCGGTCGATCCGGGTCCGTGGTCAAGTTGATCCTATCTTTGTGCAAAATCGGGAAAATTTGGCAACCATCCTGGCTGCTATCGTACATGAAGATGATGTGATACTGACTATGGGTGCCGGTAATGTCGGGCAAATTGCCGCTGAATTACCGGAAAAATTAGCGAAGGTATTACGCAATGGCTAATGTAACCGCTCTGAAAGGAACATTGCTGAAAAACGAACCGCTCGCCAAATACACGAGTTGGCGTGTGGGCGGCCCAGCTAAACAAATGTACATTCCGGAAGACAAAGCCGATTTAATCGACTTTATCGCATCTTTACCCGAAGATGAACCGCTGTACTGGATAGGTTTGGGCAGTAATTTATTGGTAAGCGACAAAGGTATTGCCGGTACAGTGATTAATACCCGCAGCCGCTTGAAAGACATGCGTTTGATCGATTCCGAACGGATCTATGTTGAAGCCGGTGTGCCCTGCGCTCATGTCGCAAGGTTTTGCAGCGATTTGGGATTGACCGGCGCAGAGTTTTTAGCTGGCATTCCCGGCACGATGGGCGGCGCGTTAAAAATGAATGCCGGCGCCTTCGGTGGGGAAACCTGGACGATCGTGGCTACGGTAGAAATGGTGAATGCGTATGCCGAGGTCACGATGCGGGACAAACAGGCGTTTGAAATAGCTTATCGCTCAGTAATAGGTCTGAACAATGAATGGTTCTTATCTGCGCAATTACAACTGGGTAAAGGCGATAGTTTAAGCAGTCAGCAGCAGATAAAAGCCTTGCTGGAAAAAAGAAACGCCAGCCAACCGACGAATAAACCCACTTGCGGCTCGGTGTTTAAAAATCCGCCGGGTGATTATGCCGCACGCTTAATTGAAGCCTGTGGTTTGAAAGGCTACCAAGTGGGCGGAGCCATTGTTTCTGAAAAACATGCGAATTTTATCGTCAATCTGGGTAATGCGACCGCGGTCGATATTGAAACCTTGATTGCCCATATTCAGAGCCGGGTGCAAGCGGAATATGCTATCGATCTACAAACAGAAGTATGCCGAATAGGCGAGAAAACATGAAACCCTTACAAATTAAACGCGCCGAGGATTTCGGCAAAGTTGCGGTACTAATGGGTGGCGTTGCCGCTGAGCGCGAGATTTCCTTGCGGAGCGGCAATGCCGTCTATCAGGCGTTGCTAGAAAATAGCGTCAATGCGCTAGCGATAGATGTTACCGCTAGCCCTATAGAGGCTTTGGCAGGCTTGAACGTGGATAGAGTGTTCAACATTATGCATGGACGTGGCGGTGAAGACGGGGTATTGCAAGGGGTACTGGAGAGTTTACATTTGCCCTATACGGGTTCCGGCGTTTTGGCTTCCGCGCTGAGCATGGATAAGTTACGCACCAAGCTCTGCTGGCAAGGCATGGGTTTGCCGACGCCAAAATGGTTTCTACTGAAAAACGCCCAGGATGTTGATGCTTGTATTGAGAGTTTAGGTTTTCCGTTGATCGTCAAACCTGCGATGGAAGGTTCCAGCATTGGTATGAGTAAAGCCGGTAACCCAGCGGAGTTATTAAAGGCCTACCAGACAGCAGCGCAATTTAATTGCGATGTGTATGCCGAGCAATGGGTGCAAGGAAAAGAATACACCGTGACTATGTTGGCGGGCGAAACTCTCCCGGTGATTCGGTTGGAAACGCCGAATGAGTTTTACGATTTTGATGCTAAATATAAGGCTAATACGACCCGTTATCACTGTCCTTGCGGACTTGCAACCGAGGTTGAAGAAAGATTACAGGCTCTTACGCTGCAAGCGTGTGAAGGCCTGGGGGTAAAGGGCTGGGCCAGACTGGATGTTTTTATTGACGATAAGGACAGACCGCAGTTGATTGAAGTAAATACCGTACCCGGCATGACTGATCACAGCCTAGCGCCGATGGCGGCAAAGGCCGCTGGTATCGACTTTGCGGAGTTGGTGTGGCGCATATTGGAAACCAGTCTGGCAGCCTGAAGTGTCCAGAATAAAATTGATATTGATTGCAATAGTGGTTGTGGCGAGCGGCTGGTGGAGTTGGCGGCAATTGATAATGCAGACCATAGATAATAAGCCGATCCGCTACGTAAAGATAGAAGGGGCATTTCAGTATATCAGTAAAGAGCGGCTGAAACAGGTACTTGCTCCACAAATTCAACGCGGTTACTACCATGCGGATATGGAGATGATCAATCAAGCAATTAAGGCCTTGCCCTTGGTGGACAAGGTAGATGTGAAGCGGGTTTGGCCGGATGCGGTGACGATTAAAATCACTGAGCAGAAACCAATAGTGCGTTGGGGCGATAACGCCTTACTGAACAAACAAGGTGAAATATTGATTCCGGAGAATATAGAGGCGTTTAAAAATCTACCTTTAATCACCGGCCCTGAAGGGCAGGAGAAGAAGCTGCTGGAAATTATGAAGGGCGTTTACATAGTTTTAAAGGATAAATCCCTGCAACTCGCTGAATTTCATGTCAATGAACGGCGGGCATGGCGAATTAAATTAGCCAGTGGCTTGGAGATGCAATTAGGTAGAAAAGCGCCGCTGGAAAATATGCAGCGTTTTTTGAAAACCATGGATTTATTAGGTGCGGAACAATTGGCTTTAATAGCCAGTGTTGACACCCGTTATCCCAACGGCTACGCGGTCACCTGGAAACCGGAAATGACTGGAATCGATTGGAAAGCAGTCGCGGAAAAAGACAAGAACCCGACTTAAACGTTTACTGAGCATAAAAATGGCAAAAAAATCAGATCGAAATTTATTAGTAGGGCTGGATATTGGCACCACCAAGGTAGCCGCCATTGTTGGCGAATATCGGGGCGGTGACGAAATTGAAGTGATCGGCATCGGCACGGCGCCATCCAAAGGATTGAAAAAAGGCATCGTCGTCAATTTGGAATCGACTGTGCATTCCATTCAGCGGGCGATAGAAGAAGCTGAATTAATGGCCGGTTGTCAGATTAAATCGGTGTTTGCCGGAATTGCCGGCAGTCATATCAAAAGCCTTAATTCGCACGGCATCGTCGCCATTAAGGAAAAGGAAGTCACCCAGCACGATATAGATCGCGTGATCGATTCGGCGCGGGCGGTGGCTATTCCTGCCGATCAGAAAATTCTGCACATCTTGCCGCAGGAATTTGTGATCGATCAACAGGAAGGAATAAAGGAGCCGATAGGCATGTCCGGGATACGCCTGGAAGCCAAGGTGCATATGGTCACCAGCAGCGTCAGCGCCGAACAGAATATTGTCAAATGCATACGTAAATGCGGTTTGGATGTCGATGACATTGTGTTGGAACAATTGGCATCCTGTTCTGCAGTGTTGACGGATGATGAGAAAGATCTGGGTGTTTGCCTAATCGACATCGGCGGCGGCACGACCGATCTGGCGATTTTTTCCGAAGGGGCGATTAAGCACACGGCAGTGATTCCTATTGCCGGCGACCAGGTGACTAACGATATAGCCGTAGCCCTGCGTACACCGACGAAAAACGCCGAAGAGATCAAACGTAAATACGCTTGTGCATTGACGCAATTGGCTGATACGCAGCAAATGATTGATGTACCCAGCATTGGCGACCGCGAGCCGCGCAAGATTTCCGCACAAAATTTAGCGGAAATTGTCGAGCCGCGTTACGAAGAATTGATGTTGTTGGTGCAAGCAGAATTGAGAAGAAGTGGTTATGAAGATCTTATTGCCGCCGGGATGGTCATCACCGGCGGTAGTTCGCAAATCCGTGGATTGGTCGAACTGGCGGAAGAAATTTTCCATATGCCGGTCCGGGTAGGGGTGCCTTTATATGTATCCGGTTTAACCGATGTAGCGCAAAACCCGATTTATTCGACTGCGGTAGGTCTATTGCTGTATGGCAAGGATCATCACGGTCGAGCCTTAGGTATGAACGACAGTAGCTCGGGTCTGTTGTCAAAAATCAAAAACTGGTTTCAAGGTAATTTTTAATTTGTGTGTCTGGAGGATGTGAAAATGAAATATGAACTAATGGATAACAGCGGCAACGCGGTAATCAAAGTCATTGGTGTTGGCGGCGGCGGCGGTAATGCCGTTAATCACATGGTCAATGGCGGAATTGATGGGGTGCAATTTATTTGCGCGAATACGGATGCACAAGCTTTACGGCAAATGAGCGTGGAAACCATTGTGCAGTTAGGTGTCGAGTTAACCAAAGGTTTGGGCGCCGGAACGCGTCCGGATGTCGGTAGAGCGGCAGCGGAAGAAAACCGGGATCGAATTCGGGAAGTGATGACTGGCGCCGATATGGTGTTTTTGACTGCGGGCATGGGCGGCGGTACGGGCACCGGCGCTATCACCGTGTTTGCCGAAGTCGCGAAAGAGCTGGGTATTCTGACTGTGGCCGTGGTTTCAAAACCCTTCGATTTTGAAGGCGCCAAGAAAAAAGCGGTGGCCGAAAACGGCTTACGCGATCTGGAAAAAATGGTAGACTCTTTGATAATTATTCCTAATCAGAAGTTATTACCTACCCTAGGCAATAATCGCTCTTTGGTTGAATCTTTCCGGGTTGCCAACGATGTGCTGTTGGATGCGGTGCAAGGCATTACTGAACTGATTACCCATCCGGGCTTGATGAACGTCGACTTTGCCGACGTCAGAACCGTGATGTCGAACATGGGTAGCGCCATCATGGGTACCGGTGTCGCCAGCGGCGAAAACCGGGCGCGTTTGGCTGCTGAAAAAGCGATTGCTTGTCCTTTATTGGAAGACATCAATTTGCAAGGCGCGCGCGGTATTTTGGTGAATGTGACTTCTAACGGCGATTTGGGCTTGAACGAGTTCGACGAAATCGGCAGCATTATGCATAATTTTGCTTCTGAAGACGCCGATATTAAAATCGGTATGGCGGTTAATCAATCCTTAGGCAACGAAATCAAAGTAACCGTGGTTGCCACCGGTATGGGTGAAAAAGTCAAAGCCAATGCACCGATTAAACTGGTGCAAAAAGTCGCGGCCGGCGAAGTGAATTACGATCAATTGGAAAAACCAACCGTGCTGCGTCAGCAAAGACCGGAATCTGCTCGTGAAACCCGTTTTGGCGCGCAACCTAGAAATGATGTAGATCTGGACTATTTGGATGTCCCGGCCTTCCTGAGACGTCAGGCTGATTAAAAAACGCTCAAGCCGCAAGTCTGGGGAGGAGCTGTCACTTAATTTGTGATAGACTCCCCTGCCTTGTTTATCCTTCTTTATCGGTATTTCATGATTAAACAGCGCACTTTAAAAAACACTATTCGCGCCACCGGCGTTGGTTTACACACTGGCGATAAAGTCTATTTGACTCTCCACCCTGCCGAGCCGGATACCGGAATCAGCTTCCGCCGTGTCGATCTAGACGTACCGGTTACGATTAAAGCCCGTCCTGAAAACGTTGGGGAAACGATGTTGTCCACCACTTTGGTGCGCGATGGCGTTAAAGTGTCTACCGTTGAGCATTTACTGTCGGCCTTGGCTGGTCTGGGGATCGATAACGCAATTGTCGATGTCAGTGCGCCGGAAGTGCCAATTATGGATGGCAGCGCGGGGCCGTTTGTGTTTTTGTTGCAATCTGCCGGAGTGGTTGAACAGGATTCACCTAAGCAATACATGCGCATCAAGCGCTCGATTAGAGTTGAAGACGGCGATAAATGGGCGGCATTTGAGCCCTTTGAGGGCTTTAAAGTATCTTTTACTATTGATTTTGAACATCCGGCTTTTTCTGATCATTTGAAAACTGCGGTGATGGATTTTTCTTCTACGACTTTTGTGAAAGAAGTGAGTCGGGCGCGGACTTTCGGCTTTATGAAGGACATTGAGTTTTTGCGGGAAAACAATTTGGCCTTGGGCGGCAGTTTGGATAACGCTATTGTTGTCGATGACGATAAAGTGCTGAATGAAGACGGTTTGCGTTATGCAGACGAATTTGTGAAACACAAAATTTTGGATGCGATCGGGGATTTGTATTTGCTGGGTTATAGTTTAATCGGCGAATATCATGGCTTCAAATCCGGTCATGCGCTCAACAATAAATTACTGCTTACCTTGCTGGAAGATAAGGATGCTTGGGAAATGGTTTCGTTTGAAGATGCTGAGGACGCACCGATTTCGTACGCGCGTTCAGCGTTATCTTCGGCTGGCTAATTGATCTCTATGGTTTGAGACAACAAATGCATTTACTCGGATTGGGTTGAACAACTCAATTTTAGAGCATTAAAACCGGCCTTGAGCCGGTTTTTATTTTATCCAGGGTTTTGCTTGTCGTATTTTTGTAATAGTTTTCCATTATTTTAAAGATTACCCATAGCAGGATTCTTTAAATGTTTAAGAGACACTTCAATGGCTGAGCATGTGTTTGGCCGCCGCCGTACTTCACTTGCCAACAATGGCTTTGATCTGCATGTCGATAATGGCGTAGAGCAACGTGCGAGTCATTTTCGCGAATTGCCTGAGCCGACAGGATCAGCACCCTTTCATCTGCAGTTCAGTGAGATTTTGCCGGATGATCATCTGCAAGCTATCTGCGCTGCCAAGAAGTTGGTTTTGCATATTAATGGCGATGTGGGCGGCATCCGCGATGGCGTACCGCAAACGTTGGTGGTCAGGGGGATGGAAGCCGATTTCAACCCGCACGGGCAAAGCTCCGACAGCAATACGAACCGAACCAGTAAGTATGCAGAAAAA
>CAVPMI010000050.1:0-80870 GCA_963705975.1 uncultured Pseudomonadota bacterium
TTCACCGTTGAGGGCGTAACCATTAATATTAACATTTCCGCTATTAGGATAATTATTAAGTAGACCAGGGTTGGCGGCATAGTTGGTGCTGCCGTTGGCATTGGTCAAAAAGGATACGCCGGTATTTTCTATGGTTAAATCATCAAACGCCAGTGTCATCATGGTGTTTAAGTCTTTGTTGATATCAAACCCGCCTTTCCATTTGAACAGATTGTCGCTGGAGTGTTGAATGCCGCTAGAGCCATACTGCACCATATTATAGCCGGAGGGGCCGCCCTGACCGTTGCCTTTCGGGTTCAGAGTGGTAACGCCGCCGTTGACAACAGGTAAACTGCCGGAGGCTGTCGGGGGATTCGCGCTGCCGCTGTTTAAATATTCCGGCGTCATCGGCTGGCCTTCGTTCTCCAAATGCGTATAGGAGGCGTAGGTGCTAAAGTCGCCGAACTTGTCGCCATAGGAGCCGAAAGTTTTAAAACCCTGCAAGTCCGCCGTTGTACCCTGACCGCTATACGGCTGGTTCATATACGTCGCTTCCGAATAGAATTCGCGCTTTTGCGGCATGCGGGTATTGTAGTTAATCACGCCGCCCATGGCGTTGCCGCTGTATTCTGCGGCGAAGGGTCCGCCGATCACATCTATCGATTTAATCTCATCCGAGCCGACCAAGTTTAAACGCGGCGCGGCGCTATAGGAGGTATCGAAAGGGTCCCAGACCGGCATGCCGTCGACGTTGACTATCACTCGGCCCTCTTCATAAGGATTGGAGCCGCGCATGCCAACCGGGGCATTACTGTCGCCAATATAGCGTTGCCGTGAGTATATGCCTTGACCTTGATAGGTTAAGGTGTCAGCAGTAGTGACTGCGTTAGTCGTATCTAGCGTTGCCCGAGTCATCGTTGTCGTGGGCGCCGCGAAATTGGTTTCCGATTTGACGTAGGGCCTGCCATCCGCGCCCAAATCACCTCTATCGACCGGATCGACCGGATCGACAGTTTCCGTGACCACCACGTCGGGCAAGGTCGTTGCTTGTGCTTGCGTGGGCGCTGTGCTGGGTTCGGGGTCGGCGGCAAGCGCCGCCATAGGCCAGGCCAAGACCCCCGGTAATAGTATTAGTAGAGCGGAAGTATTTTTCCGCTGTTCTAAGTCTTTCATTTGGATGCTCCAAGTGTTAAAACTAAAAATTAATAAATCGTTTTTATTCAGGTAATTTTTTTAATTGTATTAATTACTGCACAATGTCTATTGTTTTAAGGGGTTGCTAAACTAACCGGATTTAATTCGCAATAACCGTGCCATTTATTTTGTATGACAGTAACTACTTGAATGTCAAAGGTTTATAGCTTAAGCATAAGGTCTAAATAGGGCTCGAATAAATTAAACTATGTTAATTGGCTTGTTTTTAATGGCTTGACTAGGTAAAAACACCTATTTTTTCTTATTGCCCATAAATCTCTGCGCCTCTAGTAAAATTTCACCTAAGCAGTTCAATCAGCGGTGTGTTACAGCCACCTATCTGACTATGCTTAACCTGTATGAACGATGTCATCGGTTTGCTGCGTCACAGAAGATTAATAGGCATTTGTTGTATCATAGCGCTCTGGCTCTCTCTGTACGGTTATGTCATTAATCGTGTATGGGGTGATAATTTGCAACTATTGGATAAAACATGCAGCACCTTCTACAAGCCACAGCTATTCAGTGTCCGTATTGCGGAGAAGAGATCGATATCTTGGTGGATTGTTCGATTCCCAGCCAGGAATATATTGAGGACTGTAGTGTCTGCTGCCGGCCTATCGCGATTTTAGCCGAGGCTGCTGACGGAGAACTGGAAAGCATTGAAGTACGCACGGAAGATGAATAAACAAATCAGCGAAAGGTGGAATTTTTAGCATGAAAATTAAGCCTGCATCCGCAGCAATTTCCACAGAAAAACCTGCGCATATCATCTCCGTCCGTGGCGTCAGCAAGGTCTATGCCGGCGGCTTTCAGGCGCTGAAAAGAATTGATCTGGATATTAAGCGCGGCGAAATCTTCGCCTTGCTGGGGCCGAATGGCGCGGGCAAGACCACGCTGATCAGCATTATCTGCGGTATCGTCAAGGCTAGCTCCGGAAGCATACTAGCTGATGGTCATGACACCGTGCGTCATTATCGCGCCGCGCGGGCCAGCATAGGCTTGGTGCCGCAAGAGCTGCATACCGACGCTTTTGAGACAGTGTGGGCTACGCTCAGCTTCAGCCGTGGCTTGTTCGGTAAAGCGCCCAACCCTGCCTACCTGGAAAAAGTGCTGCGCGAGCTATCGCTGTGGGATAAACGCGATCGGAAAATCAAAGATCTCTCCGGAGGCATGAAGCGCCGGGTGTTGATTGCCAAGGCCTTGGCGCATGAGCCGGCGATTTTATTTCCTGGATGAACCTAGCGCCGGCGTGGATGTGGAATTACGGCATGACATGTGGCGCATGGTGCGCGAATTGCGAGAACAAGGAACGACCATCATCTTGACTACGCATTATATAGAGGAAGCCGAAGACATGGCGGACCGCATCGGCGTTATCAGCAAAGGGGAATTGATTGTGGTGGAAGACAAGCAGGTGCTGATGCGCAAACTTGGTAAAAAACGGCTGACGTTAACTTTGCGGCAGCCCTTGATCCGGATTCCGGAAGGGCTGAGTGCATGGCCTCTGGCGCTTGCCGACAACGGATATGCTCTGGTGTATAGTTTCGACACCCAGCAAGAAGAGACAGGTATAGCTGAACTGCTAGGCGAGTTGGCAGAGCAGGGCATAGAGTTCAATGACTTAGTTACCAGCGAGAGTTCCCTGGAAGATATTTTTGTCAGTCTGGTGCATCAGCCCAAGGTGGCGCAGCAATGAATTTTTACGGCATACGCGCCATTTACCACTTTGAAATGGCGCGCACCTTTCGGACGATTTGGGAAAGCATCGCGGCGCCGGTTATGACGACTTCGCTGTATTTCATTGTATTTGGCAAAGCCATCGGTTCGCGGATGGGGGACATTGATAGCGTCGGTTACGGCGCGTTCATCATCCCCGGCTTGGTGATGCTGAATTTACTCAGCGAAAGCATCAGCAATGCCTCTTTTGGCATTTATATGCCCCGCTGGGCCGGCACGATTTACGAACTGCTTTCAGCGCCGGTTTCCTGGGTCGAAGTACTTCTGGGTTATGTGGGGGCGGCGGCGACCAAGTCCGTGCTGTTGGGGCTATTGATTATGGGCACCGCCCGGCTTTTCGTGCCCTACGAGATAGCGCATCCCTGGTGGATGCTGGCTTTTTTGTTGCTGACGGCGGTGACATTCAGTCTGTTCGGCTTCATTATCGGCCTGTGGGCGAATAGTTTTCAGAAGCTGCAAGTGGTGCCGATGTTGATTGTCACCCCGCTGACCTTTTTGGGCGGCGCGTTTTATTCAATCAAGATGTTGCCGCCTTTGTGGCAGACGGTTACGCTGTTTAATCCGGTGGTGTATCTGATTAGCGGTTTTCGCTGGAGTTTCTACGGCGGCGTGGCGGATGTGCACATCGAAATGAGTATTGGCGTTACGTTTGGCTTTCTGGCCGTCTGTCTGCTATTTGTTTGGTGGGTGTTTAAGACGGGGTATAGGCTTAGAAATTAAGGCGGCAAATAATTCAGCTTAATCCGCTGGTGATGCGACAATTGCCGGTGTTTTCATAAAATATGTCGAACTATATAACCTGCATGAAAGACCAAACTTTTGCTTTTGATCAAATCCATATTGAAGTTGCGCGTAACGCTTCCGATGATTTCAATTTGTTCCATGATAAGCGGAAATGGTTGCAGATCACGCATAATCCGTTCAAGGGCCCCATTGTGCTCGGATTTCAGTTAAATACCCTGATCGAATACCAAATGCGCCTGTATCGGGAAATCCAACATGAAAATGCGATTATTGCCGAGAACCAGTTGCGCTTTAGTAATTACCAAATCACTTTTGTGAATGCTTTGCGGCCTAGGCAAGAAATGGTGTTGGAAATTAAAAAAACCTTGATCAACACCATTCCCGATTTAACCTTGACCAATCGGGTGGCGATGAAGTCTATGGGTAAAACCATTTTGCTGGGCTATAAGAAAGAAACCAAGGCCCCATTGTTTTTAGGGAATACGGATTTAAGCGGCTTGCCGGACCTCAACGCTATTCCGGATAAAAGCATGGTGCCCGGCAGCGATTTTTTTCTGAAGCGGAAGTGGATGAATAACGGCAATGTGAAAAATTTCTTGTCCGGCTCTTTGGCCGAGCAATCCGATTATTTTGATGAATTAACGCATATGGCGCATTATCCGGAAGTTTTTCCGTGTAGTTTAACCTCCGGGGCCTTGCTGGAAAAAGCCCAGTTGGAAAATCACGATTTCAAACGCAATCCCATGGTCTACACCTCGCACGATATTTCTGTCGATAGAACCTTGCTAAACGGGGTAAAAAACAACGATAAGCTGCATATACTGGTTAAGCAGTTGCCGGAGTCAAAAGACCATACGTTGAACCATACCAGCATTATGTTACGAACTTATGAATGCTATGGCCTGCTGGAGGATCAGACAATTCTGTTTCGCATTAAACTTAATCTGGTGCCGCTGGAAGAAATTCTCAAAAACCTAAGTTCAAAAACGCAATATTGATGGGTCTTAAGTGAAACCGGCTGTGAATTTTTCAGAACATCAAGTATAATCCATTAAGTCGTCAGGCAAGGCCGGTGACGGGATTCCAATTAATCAAAACAACACTAAAGATAAGGCGTTTGCAGTCAAACAAATGCATTGTTCGAGGAAAAAAAATATGAGTAACATCGAAGAACGAGTAAAAAAGATTGTCGCGGAGCAGTTAGGCGTAAAGGAAGAAATCGCAAATGATGCGTCTTTCGTTGACGATCTTGGTGCAGATTCTTTAGACACAGTTGAACTCGTCATGGCTCTTGAAGAAGAATTTGAATGCGAAATTCCAGACGAAGAAGCTGAAAAAATCACCACAGTTCAATTGGCGATTGATTATATCAACGCTAACCTGCAGTAATTCGATCAAGAGGCCGGCGGTTTTTTTCGCCGGCCTTGTTCGTCAATCTCCCCTCTGTTAGTCTTCTTTTTTAACGGTAGTTCACTGTGAGCATACGTCGAGTTGTTATAACGGGCTTAGGCGCTGTTACGCCATTAGCCAATAATGTACCAGATACCTGGGAAGGGATTGTCAATGGTAAAAGTGGCATTGGGCCTATCGATTCGTTCGATATTTCCAGTTTTGCCACCACTTTTGGCGGCGTCATCAGAAATTTTAATATCGGCGAATACCTGGCCGAGAAAGACGCCAAGCGCATGGATGGCTTTGTACATTACGGCATTGCTGCGGGTAGTCAAGCATTTGCAGACTCCGGCCTGGAAGTGACCGAAGATAATGCCGAACGCATCGGCGTGGCTATCGGGGCCGGCATTGGCGGCATTACCGGCATAGAAGAGTGCTATGCGGCCTATAAGAACGGTGGACCACGTAAAATCTCCCCGTTTTTTGTTCCCGGTAATATTATTAATATGATTTCCGGCAACTTATCCATAAAATACGGTTTGAAAGGGCCAAACTTTGCCATTGTGACCGCCTGTTCGACAGGAACTCATAATATTGGCGATGCGGCGCGCTTGATCAAATATGGCGATGCGGATGTCATGCTTGCCGGCGGCGCAGAGCGTTGCACCAGTTCTCCAACGGCGATGGGCGGTTTTGCTTCAGCAAAAGCCCTGTCGCGTAGAAATAATGATCCTACTGCGGCAAGCCGGCCGTGGGATAAAGAGCGCGACGGTTTTGTGTTGAGCGACGGGGCCGGCGTTGTGGTTCTGGAAGAATTGGAGCATGCTAAAGCCCGCGGCGCCAAAATCTATGCGGAAGTAGTCGGCTATGGCATGAGCGGCGATGCTTACCATATCACTTCACCCTCTATGGGCGGTGAAGGAGCGGCGCGTTGTATGAAAAATGCTTTACGTGACGCGAAGTTGAATGCTGAGGATGTTGATTACATCAATGCCCACGGCACTTCAACCCCGGCCGGCGATATTTGCGAAACCCACGCGATGAAACTGGCCTTAGGCGAGCATGCCTATAAGGTGGCCGTCAGTTCCACAAAATCCATGATAGGCCATTTGTTGGGCGCAGCCGGCGGTATTGAAGCCGTGTTTTCCGCCTTGGCGATAAAGCACCAAATTGCACCGCCGACGATCAATCTGGAATTTCCGGACCCGGAGTGCGATTTGGATTATGTGCCGAATACTGCTAGAGACATGAAAATTGACGTTGCCATTTCCAATTCTTTCGGCTTTGGCGGCACCAACGGTACTTTGGTTTTTAAACGTTACCCATAAAGCGTTGCATTTGCCATGCTGCCTGCCCAATGTTTTTATTAAACGGCGAACGCAGGCAGTGTATCGATATTGCCGATAGAGGTTTTCAATACGGCGATGGCCTGTTTGAAACCATCGAAGTGCTAAACGGCAAGCCCTTGTTTTTTGACCGGCATTTAAAGCGACTGGAAGTTGGTTGTAGCCGCTTATTAATACCCATACCGGATTTAGCGCTTCTGACTCAGGAAGCCTTGCAACTCGCAGCTCCGACTCCGCGAGCAGTGCTGAAGTTAATCGTGACCCGCGGCAGCGGCGGACGCGGTTATCGGCAGCCGCCGCAAATCCAACCCACCCGTTTGCTGAGCCTCTACCCCTTTCCGGATTATCCGCCGCACTACCAGTCCGATGGTGTCGTACTTAGGTTTTGTCAGCAACGCTTAGCTATAAATCCTAGTTTGGCCGGTATTAAGCATATGAATCGCTTAGAACAGATATTGGCTAGAGCGGAATGGCGGGATGACGCTATTCAGGAAGGTTTAATGCTTGACTATCACGAGCATGTGATCGAGGGGACGATGAGCAATGTGTTTTTGGTCAAAGACGGAACTTTGCTGACGCCTGAGTTAAGTCAATGTGGGGTGGCTGGTATTGTTCGGGAACTGGTGCTGGAGTTTGCGCAGCAGATTAAGCTTTCCTGTCAAGAAACCTTTCTGGATAAACAGGCGTTTTTGTGGGCGGATGAAGTTTTTATCACCAATAGCATTTTTGGTATTTGGCCGGTCAAGCGCCTGGATGTATTTGGCTTCAAGGTTGGCGCGGTGACTCGCAGGCTGCAACAATTGTTTAATTCTTGCCGCTTGGCTGAGGACTAGCATGATAAGAAGTATCGTAGCTTTTACGCTGTTGATGATACTTGGCATTTTGCTGATTTGGGGCGGCATGCACCAGCATCTGACTTTAAAAAAACCGGTAGTGGCGGCGGAAACCCTGTTTGAAATAAAAAAAGGCGACTCCCTGGAGCTTATTTGTAAACAACTGTTGAAACAAAATATCGCGATCAATCCGTTTTGGTTCAAGTTATATGCCTATCAACAGCATTTGGATCGGCAATTGAAAGTAGGGGAATACATTTTGCCGCAAGGTTTAACCAGCGCCGGCATCCTGGCATTGTTTAACGAAGGCAAAACGCGAAAATATTCCATCACTTTTGTGGAAGGTTGGTCATTCAAACAAATTTTGCAGGCCATCAAAGATAATCCGAATTTGCAACATACTATAACTGACGCCGGAATTAACCAAGTATTGGTAGCCATCGGTTCAGTGAAAAGCCATCCCGAGGGTTTGTTTTTTCCGGATACGTATTTTTTTGAGAAGCATGCTACCGATGTTGATTTGCTGAAAAGAGCGCATGAGAAGATGGAGGCGGTTTTGGCGGAAGAGTGGCTGAACCGCGAGTTGGGCTTGCCCTTGGAAAGCCCTTATGAAGCCTTGATATTAGCCTCTATCATTGAAAAAGAAACCGCTGCGGCAGAAGAGCGCAAACAAATAGCCGGCGTGTTTACCCGGCGTTTGAAGAAAGGTATGTTGCTGCAAACCGACCCTACTGTCATTTACGGCATGGGCGACGATTATCACGGCGATATTCGCTTGCGGGATTTAAGAGAGCCGACGCCTTATAATACGTATGTGATTAGCGGCTTGCCGCCAACACCCATCGCTATGCCGGGTAAACAGGCGATCAATGCCGCGCTGCATCCGGATGATGGTGATAGTTTATTTTTTGTGTCGCGCGGCAACGGTCATCATGCGTTTTCTGCGACTTTGTCCGAACATGAGAAGTATGTTGAGCTTTATCAGCGTTGATTTTCTGTGTCTCGTTGGCGTGGCGTTGGACGCGGGAATTGCGGCAAACCTGTAGGATGTGCCAACCAATGGGTGGCGCATCGGTCGCGAGCGAGATGCCTCGTAATTTCGATAAATTTTATTGAATACAATTGCTAACATAAGTGTTCAGGCATTATGATATGTTTTATATTTGTCGAATATTTATAGATGTATAGGCGTTGTTTGGTAGTAAGGCATTAGCCTTAAAAGTTTGATGTCAGGGTGTTCTGGAAAAGGACGCCGCGAGTACGTCCATGTAGGCTTGGCGCCGGCTCCCTGCCGGCGACACCTTTACCAGAACACCCTGACACCAAACTCAAGGTTGCCGAAAAGTTAAGTTTGAGAGCTTCGACTTTATGAAAACTGTTGAATATACGATTTGGCGGGATGAGAATTTTTTTCTGGGCTTTTGTAATTTATATCCTGAATACTTGAGCCAGGGCGTAACTAAGTTGGAAGTATTGGAAAACTTGCGGTCTTTGCTTGAAGATATTGAGACACTGGATATTCCTTTCATTAGCAAAGAACAGGGCTGTAGGGCGGGTTAGATGCAGGCAATAGTTTTGCCGATTACGCTAAAAACTTGTTCCGCATCGTAACCCGCCGAGACGTGGCAAAACTTTAGTCTTCGAATGGCGGGTTAAGATGCGCGGTAAGTTTTTTGACAAACTAAATGTCATCAGGCGTATCTTAACCGCCCTATGGCACTTAAAGGCTTCCGACTTTAGACGGTACAGCTTTAGGTTAAGCCGTTCGTGGTGAGCTTGTCGAACCATGATCGGTTTAACCGTTCACCCTTCGACAGGCTCAGGGCGAACGGTTAAACCTCGCAGATGCCACGCTTTAAGTTGATAGCCGCGCTTAACTAATGGAGCATAGATCATGGATTATTTACCTGTTGTTATAAAGGCCGAATATCTAAATGACTACAAAATTAAGATAACTTTTGACAATGGCGAGAAACGAATCGCCGATTGTTTGAAATGGTTGAATGGCGAGGTTTTTGAGCCGTTGAAGGATAAAGATTACTTCCAGAAGTTTTTTGTGGATGGTTGGTCTATAGCTTGGCCGAATGGGGCGGATATTGCGCCGGAGGCTTTGTATGAAGAGGGTGAAGTCGTTTAGACATTAATTTGTTATGGCATCACCTATAATCGGATTTTAAAAGTTTAGTAAAGAAAAGTAAATAAACATGAATGCCTCTAATACTCAAGCTCCAACAGCAATACAAAAACAGTCGCAATCATTGCCTATATCGCCCTCTAAACCGACACCGCCACCGAGTATCGTAATTCGTGAACATGTTGAGCCAATTAACAAAAAATGATTTGTGCTTAAAAATCATTACTATTGAAATGACGAGCTTGTATCAATTCTATAAAGCTTAGTTTTTGGAAGCTTTAACTGGTTTTGACTATCGCTCTAACCAGCCTATTGCCCTAATTTTTGCAGTTCAATTTGAAGAAACTTTAAAGAGTAAAACTATGACAATTACAAAAGGTATGATTGAAGATGTAATTAATGATCTTGGAAATGACTTTGACTCACATAAAGTAATTCTCCAGTTAGCCCATGATAATCAGCGTGCATATATAGATACATTACACGCTATAGATAGTGAAACTCCATTCCACACTCTTCATTCAAAATTAGGCGTTGAAATTAAAGAAATTTGCCTTGAACTTGGTTTTACTCGTAATGAATCCTGTAGCCTTGATATTTTTGGTCAACAAAGTAAATGCTTATCATGGTCAAAATAAAATATAGAGTTTGTATATAAGGTAAGTTTTTTTTAGTGTTAATATGCAAGAATTCCAGTATCTAAGGCTTAAGCTGGGTTCCGATGCTGCTCTACCTAGCCTTTGGCAGCAACTTTACCAGGAGTCAATATGCCTATAACCTTACACGCCCAAGTCAAGTTGGACCAACAAGGACATTTAGTTATCCCAGATGAGTTGATACAAGCCTTATCTGTAAAAAATGGTAGTTCCCTAATGGCTAAGGTTGAAAATGGGCGATTAATCCTTGAAAATCCGGATAGTATCCGCCAGCGGCTTAAAGCAAGGTTTGCCAATATTCCAGCCGATATAAGTCTTGCAGACGAATTGATTGCGGATCGTCGCAGTGAAGCATATCAAGATAGTGGAACATGAGTTTTGTTTTGGATGCCTCTGCGTTATTGGCTTATCTTCACGATGAACCTGGCGCAGATAAAGTCGATGCATTGCTCGACGAGTGCTTGATTTCGACGGTCAATTGGTCTGAAGTCGTGCAAAAATCTTTGGCTCGTGGTGTCGATATCGAAGGTTTTCGAGAGGATATTGCCTCTCTTGGGGTAATTATAGAAAACTTTACCCTTTTAGATTCCGAAGAAGCAGCCAAAATATGGCTGATTTCGCGTTCGATGGGTTTGTCTCTTGGTGATCGCGCTTGCTTAGCTTTTGCAATGCGTAGGCATGCACCGATTTTAACCGCAGACCGTGCCTGGTTGAATTTAGCAGCAAAACTTAATTTAGATATCCGAAGTATACGATAACTAAATATAATTATATCCCCTCACCCCAACCCTCTCCCGGAGGGAGAGGGGGCAGGCAAAAGCATAAATGATAGATAGTCGATTTATTTAACACTTGGATAAGCAAAAACAAAAACCTCTTTAAGGTACTAAAAATTAGGTTAAGGGTCATGAAGGCTCAAAGCTAAGATTTTGGGATCGGTGAAGGTTTCTGGGGAATAGGAGGCAGGAGCCGACTTTAGCGTACAGGGAGGTATTCACAGCGTCCCCGGAAACCTTTGCCGATTCCAAAATCGTGGGTTTGCGTTAACCTAAATTGCAGCTATGGTTTGTAAACGAAAGTAACTATTGAGTGAAAAAATATTTTGGATTTGTCAACATTAGGAGGTGCATCATTCGCGACCGATGCGCCGCCCGTTGGTTGGCACATCCTACAGCGTGTTGCTTTGTATCGTAAAAAATACGTTGGTTAGTAATAAAAAAATTAAATTTAAAAGTTTCCAAAGCCAAAAAGGTAAAAAACTAACATGTCTCTGTATGTGTATAAATTTGGCGGCACTTCCGTCGGTAACCCCGAGCGGATTAAAGCCGTCGCCGAGAAAGTAAAAGCCGCCCGCGATGCGGGCGAGCAAATTGTGGTGGTGGTTTCCGCGATGAGCGGCGAGACTAACCGGCTGGTGGCGCTGGCAAAACAAATGCAGGTGCAACCGACCGACCGCGAACTGGATGTCTTGTTGTCTACCGGCGAACAAGTCACGATTTCCTTGCTCTGCATGGCTTTGCACAACCTGGGTTGCGAAGCTACGTCTTATACCGGCGCGCAAGTCAAAATCCTTACCGACAGCAGTTATACCAAGGCGCGGATTCGGGAAATCGAAGATGAGAAAATTCGTAGCGATCTAGGCGCTGGGAAAGTCGTGGTGGTGGCCGGTTTTCAGGGCGTGGACGAGCAGGGCAATATCACTACGCTGGGCCGGGGCGGTTCCGATACCACTGCCGTGGCGCTGGCTGCGGCGCTGAAAGCCGATGAATGCCATATCTATACCGATGTCGATGGCGTTTATACGACCGATCCGCGCGTGGTGCCGAAAGCCCGGCGGCTGAATAAGATTACTTTTGAAGAAATGCTGGAAATGGCCAGCCTGGGCTCAAAAGTTTTGCAAATCCGCTCGGTCGAATTCGCCGGCAAATATAATGTAGCACTGCGGGTGCTGTCTTCATTTAGCGACGGCGCCGGCACTCTTATTACTTACGAGGAATCAGAAATGGAAAGAGCTTTAATTTCAGGCATTGCGTTTAACCGGGACGAGGCGAAACTGACCCTGACCGGAGTGCCTGATTTACCGGGCGTGGCGTCGAAAATTCTTGGCCCGGTGGCTGCGGACAATATCGAAGTCGATATGATCGTGCAAAATGTCGGGGAAAACGGCACAACGGATTTTACGTTTACCGTTAATCGCAATGATTATTTGCGGGCCAAAAATATTTTAGAGGGCTTACGTAGCGACTTGCGGGCGAGCCATGTCAGTGGCGATGACAGCATCGTTAAGGTTTCTATAGTTGGCGTTGGCATGCGTTCTCATGCCGGCATTGCCAGCACCATGTTTAAAGTGCTCGCCGATGAAGGTATTAATATTCAAATGATTTCCACTTCGGAAATCAAAATTTCCGTGGTGATCGCTGAGAAATATCTGGAATTAGCGGTGCGCTCCTTACATGAAGCCTTTGGTTTGGAAAAAGAATAAGTTTAGTAAGGAAATAATGGCTTTTATTGGGGTTGGTGCTACATTATACTCAGGCTTTGCCTAGTGGAGGTAGGAATAAGTATGAACAGTCCCGATAAAAATAATGTGCTGCCGCAGGCGAAAATCACTTTTCGCTTGCTGCATAACGATGAAATTGCTATGGGTCCCGGAAAGGCGGACTTATTAAAGGAAATAGACAAAACCGGTTCTATTTCCGCCGCCGGCAGAAGCATGGGTATGAGTTATCGGCGGGCCTGGATGCTGGTGGATGTAATGAATCGCTGTTTTGCCGAGCCGCTGGTGCATACTGCTAAAGGCGGCAAGGATGGCGGCGGCGCAACCTTAACGCCCTTGGGGCGTCAGGTGCTGAATAGTTATCAACAAATGGTAATGGGTCTTAACTCTACCGTGCAGGCCTTTTTGCCGGTATTTGCGGGGTTGATGAAAAATCCCGATCAGCAGCCAGCTGAGGCTGAGGATCAGCGCGCGGAAAGTTGATATTCCTCTAGATTTTTTGTAACTATTCAGCGTGACGCATAGACGATTTTCTTTATGGTAAAACTCACGATCTTCTAGGAGCGGGTCACGTCCGCGACGAAAGCCTATCTAGACCTAAAAGCTTTTTTGCGGGAATGGCCCGCTCCTACATTTTGCTGAATAGTGACCCATTACTTAACATATCATGCCTCGGTTAGGCCTGCCATTTTTGAAGTTAGGCTAAGGATTTCCGCTAAATTTTCTTCAATGTCATCCTCATCCAAGCCAATTTGTGCGCTAATTTGAAAGGGGAATGCTTCCAAAATTTCGTCATCGCTTTGCTTGCGTTGCTGACTATCGCTTAGGTAGGCGGCTAGAAATACGCAACAGGCAAGCTTATCAGGTATTTCTGCTTGAAGCGGCTCGGCGGATTGCTCTATGGCGGTGATTAAATCCGTTCCCAACTTCCAACGGCGGCAGAGTTCTGCGCAAGCCTGTTGGTTGGTATAGCCCAGTCTGGATCTCTCTAGTTCGGGACGGTATTTCCCGGCTTTCACATGTTGATCGATTTCATTGCCTTCTTTAGGGGAGACAAGATGAATCAGAATATTGCCAAAATTAGCCAGCAAGCCAACGGTGTAAGCCACATCCGGCTGTAAATCAGCTCTTTCGGCAAACCATTTTGCATAAGAAGCTGTTTGGAAAGCGTTGTTCCAAAATTGTTTGATGTCAAAATTGGCTATGTTGGGTATTGCGCCCATCAGGCCAGAGGCGATAACCAACGTTTTAAGCTGCTCCAAACCGATCATTAAAGTTGCATCGTCGATTGAGTTGACTTTTCGGGATAAACCAAAGTGCGCGGAGTTGACCAAGCGCAATACTTTCAGGGTGATCACCGGTTCTTTTTCAACGCTTTTGACGACTTTTAGCATATCGACATTCGCGCTGTTCAACTGGTTGATGATGTCCCGCACCACTTCAGGCATTTGTGGGACTTGATAAATTTTATCGAAAAGTTGATTAATGCTGGTTGTCATGGGGATAGCCTGTTAGTTTAAATTTTAAAGTTGCCTATAACTGAACGTAATTCATTAGCGAGTTCCATTAGTTCGCGGCAAGCATCAGCGGTATTTCTGGCGCCGGAAGAGGTTTCTTCAGTGACATGACTAATATTGCTGATATTACGATTGATTTCCTCGGCTACAGCGGTTTGTTCTTCCGCCGCGCTGGCAATTTGGTTGTTCATATCATTGATGGTGTCGATTCTTTCACTGATGGCGGTAATCGAACCACCGGCAGAAGCGGCTTGTTCTACACTGGAGGCGGCGCGTTTACGGCCATTTTCCATGACTGCTACCGCCTGCTTGGCGCGGCCTTGCAGCCTTTCGATGGTTTGTTGAATTTCTAAGGTGGAGTTTTGCGTTCTGCTGGCTAAAGTGCGCACTTCGTCGGCAACCACCGCAAAACCTCGGCCCTGTTCGCCGGCCCTGGCCGCTTCGATAGCAGCGTTCAACGCCAATAGATTGGTTTGTTCGGCAATGCCTTGAATGACGCTGAGGACTTCGCCGATGCTGTTGCTGTCGTTTTCCAGTTCATGAATGACATTGGCGGCGTTTTCCACTTCGGACGCTAGATTATTGATACCTTTTACCGCTTCGTTGACAATATTTTTGCCGATAGTCGCTTCCCGGTCTGCAGTTTCCGCGGATTCCGAGGCTTTGACCGCGTTTCGGGCGACTTCCTGCACGGTAGATGTCATCTGTTTCATGGCGTTAGCCACTTGCGAAGTTTCCTGTAACTGGCGTTCGACGCCTTTTTGGGTCGATTCGGTAATATTGGCTAATTTCTGCGAAGCAGTGGCTAGTTTTTCGCTGGTGGTTCGCGTTTCCTCAATAGTTTTAGCGATTTTTTTCACAAACGAATTAAAGCTGGAGGCTACCCAAGCCAATTCCGATTTGCCTGTTACTGTCAAGCGGGCGCGCAAGTCGCCGTTACTGCCGCCTATGGCTTGTAGATTAAGGGCTAGATTTGTCAGTGGGCCAATGATAATTTTACTCATCACAAAATAGCCGGTAGCGCCTACTAATATTAAACCAATAATCAGCAAACCGATGGCGTAATAGATGGTTTGCTTGAGGTCTGAAAATGCAGAGCTAAAGGGTGTGATAATTTCAAACGCGCCGTGCAGGTCGCCGGCATGTTGGTTTTCCATGGCATAGCCGGAAAGATCCTGACCTTTATCGTTTCCCCAAAGTACTTGCGAGGTACTGGGGTCACCGTGGCAAAGTTCGCACTGTTTAACCAGTTTTACCGGTCTGAAATAACGTATTTCCTGTTTATCTTCATCGACCAGGCTGTATTCGGTCAATGTACTGTCGTTTTTAAATTTGTCCAGCACTTGACGCTCAGTGTCATCAGGTAAGTTTCTGGCTGAATTGCGGGCGCTAAGGTTAGGTGCTTTAAAGCGAAAACCGCCTTCGTTGGCTTTCGCCTCGATGACCTCCCACGCCCTGGCAGTTGGTACGCTCTGCAAGATGATGCTTTTGGCATTAGGATTATTTGCCGTTATCTGTCGCAATTGCTCCGGGGTTATCAGGCCACTGTCCCATTCTTTGACGACATGGTCGCGAATAGATTCCGCAACCAGCAGTAATTGCCGGGAAGATTCCACTTTGCGTTCTATCAATTTTTGCTTTTCGATATGAGAAAATCCAATTAATAGGCCAATGCTGAGGACTACAAGCACGGAGGTGGTAATGGCCACGACTTTGACACCCACTGAATGCCAATTCATTAATAACATACGGATCTCCTGAAACGCTGTAATAAATATTGTTTGCGCTAATATGCTGCTTTATCGACAGGTAGTGAAATACCTTAAGACATGAATCCAAGTATAGCTTAAAATATTTATACCGAATTTAAGTTAAAAAAATTAATAAAATGAGTAAAATCAAGGTTCTGTTTGTCTGTATGGGTAATATTTGCCGTTCGCCGACCGCTGAAGGCGTGTTTGCGGCGCTGGTGAATAAGAAAAAATTAGCGGAAAGTTTTAAGATCGATTCTGCCGGTACGCATGCCTATCATATCGGCGACGCACCTGATTTGCGGGCGCAAAAAGCTGCTAGGGAAAGAGGGGTGGAACTGAAGCATTTGCGGGCGAGAAAAGTCAAGTCTAATGATTTTCTTGAATTCGATCATATTTTAGTTATGGATGATGATAATTTTGCCAGTCTTGACGCCGATTGCCCGGAGGAATACAAGCATAAACTGCGGCATTTTCTCGACTATGCGCCGCATTTAAATGCCAAAGAAGTGCCCGATCCTTATTACGGCGGCGCCTACGGCTTTGAAAGAGTATTAGATTTGGTAGAGGCGGCGTCCGAAGGTTTTATTTCATCTTTACAGCAAGCGGGAGATTTGCCATGAGTATTATCAGTAATACAGTCGGTTATTTGGATGGCGAAGTTTTGCTAGAGGGGTTTTTTGCTTATGACGACGCTGTGCCGGGACAGCGGCCGGTGGTGTTGATTCATCACGCTTGGGGCGGCCGGGATGAATTTGTGGCAGACAAAGCCCGGAAAATAGCGGAATTGGGTTATTTGGCCTTCGCCACGGATATGTACGGTAAAGGCGTTTTAGGCGCAGGACCGGTAGAAAACGCCCGCTTGATGCAGCCGTTTATGGCGAATCGCGGCAAATTACAAACCCGCCTGCTCGCCGCGCTGGCGACGGTTAAATTAATGCCCTGGGCGGATAATCAGCGCATAGCCGCGATAGGTTTTTGCTTTGGCGGTCTGTGTGCCTTGGATTTAGCCCGCACCGGGGCGGATGTTCGCGGCGTCGTGTCTTTTCATGGCTTATTGTCGCCGGCGGAGAATCTTCCGCAGCCGCAGATTAAAGCCAAAGTACTGGTGCTGCATGGTCATGATGATCCGATGGGGACGCCAGCGCATGTGCAGGCCTTGCAGACGGAGTTAACCCTAGCCGGCGCAGACTGGCAGGTGCATGCCTATGGGCATACCATGCATGCGTTTACTAATCCGGTGATGAACAATCCTGATGCCGGCCTGGTTTTTCAGGCTGACGCCAACCGGCGGTCCTGGCAGGCTATGCAAAACTTTTTGGCGGAAGTTTTTGTTTGAAAATTCTAAGTGCTACAAACTTGAAAGTGTTTGTTACTCGAACGATGCGCCGCCCATTGGTTGGCACATACTACCGTGTTTGAATAGTCTTCAAGCCCATAATTACCGGGTATTAAGCCTGCCATAAATGCCGCTTCGACTAAAAGTGCGCGATTTGCTACAATAGCGGACTTTTACACCTTTCAGCCCAGCGCAAGGATTCGCTGCTAGGGTTGTATTGAGGAATCAGCCGTTTTTAAACGGCGTAGGAAACACGGGAACCATGGCAGACTTCGCAAAAGAAATTATTCCGGTTAATCTCGAAGACGAGATGAAACAGTCCTACCTCGATTACGCGATGAGCGTGATTGTCGGCAGGGCGCTCCCCGATGTCAGAGACGGCTTAAAGCCCGTGCATCGCCGTGTCCTCTACGCCATGAACGTGCTGGGCAACGATTGGAACAAACCCTATAAAAAATCGGCTAGGGTGGTCGGCGACGTGATCGGTAAATATCACCCCCACGGTGATACAGCGGTTTACGACACTATAGTCCGTATGGCGCAACCGTTTTCTTTGCGCTACATGCTGGTGGATGGTCAGGGCAATTTTGGTTCCGTGGATGGCGATTCGCCGGCGGCGATGCGCTATACCGAAGTCAGGATGTCCAAAATCGCCCATGAGTTGTTGGCCGATCTGGATAAAGAAACCGTCGATTTTGTCGCCAACTATGACGAATCGGAATCCGAGCCGACCGTGATGCCGACCCGGGTGCCCACTTTGCTGATCAATGGTTCTTCAGGAATCGCGGTCGGCATGGCGACCAATATTCCGCCGCATAATCTCGGTGAAATTATCACGGCTTGTTTGGCCTTGATTGAAGATCCGGACCTAAGCATTGCTGAACTGATGCAAATTGTGCCTGGTCCTGATTTTCCTACCGCCGCTATTATTAACGGCGCATCGGGAATTTACGAGGCTTATGCCACAGGTCGCGGCCGAATTTATCTGCGCGCCCGCTGTCATTTCGAAGATATTGGCGACAGCAGCCGGCAGGCCATCATTACTACCGAGTTGCCCTATCAGGTTAATAAAGCCCGTTTGCTGGAAAAAATTGCCGAATTGGTCAAAGAAGGCAAAATTGACGGTATTTCCGGTTTGCGTGACGAGTCGGATAAAGACGGCATGCGCATGGTCGTTGAACTGCGGCGCGGCGAATCTCCGGACGTGGTGCTGAACAACCTGTATAAACAAACGCAGTTACAAACCGTGTTTGGCATCAATATGGTGGCTTTGTTGGATGGCCGTCCGCATTGCATGGGGCTGAAGGAGATTTTGGCGGCGTTTATCGATCATCGCCGGGAAATTGTCACCCGCAGAACCATCTATAATCTGCGGAAAGCGCGGGAAAGGGCGCATATCCTCGAAGGTTTGGCGATAGCGCTGGCTAATATCGATGAAATGATCGAATTGATCAAAACGTCGGCGAATCCGCAAGAAGCCAAAATCGGCTTGTTGGCGAAAAGCTGGGAAGCCGGCATGATAGTGGCTTTATTGGATAGGGCGGACGCGGATCGCTCCAGGCCTGAGGATTTGCCGGCGGAATTCGGTTTGGCGAATGGCGTTTATTTGCTTTCCGAAACCCAGGCCCAGGCGATCTTGGACTTGCGCCTGCATCGCTTAACCGGTTTAGAACAAGAAAAAATCGTCAATGAATATAAGCAGTTGTTGGAGTTGATAGACGGCTATCTGCATATTTTAGGCAGCGATGTGCGTTTGATGGAAGTGATCAGAGAAGAATTAGAAGAGATTCGTACGCAATATGCCGATAAACGCCGGACCGAAATCATCCAAGATTACTCGAATCTCTCGCAAGAGGATTTGATTACCGAAGAAGACATGGTCGTGACCATGTCGCATGAAGGCTATGTAAAAACTCAACCGTTGACCGATTACAAGTCGCAACGGCGCGGCGGGCGCGGCAAATCAGCGACGGCGACCAAAGAAAATGATTTTATTGAAAAACTGATCATCGCTAATACTCATGACACCATTTTATGTTTTTCCTCAAGCGGTAAAGTGTATTGGTTAAAAGTCTTTAATCTGCCGGTCGCCAGCCGTGCCTCGCGAGGCAAACCTTTCGTTAATTTGCTGCCTTTGGAAGAAGGTGAAAAAATTAACGCCATGCTGCCGGTGCGTGAATACAGCGAAGATAAATTTATTTTTATGGCGACTTCCTCCGGTACGGTAAAGAAAACTCCATTGATCGAATTTGAGCGGCAACGCGCAAATGGTAAGATTGCGATTGATTTGCATGAAAACGATACGCTGGTAGGTGTTGCCGTTACTGACGGTCAACAAAACGTCTTGCTGTTTAGTAGCGACGGCAAAGCCGTATGCTTTAATGAAACCGATGTCCGCTCTATGGGTAGAACCGCAACCGGCGTGCGCGGCATTCGCCTGCAAGAGGGCCAGAAAGTTATTTCGCTGATTATTGCCAGCGACGGTACAGTGTTGAATATTACTGAAAACGGTTACGGTAAGCGCACCAAGCTTGACGAATTTACGCAACATCGGCGTGGCGGTCAAGGTTTGATCGCCATCCAAACCTCAGAACGCAATGGCGCAGTCGTTGGAGCGGTGTTGGTAAACGACACTGATGAAATCATGTTGATTACCGACGGCGGCACGCTGGTTAGAACCCGGGTGAATGAGATTTCGGTGGTTGGCAGAAACACCCAAGGGGTCACGGTGATCCGTCTGGATAAAGGCGAGAAAGTGGTGGGTGTTGATCGGATTGACGGCTTAGGCGACGAAGACGATCTTGAAGACGCTGAAGCCGATGCTGAAATGAATGAAGTGGAAACAGATAACACCGAAACCGGTGGAGAAGAGGAATAATGGCTAGAATTTTTAATTTCAGCGCCGGGCCGTCTATGCTGCCGGAACAAGTTTTGCTGCAAGCCCAACGGGAAATGCTGGATTGGCAGGGCAGCGGCATGTCGGTGATGGAAATGAGCCATCGCGGTAAACATTTCATGGCGATTGCCGAGGAAATGAAAAACGATTTGATCGAATTACTGGCGATACCGGCAAATTATAAGGTATTGTTTTTGCAAGGCGGCGCCAGTGCGCAATTCGCCTTAATTCCGCAGAACATTCTAAACGGTAAAGCCATAGCCAGTTACGCCAATACCGGCGCTTGGTCTACCAGCGCTATTAAAGAGGCTGGTAAATATTGCCACGTACAAATCGCCTCCAGTTCCGAAGCCAGCGGCTTTACAACCATTCTGCCGTTTAGTGAGTGGATAGTTGACCCCAATGCCGGTTATTTGCATTACACCTCAAACGAAACCATACACGGCGTGGAATTTTCTGAGATCCCTGACAGCGGAAATTTGCCGCTGGTTTGCGATATGTCTTCGAATATTCTGTCACGGACGATTGATGTCAGCCGCTTCGGTTTGATCTATGCCGGTACGCAAAAAAACATGGGGCCTGCCGGCGTGACGGTGGTGATCGTGCGGGATGATCTGCTTGATTTGGCGGAGAAATCCGTGCCTGCCGTGTTTAATTATCAACAGCAGGCCAAAACCGATTCCATGTTAAATACGCCGGCTACCTATAATTGGTATCTGTTAGGGCTGGTTTTGAAATGGCTGCAACAGCAAGGCGGCGTGCCGGCCATAGAACAGTACAATATTCGCAAAGCCGGTAAGCTTTATCACGCTATCGATAGTTCGGCTTTGTATAGTAATCCGGTGGATAAACCTTATCGCTCGCGGATGAACGTGCCGTTTGTCTTAGCAGACGCCACTCTGGATAAAGAGTTTCTAAAGCTGGCCGAAGAAAACGGTTTAAGTACTTTGCAAGGCCATCGTTCGGTAGGCGGCATGCGGGCGAGTATCTATAATGCCATGCCGGACGCCGGCGTTGATGCATTAATCGATTTTATGGCTGAGTTTGAACGTACTCACTAAACCAGATAGCCATGGCTGCGATTATTCCCCTTTCCGAATTGCGAGAAAAGATAGACTCCATCGATAATCAGATTTTAACCCTGATTAATCAACGGGCTGAATGCGCTTTAGAGGTTGCTAAAACCAAACTGGCCTCCGGCGAAACCGGCAGTTTTTATCGGCCGGATCGCGAAGCGCTGGTGTTGCGCCGCATCAAAGAACTTAATCCGGGGCCCTTGCCTGCTGACACCGCCGCGCATCTGTTTCGTGAATTGATGTCGGCCTGCTTGGCTCTGGAAAAACCTTTGGAAGTGGCTTTTCTCGGGCCACAAGGCACTTTTACCCAGCAAGCGGTGTTTAAGCATTTTGGACACGCCGTTAAAGATGTGCCGGTTGCAACTATTCATGATATTTTTCAGGCCGTGGAAAGCGGGCATTGTCAATTTGGCGTCGCGCCGGTGGAGAACTCTACCGAAGGCGTGATTACCCATACCCTGGACCGCTTTATGGAAACCTCGGCGCAAGTTTGCGGCGAAGTGGAAATCCGGGTACACCAAAATTTATTGGGCAAAATGTCCACTTTGGCTGAAATTAAAGAAGTCTATTCGCATCAACAATCGCTGGCGCAATGCCGTCAATGGTTGGGTGAGCATTTATCCGGAATAAGCTTTACTGCTGTCAGTAGTAATGCCGAAGCCGCTCGCTTGGCTTCCTTAGATAATACCAAGGCGGCTATAGCCAGTTTGGTGGCCGCAGAATTATACGATTTGACGGTTCTGGAAAAAAATATTGAGGACGAGTCGGATAACACCACGCGGTTTATCGTCATTGGCCAACAACAACCCAGTTCTACGGGGGTGGATAAAACCTCCTTGTTGGTTTCCACCGGGAATCAAGCCGGCGCATTACATAAAATTCTAGCGCCGTTTGCTGAAAGCAATATTAGTATGGCGCATATCGAATCGCGGCCATCCCGGCAAGGCTTATGGGAATACGTGTTTTTTATCGATATTGAAGGTCATCGCGATGACGCTAATGTGGCAAGCGCGCTTAAATCCCTGCAAGATAACGTAAAAATGCTTAAAATTCTCGGTTCCTATCCAAAAGCTGTTATTTAATCCTTAAACTATTGATGAATAAATTTTTAGAACTTGCCATTGATGGCGTTCAACACCTGTCGCCCTATGTGCCGGGTAAACCTGTGCACGAATTGCAGCGTGAGCTTGGGCTAACTGAAATTGTCAAATTAGCTTCTAACGAAAATCCGTTGGGAACCAGTGAAAAGGTCGCAGCAGCCATCCAAAACGCGCTAGCAGAACTGACGCGGTATCCGGATGGCAGTGGTTTTGCGCTGAAAGCCGCCTTGTCGAAAAAATTTGCGGTAAGCCCTGAGCAAATTACCTTAGGAAATGGTTCTAGCGAGATCTTGGAACTCGTGCTCCGCACTTTTGTGACGCCAGCTCACGAAGTGGTTTTTTCCCAGCATGCGTTTGCCTTATATCCAATACTTACCCAAGCCGTGGGCGCAATTGCCAAGGTGGCGGCGGCTTATGATTATGGGCATGATTTGCCGGCCATGCGGGCGCTAATCAGCGAAAAAACCCGTCTGGTGTTTATCGCGAATCCAAATAATCCGACCGGCACGCTTTTGGCGCCAGCCGAGTTGGAAGATTTCATCGCCGATTTGCCGCCGCAGGTGTTATGCGTGCTGGATGAAGCCTATTTCGAATTTGTTGCTCCTGAATTCAGGTCGGATACCCTGCATTGGCCGGAGCGCTATCCGAACTTGATTATTGCCCGTACCTTTTCTAAAGCCTATGGCTTGGCTGGGTTTAGGATAGGTTATGGCGTCTCATCGCCGGATGTCGCGGATCTGTTAAATCGGATCCGTCCGCCGTTTAACTGTAATACCTTGGCCTTGGCAGCGGCGGAAGCGGCCTTAAACGATACAGACTATCTGCAACGCAGCATAGACGTGAATAATGCCGGCATGTTACAGCTGACCACTGCCTTTAAGGCATTAGGTCTACAGTGGATTCCGTCTTTTTGTAATTTTGTCTCTGTCGATGTGCAACAACCCGGCGTGCCTCTGTATGAAGCATTATTGCGGAAAGGCGTCATCGTTCGGCCGGTGGCTAATTACGAAATGCCGAATTATCTACGTGTCAGCATCGGCACGGCTAAAGAAAATCAAGTGTTCATCGACGCCTTAAAACAGGTTTTGCGCGGTGTTTAAACGCATATGCATTATCGGTCTGGGCCTGATCGGCGGCTCAATTGCCAGAGCAGCGCGGCGGCAAGGTTTAGCAGAACAAATCGTGGCTTATGCCCAGGAAGATTATCAGGCCAATTTACAAACGGCTTTGCAATTAGGCGTGATAGATAATTTTTATTCTGATATTTTTGCAGCGTTGGAAAATGCCGATTGCGTCATCATTGCTACGCCGGTGGGCGCTGTGCAGGGTGTTTTTAGCGAACTTGCTCCCTATTGGCGGGATGATGTGGTCTATAGTGACGCCTGCAGCACCAAGGGTAGCGTGGTCGCAGCCGCGCAAGCGGTTTTCGGTCAAGTCCCGGCGAATTTTATTCCGGCTCACCCGATTGCCGGGGCTGAGCAGAGCGGCGTGCAAGCTTCCAGCGCCGAATTGTTTACTGATCGGCGCTTGATCATTACGCCCTTAACCAGCAGCAACACGCAGGCTTTGGCTAAAATTCGGGATTTTTGGCAGCAAATAGGCGCGCAGGTTTCGGAAATGACGGTTGAACATCATGACACGGTATTGGCCGCAACCAGTCATCTGCCGCATATTTTGGCCTTTACCTTAGTGGGCTTGCTTGGCCGCAAGGATGAACAGCGGGAAATATTTAAGTATGCCGCCGGCGGCTTCAAAGACTTTAGCCGCATCGCTTCCAGCGACGCCACTATGTGGTTGGATATTTGTCTGGCGAATAAGCTGGAAATTTTGCCCTTAATCCAACAATTTCAAGCCGAACTTAGCGCTATTGCCCAGCAATTGCAAGAAAATCAGACTCAGCAGCTTTTTGAATCCTTTACGTATGCCCGAAATGCCCGGCAACGTTATCTTGACCAACTAGAAGACTAACCAGAAGATTAATCATGTCACAAACCATTACCTTTAAAGTGCAACCCGGCGGCAGTTTGCAGGGTGAAATCCGTGTTCCCGGCGATAAATCCATGTCCCATCGTTCGATCATGTTGGGTTCGCTAGCGGAGGGCGTCACCCAGGTCAGAGGTTTTTTAAATGCCGAAGACGCCATGTCCACGCTGGAAGCGTTTCGGGCGATGGGGGTGCGGATTGAAGGGCCGGTCAATGGCGAAGTAACCATACACGGTGTCGGCAAGCATGGCTTAAAACAGCCGCAAGCCCCTTTGTATCTGGGTAACTCCGGCACCTCCATGCGCTTATTAAGCGGCCTGTTGGCCGGTCAGCCTTTCGATACGGTATTGACTGGCGACAAGTCTTTGGAATCCCGGCCTATGCGGCGGGTGACTGTGCCTTTGGCCTTGATGGGCGCCGAAATCGAAACTCAGGAAAACGGCACCGCGCCTTTGCATATTAAAGGTAAATCCGATTTGCACGGTATCCACTATGCTATGCCGATTGCCAGCGCCCAGGTGAAATCCTGCCTGTTGTTGGCCGGCATGTACGCCAGCGGTGAAACCACGGTGACCGAGCCGGCCCCGACCCGCGATCATACCGAGCGCATGCTGAACGGTTTTGGTTATCCGGTACAACGTGACGGCGCGACTGCCGGTATTAATAACCAAGGTAAATTAACCGCTACGCAAATCGATGTGCCAAGTGATATTTCTTCAGCGGCGTTTTTTCTGGTTGGCGCCAGTATTGCGCCAAATTCGGATGTTACGCTACGGCATGTCGGCGTTAATCCCACCCGAACCGGCGTAATTGATATTCTGCGATTAATGGGCGCCGACATTGAAGTATTAAATGAACGCGTGGTTGGTGGCGAGCCGGTTGCCGATCTGCGCGTGCGCTCCAGTCAACTGCAAGGCATAGCCATTCCCGAGCATTTAGTGCCGTTGGCTATCGATGAGTTTCCGGTATTATTCGTGGCGGCAGCCTGCGCGGCAGGAACAACCGTATTGACCGGCGCCAAGGAATTACGCGTGAAAGAATCCGACCGTATCCAGGTTATGGCGGATGGTTTGCATATTCTTGGCGTTGATGCACAGCCGACCGAAGATGGCATGGTCATTCAGGGCGGCGTTATCGGCGGCGGCGAAGTTGAGTCGCATGGCGACCATCGGATTGCCATGGCTTTTTCCATCGCCGGTTTACGAGCCAATGCCGCTATCATCATCAACGATTGCGCCAATGTAAATACCTCCTTTCCGGAATTTAGACAGTTGGCGGTGCAGTTGGGTTTAGATTTGAGCAGTATTTAAGATGGTTGCGCCGGTTTTAACCATAGATGGCCCTAGCGGCGCTGGGAAAGGCACAGTCAGCAAGGCGGTGGCTAAATTATTGCATTGGCATTATTTGGACAGCGGTTCTATCTACCGGGCATTGGCAATTGCCTCTATGCAGGCAAGCATTGATTTGGCCGATAGTGTCGCAATCTGCCAAATTGCCAGGACTATGCATCTGGAATTCGATTGCGGGGACGTTTTTACAGTTAAATTGAACGGCGAAGATATTACTGCGCAATTGCCGACCGAAACCACCGGAAATGCCGCCTCCATTGTGGCTGTTTACCCTAATGTTAGACAGGTTTTATTGCAAAAACAGAAGAGTTTTCAACAACTTCCTGGGCTGGTGGCAGACGGTAGAGATATGGGTAGCGTTGTGTTTCCCGAGGCCAAATATAAGGTCTATTTAACCGCCAGTGCTGAAGAAAGAGCATTAAGGCGATATAAGCAGTTGATAGAAAAGGGTATTGATGCTAACCTTATACAAATTACCAGAGAGATAGAAGAGCGCGACCAACGAGACCAGCAACGGGCAATTGCGCCACTGATGATCCCGGAGGGCGCCTATTATTTGGATTCCTCGCATTTAAACATCCAACAGGTGATAGCGGAGGTAATGAATTTAGTCCATTAGGGCTTTTTACGGTGGCTGCCGATGACGGCGGCTTTTTTTAATTTTTTGATAAAGAGAAAGCTTGTTTGTGTTTTAACAAGTTTGGGAAAGAAGAGAAATGAGCGAAAGCTTTGCACAATTACTAGAAGAGAGTTTTGCCAAGACTGAGATGCGTCCTGGCGCCATGTTGATCGGTACTGTTATTGATATCGAGAACGAATTTGTTATCGTCAGCACTCAGGCCAAATCAGAAGGCGTCATTCCAAAATGGCAATTTTTGAATGCAGACGGCGATCTCGAAGTTAATATCGGCGATGAAATTGAGGTTGCTCTCGATTTGTTTGAAGACGGCTTGGGTGCTACTCTTCTTTCCCGTGATAAAGCTAAGAAAAGCAAAGCCTGGAGCGAACTGGAAAAAGCGTTCGAAACTCAGGAAACCGTTATCGGCCGCATCAACGGCAAAGTCCGTGGCGGCTTTACCGTGGCTGTCGGCGCGTTACGCGCATTTTTGCCGGGTTCCTTGGTCGATGTGCGTCCAATTCGTGACACCACTTTCCTGGAAAACCGTGATCTCGAATTTAAAGTCATTAAAATTGACCAAAAACGTAATAACGTGGTCTTGTCGCGTCGCGCCGTCGTAGAAAGCGAATACAGCGCAGAAAGAGAAGAATTGGTGAAAACCCTGCAAGATGGCGCAGTGGTTACCGGTATCGTGAAAAATCTGACCGATTACGGCGCCTTTATCGATTTGGGCGGTGTAGACGGCTTGTTGCATATCACTGATATGGCGTGGCGCCGTGTGCGTCATCCGTCTGAGTGCGTAGAAATCGGTCAGGAAGTAAAAGTTAAAGTCCTGAAATTCGATAAAGATAAAACGCGTGTCTCTTTGGGCATGAAACAATTGGATGAAGATCCATGGCAAAACATTGCCCGCCGCTATCCAGCAGGTAGCCGTGTATTCGGTAAAGTCAATAATCTTACTGACTATGGCTGCTTCGTGGAAATCGAAGAAGGCGTTGAAGGCTTGGTGCATGTTTCCGAAATGGATTGGACCAACAAAAACGTTAATCCATCTAAAGTTGTTCAGCTGGGTGACGAAGTTGAAGTCATGGTGTTGGAAATCGACGAAGAACGCCGCCGTATTTCGTTGGGCATGAAACAATGCCGTTCAAATCCTTGGGATGAGTTTGCTGCAACGCACAACAAAGGCGATAAAATCAGCGGCAAAATCAAATCCATCACCGATTTTGGTATCTTTATCGGCTTAGATGGCGGTATTGATGGTTTGGTGCATATGTCGGATATTTCCTGGAATGAAAACGACGAAGAAACCATCCGCAATTACAAAAAAGGCGATGAAGTTGAAACCGTGATTTTGGCGGTGGATTCTGAGCGTGAGCGTATTTCCTTAGGCATTAAACAATTGGAACAAGACCCGTTCCAAAACTTTATCGCTGTGCATGAAAAAGGCAGCATGGTAAAAGGCGTTATCAAAGAAGTTGATGCTAAAGGCGCGGTTGTAACGCTGGCGGACAATGTGGAAGGTTATTTGCGCGCTTCTGAAATTCAACGCGACCGTGTCGAAGATGCGCGGACTTTGTTGAAAGAAGGTGATAAAGTCGAAGCCAAATTTATTGGCGTCGACAAGAAAACCAAATCTATTTCTTTGTCAATTAAAGCTAAAGATGTTGAAGAAGAGTCCAATGCAATTAAGGACTATTCACAACAGGGCGCAGGTTCTGCGACCTTAGGCGATATTTTCAAACAAATGGATAAATAACCCGTCTCTGGGTGGCATGAGTTACTCTCATGCCACCCTTTTTCATACTCAGGGCTGAATGTGACGAAATCAGAATTAATAGAGGTGTTGGCTAGAAAACAGCCGCATCTTGCAATAAAAGACGTTGAATTAGCTGTCAGATGCGTGGTTGATCACTTAAGCGACACACTTGCAAATGGTGAAAGAATTGAAATCAGGGGCTTTGGGAGTTTTTCACTCCATCATCGCTCCGCCCGCTTAGGCAGAAATCCGAAAACAGGCGAATCGGTGTCACTCACTGAAAAACATGTGCCGCATTTTAAACCCGGTAAAGAATTAAGAGATATGGTTGATGCCTCACGGGAAAAATACAAAATTGTAGATTAAATTTTTCAATTGCATCCCGTTTGCAGTGACGCATTTTTCTCATCAATACCCATTCGATCCAAGTTATGGGTACAGCCTTGCAGCGTTACTGACTGTACCCAAACCTGCTGCACCTGCTGATTTTGATACATTTTGGCAGGATCGTTACCGCAAAACCGTGGCTTTTTCGCCGCAGCATACGCTTACCCCGTGCGGTAAGCATGCCGGTTTTTTGGTTTACAACCTTAGCTATCAATCTACCGAAAATTTTATAATTCAGGGTTGGATGTTGGTTCCGGAACACGAACCAGTCAAGCAAGGCTTCGTCGTTGGTCATGGCTATGGTGGCCGGGATCAGCCGGATTATCATTTAACCATCCCAAATACCGCTTTTTTATTCCCGTGTTTCCGCGGCTTGAGTCTGAGCCGTTGCGCAGGCGTCCCGGAATACCCGGACCAGCATGTCGTGTTTGGTATCGACAGCCCGGAAAATTATATCATTGGCGGTTGCGTCGAGGATTTATGGTTGGCGGTTACAGTATTGATCAATATTTTTCCGCAAACCAGTGAACGTATCGGCTTTATGGGGATCAGTTTTGGCGGCGGGATAGGGGCTTTGGCATTGCCTTGGGATCAACGGATTAAACGTGGGCATTTCAATGTACCGACTTTCGGGAATCAGCCCTTGCGTTTGTCCTTGGCAACTACGGGCAGCGCCGCGGCTTTAAAAAGACATTCCGAGCAATTTAGTCATGTGTTTGCAACATTAGCCTATTATGATACGGCTGTTTCTGTTGCTTACGCCAAACAAGACGCGCATTTTGCGCTCGCATTGTTCGATCCGGTCGTGTGTCCGCCGGGACAATTTTCTATCTACAACGCCTGGGCGGCTAAAAAGTCTTTATTTATCTTGGAAGCCGGTCATTTTGCCTATCCGACTCAAACCGCCCAAGATCAACAACTATTGGTTGAGTTAAGAAATTTTTTCGGGGAAATGTCGCTTTAATTTATGAATCGTGAATATCATCATTGGTACAGCCCGCGCCTGGGCCGAGACATGGAGTTTCTGGTATTTGGTCATGCCGGCGCTAAAGTCCTGGTGTTTCCAACCCGAGACGGCCGGTTTTATGAATATGAAGATTTACGCATCGTCCAGAGCATAAAATCTAAGATTGAAGCCGGCCACCTACAATTGGTGTGTTTGGACAGTATCGATCATGAAACCTTCTATTGTTTCTGGAACCATCCGGAAGATCGCATTCAGCGGCATATCCACTTTGAAAACTATGTGCTGAACGAAGTCATGCCGTTTATGAATGCAAAAAATCCACATCCCTGTTGGATTGCGCATGGTTGCAGTTTAGGCGCTTATCACGCGGCGAATATTGCTTTCCGTCACCCGCATTTGTTTAAAAAACTGGTGGTTTTTTCCGGGCGTTTCGATTTGACCTTGGAAGTAGAACACTTTAAAAACTTATTCGATGGGCATTACAATGACGATGTGTATTTCCATACCCCCACGCATTTTTTGCCCAATCTAAACTGCGAAAAGCAGTTGCAGGAATTGCGTAAAATGGACATTATTATTGTAATAGGCAAGGACGATCCCTTTTTAGAAAATAATCACCTACTCAATCGAATACTCAATCAAAAAGGCATCCGCCATGCCTTTTACGAATGGGATGGCAGGGCGCATCAAGGCTCGGCTTGGCGGCGGATGGCACCGTTGTATCTATAGCTAGAGCAGCTGGTGCTTTTTATGACGCATATTTGCGAAAATAATCGTTGCATAAGTTCTTGTAGTAAGGTTCTTGGCGCTTATCCGGCTTTTGACGTTGAAGCTTGCTGACTGAGGACGCCGCGAGTACGTTCATGCTGGAGGCGCCTCAGCCATCAAGCTTCAACGCCAAATTCCTAACTTGACGAACCTTCGCGTCATTACCGGCTCGGTTTTTTCCGGCAACCAGATCCAGACAAACGCTTCGCTGTCTTTGTTCTTAGAAGTCATCATCTACCGCTAGGGGTTTTTCTCGGATGTGTTTCGGCAGTAAAGCAATCTTGTCGTTGGTTTGCTCAAATTGTTTCGACAAAGGCAGTTTATCAGGCTCAAACAGTTTGACGCCCACCAACACGGCTACTTCGAATACTAAGCCGATTGCGCAACTCATTTCGCCATTTTCAATTTTTTGCAAGGTGGCTCTGGAAATGCCGGCGCGTTCAGCACAGTTTTGCTCCGTCCAATGCCGCTGTTTTCGGCTCAGCTTAATGTGCTGACCAAGCAAAGCAGCGGCCTCTTGAGTAAACTTTGAATAAGTGCGAGTTTTCGACATGGAAATTTTTGAGTGAATGACTATAATAATAGTCATTAAGCAATATAATGACTATTATTATAGTCACAATGTTCTCGATGTCCTATAAGCTTTTTTCCCGCTGCAGCTATTTTAGGGCGCAACCAACAAACCCCGTGTTTCTGCGGTAGTTTTAAGTTGCAGATAAAGTGCAAGCAATACAGGCACATTTTCAACTAACTTACGTAAACCGATTAAGGTAAGCTCCGGATTATCAGGATATTCATGTGTGGTTTGATTGCGAATTTCACGTAAATTTTGCCATTGTTCGACCGAGGGAATTAAGCCGATTTTTTCTGCGCGATTGAGTTTGTCCAGAAAGGCTTCATTGTCTTGCCATTCTTGCAAAATTTGCAGCAATGCCGGCAATAAGCGGGTGCTTATGGCGTCTTGCAATTTACCGAAACGAAACAATAATTGATCCAGGGTGCGGATTTGCGCAGCGTTTAGGCTCAGGTCTGGACTGTTTTGCTGGAATGCCGGGTAGTCAATGGCTTCCCGCCAAGCGGATTGCAAATGCAACTGGTGTTGCTCGCATTCTTTTAACGCGGGCATGAGTTTATAGTGAATTAAATCTTGTTGATTCATAACGCTATACCGGTGCGTTCCGCTTCTATTTGAATAGCCTGCGGCGATTGTTGATCGCCGGGCGAAAAGACCAAATCAATACGTTGCTCGCCTAAGGCCAGTTTGGCTTTTACCAAGAAACGTAGCTTGGCCTCAAATTGCCGTAACGTCGTCTGGTTATAGCCGCTGACGTAAAGATCAATATCGCCGCCGCGCTGAGTGTCGTCGATACGCGAGCCAAACAACAATAACTTTACCTGCGGACCAAAAACCTCTGCGGCGATTTGTTTTAAGATTTCAATTTGCTGTTGACTTAAACGCATTATCTTCAGGTTTTCGCTAGTACTTTAGCAGTTTAATAAACAGCGTGCTCACCTAATTTATGGCTACCAACTTCAGTGGGACAGCTTAAGGTTAAGCCGTTCGTGGTGAGCTTGTCGAACCATGAGCGGCTTAGCCGTCCACCCTTCGACAGGCTCACGGCGACATGGATGTCGGAGGTAGAGCAATGCAGGAGCAATTGCCGAGGGCGAACGGCTAAGCCTCGCATTTGACCTGCATTAAGTTGGAAGCCTTGTTTATGAATCATCCACCGCCAACGCTAAGGCAGCCAATTGTTGCAAAGCTTCGGCAAAATCAGTCGCATCATCCGCTCTAACCGTCGCATGCGCCACCTTGCGGCCTTTGCGCGGGGCTTTGTCATACAGATGCAAATGGCAATGTTTCATTTCTAACACTTCGCTATCGTCAGGCAAACCGCCGATAAAATTTACCATGCCGGCAAAGCCGCGCGCATTGGTGGCGCCCAAGGGCAAATCCAGGATGGCGCGTAAGTGGTTTTCAAACTGACTGGTTTCCGCGCCTTCGATAGTCCAATGCCCGGAGTTATGTACGCGCGGCGCGAATTCGTTTGCGACCAGTTCGCCGTCCACTTCGAATAATTCCAAAGCGATAACGCCGACATAATCCAGTTTCTCCAGCAAGGCCTCGACATAGGCTTCGGCTTTCGCTTGCGCCGGGTCTTGGCTGCGGCATTCGGCAACGCGTAAGATGCCGCCTTTATGGCTGTTTTCGGAAACCGGGTAATAGACAATATCGCCGGAAGGCCGGCGGGCGGCGATGATGGACACTTCGCGCTGAAACGGCACGAAGCCTTCGACGATGGCGGCGGCGCCCTGCATGGTGCGCCAGGCCGCAAATACATCGTCGGCAGATTTGATCACGGCCTGACCTTTGCCGTCATAACCCATGCAGCGGCTTTTCAAGATGGCCGGATAACCGATGCTGCTTAAGGCCTGTAATAAGTCCTCGCTGCTATTGACGGCTGCATAGGGCGCGGTGGGAATTTCCAGGCGCTGGAAAAAATTCTTTTCCAACAGTCTATCCTGGGCGACCGCCAGTGCATTGGCGGGTGGGTAGACTAGCGTATGACTAGCCAGAAACTCAGCGACATGGGCCGGCACGTTTTCGAATTCATAGGTGACAATATCGGCTTTTTCGGCCAGTTCCGCCAATAAGGCCTTGTCGTCGTATGCACCTAGCAAATGCTCGCTCAAACCGGACGCGCCGGCTTGTGGATCAGGATCGAGGACGATAAATTTTAAGCCCAGCGGATAACCCGCCAAAGCAAGCATTCTGGCGAGTTGGCCGCCACCTAAGATACCTATTTTCATGATGCCGCCTGACGTGGATCGGCATTCGCCAGCACGGTCTCGGTTTGTTTTTGCCGATACGCCAGGAGAGCAGGTCGAAATTCCACGTGTTTATTGCTGATGATGGCGGCTGCCAACAGGGCGGCGTTTACCGCGCCGGCTTTGCCGATAGCCAGCGTACCGACCGGAATGCCGGCCGGCATTTGCACGATGGATAGTAAAGAATCCATGCCGTTTAGCGTCTTGGATTGCACCGGCACGCCTAGCACCGGTAAAGCTGTCTTGGCGGCAGTCATGCCGGGCAAATGCGCAGCGCCGCCGGCGCCGGCAATGATCACTTCCAGGCCTTTGCTTTCGGCAGATTCCGCATAGTGAAACAACTTATCCGGGGTGCGATGCGCCGAAACCACTTCCACCTCGTGGGGAATCTCAAGTTGTTCAAGGGTTTGCGCAGCATATTGCATGGTTTCCCAATCGGAAGTGGAACCCATGATGATGCCTATCAATGCGGTCATGCAAAATCTCCAAAAGCATTACAAATTCAAGCCCGGTAATTATCGCATAAATGAAAAATAGTATGCGCTAAGCGGGGCGAAATTGTCTGCGTCTAGCAGTTCGGGAATTTTTGGGGAAATTAAACCCTGAGAATTGAATAAAACGGCAGGCTCTGTCGCTATGGCGTTACATTTTTGTGAATTGCATTACAAATTATTGACACCACTTAGTTTGACATGATAAAAACATCAAAATAAATCTGGAATTTTGTAAATGTCAATAAGTACTAATACCATTTCTGCCGCGGAGTCTGTTGATGGCGAAAGCAGACTGGCTGCCATTGAACCGCTGCCGGCAACGCCATCATTAGCTGTTTCCGCAGCGGCTAGCTCGGCCCCAGCCGAAGCGAAAAAGCCTAATTTTGCCGCATCGGCGGAGATGCCGACGCAAATCGGCCCCTTGGGCATCCGCTACGATTTCAACGATGGTTGCCGGGTTTTATTACCGGAAGGCAAATGGCGGGTCAGAATCTCGGATATCGATACCGGCAACATTCTGTTTGAAACGCGACTCCAGGCCGGGCGGATTAATAGCGCCAAACGCTATTTCGTGCGGTTTCGCCTACAGGTGTGGGCGGAAGAGGTCTTGGTGCTGACCCAAGATTATTCCGCCGCAGGACAGGAAGTGTTAGTGCAATTGCCGGTCGGAACGCTGGGCGACACTATAGGCTGGTTTCCTTATGCGGTAAAGTTTAAGGAATTGCACGGCTGCCGGCTTACCTGCGCTATGGCCGAGAAGACGATACCCTTATTCCGCGCAGCCTATCCGGACATCAGCTTCGTGCCCCACGAAGGCGTTCAGGCCGACAAGTTCTATGCCACCTACCGCATCGGCCTGTTCTTCGACGATGACGCCACTATCTTTCAGCCTTGCGATTTCCGGCTGGTAGGACTGCACCGCACTGCCGGCTATATCCTGGGCGTAGACCCTACTGAGCAAGCGCCGCGCATCCAATTGCCCGACGACAGCCGGCCTATTCCGGAACGCTATGTCTGTATCGCCACGCAAAGCACCACGCAATGCAAATATTGGAATAATCCCAATGGTTGGCGGGAAATTGTCAAGTTTTTAAAAGCACAAGGCTACCGGGTGATCTGCATAGATCAGAAACTTGTCTACGGCCTTGGTTTGGTCTGGAATCACATTCCCTATGGCGCGGAAGATCAAACCGGCGACCGGCCTTTACTGGAGCGGGCCAGATGGCTGAAGCATGCCGATTTCTTTATCGGTTTGGGTAGCGGCCTGTCCTGGTTGGCTTGGGCGATGGGTCCGCCGGTGATGTTGATCAGTGGTTTTAGCCACCCTACGACTGAATTTGACACACCTTACCGGGTTATCAATTACCACGCTTGCAATAGCTGCTGGAACGATGTGCGGGTGCGCTTCGATCACAAGGATTTTCTCTGGTGCCCAAGACATAAGGACACCCCAAGGCAGTTTGAATGTACCAGGCTTATCACGGTGGATTCCGTAAAAGCCATGATCAATAGAATCCCTGGATTCAACGACTCGACCGTTTGTTCTTAAAATATATCACACCAAAAAAATTAAAGGAGCTCATCCCAATGACACTAAGCCCATTGGCGGTACAAACTAACGATAGCGGTGTAAGCCATAACGTGCAGTTGCTGGATAACGGCATACCGCTGGGTAGTGCGCAGAGTTTGACATCCGACGGTTCCGGAACACTGGCGGTCCCGGTGCCGAATGGCCTGACATTAACGAGCGGTGACCAGTTGACAGCTACCTTGGATGGCGTGGTTGTTAACATTGGCGTCGTGCCGCCCGGCGGCAGCCTGCCTACCGGCTATGCCGCCAGTCTGAATGTCTGGACCGGAACCGTCAGCCAATTGCCAACCGATTTGTCACAAATTACCGCCGATACCCTGTATGTGCTGCAGGACACGGCGCAGGATCTGGCGGCGTTCGCTGCATCAGCTATCCAAACCGGCGTCGCCAAGTCTCTGGCGGCCAGCGGCAATCTTGTCTTTAATGTTACAGGCGGTCAACTTTCCGCCCTCCAGCAAAATTTAATTGCAGAAAACAATCTGCAATTTCTGAATTTTTCGCCGGTGAGTATTGACGATACGCTCTATGGATTAGAAAACGTGCCGGTTTTAGGCGTTAATGACACTTTAATCGCCAATGACGATTTGGCGCACTGGATTTTTTCAGCGTCGGCAATAGAGCAGGGTTATCCCGTGCCCTTAACTTCAGCCGTCCTGACCGATAACTTGGCGAATTTGGCTAATTCGATAAACTTGCTAATAGACAGCAGTAGTCAAACATTCACAACTGCGCTCGTTTCAGCGATTGAAAATGTTAACAGCATTGTCGTTTCTGACTCGGTGGCTAATTATCAATCTGAATATGCTGCTTACTCTGCCGTTATCAATGGGCTGGCCGCTGATACAGGCAAAAATCTAAGCGTAAACTATCAAGTGACGGATAGCCTGGCCAATCTTGAAGCCGGCTCAACGCTATTAAAGACTTCAGGCATTAGCTTTTCCCAGATCAATGTGGTCGATAGCGTGGCTAACCTGGAAACCGCCTATGGAAACGGCACGTTGGCCGCAGGGGTCAATCAAATCAAGCAAGACGGTCTGGCGTTGACGATCACTGCCGATGACACGCTGGCAAATCTCGCCGCATTGCTGGGTAGTCAGTCAGAAAGTGGTTTGTATGCGCAATTGCAAGCTATTACCATCAATGACACGGCGCAAAATATCCTCAGCGCCTTGCAAAACGGCGTGGGTTTGAACAATGCGGATAACATTGTGATAACTGATAGCTATGCCAATGTGTTGGCAGCTTCCCAAGCCGATCCAGCCTTGTTGGGACAGGTAAGCCAGCTTAATCTGACCACGGGTCCAAGCAACGGCAGCGGCGCTTTGCAGATAGATCTTACTTACGGTAATGGCAATTACTATCAGACTCCGGCATTACCGGAAGTTGTTTTGTCCTACATGTCCGGCGTCTTAACGGCGACCGAAATCTCAGATGGCAACAATGGCACTCTGGTCAGCATTTCCGATGCTGCCAACCAGACCATTACTTTTGATTTGCTGGGCGTTTCCGATACCAGCGGACTGTATGCCCAAGGCGGTTGGTATCACACCAGCGGGGCTGTAAGCGTCAATGAAGTCCCTTATGTCAATGCGGCCGCTTATAACCAGGCAGCCGGCACACTAACCCTTAGCGGCAGCAACTTCACGACCCAAGCCGGCGATTATAATCTTACTGATTTAAGCCTTACCGGAAATGGCGTCGCAAGTTATGCGCTCACCGGCGGCAGTAGCGTCAGTTCGGCCAGCAGCGGCAGTGTTGTCATTCAATTGTCCGCCACGGACCAACAGGCGGTCGATAATCTGTTAAATAATAACGGCGTTCTAGCCCTGGATGGCACAAACTATGATTTAACGGCTAAGGCCGGCTGGGATGCCGGCGCCGATGCGATTGCCGCCGAGGGTGTTACGGTCAGCAATGCGCCGGCGCCTAGCCTGGATGGGTTGACCGTATCCCAAGGTCAGACTTTGGAAATCGGCGCCAGCTGGCTAGCCTCCGACCCGTTAACCAAGAGCGAGAATATGGTTAGCGGTAGTATTGTAGATAACTCCGGGTCTGATAGTTACTATGTTGGGGTAACGGCAATAGCTGATATTATTGTAAATAACGCCACAGACATGAATTATGGCGTGACCAGCGCCACCACGCTGAACGGCTACAGCACCGAGTATGTCTATGGCGAATCGGATGGTTCGACGTTTAACGGCTATTGGGGCTATCAGTATGTTTATGGTGTTGCTAACAACACTACATTAAATGGCTATGATGTCCAGTACATCTACAATGGCGGAGTGGCGAATAACACAACCTTAACCGGCTTAAATAGCTATGAGTATCAATATATTGAGAACGGCGGAACGGCGAACGGCGCCGTTCTGAGTGGCTATGATAGTCAAGAATACATTTATAGCGGCGGCACGGCGAATAATACCGTTGTTAACGGCGGTACAGACTATGTCTACGGCACGGCCAGCGGCACCACGTTAAACGGCGGCACGGAGTATGTAGCAAGCGGCGGCGTAGAGAGCAGCGTCACGGTGAACAGCGGCGGCGATCTGCAAATCGCTAGCGGCGGATTGGTGGGAGCGGGCAGCGTAGCGAGCGGCGGCACGGTCGAAGGTTTGTACTTAGCTAGCGGAACGGTAGATGCCAGTGCAATAGCTTATGATATAGACGGCTTCACAGTTCAAAGCGGCGCTGATGTTGGGCTTGAAATTGGCAATGGCGCTTCTGTCACCAACTTGATAGACAACGGTCTAACTGAGACGGTTGATAGTGGCGGTCAATTGCTTTCCGCGACCATCAATAATGGCACGGACAACGTTTATGGCGTAGCAAGCGCCACCACGCTGAATAATTACAGCACTGAGAATGTCTATGGGGAATCCGACGGCTCGACTTTTGCCGACAACCCGTGGGGATATCAGAATGTCTACGGCGTGGCAAACAACACGATTTTTAATGGCTATGAATTTCAGACTATCTATAGCGGCGGGGTGGCGAATAACACAGCCTTAACCGGCTTAAATGGCTATGAGTATCAATATATTGAGAACGGCGGAACGGCGAACGGCGCCGTTCTGAGTGGCTATGGTAGTCAAGAATACATTTATAGCGGCGGCACGGCGAATAATACCGTTGTTAACGGCGGTACAGACTATGTCTACGGCACGGCCAGCGGCACCACGCTAAACGGCGGCACGGAGTATGTAGCAAGCGGCGGCGTAGAGAGCAGCGTCACGGTGAACAGCGGCGGCGATCTGCAAATCGCTAGCGGCGGATTGGTGGCAGCGGGCAGCGTAGCGAGCGGCGGCACGGTCGAAGGTTTGTACTTAGCTAGCGGAACGGTAGATGCCAGTGCAATAGCTTATGATATAGACGGCTTCATAGTTCAAAGCGGCGCTGATGTTGGGCTTGAAATTGGCAATGGCGCTTCTGTCGCCAACTTGATAGACAACGGTCTAACTGAGACGGTTGATAGTGGCGGTCAATTGCTTTCCGCGACCATCAATAATGGCACGGACAACATTTATGGCGTAGCCAGCGCCACCACGCTGAATAATTACAGCACTGAGAATGTCTATGGGGAATCCGACGGTTCGACCTTTGCCGACAACCCGTGGGGATATCAGAATGTCTACGGCGTGGCAAACAACACGACTTTTAATGGCTATGAATTTCAGACTATCTATAGCGGCGGAGTGGCGAATAACACTGCCTTAACCGGCTTAAATGGCTATGAGTATCAATATATTGAGAACGGCGGAACGGCGAACGGCGCCGTTCTGAGTGGCTATGATAGTCAAGAATACATTTATAGCGGCGGCACGGCGAATAATACCGTTGTTAACGGCGGTACAGACTATGTCTACGGCACGGCCAGCGGCACCACGTTAAACGGCGGCACGGAGTATGTAGCAAGCGGCGGCGTAGAGAGCAGCGTCACGGTGAACAGCGGCGGCGATCTGCAAATCGCTAGCGGCGGATTGGTGGCAGCGGGCAGCGTAGCGAGCGGCGGCACGGTCGAAGGTTTGTACTTAGCTAGCGGAACGGTAGATGCCAGTGCAATAGCTTATGATATAGACGGCTTCACAGTTCAAAGCGGCGCTGATGTTGGGCTTGAAATTGGCAATGGCGCTTCTGTCGCCAACTTGATAGACAACGGTCTAACTGAGACGGTTGATAGTGGCGGTCAATTGCTTTCCGCGACCATCAATAATGGCACGGACAACGTTTATGGCGTAGCAAGCGCAACTACGTTTAACAACAACAGCACCGAGAATGTCTATGGCGAATCGGATGGTTCGACGTTTAACGGCTATTGGGGCTATCAGTATGTTTATGGTGTTGCTAACAACACTACATTAAATGGCTATGATGTCCAGTACATCTACAATGGCGGAGTGGCGAATAACACTGCCTTAACCGGCTTAAATGGCTACGAGTATCAATATATTGAGAACGGCGGAACGGCGAACGGCGCCGTTCTGAGTGGCTATGGTAGTCAAGAATACATTTATAGCGGCGGCACGGCGAATAATACCGTTGTTAACGGCGGTACAGACTATGTCTACGGCACGGCCAGCGGCACCACGCTAAACGGCGGCACGGAGTATGTAGCAAGCGGCGGCGTAGAGAGCAGCGTCACTGTGAACAGCGGCGGCGATCTGCAAATCGCTAGCGGCGGATTGGTGGCAGCGGGCAGCGTAGCGAGCGGCGGCACGGTCGAAGGTTTGTACTTAGCTAGCGGAACGGTAGACGCCGGCGGCGCTAGTTACACAATAGACGGCGTCAGCATTCAAAGCGGCGCCAATGTCGGGCTTGAAATTGGCAATGGCGCTTCTGTCAGCAACTTGACAGACAACGGTCAAGCCGAGACGGTCGATAGTGGCGGCCAATTTATTTCCGCGACCATCAACATCGGCACGGACAACGTCTATGGCGTAGCAAGCGCAACTACGTTTAACAACAACAGCACCGAGAATGTCTATGGGGAATCCGATGGCTCGACCTTTACCGGCAACCCGTGGGGATATCAAAATGTCTACGGCGTGGCAAACAACACTACTTTAGGTGGCTTTGAGATTCAGTCTGTTTATAGTGGCGGGGTGGCGAATAACACCAACTTGACCGGTAATACCGTGGAATCTCAGACGGTCTATAGTGGCGGGGAGGCGAACGGCACCACTGTAAACGGCAACGACTGGTGGTGGTATGGTTATGATCAAGAGACCGTCAATTTTGGTGGTACAGCCAATGGCGCCACGCTGAACGGTGGCGAACTGAATTTATACGGCATAGCAAGCGGTACAAGCGTAAACAGTGGTGGCATGGACTACGTCGAAAATGGCGGCGTCGATACCAATGCCACGGTGAACAATGGTGGAACCGAGTACGTAGAAAACGGCGGCATTGCGAACGGCGCTATGATCGACAACGGCGGCATGAACTACGTCGAAAACGGCGGCATAGCGAACAATATCACAATCAACATTGGCGGCTATGCTGACATCCAAAACGGCGGCGTAGCCAGCAGCGCCATCATTAACGGCGGCACGCTTGAATTTGCAGGTAGCGCCGGCGCCGATCAATCGCTGGATTTCGCCGGTAACGGCGGTGAACTAACGATGGATAACGCGGCCAACTTTGCCGGGGTCATTTCCGGATTCGGCCTCGGCGACAGCATCGATTTAAGGAATGCCGGTTCGGCTACCGCCGTTGCCTGGAGCAACGGCACGCTTGCCGTTTCACTTGCCAATGGCGGAACGGTGGATTTAACCCTACCTGGGAACTACCAGGGTGCTGTATTCGAAGTTACCAGCGATAACCAGGGCGGCACGTTAATCAGCGATAATTCCCCCACTCTTTCAGCTATCAATTATGACGCCGCCAGCGGCCAATTGACGCTGAGCGGCGTTAACCTGACCACCTCAGACGGCGATTACACCGTTACCGATGTAACGTTGCAAGGCGCGGGCGGCGTCAGCTATACGCTGACCGCCGGTAGCTCAGTCTATGGAACGCCAACCAACAGCAGCGTCACGATTCAACTTTCTCCAGCCGATTACCAGGCTATCAATACTCTGTTAAACGATAATGGTCCCCAAGCCTTGGATGGTGCAACTTATGCCTTGAGCGCCGACGCCGGCTGGGATAGCGGCGCCTTGGCGATTATCGCCGAGGGCGTTAGCGTAATCAGTGCAGTAGTGCCTAGTCTGGATGGAATTACGGTCTCACAAAATCAAACGCTGGAAATCGGAACCAGTTGGCAAGCCTACGATCCACTGACCAATAGCAATAACACGGTTAGCGGCAGTATTTTAAATACTAGTGGGATAAATAGTGATTATCTGGGTGAGACAACAGTTGTTGGCATCACCCTAAACGGTGGCACGGATTACGTCTATGGCGTGGCGGACGGCGCCACGGTCAATAATGGCGGCCTGGACATCGTTTTCAGCGGCGGTCTGGATACCAACGCTACGGTAAATAGCGGCGGCAATCAGTGGATAGGCACGGAATGGTACAACCCGATTGGCGGCCCAGGGCTTAGCGGAGGGGTCGCAAGCGGCGCTACGGTCAACAGTGGTGGAACCGAGTGGATAGTCAGCGGCGGCGAGGCCTTCAATACGACGGTCAACAGCGGTGGAACCGAGTGGATCATCAGCGGCGGCGAAGCCTTCAACACGACGGTCAACAGCGGTGGCGTCGAGAACATCGTCAGCGGCGGAATCGTTAGCGGCGGCAGTGTCGTCAGCGGCGGCGCGATCAGTGGTCTGGTCATGGTAAGCGGCGCAGATAGCACGGCGGATGCCTCCGGCAACATCACCATTGATGGCGTCGCCATTCAAAGCGGCGCGACGGTCGTCAGTCTGGAAGTGGGCGCAGGAGCGGCATTGACCGGATATATAGACAATGAGCAAACCATAACGGTAGATAGCGGCGGGACAACTACTAACACCACCATGAGCGGTGGGATTGAGAATGTCTATGGCGTCGCGGACGGCACGACGATTAACTGGGAGTATACCGGCAATTATAACTGGATCGTGTATCCAACTTATTATGCGAATGGCTGGACGGGCTTTGAAAATGTTTATGGCGTCGTAAACGGCACAATAGATAATGGCGGCCAAGTATACGTATTCAGCAATGGACAGGCGAATGACGTCATGCTGAACGGCGGCCAGGAGTATGTCGAAAATGGCGGCGTGGCAAGCGGCACAATGATCGCCAATGGCGGCGTCGAATATGTGCAAAGCGGCGGCGTCGAGAATAATGTCACAGTAAACAGCGGTGGCGAGTTGGTTATTGCCGCCGACGGCGTGGTCAGTGGCGGCAGTGTCGTCAGCGGCGGCGCGATCAGTGGTCTGGTCATGGTAAGCGGCGCAGATAGCACGGCGGATGCCTCCGGCAACATCACCATTGATGGCGTCGCCATTCAAAGCGGCGCGACGGTCGTCAGTCTGGAAGTGGGCGCAGGAGCGGCATTGACCGGATATATAGACAATGAGCAAACCATAACGGTAGATAGCGGCGGGACAACTACTAACACCACCATGAGCGGTGGGATTGAGAATGTCTATGGCGTCGCGGACGGCACGACGATTAACTGGGAGTATACCGGCAATTATAACTGGATCGTGTATCCAACTTATTATGCGAATGGCTGGACGGGCTTTGAAAATGTTTATGGCGTCGTAAACGGCACAATAGATAATGGCGGCCAAATATACGTATTCAGCAATGGACAGGCGAATGACGTCATGCTGAACGGCGGCCAGGAGTATGTCGAAAATGGCGGCGTGGCAAGCGGCACAATGATCGCCAATGGCGGCGTCGAATATGTGCAAAGCGGCGGCGTCGAGAATAATGTCACAGTAAACAGCGGTGGCGAGTTGGTTATTGCCGCCGACGGCGTGGTCAGTGGCGGCAGTGTCGTCAGCGGCGGCGCGATCAGTGGTCTGGTCATGGTAAGCGGCGCAGATAGCACGGCGGATGCCTCCGGCAACATCACCATTGATGGCGTCGCCATTCAAAGCGGCGCGACGGTCGTCAGTCTGGAAGTGGGCGCAGGAGCGGCATTGACCGGATATATAGACAATGAGCAAACCATAACGGTAGATAGCGGCGGGACAACTACTAACACCACCATGAGCGGTGGGATTGAGAATGTCTATGGCGTCGCGGACGGCACGACGATTAACTGGGAGTATACCGGCAATTATAACTGGATCGTGTATCCAACTTATTATGCGAATGGCTGGACGGGCTTTGAAAATGTTTATGGCGTCGTAAACGGCACAATAGATAATGGCGGCCAAATATACGTATTCAGCAATGGACAGGCGAATGACGTCATGCTGAACGGCGGCCAGGAGTATGTCGAAAATGGCGGCGTGGCAAGCGGCACAATGATCGCCAATGGCGGCGTCGAATATGTGCAAAGCGGCGGCGTCGAGAATAATGTCACGGTGAACAATGCTGGAAACGAGTACGTAGAAAACGGCGGCATTGCAAACAGCACTACAGTCAACAGCGGTGGCTATGAGAACATTCAAAACGGCGGCATAGCTAACGGCGCTATCATTAATGGCGGTACGCTTGAGTTTTCAGGCAGCGCCGGCGCCGATCAATCGCTGCTATTCGCCGGCAATGGCGGTGAACTGACGTTGGATAACGCGGCCAACTTCGCTGGGGTCATTTTCGGATTTGGCCTCGGCGACACCATTGATTTAAAAAATGCCGGTTTAGCCACTTCTATCGCCTGGAGCAACGGCACGCTTGCCGTTTCGCTTGCCAACGGCGGAACAGTAGATTTAACTTTGCCGGGCAACTATCAGACCGCTGCATTCGAATTTAGCAGCGATAACCAGGGCGGCACGCTCATCAGCGCTAATGCACCCACGCTGTCGGCTGTCAGTTACGACGCCGCCACCGGCCTGGTGACGCTGAGCGGTGTTAACCTGACCACCTTAGCCGGCGATTACAATGTTACCGATGTGACGCTGCAAGGCGCGGGCGGCGTCAGCTATACATTGACTACAGGCAGTGCAGTCCTTGGGACGCCAAGCAACAGCAGCGTGACGATTCAACTTTCTCCTGCCGATTACCAAGCTATCAATAACTTGCTAAACGATAACGGCGCTCAAGCCCTGGATGGCGCAACATATGCCTTAACCGCCGGCGCCGGCTGGGATAACGGCGCTTTGGCGAGTCCCGCCGAGGGCGTTAGCGTAATCAATGCGATAGTGCCTAGCCTTAACGGCGTCACGCTGGCACAAAATCAAACACTGGAAATTGGAAGCAGTTGGCAAGCCTACGATCCTCTCACCCATAGCGACAACACGGTGAACGGCAGTATTTTAATCACAGCCGGTTCCAACAGTTATTATCTGAATGCAACCACCGTTGCCAATAGCATAGTGCAAAACGGCGGCAGCGAATATGTCTACAGCGGCGGCGCGGCCATTGGCGTGACGGTCAGTTCCGGCGGTCTGGAAGTTCTCAGCGGCGGCGGCATCACCGGCGGCGTCATCGAGGGAGGTGGCACGCTCAATGGCCTGCTGCTGGCGACTGGCGCGCTGGATTTCAACGTCACCAGCGTTATCGACGGGGTTACTTTAGAGTTCGGCGCGCGGATTGGCCTTGAAGTTGGCGCTGGAGCGACTATCGCCAACTTTCAAGAATTTGGCGATACAGTCATCATCGACAGCGGTGCAGTGGCAAACTCCGACCAAATAAATAATCAAAATGGTTGGGGTTATGAAAACGTTTATGGAGTAACGAATAACGCGATTATCTATAACGATTCGGTAGAGAACGTCAACAGCGGTGGCATTGCGAATAACACCATGGTGAATGACGGCGGTTACCAATACGTTTATAGCGGCGGCGCAGCGAACGCTACCGTGGTGAACTTTGGCGGCGTCGAAATCATCAGCGGCGGCACGGTCAGCGGCGGTACTGTATACGCCGGGGGAGCCATCGAGGGCCTGTTCCTGGCCAGCGGTACGGTTGATTTCAATGTTGCGCCGGTTGTTGATGGCGTCACGCTCTATAATCAAGCCAAGGTTGGACTGGAAGTCGGCTCGGGCGCGGTCATCGCCAATTTTTACGAATATGGCGATACAGTCACCATAGACCGCGGCGCAGTAGCGAACGGCGACACAGTGAATAATGAAAGCGGCTGGGGTTATGAAAACGTTTATGGCGTAACCAACAGCGCCACTTTGTATGTTGACGCCCAAGAGAATATATACAGCGGCGGCGTGGCCAACGACACCACCGTGAACAACGGCGGCCAACAAACCATCTACAGCGGCGGTACTGCCAATGCGGTTACCGTGAACATCGGTGGCTATGTGGAGGTACTGGCCGGCGGTCTGATTAGCGGCGGCACTGTTGCTGCCGGCGGAAAGCTGGATGGACTAGTATTGGCGAGGGGAGCGCTTGATTTCAATGTCGCCAACATCGACGGCGTCAGCTTGCAGAATGGCGCTATGGCCGGGTTGGAAGTGGCTTCGGGCGCGGTCATCTCCAACTTTACCGAAACCGGCGATACCGTCACTATCGATCAGGGCGCGGTGGCGAATAACGATACCGTGAACAATGAAGATGGTTTGGGCTATGAAAATGTCTATGGGATCGTGAATAACACTACCTTGAACGATGGGAGCAAGGAGACTATTTACAGCGGAGGCGTTGCCAACGCTACCACGGTTTTGAATGGCGCTGAGGCGATTGTTTATCATGGCGGCCTAGAAAATACCCTGGTCGTCAGCAACGGCGGCGTGGCCGTCATTCAAGGCGCAGTCAGCGGCGGCACGATTAACAATGGCGCCGCCGAATATGTCGAGAACGGCGGCGTAGCCGGCGGCGAGACTATTTACCGAGGCGGCTATGAATACATCGCTGCCGGCGGCGCGGTCAGCGGTGCGACTATTAGCGGCGGTTTTATCGAATTTGCGGGCGCTGCCGGCAGCGATCAGTCCGTGCAATTTTCCGGAGCTAATGACGGTATTTTGCAATTGGATGACGCCGCTCAGTTTGCCGCTTCTATCAGTGGTTTTAATATAGGCGATACCATTGATTTACGTAATATCGGCGCAGTTTCCAATGTAGCCTGGAGCAATGGGGAATTGCAGATTACCCAGGCTAACGGCAATACATTCGATTTAGCCCTGGCGGGTAATTATCAGGATATTCCGTTTTTTTATGTCAGCGACAATCAGGGCGGCACGCAACTCAGTATCGCCACGCTGATTAGCACCGTGAACGCTGTCGGCTACGATGCCTCTAGCGGTATTCTCAGCCTGAGCGGAGGCAACTTTTCCACGGCGTATAACGATTACCATCTGAGTGACTTTACGCTGGCGGGTTTCGGCGGTCACAGCTATGCGTTGACTGGCGGCAGCAGCATTATTGCCGGCACGTTGACCGGCAGCGCTGTGACAATACAGTTGTCCGCAGCGGATCAACTGGCTGTCAATAGCCTATTGAACCAAAACGGAGCACAGGCCGGCGATAACAGCGTTTACAATCTGAGTTTAAGCAGTGGCTGGGAAAATCAGGCCGCCACGGCCAACAACTTGGCCATAACCGTCAGCGATGCCGCAACACCTAGTCTGAACGGCATTACGCTGGCCAGCGGTCAGGTTCTGCAGGTGGCTACCAACTGGCAAGACTATAATCCTGTCACAACCGGTTATTACCCCGCAGCCGGCAGTACCTTGAACAACTTTGGCTCGCTAGGCTATTTTGCCGGTGTCAATACGGTTGCAGATGTCACTATTCAAAACGGCGGCAGTGAAATTATTTCCGCCGGCGGCGAGGCGGACGCCAGCCAAGTGAATGTTGGCGGCTCGGAAATCGTCTATGGCGTGGTCAGCGGCTCCACGGTCAACGGCGGTTATGAAACCGTCTACGGCGTGGCGAATAGTATTACCTTGAACAGCGGCATTCTCAGCGTGGCAAGCGGCGGCGTGGCCGGCGATTCTATGGTCAGCGGCGGTTATGACTATGTCTATGGCGTCGCAAATGGCACTACCATTGGCGGTCCCAGCGAATTAACGATATCCGGCCTAGCGAATGGAGACACGGTCAACAATGGCGGCGTCGAGGCTATTTATGGCGTCACCAGCGGCTCTGTCATCAATAGCGGCGGCACGGAAATCATCTTTAGCGGCGGGGTTGCGAACGACACCACGGTGAATAGCGGCGGCAATCTGGTTTTCAGCGGCGGCGTGGCCAATAATGTATTTGTCGCCAGCGGCGGCAACGAAGAAGTGCTCAGCGGCGGGACTGTTTACAACGGCACCGCTACCAGCGGCGCGGTGTTACAGATAGACGTCGGCGGCCAGGAAGTCGTCAGCAATAGCACGGTGACCTATGTGACCGTCAACAGCGGCGGTGACGAAACCATCACGAATGGCGATTCCAACTACGGCACGGTGAATGCCAACGGCGTCGAGACGGTGTATGGCGGCGGGGTCACTAATTTTGTCACCATTAATTATGGCGGCACGGAAGTGGTTTACAGCGGCGCGGTGACTTATAACGACCAGGTCTACGGCACTGAGCAAATTAACGTTGGCGGCGTCGAAAACGGCGGCATAGTCTACAACGGCGGCAGCGAAATCGTTAATGGCGGCCAGGTTTACAATTTAACCGCTACTGACGGCGGTATTATCCAGATCAACAGCGGCGGCCAGGAGTTTGTCAGCAACAGCACGGTGACGTATGTCACCATTAATGAAGGCGGCAACATCACCATTAACAACAACGGCATTTTGGATTACGGCGCTGTCAACGATGGCGGCCTAGTGACTGTGCAGACCGGTGAGGCAAATTACCTCGATATCAACTCCGGGGCGACGGAAGTGGTGTACAGCGGCGCAGTGACCTATAACGACAATGTCTACGGCACCGTGCAGATTAATATCGGCGGTATCGCCAGCGGCGGTATTGTGTATAGCGGCGGCAGTGAAATCGTCAATGGCGGCACGGTGTATAATCTGAACGCTGTTGACGGCGGTATTATTCAGATTAATAACGGCGGCCAGGACTACGTCAGCAATAGTACGGTTAATTACATCACCATCAACGACGGCGGCAACGAAGTTATCAACAACAACGGCAACGCCATCGACGGGACGATTAATTCCGGCGGTTATGGCTCTGTCTTTTTTGGCGGTCAGACTAACGACTACGTCGTCAATCTGGGCGGGTCTCTAACAGTTTACAGCGGCGCGGTAACTTACAACGATAATATTTACGGTACGGATGTGGTCAACATCGGCGGTATCGCGAGCGGGGCTATCGTCTTCAGCGGCGGCACACAAATCGTCAACGGCGGCACCGTCTATAACAGCACGGCAGTTGGCGGCGGTATTATTCAGATCAATAGCGGCGGTACCGAGGTCGTCAGCAATAGTACCGTGAACGACTTGACCGTTAACGCCGGCGGCAACGAAACCATCAATAACAACGGCAATGCGGACAACGGCGTTATTAATATCGGCGGTTTCGGCTCTATCTATTTCGGCGGCGTGACTAATAATGAAACCATTAACTATGGTGGGTCCGAAACTGTTTACAGCGGTGCAGTGACCTATAACGACAATGATTACGGCAACGAGTATGTCAACATTGGCGGCATAGCGAGCGGCGCTATCGTGCACAGCGGCGGTACGCAAATCGTTAACGGCGGCACGGTCTACAACAGCACTGCGGAAGACGGCGGCAGCATCCAGATCAATAGCGGCGGCCAGGAAGTGGTCAGCAATAGCACGGTTAACAATCTGACCGTTAATATCGGCGGTAACGAAATCGTTAATAACAACGGCAATGCGGACAACGGCGTCATTAATGTCGGCGGTTTCGGCTCTATCTATGTCGGCGGCGTGACCAACAATGAAACCATTAACGTTGGCGGGTCGGAAACTGTTTACAGCGGCGCGGTGACCTATAACGACAATATTTACGGTGATGTTTATGTGAGTGTCGGCGGCATAGCCAGCGGCGCAATTGTCTATAGTGGCGGCACGCAAATCGTTAACGGCGGTACGGTCTATAACAGTACCGCCGTTGATGGCGGCAGCATCCAGATCAATAGCGGCGGCGCTGAGGTGGTCAGCAATAGCACAGTGAATAACGTCACCATTAACGCCGGCGGCAACCAAATCATTAATAATTTCGGGATAGGGGACGACGGCGCGATTAATGTGGGCGGTTTCGGTTTTATCTATGTCGGCGGCGTGACCAACAATGAAACCATTAACGTTGGCGGGTCGGAAACTGTTTACAGCGGCGCGGTGACTTACAATGACAATATTTATGGCGAGGTGTATGTTAGCATCGGCGGCATAGCCAGCGGCGCTATCGTCTACAGCGGCGGTACGCAAATCGTTAACGGCGGCACGGTTTATAACAGCACCGCGAAAGACGGCGGCAACATTCAGATTAATAACGGCGGCGAGGAAGTCGTTAGCAACAGCACGGTTAACAACGTTACCATTAACGCCGGCGGCAACGAAATCGTCAATAACTATGGTGTCGCGGACGACTGCGACATAAATGTTGGCGGTTTCGGCTTCATCTATGTCGGCGGCGTGACTAACAACGAAACCATTAACATTGGCGGCACGGAAACCGTGTACAGCGGCGCGGTGACGTATAACGATAATATCTACGGTGCCGTGTATGTCGACATCGGCGGCATTGCCAGCGGCGCTTTTGTCTACAGCGGCGGCACGCAAATTGTTAATGGCGGCACGGTGTACAACAGTACCGCAGTTTCCGGCGGCAGCATCCAGATCAATAGCGGCGGCGAAGAGATCGTCAGCAACAGCACGGTGAATAACGTCACCATTAACGCCGGCGGCAACGAAATCGTCAACAACTATGGCATAGCGGACGACTGGAACATTAATGTGGGCGGTTTCGGCATTGTTTCCGCCGGCGGTCAGACGAACAATGAAACCATCAACATTGGCGGCACGGAAACCGTGTACAGCGGTGCTGTAACTTATAACGATAATATTTACGGTGCGGAGTATGTCAGCGTCGGCGGCGTGGCCAGCGGCGCTTTCGTCTATAACGGCGGTACGCAAATCGTCAACGGCGGCATGGTCTACAACAGCACCGCCTTTGCCGGCGGCAGCATCCAGATCAATAGCGGCGGCGAAGAGATCGTCAGCAACGGCACGGTGAATAACGTCACCATTAACGCCGGCGGCAACGAGATCGTCGCCAACGGCGGCGTGGCTGACAACACCATGGTGAATACCGGCGGTTATGAATACATCCAGGGCGGCGCGGTCAGCGGCCCGCTAATCGCTGGAGCAGCCGTCGAGTTTACCGCCGCTGAAACCGTTTACAACAGCAATAACTTCGCCAACATCGGCGGCGTGGTCAGCGGTACGCAAATCGCTGGAGGCACCGTCGAATTCGCCGGCGCCGCCGGCGCTGATCAATCGGTCATATTTACCGGCGGCGGCGAGCTTATCCTGGATAATCCGGCTGCATTCGCGGGCGTTATCTCTGGATTCAACGTTGGCGACAAAATTGATTTAGTCGGCGCCGGCTCGGTTTCATCGGTAGTTTGGAACCAAGGTGAACTGCTTGTTTCGCTGGCAAGCGGCGGTACGGTTGATTTGGCCTTGGCTGGTAATTTCCAAGGCGATACCTTTACCGCTACCAGCGATAGCCAGGGCGGAACTCTGATTAGCTTGCAACCAAGCGTATCCGGCGTCAGCTATAATGCGGCCAACGGCGTGTTTACCTTTACCGGCGCTAATCTTAATCTGCCGGGCAGCGGTATAGTCTTGGGCGATTTAACGCTAAGCGGCGGTGTCAGCAGTTATACCTTCAACAGCAACGATACCCTCAGCAACCTCACTGCTAATGGCTTCACCGTCTCCCTCAGCAGCACCGACCAAGAAACGCTCAACGCCTTTGTTAACGCCAATGGCGCAAGTACGCTCAGCGGCGCGGCCTATAATCTGACAGCAGCGAGCAATTGGGATAGCGATAGCGGGGCAGCGATTACTGCCCAGGCCGTCATTGTCAGCGGTGTTGCCGCGACCGATGTGCCGCAAATCCTGCAGGCCGAAGGCGTCAGTAAAGCGGCGGCGGTTGCTGTGGATAGCAGCGGCGATGTGTTCCTGGTCAACAGCAGCACTAACAGCATCCAGGAAATCATCGCCGGCGGCACTACCATCACCACGCTGCTCAGCGGATTCCATAACCCGGTTACCAGTATTGCCGTGGACAGCGCCGGCGATGTCTTCGCCTTCGACAGCTATCACAATAGCATCGTGGAAGTCGGCGCCGGTACCGATACCGTCAGCACGCTGACCAGTAGCCTGTATGCGCCGATGGGCGCGGGGATGGTTACGGACAGCAAAGGCGATGTGTTTATCGCCGAGAGCAACGCCGTCAAGGAAATCGTCGCCGGCACGCACACGCTGACCACCTTAGCGACTGGCTTTATCATGCCGCAAAGCATTGCCATCGATAGCGCCGGCGACTTGTTCGTGGCGGACACCGGCAATAACGCCATTAAGGAAATCCAAGCCGTCACCCATCAGGTCACTACCTTGGTCAGCGGTTTGAACGCCCCTAATGGCATCGCTGTTGACAGTGCGGGCAACGTCTATTTTGCCGACACCAAAAACGGCAACATAGATGAATACGCCGCCAGTACGCATAGCGTCAGTACGCTTGCCGGCGGCTTAAATTCGCCGACCGATCTGGTGCTGGATAGCGCAGGCAACCTGTATGCGACTCAAAGCAACGGCGGCATTGAGGAAATTGATCACACAGACTATGTGTTCAATACGCCGTTGACCGGAAGTCCGGCCATTATCAGTAATTTGATCGAAAACACCGGCCAAATCGAATTGTCAGCAGCCGTCTTCACCGCCTTCGCCGGAGAAAGTAGTTTGGCAGCGGCAAACTTCAGCAACGCTGCCAGTGCGGCTAGTCCGGCCGACTTCCTTTACTATAACGGCGGGACCGGAGGGCTCTATTATGAAGCCGAGGGCTCCAGCGGCATCGCTCCGGTGGAAATCGCAGTAGTGGGCGTTAACAGCCATCCGGCGGATTTGAGTGCGGGGGATTTTAAGGTGGTGGCTTAAGCTAATACTCGCTCCCCCTTCGACAAGCTCAGGGCGAACGGGGGTATTGCCTGGCTCGACTGGCACTTAAAGGTTAAAAGTTACGGATCTGTTGCGTTAATCAAGTAACTTTCTGCTTAAATTCCGCCTTAAACAATGAAAACCGGCTTTGTGCCGGTTTTTCCGTTGGGGAAAACTGTTTTAAATGTCATAATCTTGATAACTATGTCTGTGGACAAAGGTTCACTATGCGCTTTCTTGATGTATATTGAATTACCCAAATTTACCTTAGAAGAAGCGGATTTGCAGACCGCCAAAGATCGTTGGCTGTATTTTGTCAAAAATGCCGGCTCCTTAAGCTTTATTCCGGATACGTTGGCGCAGCAAACGCATATTCACCAGGCCTTTGATATTGCCAATCTAGCCGGTTTGAGCGATGAAGAACTGGAAGCCTAGGACCGGCGCTTCGATTTCATTCGTTTGCAGCGCGGTTCTATCCAAAAAGCTTTACAGGATGGACGCGTAGAAGGTCGTGAAGAAGGGTTAGAAGAAGGGCTGAAATTGGGCGAGCAGCGCAAGGCCTTGGAGATTGCCAAGCAATTCTTAGACATACTTGACGATGCCACGATAGCGGCTAAAACCGGTTTAACTGAAATTGAAGTTGCCCAGTTGCGAAATGCATAAGTGATTTGAATTGTTAAATAATCTGAATTTCTTGGTAAAATGTCCAGCTTTGCAAATTGGATCATTAATATATCGTGGAGCAGCCAAAGCAAATTTTATTAGCTGTCAATAATTTGAGCTGTGAACGCGATGATCGATTGCTGTTCTCCGGTTTGAGTTTTAAACTGACTCCCGGTCAGGTAATGTTGCTGGAAGGCAGCAACGGTAGCGGCAAGACGTCTTTATTGCGGCTGTTGTGCGGCTTTAGGGAGCCCGACGCCGGCGAAATTAGCTGGTGCGGTTTTTCCTTGGCCGAGAGCAGTTATTTCGCCGATATGGCCTATGTCGGACATAACGACGGCATTAAAAAAGAACTTAGCGTGTTGGAAAATCTACAATTTGCGCTGGCGCTGAGTATACCGGGACATTACGATATACAGCAGGCGTTGCAAAAAGTGCAATTAGCCGGCTACGACGACAATAGCGTGCACACCTTGTCCGCCGGTCAAAAGCGCCGCGTATCCTTGGCTCGTTTGTTGATTACCCATAATGTACTCTGGATACTGGATGAGCCGTTTACTTCCTTAGATAAGCAAGGTATAGAATTGATTGAATCCTTGATCGAAACCCATGTACAGCAAGGCGGCATGGTAATATTGACTTCGCATCATGATTTAAGCCTGCCGTATGAAAACCTGCAACGCGTGCATTTAGATTTATGTCGTTAAGCAGCGCATTTTTCGCTATTATCCAGCGCGATTTACTCTTGGCGTTTCGGCGGCGCGCCGAGATGGCTAATCCCTTATTGTTTTTTGTGCTGGTGGTGACGATGTTTCCTTTGGCAGTCGGCGCCCAGCCGCATTTACTGCAAGCTATGGCTCCGGGCGTGATCTGGGTATCGGCTTTGCTGGCGGCTTTATTATCCTTGGATAGCTTGTTTAGAACGGATTTTGATGATGGTTCTTTGGAGCAAATGCTGCTAAGTCCGCATTTTTTATCTATTTTAGTGCTGGGTAAAATTCTCGCGCATTGGCTGGTTACCGGCCTGCCTTTACTGCTGGCCGCGCCGTTATTGGCGCTGTTTTTAGGTTTGCCGGAAACGGCTATGGGAACTTTATGGCTGACTTTAATCTTAGCTACTCCGCTGTTAAGTCTTATCGGCGCTATTGGCGTGGCTTTGACGGTGGGCTTAAGGCGCGGAGGCATGATTCTATCTTTGTTGGTGCTGCCGTTGTATGTACCGGTCCTGATTTTTGCCAGCAGCGCAGTGTCTAGGGCGGCCGAGGGTTTGCCGGTTAGCGCCCAGTTAAATATATTATTGTCTATGTTGCTTGCCGCCTTGGTTTTGGTGCCCTTACCGACAGCGGCGGCTTTGAAAATGAGTGTAAATTAGTATGTCCGTTATACCTGATGCAGTAGGCCGGTTTTTTCATCGCATGGCGTCCCCGCCGCATTTTTATGCGTTGGCGGAGCGGTTTATCCCTTGGCTAACGGCGATTTTTCTGCTGCTGTTGCTGGCCGGATTGTATGGTGGTTTAGTGTTGGCGCCTACCGATTATCAGCAAGGCGATAGTTATCGGATTATTTACATTCATGTGCCTGCGGCCTGGATGTCGCTGTTTATCTATGTATTGATGGCGGTGATGGCGGCTATCGCCATGGTTTGGCGGATTAAGCTGGCGGAGATTATGCTGATCAGCAGCGCGCCGATAGGCGCGGGTTTTACCTTTGTGGCGCTAGTCACGGGTTCCTTATGGGGTAAACCCATGTGGGGCACTTGGTGGGTATGGGATGCGCGTTTGACCTTCGAATTGATTTTGTTGTTTCAATACCTGGGCATCATCAGTCTTTACGCCGCAATCGAGGATAAACGCATGGCGGCCAGAGCCGTGGCTATTTTAGCACTGGTCGGCGTGGTGAATGTGCCGATTATTCATTACTCGGTGGAATGGTGGAGTACCCTACATCAAGGCCCCACAGTAACGAAATTGGATAAACCCTCCATCCATATCAGTATGTTGATTCCGTTGTTATTGATGGCCTTGGCGTTTAAGTTCTACTATCTGCTGGCGGTGTTGCAAAACGCTAAGCTGGAATTGTTGAAACGTGAAGCTTCCTCGCAATGGGTAAAATATTTGTTGGAGAAAAACGCATGAATTTAGAGTCCTTCTTCGCTATGGGCGGTTACGCTTTTTACGTCTGGACAGCGTATGGCGTGACTTTTTTAGTCTTATTGGTCAATATTCTTTGGCCGGTGCTGCAACATAAACAATTGCTGCGCCAGTTAACCCTGAAACAAAAACGCGCCGCACCATGAAACCAGCCAGAAAAAAACGTTTAATATTGGTCGGCCTGATGTTGGCCGGTCTGGGTTTGGCCGCTGCCTTTGCCTTAAAGGCGTTTGACGAAAATCTGATGTATTTTTTCTCCACCAGCGATGTGGCGGACGGTAAAGCCCCGCAGAACACCCAGTTCCGCATCGGCGGCATGGTGGTGAAGGGCAGCGTAGTCAGGCCGGACGCCAATTTGCTGGTGCGCTTTACGCTGAGCGATTTCAGTAAAGAAGTTAAAGTGGAATACACCGGCATCCTGCCGGATTTGTTTCGAGAAGGGCAGGGCATCGTGGCCAAAGGCCGGCTGGATAGTCGCGGCGTGTTTGTGGCCGAAGAGGTGCTGGCTAAGCATGATGAAAATTATATGCCGCCGGAAGTTGCCGGTAGTTTGAAGAAAGCCAAGGCACAGCCATGATCCCGGAATTAGGCCATTTTGCGTTAATTTTAGCCCTGTGCATGGCTGTAGTGCAGGGAGTCGTGCCGATTTTCGGTGCAGCCAAAGGCATTTCCGGCTGGGTGCACGTTGCTAAACCGGCGGCTTTCGGGCAATTGTTTTTCATGGCCTTGTCCTACGGCTGTTTAACCTACAGTTGTATCGTGCATGATTTTTCGGTAGCGTATATCGCGCACAATTCCAATACCGCTTTGCCTTTTTTATATCTGATTTCCGGAGTCTGGGGAGCGCATGAAGGTTCCTTATTGCTCTGGGGTTTGACCTTGTCCATTTGGACCGGCTTGGTCGCCGGTTTCAGCAAGCAAATTCCGGACAGCACCCGCGCTCGAGTCTTGGGCGTGATGGGGTTGGTCAGTATCGGCTTTATTCTGTTTTTGTTGTTTACGTCCAATCCGTTTGCGCGCTTATTCCCGTCCCCCCTTGAAGGCCGGGATTTGAACCCGCTATTGCAAGATCCGGGTTTGGCGATTCATCCGCCGATGTTGTATATGGGCTATGTCGGCTTTTCGGTAGCGTTTGCGTTTTCGATTGCCGCCTTATTGGAAGGCAAACTGGATTCGGCCTGGGCGCGTTGGTCGCGGCCCTGGACCAATGTCGCCTGGATGTTTTTGACCATGGGTATCACCTTAGGCAGTTGGTGGGCGTATTACGAACTGGGCTGGGGCGGTTGGTGGTTTTGGGATCCGGTGGAAAACGCTTCGTTTATGCCGTGGTTGGTCGGTACGGCGTTAACGCATTCGCTGGCCGCGACCGAAAAACGCGGCGTGTTTAAAACCTGGACGGTGTTACTGGCGATTTTTGCGTTTTCCTTAAGCTTGCTAGGTACGTTTTTGGTGCGTTCCGGGGTGTTAACTTCGGTGCATGCGTTCGCCAGCGACCCTTCTCGCGGGATTTTTATTTTGGTGTTTCTGTCGCTGGTAGTTGGCGGCTCTTTGCTGTTGTACGCGATTCGGGCGCCACAGGTGAAAAGCAGCGCCGGTTTTGAGTTGGTGTCGCGGGAGTCGGCGTTATTGGTCAATAATGTATTGTTGGTCGTGACGGCTTGCAGCATTCTGCTCGGAACTTTATATCCCTTAGTGATTGATGCGCTGGGCTTGGGCAAGCTCTCGGTCGGTCCGCCGTATTTTAACGCGGTGTTTATCCCGTTGATGGCGCCTTTGGCTGTGGTTGTCGGCTTTGGGGTGTTAATCCGTTGGAAAAGCGATGATCTAAAGAAACTCGGTGGGCGTTTGTTATGGCCGGCTGCTGTTTGTATCGGCGTGGCCCTGCTCACGCCATTATGTATGCCGTTTTATTCCTGGGCTGCCGTGCTCGGCATGAGTTTGGCGCTGTGGACAGTATTGGTGTCTTCTATTGCCTTCCAGCAACGTCTACAAAGCTGGTCGTTCGCCCGCTTAAAGCAAATCCCCAGCGGTTTTTACGGCATGACGCTGGCGCATCTGGGGATTGCGGTATTTGTGATCGGCATTACCTTTACTTCGGTGTACAGCATAGAGCGCGATGTGCGCTTAGCGCCGGGCGAAACGTTGGATTTATTTGGTTATGTATTCAAGTTTCATGGCATTAATTTGACCCAAGGCCCGAATTATCAGGCGCAGCAGGGCTATTTAACTGTGGATTATCACGGTGAAACCGTCGCCGAACTCAAGCCGCAAAAACGCGTGTACCGGGTGCAAACCATGCCGATGACTGAAGCCGCGATTGATGCCGGAGTATTCCGTGATTTGTTTGTGGCGATAGGCGAGCCCTTAGGCAATGACGGCGCTTGGAGTTTACGTATTTACTATAAAGCCTTTATCCGTTGGATCTGGATGGGTGGCGTATTAATGGCTTGCGGCGGTTTGCTGGCGGCTTGTGACCGGCGCTATCGCCTTAAAACTCTGAAACCTGTTGTTGCCCATGTTTAAGTATTTACTGCCGCTGTTACTGTTTATAACCCTGGCTGTTTTTCTGGCCATAGGTTTGAAATTAAATCCCAAGGACATACCTTCGCCTTTAATCGATAAACCGGCTCCGGCGTTTGCCTTGCCTATTTTGTCCAGTCCGGATAAAACTCTGAGACAAAGCGATATGCATGGACAGGTTTGGCTTTTGAATGTCTGGGCATCTTGGTGTGTATCCTGCCGTGATGAGCATCCACTGTTGGTGCAGTTTTCGCAGCAGCATGTGTTGCCTATTATTGGCCTGAATTATAAGGATGAGCCGGCTGCCGGCGCGGCTTGGTTGCAGAAACTCGGCAACCCCTACACGGTCAGTATTATGGATCAGGATGGCCGTACCGGTATCGATTATGGGGTTTACGGCGTGCCGGAAACCTTTGTGATCGATAAACGCGGCGTAATTCGTTATAAACACACGGGACCTGTCGGGCCTGGCGATGTGGAGCGGATTTTTCTACCGCTGATTCAACAATTACAGGCGGAAGCGGCATGAGAATGTTTAGCTTATGTCTATTGCTGTTAGTTACTTGCCCGGTTTGGTCTGCGGTCGAATATCGGGATTTCAAACAGCCGGAACAAGAGCAGGCCTATCAAAGTTTGATTACCGAACTGCGTTGTCTGGTCTGTCAAAACCAGACCATAGCCGATTCCAATGCTGATTTGGCCAAGGATTTGCGCAGACAGGTCTATGAAATGCTGCAACAAGGTCAGTCCAAGCAACAAATCGTCGATTTTATGACCGAACGTTACGGGGACTTCGTGTTATATAAACCGGCGTTTAAATTGAAAACCGGTTTACTCTGGCTCGGGCCGCTGTTGTTTTTACTCGTAGGCCTGGTTTCGGTGCTGCTCATTATTCGGCGGAAAAAATCTGCGGCTACGCCGACCTTAAGTCCGGAGCAACAAAGCCGGCTTAGCGCCATTCTAGAAAAAGGTGACAAGGATTGAACATGCTATTTTGGTCCCTAGCGGCGCTAATGCTGGTTGTGGCTGTGTTAATCGTGGTATTGCCGCTGTTTAAAAAAACGGCGTTAACCAGCGCCGACGGCGAGCAACGCAACGTGAAAATAGCCCAAGACAGGCTCGCCGAATTGAAACAACAATTACAGGATGGCGTGTTATTACCACACCAGTATGAAGCGCAGTATCTGGAATTGCAGTCAAGCTTAAACGATGATTTGCAAACCGAGGCCAAGCCGGCTGAATCCGGCGGTGATGGCCGCTGGCTGGTTCCGTTGCTGGTGCTGTTGTTGCCGGCTTTGAGCGTGGTACTTTATTTTCATTTAGCCGATCCGGAGGCTATACAGAAAGTCGAGGCGCAGCAGGCCAAGCAGGAAACCCTGGCTAAGGTTAAAAACATGATTCCACAGTTGGTGGAACGTTTGAAACAAAATCCCACCGATCTGCAAGGTTGGTTGATGCTGGGTAAAACCTATAAATATCTTGAACAATTTCCGCAGGCCGCGCAAGTGTTCGGCAAGTTAAATCAGTTACAGCCGAACAATGTGGAAGTGATGCTGAATTACGCAGAATTATTGGCCTTGACGCATGACGGTCAGTTAAGCGGCGAACCCGCCGCCTTAGCTTTAAAAGCCGTGCAATTGGAGCCGGACAACAGCGATGCGTTGTGGATGGCCGGCATGGTAAAAGCCGAGGCCGGCGAAGCCGCAGAAGCCGTCGCTTTTTGGCAAAAACTGGCTGCACTGTTGCCGGTTGATTCTCCTGCGCAACCGCAAATCCGGCAAATGATAGCGGAAGTTGGTAGTCAACCAGCCGCGTCCGCCAAAGTTGAGATCACCACAAATATTCATGTAATGGTGGATTTGGATGCCAAGGTAAAAGACCAGGCTCAAGCACAACAAACCGTGTTTATTTATGCCCAAGCTTTGAATGGGCCGAAAATGCCTTTGGCTATCGTCCGCAAACAGGTAGCGGATTTGCCGTTGAGCGTGGATCTAAACGACACGCTGGCTATGCAGCCGAATATGCGTTTGGCCGATTTTAAACAATTAAGAATTGTCGCCCGGATTTCGAAAACCGGTAATGCGATGAGCCAGGCCGGTGATTTTATCGGCACTGTGGAACTCAGCGTACCGCCGAGTGAGCAAGCTGTCAGCATCGTCATTAATCAAGAAGTTAAATAATGGATCAAACCCTCAAATTCGACCTTGAGCTTATTCAGCGCTATGACAAGTCGGGTCCGCGTTATACCTCGTATCCGACAGCGCTGGAATTGCATGAAGGTTTCGGCGATGCTGACTATCGCCGGCATATAGCGCAATCCAACGCCGCCGGCGGGCCGCTGTCGTTGTATTTCCATATCCCCTTTTGCGATACCGTGTGTTTTTATTGCGCCTGCAATAAGATCATTACCAAGAATAGAGCGCATGCTGAGCCTTATCTGGATAATGTTTATAAGGAAATGGCCATGCTGGGCGGTTTATTCGATAGCAACCGGCCAGTCAATCAACTGCATTGGGGCGGCGGTACGCCGACTTTTCTAAGTTTCCCGCAAATGCAGCAGTTGATGGATGCGACGCGTCAGCACTTTAATTTGCGCAATGACGATCAAGGCGAGTATTCGATCGAAGTCGATCCACGCGAAACCAACGAGCAAACCATCGCCCAACTTCGCGAATTGGGTTTTAACCGCATCAGTCTGGGTTTACAGGATTTCGATCCCGAGGTGCAAAAAGCTGTCAATCGTCTGCAAAGCAAAGAGCAGACGTTTGCGGTGCTGGAAGCTGCTCGCAAGGAAGGGTTTCGGTCTACCAATATTGACTTGATTTATGGCTTGCCGTTGCAGAACGTAGCGACTTTCGCCGCAACTTTGGAGCAAATTTTGGCGTATGCGCCGGAGCGTTTTTCGATCTTTAATTATGCGCACATGCCTAGCCGCTTTAAAACCCAGCGGCAAATCAACGATGCCGATATGCCGACGCCGGCGGTGAAACTGGCTATTTTGCAGATGGTCGGCCAAAAACTGGCCGATGCCGGTTATGTGTATATCGGCATGGATCACTTTGCTAAACCGGATGATGAACTGGCGGTCGCGCAGCGCGAGGGTAAACTGTATCGGAATTTTCAAGGCTATTCTACCCATTCGGATTGCGATCTGATCGGCTTGGGGGTTACTTCCATAGGCAGGGTAGGGGATGCCTATATCCAGAACTTCAAAGAACTGGACGAATACGCAGCTGCGCTTGCTTCCGGTAGGTTGCCGGTTTTCCGTGGCGTGGAATTGGATGCCGACGATATATTGCGGCGGGCGGTGATTAGTCAGTTGATTTGTCATTTCGATTTGACTTTCAGTAAGATTGAGGCGGAGTTTAATATTCGTTTTGCTGACTATTTTGCCGGGGAATTGGAGAATTTGCAGGTTATGCAAATTGATGGATTGTTGAGTTTAAACGCCGAGGGTATACAGGTATTGCCGGGCGGGCGCTTGTTGATTCGGAATATTTGCATGGTGTTCGATAAATATTTGGCGCAGAAACAGCAGCAGTTTTCGCGGGTGATTTAGGACAAGTAAGTTAAAAACCTCAGCACTTAGCCTTCGAAAGGGCTAATTTAATGGGAACATTGTGGACAGACCACGTTTTGACTTTAACCTTAAAACGCAAGCTGTCCCCAGTATTTACGCAAAAGCCTCCCTTATTGGCAGAAAAAGCCTTAGAATCGATAAAATAATTTAACCAAAGCACACAACTCCCCGCTGCCATCATGCACGATCAAAATTTCAAAAACCTGGTGCTAGACTATCCGCATCAGGCCTTGGCCTTTTTCGCCCCGCAAGAAGCCGGGCCAAACATCGCCCAGACGCGTATAATTCCCATTCGCCAAGAACAATTGAAAGAACGCTTAGGCGACCGCTTCCGTGAACTGGATGTGCCCTTACTGGTCGAATGGCCCGACGGCGAGCGGACAGCGATCGTGTTTGTGATCGAAGAAGAAAGCCAAACCAGCCGTTTTTCCATACACCGCTTGGCGCATTATTGCCTGGACTTAGCGGAATTAATGGCAACGGATCGCGTCGTGCCGGTGGTGATATTTCTGCATGACGGAAAAAGGCCGAACAGTTTGCGCTTAGGCAGCGAACAGCTAAGCTATCTGCAATTCAACTATTTGGCCTGCGATTTAAAGCGTTTACCGGCAAAAGATTATCAAGACAGCGATAATATTGTCGCCCGGCTGAATTTGCCGAACATGCACTATGCTAAAGAGGATCGGCTGCAAATTTATTCCGCAGCACAACTAGGCTTGGTACAATTTGAAAAAAATGCGGACAAGCAAAGTAAATATGTGGATTTTATCGATTATTATGCCAATCTCAGTGAGCAGGAAATCGATGAATACCGAGCACACTATCTGAATGACGAAGGTGAAATCATGGGCTTAGCACAAATACTTAGACAAGAAGGTAGGCAAGAAGGCAGGCAAGAAGGTAGGCAAGAAGGCAAGCAAGAAGGCGAGGCGTTAGCGCTGCAAAAACTACTTACTAAGCGCTTTGGAATGTTGCCAGCCGAGATGATGGTCAAAATTGTTTCTGCTAGTCTGGAAGATATTGAGCGCTGGTTTGACCGTGCAATTGATGCTCAACATTTGTCGGATGTGTTTGATAGGTAGTATTTTTCGGTGCAAAGGACAAAGGACGTTGGGGACAGACCACGTTTTGACTTCAACCTTAAAACGCAAGCTGTCCCCAGTATTTACGCAAAAGCCCCCCTTATTGGCAGAAAAAGCCTTAGAATCGATAAAATAATTTAACCAAAGCACACAACTCCCCGCTGCCATCATGCACGATCAAAATTTCAAAAACCTGGTGCTAGACTATCCGCATCAGGCCTTGGCCTTTTTCGCCCCGCAAGAAGCCGGGCCAAACATCGCCCAGACGCGTATAATTCCCATTCGCCAAGAACAATTGAAAGAACGCTTAGGCGACCGCTTCCGTGAACTGGATGTGCCGTTACTGGTCGAATGGCCGGACGGCGAGCGGACAGCGATCGTGTTTGTGATCGAAGAAGAAAGCCAAACCAGCCGTTTTTCCATACACCGCTTGGCGCATTATTGCCTGGACTTAGCGGAATTAATGGCAACGGATCGCGTCGTGCCGGTGGTGATATTTCTGCATGAAGGAAAAAAGCCGAACAGTTTGCGCTTAGGCAGCGAACAGCTAAGCTATCTGCAATTCAACTATTTGGCCTGCGATTTAAAGCGTTTACCGGCAAAAGATTATCAAGACAGCGATAATATTGTCGCCCGGCTGAATTTGCCGAACATGCACTATGCTAAAGAGGATCGGCTGCAAATTTATTCCGCAGCACAACTAGGCTTGGTACAATTTGAAAAAAATGCGGACAAGCAAAGTAAATATGTGGATTTTATCGATTATTATGCCAATCTCAGTGAGCAGGAAATCGATGAATACCGAGCACACTATCTGAATGACGAAGGTGAAATCATGGGCTTAGCACAAATACTTAGACAAGAAGGCAGACAAGAAGGCAGACAAGAAGGCAGGCAAGAAGGTAGGCAAGAAGGTAGGCAAGAAGGCAAGCAAGAAGGCAAGCAAGAAGGCGAGGCGTTAGCGCTGCAAAAACTACTTACTAAGCGCTTTGGAATGTTGCCAGCCGAGATGATGGTCAAAATTGTTTCTGCTAGTCTGGAAGATATTGAGCGCTGGTTTGACCGTGCAATTGATGCTCAACATTTGTCGGATGTGTTTGATAGGTAGTATTATTCGGTGTATAAGTTCCGGTAAGCCGGAATAAGTCAATTTAAGCTGGGTGTTTCCGGTAAACCTGTAAGTTGCCGGAAACACTTGTGAACGGTAAGCAGATTACAGACTACCTTTTTGACTTTAAGCTTAAAATGTTCTGTTCTCATTTTTAGCATTTTCCCAGCTAGACTTGTTTGAAGACCAATAAAAGACTATATTAAGCCCTATTTTTGACCGCTGGGGTTTCCTTATGCACTATTCCACTCAAGTCAAACCGGTAGCAGAAGTTGTCGAACGCCTTTGAGTAAAACGCCGCGCTGAATAATGCCCGAAAAACGTTACGAGGTCTTGCTCACAAAAGATGCAGAGCAAGATTTAGCGGCCCTCTCCGATTACATTGCCAAATTTGATTCTGAGGCTAGCGGCAACTATGTGCTGGATGAGTTGCTGACTGTTGTCGAAGACTTGATAGACTATCCTGAGCGCGGTACTTACCCGAAAGAGCTAGGTGCGTTAGGCATTCAGGAGTACAGGCAAACTTTTTTCAAACCTTATCGCGTAATTTATTGGATCACCGGTCAAGCTGTATATATTGTCCTGATTGCGGATGGCAGTCGAGATATGCAGTCATTACTGATACGCAGATTGCTCGACGCATAACCAGAAGCGCTCAGTTTAATGAAACAAATGAGTTTACCTTAATATGGCAAAAATACCAGCGAAAAAAATGCAGGAATATAGAAAGCGTTTAGCCGAAAACAGCGGCAAAACTTACGCAATAACCCTGTCAGCAGAATTAGCCGCAGCAATGGAGCAATTAGGGGAGAAGTTTTGGCCGGGGTCAGAACCCGGAGATATTATTAAGAGTTTAACTATGGCGGCATTTAGCCGGACAGGTAAAATTGCGAGCGAACAGCAGCGTCTGGTCGTGGAGTTTGGTGTGGATGCAGAAACAGCCGCCGCTTACTTGCTTAACGAAGTTAAAAGACAAACGCCGCTGACTGCGGAAGAATATTTAAGTCGAATTGGAGGCTTAGATCCATAGCCTTAGCGGATTTCCTCATCGTTGCGGGTGTCTTCTCGCTAACCTGACGACGTAACGCGGAAAATCTACGCGTACGGATTGGCAAAGATTGTACTTAGGTCTTATTGTTTTTGTAGTCTACTGTTGGTTAAATGCAAGGCAACTGCATCGTCCACACCTGTTGGCGAAAAGCTGCAACTTAACGTTTAACCACAAAAAACACTGATGAATCCCGCATATTCTCCTTTGCCCAAGACCCTAACCGGGACTGGTTTGCGCAAATGCCGAATTCCTGTAAGCAAGGAATAAGCAGATGACCCACTGGAACCCCAGCGAAGATGACTATCCAAAAAATATCTGCCTACATAAACTAGTTGAATTACAGGTGGCAAAAACGCCTGAAGCCGTGGCGCTGTGCTTGGAAAATGCCCAAATCAGCTATCAGGAACTCAATGGTCTTGCCAATCAACTCGCCCGCTACCTGCAAAGCCTGGGTGTGAAGCCTGGCATGCCTGTCGCTATCTGCATGGATCTCGGCTTGGATTTGGCGGTTGCCGTCCTCGGTATCATCAAAGCCGGCGGCGCTTTGGCGCCTCTTGATCCCAATTTTCCTAGACAAAGATCCACTGACATACTTGAAGATGTTCAGGCAGCCTTACTTGTAACACAAAAGCGGTTTGTTAACGAGACCTTTCAGCAGTTGGTGCAACTGGTCTGTGTGGATGACATCCAGGCGGAAATAGCTTTGCACAGCCAGGCAAATCTGGAGATAGACATACCACCGGAAAGTCTGGCGTATATCCTGTATACCTCAGGTTCGACAGGTAAGCCTAAAGGCGTCATGCTTTCGCATTATGTCTGCTGCACGCGCGAGTTATGGGAGCAGAAAGCTTTTGAGTTAAACGCCGCTGACAGAGTGCTGCTGAAATCCTCATGGAGTTCCAGGGAGTTTTTCTGGCCTTTAATGATCGGCGCAACGGTGGTAATTCCACGTCCGGAAGGCAATCGGGATGTGGCTTATCTGGTTAGTTTGCTTGCGCAACAGCAGATCACGGTCATCAGTGCTGTGCCCTCTTTGCTGAAGGCGCTTTTGGCACAAGCCAATATCCAACAATGTAGCCATTTACGCTATGTTTTATGTAGCGGGGAAGCACTACCCATGCAAGTCCAACAAGCCTTTTTTGCTGCTGAGCTTAAGGCGGAGTTGTGGAATATTTATGGCTTGAATGAAGCGAACTATGCGGCATTTTGGCAGTGTGAGCGCTATGCAGAGCGCGCAACCGTGCCTATTGGCCGGCCTACGGATTTACAAATTTATTTGTTGGATGAACATTTGCAACCCGCGCCCATTGGCGATAAAGCGGAAATATATATCAGTGGCGTTGGCTTATCGAGCGGCTACTACAAACGGCCGGATTTAACGGCGGAAAGATTTACGCCTAATGTCTTTAATAACGGCATAGGCATGCTGTTTAAAACCGGCGATATTGGCCGATATGCAGCAGATGGTGTGCTTGAATATTTAGGCCGGATGGACAATCAGGTAAAAATTCGCGGTAACCGCGTCGAGCTGGAAGAAATTGAAATTGCCCTAAAAGCCCATCCCAGTGTTGCAGAGTGCGTCGTGGTGTGTAAAGAGGATGCAGTCGGCGAAAATCGCTTGCTGGCTTATGTCGTGCCAGACAAAAGTCAATCTGTTAATAGTAAAGAACTGCGCCGTTATCTCGACGGGAAGCTGCCGGAATTTATGGCGCCTACGGCGTTTATCGCCTTAGATGGCTTAGCGCTAACCTTTAACGGCAAGATAAATCGCCTGGCTTTGCCGGAGCCGGTTTGGGAAAGCCTGTTTGAAAAAGCGGAGTTTGTCGCGCCAAGTTCGGCTATTGAGCAACAAGTGGCCAATAGTTGGTCGCAAGTTCTAAAAGTCGAACATGTGGGCAAGCAAGATCATTTCTTTTTTTTGGGTGGGCACTCCTTGTTGGCAACACAAGTCATTGCTAGTCTAAACCTTATGTACCAGATTGAGTTGTCCCTACGGGACATTTATGAAGCGCCGACAGTAGCCGAACTTGCAGAACGCATTGATCTGCTCTGTTGGGCAAGCCAAGCGCATGGACGTAAGATCGATCCAAATGTTGATGAAACTGCGGCAAGAGAGGAGTTTAGTTTCTAACCGCGAGGTAATCTTTCACGGGCTATACACTTAAGCTGATCCGCCGGATAGCCGTTTCACGTCCACGCATTCTTAACTTTAGCTATAGATACTACGGATTTTTGCCGACTGCCAAGCACCCCCCCCAAATGGCCGGCTGTTGAGTTTTTTTTTAATCAGGTACTATGCTTGTTGAATATAAAATTTTGGTTCTTATATGCCGATATCAAGAAAGGAAAAATTAATTCTAGACAAATGGGAAGTAAAATCCGGTGTTGTTTGTCAGCCTGATTTCAAAAATATCGGCGCAGATCTTGCTCATCCGGACTTTCCTAAAGAATATTTGCCTTTTTATAGCGAAGATTTTTGGTGCGGCATAACTTGCCAGGTACAAACAGAGTTGCTTTCATGGGCGTGGTTCATCTATAACCACAAAACCATCATAATAGAGCAGGAAATAATTTGTGCGTTTTGTAAGATAGCCATAACAAGATCAGAACTTCTTGAAGTTTCCTATGATTATAAATTGCGGTTATCACAAATTCAGATAGATGAGTGTTATCACACGCTGATGTCTTTGTATGGCATAAACATCATTGCCGATGCAAGAAAAATTGGCTTTACGCTTAATTCCAGGTTAGCAATTCAAGAATATGTTGATCAAGCTAAGCAGCAGTCTACTGTTGAGTATGAAATAGCCTTATTTGTTGCCAGCATCGTATCGGAAAATGCGATAACAGCTTATTTAAGCATACTTTCTAATCTGGATTATGTACAAAAGATATGTAGAGTAATAACTGATATACATAGAAAAGATGAGGCAACCCATTCGGCAATTTTTGTTGATCTGTTTAATCTCAACAAAGAAAATATAAGTCCTGAGAATCATTTATTGATTCAGAAATATTATAAGCAATACATAACAGCCTTCGTCTCTGATGAAGATTCTGTCTGGGATGAAATTCTTGCCGGCTATAAAATAGAAAAACCTAGACAAAGAAATCCGCATTATAAAGAAATTTTTAATCTGGATAAGATTAATAACTCAATGAAAAAATTCAGCATCCATACATAATTAACATGTCAATTGAAAATAAAGCCGGAAAATTACTGGTCGGAGACAATATAACGGCACTTAATGCTTCTTGGTCATTTGCTGGAGAAGTGGCAAAAAATTTCGATAGCCATGTCGGTAAATCAGTGCCTTTATATGCCGAAGGGCATAATCTCATATTAAAGTTTTCGGACTTTTTCTTGAGTGACGATAGTGTCTGCTATGATATAGGTTGTTCTACCGGCGCATTGCTTCACTCGCTCTATTCCAAGAACACCGGCAAAAATGTGTCTTATATAGGCCTGGATAGCGAAGAGGATATGATCAATTTAGCTTCTGAAAAATATAATATAGATAGCATAAAATTTATGCATGCCAATATTATTAATGAAGAGCTAAAAAAGTCGGACCTTATTATTAGTTATTATACCTTGCAGTTTATCTTGCCAAAATATAGGCAAGCTGTTTTTGATAAAATATATGACGCTTTGAATTGGGGAGGGGCATTTATATTTTTTGAAAAAATTAGAGCGCCGGATGCCAGATTTCAAGATATATTAAATCAGATTTATATGGAATATAAAGTTGAAAACAACTATTCTCCGGAAGAAATATATAATAAATCCATGAGTCTGAAAGGGGTGCTTGAGCCTTTTTCTGAAAATGCAAATATTGAGTTTCTGACGCGGGCCGGATTTAAAGATTACATGAGTATAGCGAAATACTTATGTTTTGAAGGATTTATTGCAATTAAATAACGTTTAGGAAGAAAAATGACCACAGAAAGCTTTTCAAAGTTTAATGTTTTTGGCGTCGAATTTGAGTTATTTGACCCTGATAATAGCATCCCGGCGGAAACCAAACCTGGAAAGGTTTATGAACCGTCTGTAAGCAAATTCTTGATAGAATTACTGTCGAAAGAACAGAACATAAGTTTTGCAGATATTGGCGCGCATTATGGTTATTTCACTAATTTGGTCGGCAGTACTAGTAAAACTGTCGATATCCATTGTTTTGAGCCAAATCCGGCTTTTATTGATATATTAAAGGCCAACATGCAGAGAAATGGGGTGACGGCTAATATACATGAAGTGGCTCTATCTGACAGTAAAGGTTCCATTCCTTTTTGCAATAGAACCATGAAAGCCACAGATAATGAGTCTGGTGCGTTTTCTGTTGCTTCTGAAACCTTCGATAGCTATATAGCGAATCTTTCGATAGCGCCCAGCATTGTCAAGATTGATGTGCATGGCGCGGAAGGCAAGGTATTAAAAGGCATGAAAAACAGCTTAAACCGCATCGTCAAGCATTTGTTTGTCGAAATACACGCTAAGCATATTTTAGTTGATTACTCTTATGCTGAGTTCTTTGATTTTATAAAACAGTCCGGCATGACAATTTATGAATTAGTTGACTTCAGGTATAACGACACGCCACTTTTAAAGTTGCTGACCCAAGAAGAGTTGGCCAAGTTTTCTGACTATAGCACTTGGACAGAGGAACAGATAAACTTTGAGCGTATGATCTATGCTTGCAGCTAAATAATAAATTTAAACAATATGAACTACTTAGAGCTTCCGGAAGGCTTGCCGGCGCCTGTTGATGATGGCGCCGGCGATAAACTATTAGGCATGACGATGCCTGATATATCACTGCCATGCACAGCGGGCGGCGAGATAAACTTTACTGCTATTAGCCCATCCCGCTATATCATTTATTGCTATCCGTTAACAGGAAATCCTACCAGTTCATTACCTTGTAATTGGGATAATATTCCCGGCGCGCGTGGCTGTACGCCACAGGCGCTGACGTTTAAGTCCAATTATTCAAGTATTTGCGAGGCTGGTTTTCAATTATTTGGCTTAAGCACGCAATCCACAGTCTATCAAAAGGAATTTGCCGAGAGGATGCAATTACCTTTCGGTTTGTTAAGCGATGAAAGGCTGGAATTCTCCGCTGCTATGGCTTTGCCGATGTTTGAAGTTGAGGAGGTCGCTACTAAATTAAACAAACGCCTGACTTTTATTGTAGTGGACAACAAAATTGTCAAAGTGTTTTATCCTATTTTTCCGCCTACAGAAAATGCTGATGCTGTTTTGGCTTGGCTACAGGCTTGCGTTTAGGCTTGGCAAAAACTCCCAATTTAAAGAACTATAACCACACCTAAATAGAGCTATGGAATTTGTAAATGTTTTTGTCTATGGTTCATTAATGACGTATGGAGCTAATCATAAGCTCTTGGAAACTGCTGAATTTTTATCTACAGATGCTTTAGATGACGCTGAACTGGTGGATTTAACCACTCACCCAATGTTAATCTCTGGCTTAGGTATTGGTACTGTGTATGGCGAATGCTATCGTGTGTCTTTGGATACTTTGCAGGTTTTAGATCGTTTGGAAGGCCATCCAAACTATTATCAACGGCGTTTGCTAAGATTAAGAAGCGGCCGTGAAGCTATGGTCTATACCGGTGATGCAGAAAAAGCCCAAGGAAAGCCGCGTATCAGCAGCGGACGTTGGCGAGTTACAAAACAGGAAGCAGAGAATAGCCGGGAGCCCCATTCAATATCGAGTACCTATGCCTTTCTCTCGCATCTCAGAAGTCTGGATATAGAACTTTTTGTTGATGGTGAAAAGCTGCGCTGTAATGCGCCGCCGGGCATTATCACCCCGGTTTTACAGGCTGAATTGGCTGAGCGGAAAGCAGAAGTGATGGCATTTCTGCTCAAGGGTAAATTACTGGAAGCAAAACAATGGTTTTCCTTGTTTTCTATCCGCCAAGGCGGCGATAAGCCGGCGCTGTTTTGGGCGCAATATTCTATCGATAATCAGGTGGTTAAGCATTTCGCTAGCGAGCAACCCATTTACGGTTTGCGCTATGGGATTGGCGCTCCACCGAACAGCAAACTGGTATTGCCGGCGCTAGAGGCTTTGGCAACTCACTACATCGAAGAAATGTTATTGCTACAACCCTCCGGACCTTATTTTTTGGCCGGACATTGCTTTGGCGGGTTGTTGGTTTATGAGATGGCTCAACAATTACAACTGCGCGGACATCAGGTTGGTCTGGTGGTTTTGGTCGATGTGCGCTTGCCGGAGGCATATAAATATCGGCTGCCTGCTTGGGAAAATGTAGCTAAGCTGAAAAGCCTTAGTGCTGGGAATTTAGTCAGGCTGTTTAATAAATACTTGCTGGCTATTAAGAACAGAATGCTGGCTTTTTTGACTACGCCTATTTATCGTCCGGACATTTTTGACGATAATTTAGTGCGCACTGTCTATATTGCCTATAAGCCAAAAGCTTACTCGGGACAAGTGTTGTTTTTTGAGCCAATTACAGATGATGAAAATCTTTCGCTGTTTAAAAAAGAGTCTTATGGGATGGCATGGCGTAAGTATATTAATAACATAGATATTCATGAAATGCCTGGTGAGCATTCAATTATGTTGATAGGTCAGAACAGTATTAACATGGCGGGAATCATCCAGGAGACTATGAATAAAATTAACTGAGTCTGATTACATGTAAAAAGGGGTCTGGTTAGAATGGCACTTACTTAATGATGTGATTATAATAAAAACAGTGGCTTACAAGATATACTTATTTGATTTTTTTGGATGCCCATTTTTTTACCACTTCCCTTGCATTGTGCCTGGGCTTTGTCAAAAGCGGGTATGGTTTAGGTCGTCGTTTGACAGCTCTAGGCTCAATTCGTCCTGGTCGGTTGCCAACCGACTGTTCAGCCACCAAAAGCAGAAGTCCAGAGATAGAATCTCTGTCATCTATTTGCTTTTGGGTCACGTTCCAACCTAACCACAGTTGGAGCGTATGCTTGAAACTTAAGGTTCGAGGCAGAATATCAGTCATCAAAACAATGGGGTCAGACTTGATTGATTTTATGTAAAACATAAAATATCCTGTTGTTTTGATAGTCTTAGAAGTTAAAATCAAACGAGTCTGACCCCATTGATTTCCTGACCCCATTGATTTCCATTGATTTTACCATTGATTTTAGCTCAAAATTAAACAGTATCGGGCTTCAATTAAGCTTGATATTGCGTCTTTAGACACCCTGTAGAGTCAACTTATGCCCTATCAAATACGGTTAAAATTTTACGCTTTGCCAGCACCTAGCACGCAGTAGAATAATTATCGTTATAGAATATGTCATGGCAAAACATCACGACAGCGGTTACAAGGCGCTTTTTTCGAATCCGGAATTCGTGCGCGATCTGATTATGGGCTTCATTCCAGACGAATGGCTGCATAGCTTTGATTACTCGACGCTCGAAAGAGTGAACGGCGGCTATGTTACGGAAGATTATAGGCAACGTGAAAGCGATGTCATCTGGCGGGTTAAGGTGGGCGGGCGATGGCTTTACCTCTATCTGCTGATTGAGTTCCAAAGCAGAGTCGATAAGTATATGGCCTTAAGGATGATGGTGTATCAAGGTTTGCTTTATCAGGACATGATCAAACGCCGCGAAGTACTGGACAAAGGCTTATTGCCGCCGATCTTGCCCATCGTGCTATATAATGGAAAATCACGCTGGAAGGCGGCGGCGGATATTTACGATTTGATCCCGGCTGTGCCGGGTTTGGTGGAACAGTTTAAGCCCCGCTGCAAGTATGTGGTGATCGACCAAAATGCTTATCTGGATAACGATTTGCCGTCGCAAAAAAACCTGGTGGCGGCGGTATTTAGAATTGAGCATCCTGCCAGTGTGCAAACGATACCGCAGTTAGTGCCGCTATTGCGTGACTGGCTAAAAGACCGTCCGGATTTAGACCGCACGTTTACGGTTTGGATTAGGGCCGCATTGAAGCGACACCCGGAATACGGTATTGTATTACCTGATGATATAGAAACTTTGAAAGAGGTTGATCTTATGTTGGCTGATAAACTTGAAGAATGGGCGCTGGCTTACAAAGCCGAAGGTGAAGCCAAAGGCAAAGCAGAAGGCAAAGCAGAAGGAAAAGCAGAAGGTAAAATAGAAGGCGAAATGCTTGCTTTGCAAAAGGTATTAGCCAAGCGTTTTGGCGCAATTCCACCTTATATGACAGCCAAAATCGCCAACGCCTCTTTAGTGGAAATTGAAACCTGGTTTGACCGGGCGCTGGATGCCAATAAGCTTGAGGATATTTTTGGGTGAGATTCATCAATGGCTATCATAATCTTGCCGGCGGGTTATGTCGTGCGGTTTACTCCACTCCGGCACCTGCTAAACCCGCAAATATTGGAAAGTGAGAACTGACCAGAATGACACTTACTTAAGTATAAAAGCATAATTAATTCAATGCCATATAGATATATGTGGCATATGCAGTAGGCTGGGTAGAACGAAGTGAAACCCAGCATGGCGGCCTAAATCGCTGGGTTTCGCGTTCCTCTACCCAGCCTACGCCTTAACCTTAGATATGACAAAGATGTTCCTAAGCTATTGATACTAAAAAATATTTACTCTTAAGTAAGTGCCATTCGGGTCAGACTCGATTGATTTTATGTAAAACATAAAATATCCTGTTGTTTTGATAGTCTTAGAAGTTAAAATCAAACGAGTCTGACCCCATTGATTTCTAAAAGAATTGCGATAAGCCATTGTTTTATAATAAAACTCCAGTGAGGCGGAAATATTTTTTGCATCCACAAGCTGGCTAGTAATGAATCATAGTACTTGATTAGAGGAACTATCTAGGCTAGTATCAGAATCATTACTTTAAATGCAAAATTCTGTGCATGACTATTTCCGAACTCCATCAATTGTCCGCCATAGAAAAATTCAAAATCATTGAAGCGCTCTGGGGTGATTTAATCAACGAAGAAGATGCTCTACCTGAACTGACATGGCATGAAGCTGAGCTTAAACAAACTGAAGCTGCTTATTTATCCAACGCTGTCGAGACGGTGGATTGGGATCTAGCAAAAAAAGAATTACGCTCTCATTTTGAATGAAAGTCCGCGTACTACGCACTGCGATTGCCGATTTGGCAGTAGGTCGGAAATTTTATGATCGTCAGGAACAAGGTGTCGGTGATTATTTTTTTGACAGCCTTTTTACAGAAATTGATTCTCTGGCAATTTATGGTGGTATCCATGCCATTCATTTTGAATTTCACCGTTTATTAAACCAATGGGGTCAGACTCGATTGATTTTATGAAAACATAAAATATCCTGTTGTTTTGTTAGTTTTAGAAGTTAAAATCAAACGAGTCTGACCCCATTGATTTCCATTGATTTATACTTAGAGTCAGCACTCTATCAATAGCTGTAGCGGTATTCAAACTACTACAATTTGGAGAATCTTAGAATGTGCCACCCAATGGATAACTACATCCGCGATAGAATGATTATTGATGCGCAGCGTGTTCTTGCCTTGGCGAAACAGCAGTCTGCTTTGGAACATCAGGGGGTAAAAGGCCGCTTTCGCGAGCTCTTGGTAGATGGCTTATTGGAGCCATGGCTACCTCCGACGGTACAGTGTGCTACAGGGACTGTCGTGTCTTTTAAAAACACATACAGGAGTAAGACCCAGGAGGATATTTTACTAATAGACCAGCAAATTTCACCTGTAGTTTTAATTAAACATAGTGTTCAGGAAGGCGTTTACTTGCGCAACAGTGTGCTTGCCAGAATTGAAGTTAAATCGAGTCTTGAATCAAACCATGTAGAAGACTACAAATCTTCATGCGATCAATTTCATAGTTTAGGATTAGACCTTGATGAAGAAAGATCTCAGGCAAACAGAATTACAATACAAGAAATCAACATTCTTTTTGCCTTCCAATGCACGAAAAGCAAGAAAAAAATATTTTCTTGGTTTAGCTCCGTAACAGATGGTAAATTTTCTATTGTATGCGTCCCAGAATATGGACTATGGAAGATCAATAAAGATGCAAAATGGGAAGAATATCTATGCAAAACGGATAATGAAGAGGCCGAGCGCTTAGCAGCCTTTATTGGGATAATATCCAATACAACTTTTAGTCAGCATATATCCGCACAAGGTCGAGACCGGCTATCTTCTTTGGAGGGTGGTATCGGGCAATACTTCAATTACTGGGGGCTTGCGGATATAGGATCAGCGGGTCCTCCTAGTTAAGCTGGAATTAAAACGCGATATTGACGAAAATAACCTAGTATTGGCAAGACATACAGAGCTTCTGAACAGCCAATCATTAGACAAAACGATACGGACTGTTTAATGTTTTCAGTGACGGCAATGTGTCGATATTCTACTTTATCAATGACAGTTATCGGGAAACTTAAATCCATATCCGAATGTCGCAAATGGGTCGGATTGGTACGATCACCAATTTTGTATTTACAGTTCCAATTGAAGGCTTTTGGTTATTCTATCCCACTACCTCAACAAGCTACTACCGTCTAAAAGTTGCACAGCACCATCTAGTGGGGACGAAAGTGGGGATTAGGGTCAAGAATCTTAACTCACTGGACTTTTCAAAAATCAACCCCAGCTTAAAAATACACTTATAACCTATTGATTCAAGGCACTTATTGTATTCACAACAATTCTTTATTAGAATCGTTGGGAATATGAATGAACCTGCTTAGAAGTCTAATTTCTAAATTTACCCAGTTTGTTAACATCCGAATAGCCTTTCAAAGCAAACCTCTCTTCAAACCCAGCCAACAGAAGCTTTGGTGTCCGGGGAAGCTGGTATGGTGGTCAACAGCTTAGACTCGCCAAAGCCTAAAACCCACTCTCCCGAATCAACAAAGCCAACGCACTATCAAACCAGCGCCCAATAAAGCTACGGGCTTGGGCGTCTATCACTAGCGTGCCACGGGTTTTTCTGCTGACGGTTATTGGCTCGACCGGCGTGCAGCGCACCGAAAACAAAGCCGTTGTGGGCGTTAATTTGCCGGCTGCGTCTTTTTTCACCGCGACCTCGCCGCCGAAAATAGACGCTAAATAGGGCTGATCGAGTTCGCGCAGATTAATGGTGCTGATGTCCGTCACCTGAATGTCAATCGCGTCGCTAAAGGCGTCTTCCGGTATAAAGCGCCCGGATTGCCCGGCCAATAGTGCCGCTGCCTGGTTTTCTGCGGCTAGGCCTTGCACCAGCGTGCGTTGCGGAACAATCAGGGTTGCCAGTGGGTTGGCGATGTTGACCCAGTTTCCCAGTTTTAGATCCGGCTGCATATCGACGATGACGCCGGGAAAGGGCGCGCGTATCGTCAATCTCTCCCGTTGTTTGCTTAAACCGGCCAGCCGCGTGGATTCGGTAGCGTATTGCTCGATAGACACCTGTCTATCCGCGGCGGCCTCAGAGTCGGTGGCGGCTCTTTCCATGCGTAAGCGGTATAATTCCCGGCGTTTTGTACTTAAGCTAATATCATCTTCCAACTTTGGCGACTCCAGCTTGAACAGCACCTGGTCCAGCGCGACGCGGGCGCCGGGTTGCACGGCAATTTCTTTAAGCTGCGCGGGTTCCACCGCATAGAAAGTCTGATGTTGCTCGGATTCCAACAAAGCCGGAATCCTCAGCGTATGCTGCCAAGGAAATAACACCAGAAAAGCCAGCAACAGAGGCAAGCCGGCTAAACAGCATTTTCGCAACAGCGGCAGAGGCCGCCGTTCTATCGTGCGCCAGACTCGTATTTCTTGAACAATAGGCCGGGCTATAAAAAACACGATTTCCACGCCGAATAACACGATGCCCAGCAGCTTGAAACAAAAATGATAGACCATCAGCGCGATACCGAAAAACAATAACAAGCGATAGACCCAGGTAATCCAGGCGTAGACCACTAGTTTTTGTTCGGTCAGTTTCGGCAAACTTTCCGGCTTATTTTCCGGCGTGGCGAATAATAGCCGCCGCAGCCGCCAGCGCGCCAAGGCGAAGGCGCGGGCCTGTAGATTATCGATGCCCCAGGCGTCGGACAACATAAAATAGCCGTCGAAACGCATAAACGGACTGCTGTTAATGCTGATGGTCATTAGCCAGCTACTGCTGGCCAACACAAATACCGCGCTACGCAACGCGCCGTCCGGGATAAAACTCCAGGCTAAGGTCGCTAAAATCGCCAAAGCCAGTTCCACCACAATGCCGCCGCCGCCCACCGCTACGCGCTGGCGTCTGGAATTTAAGCGCCAGGCGTCGGTGACATCGGTATAAGGGATGGGAAGCAAGGCCATAAACGCCACGCCCATCGTCGGCACTTTACAACCGTAATAAACAGCCGTATAGGCATGCCCGAGTTCATGCAAGGTTTTCGCCAGCGTGATGGCTAAGGCATAGCAAACAGCGCCTTGCCAATTAAAAAAATGCAGAAAACTGCCTAAAAAGACGTCCCACTGTCTGGAGACCAGATATGCGCCCAGTAAGGCCAGCAGACTTAAGCTATACAGGGTTTGTCTCGTAAAACACCAGCGCAGCAACGGCAAGGTGCTGCGCAAAAAATGGTCCGGTCGCACTAAGGGGATGCGGAAAAACAGGTAGTTATGCAGAATTCTTAAATACCAGGCCGGACGGGTGGCCCGATACTGTTGATAATAGGCCAGAAAATCCGCATTGCCGGCTGTTTGGGTTAAGTTGTTACTGTAGAGAAATTTGATAAAGGTGATCACTTCGGCGACGTTTAAACGGCACGTCGTCTCGTTGTGGATCTTTTCGATCAGGGCTTGCGCCGTCGTCGCCGGCCAGTAGGATAGGATGTGAAACGCCGTCCAGTTGATTCTGAAATACCGGCCCCGCGCCGGATCGTGCAGCGTCCAACTGGGTGAACCGTCCGCCGCCGTCGGCCCCGGCATTAAGCGTATGTCGCTACGCAGTTCCGGCAAGACGATTTCCGCCATGGGTTGCATGTCAAAGCCCTAGGTATTGCCGCAAGGCGGAAAAAGGCCGGCGCAGTATGTAGTACAGCACAGGCACGCGTGCGCCGTAGATTTTTGCCGTGCCTTGCCAGCCTATGCGGATACCCGCCGGCAGCGCCTGGTCCGGGAGTTGCGCATTGATGCGATATGCCAATAAGTCGCTCTGCACAACTTCGGCTTGATAAGAGATGTCGTGCACAATGGCGGAGAGCGGGTGTAAAGGGTCCGCGTCGAAAAAGGCTTTGACTTCTGCGCCTTCCGGGAAGGCGATGGCCTCTTTTACCGGCAAGAAGAGTTTTAAGGACAGCTGTTTTGGATTGGCTATCTCCATGATTTTTTCTCCGGTTTTTACCGGCTTGCCGCGCCAATCTGCGACATCCCGAAACACAGCCACGCCTTCGTTAGGCGCTGGGATGACGACTTTATTCAGCACATCCTGGGCATAACTGCGCTCCGCTACGGCTAAATCGACTTTGGCTTTTAAAAATGCCATTTCCGCTTTGTTTTTTTCGTCGCCGAAGGCGCCCTGCATGGCGCGCATATGCTCGGCCTTGGCGATGGCCAAGGATTTTTCCGCGACTTCGAAATCCTTGCTTAATAGGGTGTCCTCAAAGCGCAATAAGTCCTGACCGAGGCGCACCTGCTGATTGGGATTGATATAAATCTCCGCAATCACGCCATCTAAAGGCGAGGTGATGATATCCGGGTGTTCGGCAGTGACTTCCACCGGCGCCAGCGCAGATAGCCGCACCGGAATCAAAAGAGACGCGAGTAGCGCCACTGCGGCGGCGCGGATGACCGGAGTTTTTAGTAAGGGTTTTGCTGTTGAGCCCGGTAACGCATGCCAAGCGTGGGCGTAGGCGTCGCACAGCCGGCCTAATAAGATCAGCTCGTGTTCGTTCCACGGCGTTTCCCTGGAGAGCCATAAGCCGCCCAGCAAGTTTCCCGAGGGCAGATAGAAAGGCGCCCAAGCGATATAGGGCAAGGAGTATTCCTGCCACGCTGCCGACAATTCGCTGCTTTTGACATTCTGCGCCAGAAAAACTCGTGGCTGGGGGTTTTTATCGGCTTGATATACATCGGCGATGGTTTTTTCCAGCCATTGCAGCATTGGTGCGTCTTTATCCAGCACGGCAATGCTGGAAATCGCCGCCACCCGCAGGGTTTGTTGTTGGTTATCGGCTGCTTTAAATAAAATCGCCTGCCGATAATTCAATAGTGCGCGGGTTTCATTGACGATCAAAAACGGCATGGCCTGAGATTCTTCCACCTTTCGAGCGAGGCTTTCCAAATGCAATAATGTCAGTAAGGGGGTGGATTCCGTACTTAAGACCCCGGTGCTTGCGGCTGAATCCATAGGTTTCATAGCAGTTTACTCCGAAATTTTGAAGGTTGCGCCGCCGCTCATGCCGGCTAACAGTTCGCCTTGTTGATTGTCCAGCGTGCCCGTCAAACGCACGGTCTGACTCACCGGGTCGACCTTGGCGCCGATGGCGGAGATTTTGGCGCTGTACTGTTTGCCGGTTTCATCGATGCTGAAGATAAAAGGCGTGCCGACTTTAACCTTGCTTAACCATTTTGACGGGGCCAGCACTTCAATTTCCAACACGCTGTCATTTAAAATCCGCAACAATTCCTTGCCGGGAGAAATGGTTTCGTAAGGATTGGCCAGTGATTCGACAACTCGGCCATCCCAGGGCGCGACGATGGTGCAGGCGCTCAGCACTGCGACGCTGGCCGCCATTTGCGCATTAGCCTTTTTGGTTTCGAGATGTGAAACTTCGACTTGTAAGCTAGCGATGGCGTTATAAGTGGCGAGTTCCGCATTATTATCCGAGGTCTTTTTGCGCGCTTGGTATTCTGCCTGCGCGACGTCAAATTCGGCTTTATAACGGTCGCACTCAAAGCGCACCAATACCTCGCCTTTTTTAAAACGCTTACCGACCTTGACCGGCATTTCGGCGATTTTAGCCAGAATTTCGGCGGAAAGCGTTGCTTCGTGTATCGGCTTCAATAACCCGCGCACCATCGGGGCCGCCTCATCCGCCATGGCGGACAGGGCAAGACAGAGCCAAGCTAGCCCGGCAAGCTGTGAAAGTCTGATTTTGCGTTTACTCATGGCCTTGGTCTGCTTTCTCAGGTTTGCCGCTTGGCTCCGGCTTGCCGGCTGGCGGCTCTGCAGGCATTGACGCCGGCGCCGGCGCTGAGGCAGGCGGGGTTTGATCACTGCCGAGAATCAACGGCATGCCGTTCTTGCCGGAGCCAATGATCACAACTTTAGGGTTAGGCGAGTCCGCGAGTTTTTGCGTCGCCATGATGCCTTTATGCATTAAATTCGTCGTCGTCAAGGTGTCATTGACAAGTTTGTTGTAGTTTCTTATGGCGTCGGCCTCAATTTTTAAGCGTTGGCCTTCTTGGCCTGCGGTTTGTATCCGAAATTCATAGGATTTTAGAAATTCTTCCTGTTTTAACTTGTCTTCAATGGCATTAATAATTTCCGGCGGCAAGACAATGCTGCGGATGATTATGTCCTCTACATGCACATAGTTACGGCCCACCTCATCCAGTGCGGTGAGGATGGTCTTGGTCAACAAGCCTTCTTCATTCGTGTAAATTTGCTCGGCACTGTAATTACCCAAGGATTTGCGCATCACCGATTCAATTTGCGGCAGGATAACTCTTTGCAAATAATCCGGGCCGATGCGCTGATGTAAAATGCCTAGCAATTCATATTCGGGCAGATAACGTACGGCCAGCGCTAAATGAATGGTTAATCCTTTATTGGAAATGACATCGAACTCATGCAGCGCCACCTGCTTTCGCACCTGGTAAATGTACATGATGTTCCAGGGGCTGATGATGTGCAAGCCTTCCGGATAGATCGTGTCGGTGTCGGTACCGCTGAAGCGGTGGTAGAGCACGCCGGCTTCTCCGGATTCAATGGTGATGATGATATTTTTAAAGAAAAATACGAAGAGTAGGGCGGCAATCAGCGCCAAGGGCAGCGTAAAAGGCCTGAGGTTTCTGAAAGCCCTGCCGCCAAAGGCAATCAGGGCGGCTATGGGGGTGAGTCCCCCGCTCCCGCCGCCGGCAGCCATGCCTAGACTGCCGGCGGCTGAACCAGCGCCTGAACCCAAACCAGCCGTGGCCGCAAATCCGCCTAAAGGCACGGTGCCTGCGACCAATGCGCCCAGCACGTCGGCAGGATTGTCATTCGGGTCGGTAAAACCGAAGTCGCTGGGGCTAAATTGATGACTGTCGGGGTGGTCATTGCCTGCAACAACATCAGAAATCAAATTAAACGCTAAGGATTGGATGTTGTGAATTTCACCGCTGCCCTTGGCGTTGTCGGCGACTTGATAGCTGAGCGATGCTGACTTAGTGCCGGGGATAGCTGAAAAGCTTAAGCCGCCGATTTGCGCCAGCGGAATAAACTGATCAACGCTAACCGGCGAGCCGTTTAAGTTTAAAACGCCCTCTACAATAAGCGGCAAGCCGGTAATGGTGATGCCGGTAAAGTTTTGATTGAGCATATCCACTTTATTCAGTAAAGGTTTGTCAAGAATTGGCGGCGCATTGTTAACAAACGTTGCTGCATTGTTACTAAGCGGCGGCGCATTATTTATAAACGGC
>CAVPMI010000051.1:0-19482 GCA_963705975.1 uncultured Pseudomonadota bacterium
AATTGCGGGTCGGACAAATCCAGCAGATAGGGGTAATCCGCCAAGGCTTGCGGGTTTAGCACGGGTGCGGCGTCAATTGGGCCGGTTTGCACTTCCAGAGTCCAGTTGCCGCCCAAGGCGGCAGCCCCGGTATTGTCGTTTGAAGCCGCGACAGTGGCGCCGGTGAGCGTAGCGAGTTCATTCACCGCTTGCAGGCCGGACGGTCCGGCGGCAAAATCACAGCCATAAATAATAATATCGGCATTTTTCGCCAAAGATTGGCCAATGATTTGCCAGTCTGCGGCGTATTGGCTACTGATCGTTTGGCTATTGAGCAGCGCAGAGCCCAGTTCAATTTCACCTGCGCCGCCGTGGCTGATCAAATAAATAGCCGCCACATCTTGCTGTCCGGCCAAGGCGGCTTGGATTTGGCTGACGCCGTCCTGCTGGCTGTTGATTAACACGACCTGGGCCGCAGGGTTAATGCCGGTTAATAGTGCTTGATAGTCAGGAACGCTGGTATCGACAAAGACATATTCCGCTCCGGTTTGCTGCGTGATGCTGTGTTCGGCTAAGGCAGAGGCGATGACGCTGAGGTCGGACGCGGAATTTAGCGTGGCGCTGAGCGAGTTAGGTACGGCGCTGGTATTGGTTAGGGAACTATCCGCACTGTTTTGCGTGTCGGCTTGGTCTGCAGTAGCGTGTACGGTTGTGTCGCTAGGGGCCTGGGCAGCCGGAGCCGGCTGGGATGGCTCGGCTTGCTGCTGGGCGATTTGTTGGGCAGCTGTCTCGGCGTGCGTTTCACCGGCGGCCGCATCAAACATTAAACGTGGTTCCAAAGAGCGGATTAAATGCGTCTCACTGGATTTGTCAGCCATAAGAATAAGTCCGGATATTTACTGAAATAATTCAGTATATTGGGGGGTTAGGGCAAGGTCTGCGGTCAAAGCCGCTATGGGTTGATCCAGCCGCACTCCGGGAGGCAAGGGATCAGCGCCGATGGCCGCCAGGATAGTCGCATAGGCGTTTTCCAGGTCGGCATAAGTGACATCTCGCCGTACTTCCGCCGCCATGCTATTCATGTCTTCGCGGATCATGTTTTGTTCGCTGCTGCTGCCGGCGTTTAAGCCGGCGCGGACTAATTGCGCTAAGCGGGATTGCGTGGTTTGATAGAGGCTGGCGGTGGAGAATTCGCGTTGTGCATGCGCATATTGGGTGAAACCCAGGTGCAGCTGCGTTAATACCGCCATGCTCATTGCCAGTCTTTCGGTATCCAGCAGGGTTGTTTGCGCATCTATTTCCGCCATTTTTGCCGGATAACGGACTAAGCTCATCAAATTCCAAGCCAATTGACTGCCTACATTCCACCAGTCATTGTTAAACAAAAAACTATTACTGCTGTAGTTATAATTTCCGCCGAATTCCAGGCCCGGCAGCATGGCGACCAAAGCGGCTTTTGCCTCATTCAGCACGGCGCGCTTTTCATATACTAAAGAACGTAATTCCGGCCGGTTTTCCAAGGCGAGTTGTTCCAGCTTATCCCAATTGGCGTTTAAAGCCCGTGACCATTCCAGGTTTTCCGGCAACAATAACTGGAAATCTTCTCCGGGTTTTAAATTCATTAGGGCGGCTAACTGCGATTTTGCTAAAGTCAAATTACGTTGGAGTTGTTGCAGTTCACGCTGGATGCCTAATAGCTCCCGCTGATAGGTGAGGGCGGCCAGCGGATTGCTTAGTTTTTTCTCTAAGACCAACTGCGACTGGCTTAATGCGGCGGCTACTCTATCAGCTAAGTTAGACATGCGGTTTTTTAAGCGCTCATTGCTGACAGCCCGCCAGTAAGCCGTTGTAACATCCTGTATGATACGGTTAACCACCTTGCGTTTTTGTTCCTCGCGGGCCAAGACTTTATCAGCCGCTTGCTGAGCGCGGAAATAGGAAACTCCAAAATCCAGCACATTCCAGGTTAAGCCGAGTTTAGCAGTAAAGATGTCCCTGTCTGCTGAAGTTGAGGGTTCCAGCGAGACGCGATCGGTCAGTAAGGACCGGCTATAGGCGCCGCTCCAGTTGTCGCGGGCGTCATAACCCAGGTTGGCTGACAGTTTCGGCAGCATGTCATAATGCGCCAAGTCCAGGTCTTTCTGCGCCAGCGTTTGTTGCATGAGTTCCACCCGGTAATCCAGATTGTATTTCAAGGCGCGGGCGATAGCCTCATGGAAGGAAATCGGCCCGGTTACCGCCTCCTGAGCTTTTTGTAAATCCATTTTATCGTCGCCGGCGCGCGTTTGGTTTTCAGTTTGCGTCAATTGCTCGGGCGTAATCGAGCAGCCAAGCAGATATAGCGAAAACCCTAGCGCCAAGCCAGGCTTAAATAGCCACTGCAATGTTATTTTCGCAGCTAAGATGCGCATTTATGCCGTTCTCAAGGATTAAATGGCCGACGGCGCAGTTCGATGCCGGTATGTGATAGAAGCGATGTACGACTGTGGGCTTAGCTGCAGGTTCGGCGTCCGTTTTTAAATCCGCCATGGCGCCGCGGGCGATAAGCCACATTACTAACTCGATGGCTTCGCTCCCCGCTTCCCGGACATAATCGATATGCGGCATAGCGGCCAGCGCCTCCGGATTGGCGATTAAAGCATCCAAAAATCGGTTGTCGAACGCCTGATTAATCAGGCCGGCGCGCGGTCCTTGCAATTGGTGGCTCATGCCGCCGGTACCCCAAACCTGCACCTGCAAATCCGCATCGAAAGACTCAATGGCTTTGCCTAAGGCTTTGCCGAGTTGCAAGCAGCGCCTGCCGGAGGGCGGTGGATATTGCACAACGTTGACCGCTAATGGTATGACCCGGCAAGGCCAAGCCGCGACTTGACCGCACAACAAAGATAAGGGCACGGTCAGGCCGTGATCGACAGCCATCTTATTCACGATGGTCAAGTCGAAATCGTTCAGGATGAGCGATTGGGCAATATGCGCAGCTAATTCCGGATGTCCCAGCACGCTAGGCACCGGACGCGGCCCCCAGCCTTCGTCGGCCGGTGGGTATTCAGCGGCGCAACCGATGGCAAAAGTGGGGATCATATCTAAGTTAAAGGCAGTGCCGTGATCGTTGAACACTAACACGATGACATCCGGACAATTATTTTGCAGCCAGATTTTTGAAGGTTCATAACCTTTGAAGACGGGCTGCCAATAGGCTAGGCCGGTAAGGCCTTGATCAAGGGCCGCGCCGATGGCAGGCACATGCGAAGTAAACACGCCGGCGGTAATCTTAGCCATCTGTGCTTGTCCCTGAGTTCTGAGTTTGTGGCTCTGCGCTTAATGCCGCACTGGCCGGTTTGCCTTGAGGTTGCCGGTGAGCTTGGGCATCGCCGTCTTCACCGATAACCCGGTTACCTTCGATCGAGCGGCCGCCGTTCAGCATCATGGTCAAGTATTCTTGCTCGCTCATGCCGGTCATGCCGGCCGCCATTTGTTGAAAGCTTTTGCCTAGCGTCGCGCCAAGTTTGGCTAGAAAATAAATATTGCCGCCCAAGCTAATCGCGCGGTTTAAATCAAAGGTTAATACGGCTTGTTTTTGCTCCTCGGACATCGGCCATTCATCCAGATAAGCCCGGGGGCCGGTGATAAAACGTGCACGGTTCTCTGCTTTCATCAGCGACAGGCAAAACTGGTTTAACTGAAAACCAAGGCGCGACTGCTCCATGTCGAACAGCGTCGTGCCGGGAATGTTCAAATAGGGCTTGAGCAGTGACATAAGGTATGTTAGTCAGTTTTGCTAAGATTAACTGCCATCCTGAAACTCATAGGCGCTCAACCTGCCTTCGTCCATTTTTAACACGCGGTCGGCAATATGGAAATAATGGTCGTCATGCGTGACGGCTATCACTGTAATGCCCAAGTTTTTCAATTCCGGCAATAGGTTCTCATAAAAATACTTGCGGAAGCCTGGATCCTGGTCGGCGGCGAATTCATCCAGAATCAGTATCGGTTTTTCCTCCAAAACCGCTGCAATCAAGGCTAGCCGCTTGCGTTGGCCGGTTGATAGGTTGGTGCTGGTAAAACCGCCGTTTTGGTATTTAACTTTGTGTTGCATTTGCATTTTCTGTAGCCAATGCTCGACTTTGGCTTTATCCAGGTTTTTAACGCCATACAACTTGTCAAATAAATGGAAATCCGTAAACACCGTAGCAAACAGCTCCCGATAACTTTGATAATTGTTATGGTTAATAGGCGTATTATTCAATTGGATGACGCCTTGCGTCGGATAATACAAGCCGGTAAGCAGTTTGAGAAAGGTGGATTTACCGCTGCCGTTACCGCCGATAATAAACAGTAGTTCGCCGGCATGGAATGTTTCCCGGAAGGGTCCGGCTGAAAATCCGGCTTCGAAGTTGTCGCCGGCGTAAGTAAAGCACAGGCCGTTAAGCGCAATATTTTGAAAGCTAAGTTGCTGAGCTTGGAACTCAGGCTTTTCCTTGGCAATGGCGGTATTCATCTCGTCTTCCAGCAGATTCAAGTCTTGGATGGCGAGGTTGACTCGGTTCAATAAAGGTAGGCTGTTGACTAAAATGTGAATGGGGCCCGTCATAAACAGGATGGTGGCGGATATTTTGAAAATCTCCGCGGCGTGCGCTTCGACATAAGACGGCAAGATAAAAATCAGAATCGGCATCAGTGCATAGATGAAAATCCGGCCAAAGCCCCACATTTTGACTTCCTGGCGCCCCACCTCAATCTTGATGCTTTTGGTTTCCAGCGATGCGCCGGTGATGTGACTTAAAATTGCGTCGTTTTTGGCTTGATTCAGCCGGATTTCCTTGAAGCCGGTGATGAGGTGATTAATCAAGCCGAAATAGCCGGCTTCCTTGGCATTGACGCGTTGCAGGCCGGCGTTGACAGCTTTGGATTCCGACATAAACAAGCCGATGCTAAACCCCATGGCGACGATGGTGATCACAAAGCTGATGACGGATATATAGGCCAGATAAAACAAGGAAAATATTAGTACGATGGCGACTTGGGCGCCGCTGGTAATTTGCGGAATCGCCTGAGACATCATTGCATTGTTTTGCGTAAGCCGCGAATACAGGTTGTGATCGCCGATAGTTTCAATAAATTGCAGTTCTACTTGGCGAATTTTATTCACCAGCCGAATCCTAACATTATAAAGTGCGTCTTCGATGGCAATGATGGCTTGCGCGAAAGCCATCCATTGTCCGTACAAAAACAATAGAAAGGCAAGAATATACATCACGAACAGCTGGGTCAAATCCTCGCCTTTAGCAACCTTGGCGGCTGCATGATTGATAATGGCCAGCAACAAGCTGTTAGCCATGCCGGAAACGATAGCCATGAAAATGACCTGTCGATAGGATTCCCGTGATTCTTTTTCAATAAAGCTCAGTAACCGCATGGTTAAAGTTGGTAGGCGTTCTTAGTGTCCGTGAGAATTAAACAGATAAAGGTGCCTTTGCCGCGAACTATTCTGCTTTTGTGATAGCGATTTTTCTTAATCACGACCGAACAAGGCGCTTCGGCCATGTAGCGTATGCCGTTGATTTCGTATTCCATGATCAGTTCTTCGTCGGAAATGAGGATGTTTACTTCATCGGCATTGTGATTGTGGCTTGCCGAAGAAAACTCGTTACCGGAATGCTCGGAAATATGGTGAATAGCCATATGGTAAGGAAAATCCTCGCAATAAAAACGTTTGATCCCGGTTACGGAGTGGTGATGAGGCACGTCATCCAACGGGCGTTCAACATTCTTTAAAATCACAATGTCCTGCGGTTTTTCGCGCTCGTGAATTGTGGAGACGCGAGCTGTCGGCATATCGCGGGTATAAAGTTCAACTGACTGATTTTCCATAGTTAAATCCATAAAAAGGACAAGACAGAAAGCCTAAGAATGTGGACGCTAATCCAAGTTACTGGTAATGCTGTTAAAAGCATTAATTCTCGACTGTTTTTTTGGATCAACATTTAAAGAATTTTGGAGCAAGGAACTTAGGAAGCAATTGGCAACCTTTCTTTTCTTAAAGTCAAATCCAGTTTTAATTCATGAGCGCTCATCCTTTGTAATTGAGTATGAGCCATTAAAAGCCAAAATAATTATACGATTGCGCTTGCTAATGCACCGTTAAGAAATGTTAAGAAATGTAATATTCCATTCAATTTATTGTGTGTTTAAGGTAGATTGTGCCAACAATTTTAATTACAAATTTGTGCCGGCTGATATTCGGGAATGGATATTTTAGCAAGTGCAAGAGATATAAGAACTATGCATATTTTGATGTTTTTAATGGTATTTGGCGCACTGAGTTTCTTGGTTATGTGGGCCTTGGCTCAACCCAAAGCCGATCTGGAAGAAAATGTACGTAAGGTATTGTCCGGAATAGCGGGCTCATTGACGCCTAAAACTGTTGATTGGGCGACGCCTATGCGCGTTTGGGCGGAAACCTCGCTAGGAAGTGAACAGGAAGTCCAGGCTTGGTTATTAGCCTTATCTAGCGACGGCTTGCAAGCTTTGGGCGAAAAAATAGCCGAGTTTTGCCTGCAAATGAATGTGGATTTGCAATGGCTCAGCGATCCGGCTAAACCGATTGATTCGCTTGTTAAGCGCGCGGCAGAAGAAATGGTGATTGATTATTGCAGAGTTTGCCTGAAAGCAGTACACAACCAGAAGCCGGCGCAATGAATACGATAGCGTACCTTGTGCTTATGCCTTAATTTGCAGTTTTATTAACCTGATTCGCCAAAGTTCTTTCATGACAACACGCAAAACAAAATCCGATTTTTTCTGGAAAGCACTTGTGCTTGGTTTGAGTCTTTCTGCTTGTAATTCCCAACAAAATCAAGTCCTGGATGGCGGAAAAAGCCAAACGGCTGATGTACCGCTATATATGGCGGAAAACTGGGTGCAGGTTCCTGCCGGCGAGTTTTTAATGGGTTCGGCCGATAGCGATAAAGAAGCGCAGGCTATTGAAAAGCCGCAACATAAAGCGCAGGTGCCGAAGGCGTTCAAGATCAGTCGCTATGAAGTCACTTTTGCTGATTATGAGCGTTTTGCCAAAGCTACTCAGCGACCCTTGCCAAGTGATTCCGGTTTTGGCGGTAAGGATAGAGCCCGCTTGCCGGTTATTAATGTGTCCTGGCAAGAGGCCGTGGACTATGCGCAGTGGTTGTCTCAGCAAACCAGCAAGCATTTCCGCTTACCAACCGAAGCGGAATGGGAGTATGCGGCCCGCGCCGGCAGCACTTCCAGCCGGTTTTGGGGCGATGATCCGGCGCAGGCCTGCCACTATGCCAATGTGTTCGATAAGCTTCATCAGGAAAAAATTCGCAGTACCTACAATGTTCCACAGGGTTTGACTATGCATCACCCTTGTGAAGAGCCTTATTTAACTTTAGCGCCGGTGGGCAGTTTCCAGCCTAATGCCTGGGGTTTATTCGATATGTTGGGCAATGTTTGGGAGTGGGTGGCGGATTGTCCGCACCAAAATTATAGTGACGCGCCAAGTTTGGCGCACCAGGCATGGGACGTTGAAAATCAGGGTGTTTGTACGAAACGGGTCGTGCGCGGCGGGTCTTGGTTTGTTGGCGTGCGGGATGTCCGCGTGGCCGCGCGCAATTCTGATCGCATAGAAGATCGTGGCGCAGGGCTAGGTTTTAGGCTTGTCATGGACGATTAAGCTTCAGGAATACTAGCATTCTAAAGTTTATTTTTAATGGGGGATTAATAAAATGGAAAGACGTAGTTTTTTAAAAGTATCTACAGGCGCCGCCTTGCTGGCGGCAAAAGGACTGGATTCCTTTGACTTTATCGGCAACGCGGCGGCCGGGGGGGCGGCAACGCCGCCGTATGATTTGGCTGCGCATCAACCGCTACAGATCAAAAGTCTGAATGGCGTGTTATCGCTGAATCTGTCCTGCGAAATGTCTTCCGGAAATATCATCGTGAATGGCAATCCGGTTAACCTGCGTACTTACAATAGCATGTTGCCGGGATACACGCTGATTGTGCATCCCGGCGATATATTGAAAATTAATCTGGTGAATAATTTACCGTCGACCCCGGACGATTTTGTCCATCCTGCCGATATGAACGTGCCGCATGGTCTTAATGTCACCAATTTACATACGCACGGCTTAAATGTTTCTCCGGAAGGCAATCAGGATGCTGTGTTATTGGATTTATACCCTGGTGAAACGTTTAGTTACGCTATTCAGATTCCTTTAGATCATCCCACCGGCACTTTTTGGTATCACCCGCATAAGCATGGCTCCTCCATGCGGCAGATGGCCAGTGGCATGTCTGGATTTCTTATCATTCAAGGGCCTGGCGATTTGAATGAAATTCCGGAAATCAATGCGGCAACCACTGTTAACATTGCTTTTCAGGAGTTGATTCTGCAATATGCGGCGCCGGATGGTACCTTGCTGACGCCGATAAATGCTCCACCGGGCGCGACGGTTGGCTTGCCGAGTTCTTTGAATCCAACGCATGATTTGTTCGCTTTCACTGCTAAGCTACAATATACCGTCAACGGTTTGGCTGTCGACGAAGGCGCTAATGCCGCCACAAACGTTAGCGCTACTCCGCCGGTGCTCTATATGCGACCCGGCGAAGTCCAGCACTGGCGTTTTGCGACCATGGCGCATTTACAAACCTATAAGCTGGTGTTACAGGGTCATCAACTTAGGGTGGTGGCCTGGGACGGGATTACCGCTAATCAAATCTCTGTGTTTGATGATAATGATCCTTTGGTTATCGGGCCGGGCAGCCGAGTGGATATATTGGTGCAAGCCAGCATGACGCCGGGTGTCTATCCAATGAATTTACTGAATTATCAATTTGGTGAATTTCCCTTGTTCGTGACGCCGAATTATGGCGAGAGCGTTCTGGCGGCGTTTAATGTCATAATCCAGGGCGACCCGTTGCCGATGAGTCTGCCAACGCAATTGAATCCCCCTTCAAGCCGTCTGCCGTATGTTTTGGCAAGTGAAATTAGCCGCACCCGCACCATAGTATTTAGAGTCACCGGCGATGTAGTCTTTGACGGCACGACCAATGCCTTTGTCGCCGACAATCGGCAGTTTTTTATCAACGGCTTAAAATTCAGCGCAAATCGGATTAATCAAACCGTGCTGTTGAATAGCGCCGAGGAGTGGACGATTATCAATATGCATGAGTCCAACAATCAGGCCTTGATGATCAATCATCCGTTTCATATCCACGTCAATTGGATTTTGCTGATGCAGGTGCAGACGCCGGACGGCAATGGCGGTTTTATTATTGACAATCCCAATAACGGCAATGGCATTTGGATGGATAATATTGACGTGCCGCATGGCGGCCAAGTCACCTTCCGCACGCGTTTCCAGAATTTTACCGGTATTTTTCCGTTCCACTGTCATGTGTTGGCCCACGAAGACGAAGGCATGATGCAACTGGTCGAAGTAGTAAATCCGGCGCCGGTTACCGTGACAATTGGCCACGCTGGTGGCGTGCTGGCCTCGACCGATGTGCTTAACCGCGTCAATGTTAAATTTAATCCGGGCAATTTCACTCTGAATACGCCGGTAAGTTATTACTTTAATCTTGATCCGCAATCGCCGGCGCCTTTTGGTTTAGTGGGGCTGGAGCGTTACTTTCGTTTGCAAACCAATTCTACACTCATGGGTAGTGCGACGATTACCATTAATTTTCCACTAGAAGTTCCGGGCGGAGAAACCTTTGACTCTTCCAGTATTAAGCTTTATCGCAGCACTGGTAGCGGCTGGACGACAGCGGGAATTGCCACGCTGTCGCTGGACCCCGTAAACGGTGTGCTGGTCAGTTCGATGAATACGCTCGGTAATGGCTATTTTGGAGTGTTCGCGACGATGCTGACCGGTCCGGTAGCGCCTTAAATGAGAACAATATATGGCTAAGGGCATGGAAAGATTGAAATTTATGCAAGGTATTTGGGATGTGGAAGCACATGTCATGGGTGATACAGGCGAGTGGCTGGACATACCCTTGCCGAATACCACGACGATTTTGCCTATGTTGGATGGCGCTTGCCACCGCGAAGAAATGCCGGTGTCGGTTGATGGGGCAATTACGCGATTTTTCTTTTCCTGGTCTTACGATCCCTACCGGCAGATTTACAGGATGATTTCCTGTGATGATACGACAGGCTTGATGGGGGTGATGGAAGGTGATTTCCTGCCGGGTAGCGATACGGTCGTGGTCAGTGATGTTAATGGCGGTACGGCAATATTAAACGGCGCCGGCAAGGTTACTGTCTGTCGGCGTTTAATGTCCAGCAAAACCTCAGAGGATAGTTTTGTCGATATTGTTGCAGAATCCTATGATGGCGGCGGCAGTTGGCAGGCGGTGTTCCGGGCTATTCACACTCGAGCGCCGGCGTGACGCTCAGCAGCTATCGTATAGCGCTTGCCGGTCTGGGTAACGTTGGCTCCGCTTTGTTGACAATTTTGCAGCGTGAGGCGTTAAGTTTACGCAAACGTTACGGTGTGGAATTTTTAGTCACCGGGGTTGCGGAACTTGGCGGCGGGGCCGTGGATTTAGCTGGCCTGGATCTAGGTTTATTATTGGAGACTCTGCAAGCTAAACGCGGCATCGCCAGCTTGCCCGGCATTGGTAGGCCCGGTTTGACCGGTCTGGATCTGCTTGAGCAAGCACGGCCGGATATTCTGTTGGAAGCCACGCCGGTTAATCTTCAGCATGGGCAGCCCGGTCTCAGTATTGTCCAATCCGCTTTGCAGCATAATGTACATGTGGTGTTAGCTAATAAAGGCCCCTTGGCCTTGGCCTTTGCGGAATTAGCGGCGTTAAGCGACCTGGCGTGCGGTTGGGGCGTGGCTTATGCGGCAGAGGAACAGCGCTTAAACCGTCCGAAGTTGCGGTTCAGCGCCACGGTCGCCGGGGCTTTGCCCAGCATTAATCTAGGTTGGCGGGATTTAGCCGGCAGCAATATTTTAAAACTCGAAGCGGTGTTTAACGGCACGACGCAATACATCTTGCGGGCGATGGAAGCTGGGCAGAGTTATGCGGCAGCCTTGGAGGACGCCCAGCTGCGCGGCATTGCGGAAACCGATCCTTCGCTGGATGTCGATGGCTGGGATGCCGCCGCCAAATTGGTGATCGCCGCCAATGCCGTGCTGGGTCAAGCCACCTGCTTAGCGGATGTCGAGGTGGAAGGCATCCGCGGCCTGAGTGCGGATAGTTTGCGGCAAGCGGCTTTAAACAGCCGGCGGATAGTGTTGGTGTGTCTCGCTGAATTGACCGGCGAGCGTTACCGCTTATCTGTGCGGCCTATGCCTTTGCCTTTGGATCATCCGCTCGCCAGACTTACGCCTGATGAAATGGGGGTGGTCTATTATACCCGCGATGTGGAGCGGCTTTCCGCCGCCAGCTCCGAACCCAGCGCCACGCCGGCTGCAGCGGCGATGTTGCGGGATATGTTGGAGATTGTGCGCAGCTTTTAACTGACAACATCACTATTAACCATTGGAGAAAATATGTCCCCGAAACCAAGAACCTTGACTTTATTGCCGGAAGATTTCGCGATTTGCCGTTTAGAGCCTGACGCGCCTATCCCGGCTTGGGCAACGCCTAGCGAAGCAAGTTTTTTTTCGATCAGCCATAGCCAAGAAGAGCTCTCACTGATTTGTCCGCAGCAAAATGTACCTGCCGGCGTGACCGCCCATCTGGGTTGGCGCTGTTTCAAGCTGGAAGGGCCGTTTGAGCTTGAGGAACCCGGTATTCTTGCAGCGCTGGTAAACCCTTTGGCGCAGGCCGGGATTGCGGTGTTTGCGGAAGCGACTTATGACACCGATTATCTGTTGGTGAACAAAATAGAGCAGGCCATAATTGCTCTGGAAGCTATAGGGCACCGGATAATCAAATAACCCGCGTAGGTATGATTGTCTATAGCGTAATCGTATGAATTTGAAGAAAACATGCCGCCGATTACGCTGTCGCTAATCGGAGCTGCGCGTGTTGATCTATATGTGCGTGACCGGCAAGAAGCGGTTCAACTCCGCTGCCATAGGATTTGTTTAGGTCTAGCCCGAAAACGGGGGTCACGAAAAAGCCAACTTGACCCCGTTTTTCGCTTGGGTTGATAATCAAGAAAGTTGTTTTAATAAGGTTTAAATTCCTTTTTGAAATCACTCGCAACCCCGAGAATTTCACCATTATTTCCAACCGCCAGTTTACGCCCTATGAATCCACTGTTATCGTTGCGCTCAGGTGACGTTACGCTTTCTGTATATCCGTATACTTTTGCACTGAAGTAATAAAATTGATCATTCAAAGTCCTTGCAAAACAATCGGCGAAGACCGCGCCTGACCCGCAGCCAGCGATCACTTCGGCCCTTCCTCCGGCGCCGCATGCATATAAATTTATAGTGACTTTGATTTCTGTTGATAGTTTGCTTGTTACGATTCTTTCACATAAATTTTTAACGTTTAGTTCTTCAGTCGCATCAGTGAATTGATTTGCAATTGTCGTACATCCGATATTTCCATGTGCCAGTACGTATATTTTGTCGTCGTCTACAACCCCGCTCAAGCATCCGGCGTCCCCCCGTTCGTTGTTGGCGTAGCGTACAATTACGGTGCGTTTGCCTTTCCAATCTTCAACTGATTTCCAATCTTGGGCCATTTTAAATACTTCATCATCAAATCCTGTTGAGAACGGAACAAATAACCAGCGCGTGTACATGAATTTTCTCCTTATTGCAATTGGATCACACGACCCCGATGATGGAATTAAAATGGTATAAAATCCACTCAAGTTTTTTGGTGTATCAACCTTTCATTATGGGCTAAAATCGGCTTAGCATCTGGCGTTCGTTAAGCCGATTTTAGGAGTGAGGAGATTCGAACTCCTGACCAGCTGATTACAATTCAGGCTTTCCGCAAGCCTAATCTTTTCCCCATCAAGCCAGCAAAGCCTATCAGCAATAAAGCGATGGAAGCGGGTTCCGGAACCGTTGGAATAGGTCCGTTATTGATAGTATAGGTCGCCAAAGAACTGCTAAGAAACAGCGAACTTGGGCCGGTTTCGGTTCGGATGACGTCGTAGTAAAAAGGAATGTTGTAAGTTTGACTGAGTTGCAGAGTAGTACCGGTTTCAGAAATGCTGAAATTAGATGCTGAGGGATTCGATAAATCTATCAGGGCGATTGCAGTATTGCTTGATGAATACTGTGCGGTAAAATCAGCCGGATTACCATTGCCGCCGGCGGCGACGCCATTAATGAATACGTCATCGACCTCGGTGACGCCTAGCAAAGTGCTGCTGCCGTTGATCAACGCCCCTTTGAATTCAATGACGAGGCTTTCGTTTCCGAAGGTCTCCGTCAAGGTGTAGACGGAGCCGGCCTGAGCCTCAGTCAGTAAGCAGGTGAAAAAAAATGCAGCTAAAATTAATTGACTCTTCATTGCGGTAAATCTCCATTAGGATTCTTATCAATAAAAAACATGTTTTCTTGAAAAAGGTAAAGTATACATGTTAATATTATAAAAGAGTATTCAGAGAATTACAAACAAAAAACAATCAACTATTTTTTATGGTATTTTATTATTAACAATCCAGTCTTGTATGTCATGTTTAATAATGCCCAGTTCTTGCTTAAGCTCTTGTCGGAATAAGGCGCTGTTGATGACGTCAAGGTCCTGTTGGGCGATATGCCGTAACATGATGTCAAAGCTTTTAGATGCATAAGTATTTGCAGAGCTTAGCATTTTATGCGCTATTCTCGCTGCCGGCTCCCATGCGGAGGCTGCCAACAGCCGTTGCAACTCTTCGCCTTTTTCTGTGAGGCGCGGTAAGGTGAATTCTAGTATTTCAAGCAGGTCATTTTTTGAGAAAAGTTTTTGCGACTCTTTCAGAGCGTCGGAACTGGATATGGTCATGTTTAGATTTTATTTAGGCCGCTGAATAAATGCAAAGTGGATTGCATTGACTTTATTTTAACTTAACTTATCGGTATTGGTGGTTAGAGTAGAGATGTCGTGTACATTTTTAACAATAATAGTATGTAGATCTTGTAAGGTGAAGGGTTTGGTTAAAAAACCATTCATCCCGGTATCCCGGCATTGTTGCTCAATGGCTGGCGTGGCTTGAGCGGTTAAGGCAATGATCGGGATATTGGGCTGTTGTCCATAGCGTCTGATCCAGGCTGTGACCTCAAAGCCGTCCATATCCGCCATGCTTAAGTCCAGCAATACAATGTCAAACCTGTGTTGTTGGAGTTGTAAAATAGCGCTTTGGCCATTGCCGGCCACAGCCACTTCGCCGCCTAAATTGGCAAGCAATTTTTGCCCCACAAATAGATTTAGGTCGTAGTCGTCCACCAATAAAATTTGCGTTCCTGCCGGTAATAACAAAGCTGAATCCAGCGCAGCAATTTCTTGCGGCTGAGATTTTCTTCTGTCGTAGGCTTTCAGCGCATTTCTTCTGTCCTGCATCCGGAGCGAGTAGCGTCTGCCGTGCATGCCTCGATATTTTCGTCTATCCTGAAGGTCGGCAGAAGAGCGCCTGTCATGCAAGCCGAAATTTAGGCTAAAGTAAAACTGACTGCCTATGCCGGGCGAACTATTAACTTCTAGCGTTCCACCCATCATTTCGACTAAGTTTTTGCTGATGGCCAACCCAAGCCCGGCGCCTTCTTTAACAGAATTAGAGCGCTTTTTCAATTGCATGAAGGGTTGAAATAGATAGTGGAGTTTATCCTGGCTAATTCCTACCCCGGTATCAGTTACGCTAAAATATAAGCAAACAATACCCGGCTTATAGGATGCCAATTTTTGTACGGACAGGGTTACGCTGCCAAATTCGGTAAACTTAATGGCATTATTCAATAAATTAATTAGAATTTGCATCAGCCGTAATTTATCGCCGTACAGATTTTCTGTGATGCTTTCCCAATCCGTGAAATTTAGAACCAAATTTTTTGCTTCCGCCTGCGCCTTTAAAATATCATTCAGCGCGGAAATCACAGATTTTAATTTGAACAGCTCGACATCGAGGTGAAAACTTTTATTTTCAATTTTTTTAATATCCAGTATGTTTCCAACGAGTTGCAACATATGCCGGGTGGAGGCCTCCAATTTTTCGACGTAGGTGCTTTGTGTCTCGTCCAAACGGCTAAGGCGCAATAAGGTGCTGATGCCGAAAATAGCGTTCAACGGCGTGCGCAACTCATGGTTCATGGAAGCCAAGAACCGGTCTTTGGTTTCGCAGGCAATAGCCGCATGTTGCATGGATTCGCGGAGTTTTCGCACCCGTTCCGCCTGAATCACGGACATCAGCAGCACAAAGAGCAAGGCGCCGATACCAATTATATTTTTATTAGCATAATTCCATGCGGTTTCAGTATTACTCCTTTCCAGCATGGCGTCAGCGGAAAGCAGTTCTACTGGAATATTCAGCAGCGAACCGCCGTCGGTGGCGCGGATATATAGCTGCAGCTTTTCGCTCCTAGGTAGAGCCAAGGACCAAGCGGCTTGCCGATAATTCGCCAGTTTTTGCGCGTAGGCTGTCGCGCTTTCCGGCAGAATATATAAACTTAGTTCGTCTTCCAACTTGGCATCCAGCAGCAAATACCATTTTAGTTCGGAGTGGTTGATGAGTTCGAAACGCAACCAATAAGCCGAGCGCGTTTTCCCGAAGCCTTGGCTATTTTGTTTATTAGGCTGAAATTTGTCGGCATAGGCTGGTGAAGTAATTTCGGCTAAGCTGAGTTTTCCGGAGGGGTCTTCCAAAACATCCAAATAAGGCGCGGCTGAAAGGCTTGGTTCAGAACCACTTAGAACCAGGGGGCGCTGCCGACCATCTGCAACTGCAGTTGCAGTAAAAACAGCCAGCAAAAACAGAAAAAATTGGCGGTGGAATTTTTTCGAGGTGGAAAATGCGTATAAAACCATCAGCAGTCCTGCATGGAATCTGTTAACTAAACTCAAACTTAAGAAATGATTTCAATTGCTCAGGCGTATTGAGACGCTGTTGCAGTACTAGCATATTGGTAAGCGGAAAAAAATAACATACTACAGTGCTGTTGGCGCAATAAAGCATGGTTTTTTCAACTGCTTAACATTAATTAACATTTCATCCAAACTGCGCTTTGTATACTTAAGCTCTTTCAAACTCAAGGAAACCAAGCTATGTTCTCATTAAATTTTATACTCGGCGGTCTATTCGGTAGTGTTGGAACTTATATTTACAAGGATGAGAAAGCGCAACAATGGGTGATGAATGCAGGTAAACAACTGAAGGAGCATACCCAATCTCTTGTGGCTTCTTGCCGCGCAAAACCCGTGGGAGAAAATGTTGTGGCGGAATCTGCTTCAGCCGCCGTTGCAGAGCCTGCCGGAGCCGTACTGGAAAAATAATGGTAGCGGATAGTGATCCCGGTTGGTTGGCGTCAAGCGAGTGACCGGGATTTTAGTTCGTGTTCATTGTTGCCGAAGAACGGCATGGATAAAGCTTGCCACCTTAGCCAAACTTGCCGGTTTATGGTTCACGTCGCTTAAGCTAACCTCAGGATCAAAGGGAATTTCTACTATCTTAAAGGGGAGTTCAGCTGCGCATATTTCCGCGTTTTCCGGGCTTAGCAGCAGCAAATAGTTCAGTTGAAAAGATTCGGCCAGAGATAAAGCCATCTCGACGTTAGTATCAGTGGTCACTATGCTAAAAGCCTGGAGGTCGAAGCAGGCATTAACAATGTCCCTGGCTTGTAGCGCGCGTTCTTGTGAAGTCAATGGCATTAGTTTTCCGCCGGTTGTGCCATAGCCGATAAAATCGAACGCACAGGAAGATAGCGAAAAATGTTCCCACAAAACCTGACGTAATAATATAAATTCTCTGCGGCCTGAGCCTTGCGGGCCGTGTATAAAGAGTATTTCCGGTAGTTTGACGGCTTCGTTGGGCAATAAATCACCATGTAAATAAGTTTCGCCAAATTCGATAAAAAAAGGCTCCGGCTTTTCCCAGTGATACATTATGGCGTTCACAATGAGTACTTCCTTTGTTTAAAGCTATCATGCCTGCTAACTATATTCATATTATTGGGTTGGTTTGTCTCATATTTATATATTTTTAATACCACGGCTTGAAGGAATGTCAATAAAACCAAAATGGTGCTGTTTTATTGTAAAAAATATGTAACATTGTGCTTATAAAGCGCTTGTTCGTCAATTGGCTTTAAGTAAATTTAATGAGTTCTTAATCTTTCAGTCGATTCGCTTTTATAAAAGTTTTCCCTTCTTCGAATTCTTGCTGGAAAAATAGTTGCCAGTGTTTGTAGTGGAAATCTTGGAGTGAACCTCCACTCTCGAAATGACGAACAAACACTTGGCCAGTCGCGTACACAGTGGCGCCTACCAGCAGCGCCATGCTAATTCCACCACCCAAAGTGCCAATGCCGGGGATGATTTTGGTGATACTGCTCAAGCTCAGCATTGTGAGGACCGGCAGGGCGCCGCGGAGCATGGATGACACGATGCATTTGCTGAGCTGGTCATCAAATTCAACCTGATAATGATGACACAAGAGGCGCAGCAGGTTGGCCTGCACTCCGCTTAAGGCCATCATGTCCAATACGGGCAAGGGGATTAAACCCAAGGCCATGCCGGTAATAATATGGGTTTTTATCATATTTTCAGCGATAGCGGACCTGCTCTCGAACAGGAGGGTCGCAAGCCTAATTTCTGCGGTCTGTAGTTTGTTAGTGAGTTCAGTAATTAACTGAGCTTGTCCGCCTTGAGTTTCCAGCGCAATTACGTTGCTAATAACTTGATTCATTATTTCTTGGATTTTGAGTTGTTACAGCGTGTCAGAGGCATGTTAAAAAAATTGTAAGCATGTTTGCTTGTGCTAGCAGTTTGCATGTGTAAACCATACAAAAATTAATAAATTACCGGAATAAACTGCATAGAGTCAGCTAACTGATTAATCTAGTCCATGTGCATGCTCTGGAATTCGATGCATAACACAGGCGATGCGTTTAACTTAGGTTAAAGATACCGCACTTTTTGTTGGAAAAGATAGTTTTCAGAGTCACGCTTAACATTTCTTAACAGTTTTTATCAAGGGAAATGCTAAAGTAAAAAAATATTGTGCCTGCCAATATTAATGATCCATTAGTTAAGCTGATACGGTTTGCTGTTGTTTTGGGCAAGAGCTAGATGATAATTGCTATATTTTTGATATTGAAAAGAAATTTAGGTTGGTGCGCGCTGTTGATTTAAGCTTGTAGTAACAGCCTCTTTCTCAGCGCAAAGGCAGGAAAATTGACACATATTGCGAACCCAAGAGGATAAAATGAAGAAAAAACTCGCGTTAGGCGTGCTGTTGTTGGCGTCGTTAAGCGGCTGCGCTAATTTAGGATCCGAACGGCTGGTGCAAAGCCGGTTTAATTATAATTCAGCAATCGGCGACTCCTGGAAGGAGCAAATGCTGCTAAACATAGTGAAAATGCGTTACGGCGATTTACCGGTTTTTCTGGCGGTGCAATCAGTTATCGATCAATATAATTTAACGGCCGGCGGCAATGTCGGGGGAAACTGGTCAAATTGGTCTTCGTTGATGCCGTCTAATCTGTATGGGGCGACTATAGGCGGCAACGCCAGTTATTCCATAACCCCTACCGTGACCTATGCGCCTATGGCCGGCGATAGATTCGCCAAGTTGCTAATGTCGCCGGTGCCGGAGAAAGCTGTGGTTTCATTGCTGCAAGCCGGTTACTCGCCGGATATGGTGATAAGACTTATGCTGCATTCCGTTAATGGCCGGCAGAATCATTATGGCCTGGATCCCGACGCTAACGATGTTGATCCTGGGTTTTATCCGTAATCGAATTGTTCACCGCACTGCAAGCCAGCAACAGCATAGGTTTGCGGGTTGAAAAAGCCGACGCGCCGGGCGACCCGGATAAAATCTATTTAACTTTTCTGCAAACAGCGGATGCTGATAGCAAAGCAAAAATGACTGAATTGCGTTCTTTGCTGAATCTGGATCCCGCTGCCTTTGAGTTTAATGTTATTTACGGGGCCATACCGGCCGATAATAAGCAGATTGTTTTGTTGACCCGTTCTGTGATAGATATATTGGCAGATTTATCAGGCAATATCGAAGTGCCGGCGCAACATGTGACCGAAAATCGCGTTAGCCCTGCTTTGGTTGCGGTGAGCGCCGGCGGAAAAAACATTAAGCCGCTGCTGACCATACATAGCGGCGAGGCCAAACCGGAAGATGTTTTAGTCGCCGTACCTTATAATGGTTATTGGTATTGGATTGATCAACGCGATTTTGTTTCGAAATCCTGTTTTTCATTCATGCTGTTTATCTTCAATCTGAATAACACTGTCGACGACACGCCAAGTCCCATGATTGTGTTGCCGGCCGCCGGTAAATAGTTGTAGTTATGCTGCATATCCCATTTTTTCTGCCGCTGTTTGTTACCGGTTTGGCCGGAGCGGTGT
>CAVPMI010000052.1:0-36574 GCA_963705975.1 uncultured Pseudomonadota bacterium
TTCCAGGCATATGCGGCGCGTTCTTGGTCGAGGCTAGGTTTAGCTGTTTTGGTAGTCATTCTTTACCTCCGGCTATCGTACAAACGATTTGACCGCGCCCGGTTGTGGCGTCGCCGCCGAATTGCACCATCCGACCTTGTAGTGCCTGCCAATCATTATCGCCGCTAACCAAGGTATTAATAATTTTGGTGGCGTCCATCCGATTTTCTGAGTTTTCCCCTCGTTTATAACGCTCCTGACTCGCCATTATCACTGTAAATAACAAGCTCTCAGGTGGTAGGTTTTCGGTATAAAATAATGCGCCGCCGTCCGCTGTGCCGCTTACATCATCAATTTTTACATGCGGTTCCACTACAGTTGAGTTAAGCACAAAATAATGCAGCTCATCATCGGATAATATGACCAAATCAGTTTTGAGTTTTTCGCGGAAATATGCGTAATCGCTTGCGTCAGGCAAGGCGGTTTGTGATAGCCATTCTGAAATTATGCCCAAGCCTTGATCTACCTTAGCAGTGAGTTCGTAGGCTTCCAATGCTAATTTTTTATCTGTTAATAGGTTCGGATTAATGATTAAGCAATCGCCGCTTGCTAGATCTGGAATAGACCAATCAGCCTTTACACCAGCCAAGGCCAAATGCCTTTTTAGGCGGGCCAATAATAATGGCGATGTTGCATAGACAAAACCTGCCTTGGCGCAGCGCACCGGGAAAGCTAACAGTTGCCCATCACCAAAACTGATAGCTCCTGCATGGTCACCCCCATTTTGATCTGGGCCAAATAACCGGTTTAACAAGCTGCGATTGGCTTCGCCCTGCGCCCAGTAGTCATGGCGGATAGCGCCCTTGATACCAGAACCGGCCATCATGGGATATTCGGTGTGGCGTTCGCGTTGGATAGGGTTGTCAATTAATCCGCCGACTGCTGTGCCAGTCCCCATGTGCACTGGGCTAACGCAATATAAAAAGGCAATTCGGGTTTCCTGAAACATAGTTGCTCCTTAAGTTAAATGCGGCCACGCCGCAATGAGAATATTGTTAAAGCCTTCGGCTTGCCGTTGCTTATCAGGATAAGCGCTAATGTTAAATAAGCCGTCTTCGACAAGCTTTTGCAGCGCTTGCACATCGCCTTTAAAGTTGTCAAACCAATAGACGCTGCCGGTACTTGCCGCTTTTAAGGCAGGTTTAGGGCAGTTTTCTGCCAAATCCCAACCGCTGATGGTTTCCGAACGTGAAACGCTGGCTGTGACTAGGTTTGCTGTAAATCCAGATGCTTGCCAGATAAAATCATGCTGTGTTTTGCTTATGCCCGGCAACAGCCAACCTTGCTCAAATAGTCCGGGGGTTGTCAAAACCAAACGGAAGCGACCGGTTTCTTTAATTAAACCCCAATTTGGTTGCAGTTTTTCTCTGTCCCATTCGATTAGGCTATGTTGAGCGCCGCGACCGTCGCCCCCCAAGCGTAAAACGCCTTTTGTAGGGAGTAAATCATCTGCTGCATTAATGCCTGTTAGAAAGCCAATTTGATCAGCTAATGCCACAGCATCAACCGTATACAGTTGACCCTCTGCGGCTGTACGACCCGATGCATCCAAAGCGATACCCAAACGACAATCGGTTTTCCATAAATCTTTGGATTCGATCAGATGCTCTGGTGTAATTGGTTTAGCGTTCAACCAGGCTTGCATGCCTGATTTGTTCAACCAAAGACCATGGGTTGGTTTTGACTGTTTATCAGTACGTAATACCGGCAGTGCACGACAAGGTGCGCTACTTATAATGGCATTGTCTACGCTGTGTGGCTGTAGATAGTGAATGTGTTGATCAGGTTTTTCTGGTTGACCTGTATTTTCCGAAATAACGATTAAATCGGCAGGTATGGGCCAATATACATCTTGTAGTTTTCCGTTGTCTACCTTAGCCAGAGTGTAATGACTTAAGCGGAAATTGCCTGGTTCAGTTGGTGTACCTAGGCTTGCCGCCAAATCGCCGGTTAATTTAACGCCGTTAGCAAATTGCATGGCATCCACAGAATGTGTCACTAAAATTTGTGAACGTATTGCGCCAGACGCCATCGAAGGCCAAGGCGGCATAACTGCTACGCCGTTAGCCGAACTTGAGCCGAACAAACGGTTACCGCGCAAAAATAATACATCCAGCGGTTGTAAAAAATGAAATTCCGTCATTACTCGCCTCCTGAACGGCTATCGCGGGCTAAAAATTCGGCAAGGCCGATAAAGTGGGTTATGAATTCAATTGGATTCTGGTTTTTTATATTCAGTCCCAGTTGCACAATGCTTTTTGCCAAATCATGGCATTGCTTAATACCCTGGTTCTGGCGTTGCAAGGGATATTCCAGCGATTTTTGTAAAAGCGATTGATATAGCTGTCTGTCCTGATTAAACAAACTCTCCGGTGGAAGTTGCCTTAACCAGTCTTGTGCAATATAAGCCGCACGGCGCGACATGGCAGGTTGTGCCAATGCGCCGCTTAGTCGTATTAGCTGGCCCATTGGACTATCCAATAAGTTTTCCGGCTGTTCAGGGTTATTAAACCAGGGGCAGGTCAGTTTTACCGTGCCGCCGGAACGTTTGAGTAGGTCGATAGAAAAGGCGTTTCTTCCACCAAGTCCTTTTGCTCTTTGCTCTGCTGTCCTTAAGGTTTTCAAGACCTGTTCAAGTGGAGCGGTGTGGTGTGCGATTACTGCGCCGCATGAGGCAGTGGCTTTGTCGCCCATGACCCGATACAAGGTTTTGTCTTTCAACACATAGCCGTTTTTCATTTGTAATTCAGGCGCTGTTTCTTGGTTCAAAATTTCATGCCAAACAGTTTCAGGATTACCATTGACGGGAAATTGACCGCTATAAACCAAACGCAATACCAGCATCATCGGCAGTAAATCATCGACCGCCACCATTGCCATTACGTCGTCACCGCCTGCATAGAGCAGTTTGCCTTTGTATAGGGTTTCCACCACATAACGCGCCAAATCCTGGGAAAAGCCATTAAGCGCGTCTGATATTGCCATGTGTCTGGCCGGCGATGGGTAACGCAAGCTTTCCAAATAGGGTTTTAATTTTTCCTTATAACGTTGATCAATGCCGCTTTGTAACTTGCTGTGCCAACTGTCTTGGTAAGCTAAACGGTATTTGTCTTCACTTCCGGAAAGCCAAGCACCCATGTTGTCGCCGTCCAGCAAAATTAGTGCGTAGTAGGTTTCTTGAAGTATTTGATCGGATTTGCCAAAATTTTGGGTAAAAAATCCGGCTTCATTGAGTCCCTTCAGGGTATTTTTTAAAATTTCATCGGCTTGTCTTTTGGCTTCTGCTGAATTGGCATTTTCCTTTAGAGTATTACACCGCTCCCAATAAGGTAACAGCGATTTTGCAATTAGATGCGCTTCATCATCTTTTACCTTCTTCAATATTTTTTTAGGCAAAGCAAGTTGCTCGCCGATCTCAGCGTCAAAAATTTCTAATTGCGATTTTAGAGTAGCCGGTAATGATTTACGATTCGGCGAATCCAGCCATTGTTCCAAACTTGTGGAAAAAGCCATGCCATGTGTTGAAACAACATAGCGAGAAATGGAATCCAAGCCTTCAACTGATTTTTTAATTTCATCTAAAAATCTTGAAGGCCATAAACGCTTTAACATATCCAAGGCGCTTAAATGTTCGCCCTTTTTTACCCATGAAGGTTTTTTCTCGGCGAGATTTTGCCATAAGGTGTTTTCGCGCTTGCCGGGTGGGAGGGACAATTGCTTTTTATCAGTCGTTAGCCATTCATATTCACCGCTCAAGGTATTGCGGTAGCCCAGTTGCGGTTTTTGTACAAAAGGCCGGATGGCTTTGGCGGCAGAGGCAACTCTGTCCAGCAAGTCGTAAATTGCCGGATACAATACGCCCGGATTGGGTTTATAAAATCGCCAGCCATCTTCTGCTTCGATAGTTCGGTTAAGTAGTTGCCACAGCTCGCTACCAAGAAAACCGGGTAAATTCGATTCGGGATAAATCGGTTGCATTGCTTGCTGCAAAGCATCTACATTGATCCTGGTTTTATCATCGCTATCTTTTTCCTCGCAGCAAAGCCAAGGCACTGAGGCCCAATATACTTCTGGAAAACCCTCCAATTGAGCCTTTAACTGTTGGTAACAATAAAAATCCGGATTTTTATTGATGCCTGCTTGCAGCAAACATTCATCCAACATGTCTGTTGCTTTGCTTTGTACCCAATCCCGGACTTTTTCCGTGACTTGTTCAGCCAACTCCTTAGCCAAAGAGGCCGGAACCAAGGCGAGAAATTTATTAGGCAATGTCGCTGCAAATAGCGGGTTTGCATCGGTTTTAGCTGTGAGCCACTCGCATTCTGATTCTGCAAAACTCGATGTTGGCAAGCCCACCTCATTTTGCAGCCACAAATCAACAATAGGCACCCCGCGCAGTTGCGGAAATATGATGGCATCCGGCCCTAGTCTCTCACAGATAACTTTCATACCTTCCCAAGCGATTCGTGATAACAGGTGAGAACCAGCCCATAAATCCGATGTTGAACGCCCGGCGGCAATAAAGGATTGCACAGGTCCAAAACTAACATTAAGTAATGCCGGTTGTTCGTTGGCGTCTGCGGCAAACGCGCCGCAAAACGCCGAGGTTAAATCCAGGTGCGCCCATATGGTGTGATCGGGTACGCGGGTGTCGGCGGGGAGTAAGCGCCAAAGGTGACCCAAGCCTTTGGGATTGAGATCAGGACCAAAGCGCCAAAAACTCAGTAAGGTTTTTTGCCAATCAATTTCGCCTTGAGCGGCGCGTTCAATGAGTCCGGTAAAACTATCGGTGCTGAACGCTTTGATATGCGCCGGTTCGATTATCAATTTGCCTAAATCGGCCGGTTTGCCGGTTAACGGGTGTTTGATTTCCGGGTTTTGATCGAACCGTACCTGCGCCCAACCGGCAAAGCGGTTGTTGGCATCCTGTGGAAACTGGGGGCGGTCTGCCGCTGAGGCCCAATGGTCGGCTTTTTCTACCCATCCCTTGGTTTTTGCATCAATGCCATTCGGGAAAAAACTGTGGCGCAATGCACGTGTCGTGCCGCCTTCATGGCCTTCCGGGTCACGCATCAATATTAGAGCCTTTTCAGCTGGATCGTGGACGCGGGCGGCTAGTTTAGCTTGCCAGAGTTGCTTATCTTTCATTGGCTTTATCCTTCTATCCGTGTGTGTTGCATTGATATTGATTGATGCACTTGCTGCCAAGTTTCTATTTGTTCCTGAATAGAGGGTGCTTTGCGTAATAAAAGTTTACTCATTTCGTTTGGCAATGAGCACGGAAGATGAACAATAATTCCAGCATATTTATTATTGGATTTAATTACCTTGAATCGTATCTGATTGGCAAGTCTCTCATTTCCCCATTCTCGTATTGTGTGATGAGTTACGGGATAAGCTAACAAATGTCGCTTTTCAAACCCTCCAGTTTTGGAATTTGGGAAAGGTAAATCAGTGCGAAATTTGATTTTGGTTTCAGCAAGATCCTTGATGACTAATGACCAATTATCTCTTTCAGGGGTTTGCCAAAGAAGTAAACCATCGTCATCTTCACCTATGCTATGCGGCCAATCTAGTTTTAAGCATTCTGTTAGAGGTCGAGAAATCGAACGAAATGATTTCAAAATATGCTTTTCACCTCCCTGAATATTTATTGAGCCCCAGCCGTTTTTAGAGCGCCCACCTAATGTGCCAAAACAATTTAGAAAATACATAACCTGCTTAAATGTTTCTTGGTCGCTTTTTGGGTAAATTATGGTTAGCTGGTTTTTTTCAGAAGGTTTAATAGCTGGGGGATGAACTAAATTTCCAGTAAATTGAAGTGGCCCGTAAGCCAAATAGGTTTCTGGGGCCATAGAGCGTGGTTTGCCATTTTTATCCTTTGTCTCTTTATGGGTAACTTTGCAACTTGCAGGTGAGCTTTCCCATTGAGTAAGTGTTCCTATATTATGATGTTCCAACTTAATCCGTACCTGGCTACGCATCGCCCAACTGCCATTATCGAGCCAAGCATGACCAAATAACCGTCCTTCGCATTCACGAATACTTCGCCAGTCATAATTGTGTTCTTTAGCCACAACAATCCGCCACCAATGTTGTATCAATGCCTTGAAAGGCGGCGTCCGCCATGCCGACTTTTGTTCGGCATTGCCGAGAAATGCCGGCACATTAAAGCTGATTTGATAATCCTCTTTGTTCATCCATTTTTCTCCAATTGATAGGTATTAAGCTTTCAAAAATTTTTCACGCCCCAAACCTTGAATCAACGACGACTCTGGATTTTGGCGGCGGGGTATGTCAAAAGAGGTGTCGCCAGCATGGATGCTGGCGTCAAGCCTACATGGATGTATTCACGGCGTCCTCTGACGGCATACCCCGCCGCCAAAAGCCGAACTGCTGACAACACCTTCCTTGCAAGAATTATTGGTAAGATTTATTACAATAGATTGCGATTGATACAAACCGCAGCTACCGATAAACACTAAATAACTCATTCCAACTCCAGGCGTTTTTCGTAGAAGCCTTGGAAAGCCCGTACAATTGGATCATCCGCCAAACAGCCGGCTGTAGCCTCAAAAAAACTAAGCGGCCAACCGTTAGCATCGGTTTCAGTCCCCAGCTTTGACCCCCGCTTTTCCAAAGGCAAATTGATTACTTCATCTAATGGCTTAATCATCCTTCCTTATCCTCTTCTACAAATTGAATCTGCCGCGCCTCCAAACCTATCCGATACCGCGTCCTAGGCCTTTTGCCTACCGGGTTTATCAAATAAGCCGCAGCCGCATGCTTTAACTGTTCTCGCAAGATTTTATTAATCCGGGATTTGCGCTGTTCAAAAAAACTTTTGCTCATGCCGGCTTGCAGGGGCTGGATGGTGCGGTCTGCGCCACCTAGCTCACCGCTGATCAAACGGTATTCCTGTAAATACTCTGCGGCGTACTCCAGGTCCGGCGCGCCGTCACTAGGGCTGGCGGGTGGGGTCTGCGCCGCCAGTTGCCGCTTTAGCAACCAACTGTAAAACGCCAAATCGGCAGGCGTAAGCTGGATGCTTATATCATGCGCTCGTAAGCATCGCAGTTTTAAGTCAATGTTTAAATAGGCCGGCCCCAAACTTTGTTGAGCGTTGGCGACCGAGAGGCTAAAACTGGTTTTGCCTTGCAGCAAATTGCTGTCCAGGCCGTGCCTCAGGCGCACGAAGGCTATATTGGCCAGCATGACTTCGGCATTCTGCGTGTCCAGAGGTTTTCGGGAAGGATCGTTGCCATATATAACCTGCGAATACGGCGTGGGGTAATAAAACTGCGGATGCGATTCGTATTCCGAACTGACCAGCACATGGCTTAGCCGGTCTTGTGGACGGCCGTACAGCGATAGGGCGTAGCCGGCGTAAAAGCCCATCGTTTTCCGCCCGCCGGCGATGGAAACATGCAAGGCTGTTTCCGGGTCTGCGGTTAGGGTTCTGATCCATTCGGTAATGCAATCGGCCATAGCCTGATTGTCGGCCTGGGTGCGGATGTCGGTTAAAGCTGCGCCGTTGCTGTGTTGCAATACATGAATCTGCTCTACCGTGAATTGGGGAGGCGGTAATGCGTAGTCCTTAAACAGCCGCGCCAGCCAGCTCTCGTTGATCAAGGTCAGCTTGGCGCGTTCATAGCCTTCGGCAGTGGTCAGGATGTGTATTTCGCTAGGCATGGCTGCGCCTTGTTGGCTTAGCGCATACAAGGTTTCGGTAACCACTTGCGGGGTAAGGCCGGTCACGGCCAGCAATCTGTATTGGGTCTGAATAGTCATGGCCGCATTGTCACCGGTATTTTAGTTCTTTAGCGGTTTGGCAAGCTTGCCACGCTAATGGTATACGACCCCATGCCCATTGTGGCCCCTTTGCCGACATGGGTCCATTGTCCCAACCACAGATAGGGCCAGAATTCTTCCAGTCCTTGCATATCCAGAAAGACAGTACCTATAAGTCCGCCCATTTGCATGTCTGTCTGTTGCCGCGAAGAGTAGCGGGTCCAGTCAAACCATTTCAGCTTTTGCTCGCGAAACTGCACGTTTCTGGCTTTGCCTGTTAAGGCGGCAAAGTCGGTTTCCAGTGGTGTGTCGGTGTGGAAGTAGCTAAGCATGGAAATGCGCCTAAGCAGAGCGCTGAAAAACGCCCCAAAGTTGAAGTCGTGGTGGGTAAGATTTTTATTGTTGTGTTTCAAGCGTAAAGGGGTGGGAAACGTCATTTCAATTTGCCCGGGCATGCTGGGGATGGCCGGCGTTACCGCAGGCGATTGCGGTAACAGTTCACCGTTTTGATAGACAATATCTTCCGCCGAATCTAAGCTGACGTCGGTAATTCTTTGCAGCGCAAACACTTGGCGCTTAGCGCCTATTCCGTCAAGTCCGGCGTTTTGCAAGGCATGCACTATGTAAGGAAAATAGCGTTGGCCGTGGCCGAACAGCGTTATGTCCAGTGCATACGCCAAATCCTGAGTTGCCGTTGCCGGTGGGAAATGCAAGAGGAAAGGATGCGGCGCGGCGGTGTATTTGCGCATTTTTTCGCTGTTGGCAGGCGGCGGCGTTTCAAAAATATAGCTGTAAGCACAGGCGCTTTTCAGCAGACACTGAGCACACGGGGTGTTGCGCACGATGCAAACCGTCTGTTTAAGCGCATGCCCGAAAGCGCCTCGCCAGGCGGAGCCGGGGTATTCGGGTAAGCGGACAGCATCCTTGATATCGAAATGCAGGCGATAAGCCTTTATCGGAATTGCGGGTTGAGAAAAGTTGTGCATTGTTAACCTCCTTGTTCAATAGTTTACTTAAACTAACAGCTGAACTAACTGTTGACAAGCTTTTTGTAGGAGCATTGCCATTTATATTGCAAAGGCAGGTCGACTAATCAAAATCAGCCAATTGTCGGCTTTGCGACAATTCAACTTCTCCACCCATCCTTGTCTTGTCGGTGTTCTGCCAACAACCCCCTACAGCCCGCAAATATTGCGGTTTTATGAGTTGGCAAGCGTTTTGCTTTATTCCAGTTGTAGGCGTTTCATACGCCAGGTTAAACAAAAGCACAGGCGAAAGTAGATAAATTATGCACACCCAAGCCCGCAAAATCATCATAGACGACACCACGCTTCGCGATGGCGAACAATCGGCTGGCGTGGTGTTTTCGCTGGAAGAAAAACTGGCGATTGCCCAAGGTTTGGCCGCGCTGGGCGTACCTGAATTGGAAATCGGCATACCGGCGATGGGCGAGCAGGAAAGAGCGGAAATTCGAGCCATTGCTGCTTTAAATCTCCCTTGCACCTTGCTGGTCTGGTCGCGGATGCGTGATGCTGATTTACAGCACTGCCTGGGTTTAGGAGTGGGCATGGTGGATTTGTCTATTTCCGCTTCCGATCAACATATTCAATACAAACTCAAACAAAGCCGGGGCTGGGTGCTGACCACCATAGAGCGCTGTGTAAAAACCGCAGTCGATGCGGGTTTACAGGTGTGTGTCGGGGCGGAAGACGCTTCCCGCGCAGACAGCAGTTTTCTGGCACGGATGGCGGAAGCAGCGCAGGCTGCCGGTGCAGCTCGAATTCGGTTTGCGGATACGGTTGGTGTTATGGAGCCTTTTGGCGTGTTGGCGGCAATTTCTAAATTACGGGGTATCACCGACATGGATATTGAAATGCATGCGCATGACGATTTGGGGTTAGCCACTGCAAATACCTTGGCGGCGGCGGTTGGCGGCGCTACGCATGTCAATACCACGGTTAATGGCTTGGGCGAGCGGGCCGGCAATGCGGCGCTGGAAGAAGTTACCGTGGGCTTGACGCAATTGTACGGGATGGAAACCGGCATCGATTTGCGCAACTTTACCGCTTTGTCGCGGCAAGTGGCGACGGCGTCCGGGGATACCATAGGCAGCCGTAAAAGCCTGATTGGCCGGGATGTGTTTAGTCACGAAGCCGGTATTCATGTTGATGGCTTATTGAAAGATCCCCACAATTATCAAGGCGTCGATCCGGCCTTAGTGGGCCGGCAGCATCAACTGGTGTTGGGTAAGCATTCCGGTAGTCAAGGCGTAATGCATGCGTATCGGCAACTCGGCGTGGCGATTAACCAAGGCCAAGCCGGCCGCTTATTGCCCTTAATCCGCCAATTTGTCAGCTTTAATAAACGCGCGCCGCAATCGGCGGAATTAAATCAGTTTTTACTTAGTCTTTAGCGAGGTTTCCGATGCGTAGCAATCAGCAAAAATCAGTCGTACCCAGCCATGCACAATCTGCGGCCCCCAAACCAGCTCTGATCCAACATGACGCTCCGGACGAGCGCTATCCTGGTACGTTTTTTCGGGTGCCAGGCGTGCCATTGCCTGGCAAAACTACCTGGAGCTTGGCGAAATGATGTTTTTTTCTCCGCAACGTCCCAGCGCCGAGCCGCAGCTGTGGCGAGCTTGGCGGGAAGATGTGCATTGCGTTTTTTCCCGCGATCCGGCGGCCCGCTTTTTGTTGGAAGTATTGTTAGTTTATCCGGGCGTGCACGCCGTGCTACTGCACCGCATCAGCCACCGCTGGTGGCTGGCCGATTGGAAATTGGCCGCCCGCTTATTGTCGGCTTTTACACGCTGGCTGACCAATGTGGATATTCATCCCGGCGCGACGATAGGCAGGCGGTTCTTTATCGACCACGGCGCCGGCGTAGTGATCGGCGAGACTGCCGAGGTGGGCGACGATGTGACGCTATATCATGGCGTGACCTTGGGCGGCACCAGTTGGAATCAGGAAAAACGTCATCCGACTTTGGGTAATAATGTTCTGGTCGGCGCAGGCGCGAAAATTCTGGGGCCGATTACCCTTGGCAATAATGTCAGAGTCGGCGCTAACTCGGTAGTCACCAAGGATGTGCCGCCTTGTTGCACCGTGATCGGTATTCCCGGTCGGATTATTCAAAGCAAAGGCATAAAAATCCAGAATCCCAAGGGTATCGATTTGGATCATCATTTAGCTCCTGACCCCATCGGCAAAGCCATCAGTTGTTTGACCGAGCGCTTGGATAAATTGGAGGATAAGCAAAAGTTTTTTGTGACAGTTTCAGCTCAATCGTGTGGCGATTGCGAAGCGGATGGGGTCTGTCACGGCGAGGAGGAAATCGTTTTAAAACAAGCAGCCGGTGGTGAGTGATGGATTTATTGGATTTTGAAGCCAAGGATTTGTATTTTCAGCAGGAAGAGGCGCCGGAGGTGCATGCGTTGATTAAATTTGCCGCCGATCTATACAGTAGCGGCGAAGCGGAGTTGCCGCTGTTGCAAGCCTACTTGCGAGCGCCTGAATCCTTGAATGTGTTGATAGCCCTGAATCGTTTTTATTATTACCAACATCGTCTAGCTGAGGCTTTGCTGATTTCCGAGAAGGCCTTAAGTCTAATTCGTCCGGGTATCGATTTTCCCGAAGATTGGCAAGCACTTGAAATCAGGCATATCAAAGAAGCGCCCAAGGATTTGTTGACCAAGATCAGGCTGTACTTATTTACCTTGAAATCCATAGGTTTTTTGCATATGCGCTTGGAGAATTTGGACTTGAGTCGGCGCATTTTTGAGAAGTTATCCGCGCTGGACGATAAGGATCGCATAGGCGCAAAAGCGTTGTTGGAGTTAGTGGTGCAGAGACAGGCGACGCAGGTTTAATGTCGATGACTTTTTGGGCTTGCCCAGTTTATTTCAATTAAGAAGGTGTGTCATGGTTAAGCGAAACTCCGATCCATTTCTGGCCCAGACCACAGCGATGTTGCTGATTTTGCTGGTGATGTATGTCGTCGGCGGCGATTCCGCCACTATCGAGCATTTGTTGCAGGCGAGGTAATACCATGAGTTTTGAAGAAGAGATGGAAGAACTTGAATCTGCAGAAGATTTTTTGCAATATTTCGAGCTTGACTATAACGCCAGCGTGGTGCATGTGAATCGATTGCACATTTTGCAGCGTTTCCATAACTACCTAAATCAAGGCCAAGCTCAGATACCGGAAGATGAAACCAGTAAAAGACAGGTATATAAGCAATTGCTGCTGCGCGCCTATCAGGATTTTGTGGAATCCGATGCCCAGACAGAAAAAGTGTTTAAGGTTTTTCAAATGGGCGAGCCGCAATCCGTGTTTGTTTCCCTGAGCGACATCCAAGTATGATAGAAGAGCGCTACGACGAAGAACGTTTCGATTTCGGCGAACGGGTGCGGGTAACCCGCAACGTCCGCAACGACGGCACTTATCCCGGTATGGAAGTCGGAGAACTGTTGATTCGGCGTGGTAGCGTTGGCAATGTTATCGAGGTGGGCACTTTTTTGCAGGATCAAGTGGTGTATACCGTGCATTTTCTGGATCAGGGGCGCATGATCGGTTGCCGAGCCGAAGAATTGATTTCAGGTGACGCCCCCTGGAACCCAAGCCGCTTCGAGTTTCACGATATGGTGGTGTGTAGCATTGATTTGGGGGTGCAGGGTAAAGTGATAGTCGAAAAAGGTGCGCAAGGGGAAATCCTGAAAGTGTTGCGTGATGAGCAGCCCATGCAATATCACGTCCGCTTCCCAGGCAAAACCTTGCAGGTGCCGGAGAGCGTGCTGCAACCGGCCGATCCGGCAAAATTTAAGGAGCCGGAGGATTACTGATGAGCGCTACGTCACAGGCGGCAATCGAACCTTATACTTTATTACGGGCGGCGCTGAGTCTGTTTAAAAGGCCGCCGACCGACCTGGAAACCGAGCAATTGTTACAAGTACAAAGGCAGGCCAGAAATGAATATGAGATCGAAACCAGAGTGATTAATTCGACCGAAGCAGCCAGCGTTATCGTTACTGAGCAGGAGTTGGCGCAAGCGGTTGCAGAAGTGCGTAACCGCTTCGATGATGAAGAGGCGTTTACTGCGGCTTTAGAAGCCAATAACCTGTCTTTGGCGGCCTTACAGGCGGCCTTGTACCGGCAGTGTAAGGTTAACGCCGTGTTGGAACGCATAGCCTCACGCTCACCGAAGGTCAATGAGGTGGAAATCGGTATTTTTTATCATTCGCATCCGGAAAAATTTCACCGTCCGGAACAGCGTCAGGCCCGGCATATTTTGATCAGCATTAACCCGGATTATCCGGAAAATTCTCGGGAAAACGCCTATGCGCGTATCCATGAGATTGCAGACACCCTTAAGCGTAAACCGCATAAATTTGCCGATTTAGCCTTAAAAAATTCAGAATGTCCAACTGCCTTGAATGGCGGTGATTTAGGCTTATTATCTGCTGGTAAACTGTATCCGGAATTGGATGCGGCTTTGTTCAGTTTGAAGGAAAATAACATCAGCGGGGTAGTGGAGACCGAGATGGGGTTTCATGTCATCCAATGTCAAAAAATTAACCCGGCGGAAACCCTCTCCTTAAAAAAAGCCACGCCGAATATTCGGCGGTTGATGCAGGAGCGTTACCGGCGCAACTGCCAGCGCACCTGGCTGGCGAGTTTACCGGCGGTTAAATAACACGTAGTTCACATTTTGGCTTCCTCGGAGAGATTTATGATTAAAGAACTTAAACATTGTTCATTTTGCGGCATAGAGGCCTCGGCTTCCGTGCCCATGATAGCCGGTACCGAAGGCTACATCTGCGAGGCGTGTGTGACTTTGGCGAGTCAGGTGGTGTCCAGTTGGGGTAAGAAAAAAGAACTCAACGAAATGCAGGGGCCTTTGCCTAAACCTTTAGAAATCAAGAAACTGCTGGATCAATATGTGATTGGTCAGGATTTGGCAAAGGAAATCCTGGCGGTTGCGGTCTATAACCATTACAAACGTTTGAAACAAGAAAGCCGCAAAGCCGCCAATTTGGCTGACGGCGAACAAAACGTGGAAATCGGAAAATCGAATATTTTGCTGATCGGGCCTTCAGGCACCGGTAAAACCTTGCTGGCCAGTACGCTGGCGAAAATAGTCGGCGTGCCGTTCGCCGTGGCCGACGCCACAACGCTGACTCAAGCCGGATATGTCGGCGATGATGTGGAAAATATCTTGGTACGCTTGCTGGATGTGGCGGAAGGCCAAGTCAGTAAGGCCGAGTGGGGCATAGTCTATCTGGATGAAGTCGATAAAATCGCTCGCAGTCCGGAACAGGCAATCGGCGCCCGCGATGTCTCCGGCGAAGGCGTGCAACAAGCTTTATTGCGCTTGGTGGAAGGTTCGCAGGTGAAAGTCTCCGTGAAAGGCCGGCGCAAGGATCACAACGGTAGCGATACGGTAATGATCGATACCAGCAATATCTTGTTTATTGCCGGCGGCGCGTTTCCCGGCCTGGAAAAACATGTGGAAAAACGTTTGCAACCGCCGAAAACCGCGATCGGTTTTCACGCCGAAGTCAGCAACCCTGACGACAAACCCAGCTTGGAAGCGTTATTGAACGCCACGCAGCCGGACGATTTGAAACGTTTCGGCCTGATCCCGGAATTTATCGGCCGTTTTCCGGTGTTAGCCCCTTTGGAGCCCTTAGATGTAGACGCTTTAATCCAAGTGTTAACCGAACCGAAAAACGCCTTGGTCAAACAATATCAGCAGTTATTCGCGTTTGACGATGTGGAGTTGGAATTTACCCAGGATGCGCTGGTGGAAATCGCCGAAAAAGCCATCGCCCGCAATACCGGCGCTCGCGGCCTGCGTGGCATTATGGAGCATGTACTGCGGCGGGCGATGTTCGATGTGCCTTCCAGAGATAATGTCGCGCGTTGTATCGTTAATGCTGACATGATACGCGGCGAGGGTGAAATGCAGATTCTGGAAAAGGCAGATCTGTCCAGCGAGGACGCGCCGAGATTGAAAGTTTCAGCCGGCGAGTAACAAACCGTTTTATTTAATTGAGCAGAAAATTATGACCAGTAGTAGCACGCAAGAAAAAATCCTGAAGCAACTTGCCGATAATCCCATCATTCTGTATATGAAGGGCGTTCCTACGGCCCCGGAATGCGGGTTCTCGGCGAAAACCGTTGGTATTCTGAATGCCTACAACGTCCCCTATACCTATGTGGACGTATTAAGAGCGCCGTTTATCCGCGAAAAATTACCTTCGATTTCCAAGTGGCCGACTTTCCCGCAGTTGTTTGTTAACGGCGAGTTGATAGGCGGCTGCGATATTGTTGAATCTATGGATAAAGCCGGCAGTTTGCTGCCTTTGTTGCAAGCCGCCGTTATGCCACAGGTAGAGGTAGCCGCCAGTCAAACCATCACCCATTCTGAAGTGGAAGCTTTGATCGTTAAGGATTATCCGGGGGCGCAAATTCATATTGACGGCGAAGGGTGTAATTTAAGCATACGCGTGGTCAGCGAAAAATTTAGCGGCGAGTCCTTGATCAAGCAGCACCAGGGCGTGATGGCGACTTTGAGCGATACCTTGGGCAGCGGGCGCTTACATGCCGTGACTTTGAATACCTATACGCCGGAGCAATGGCAGGCGTTGCAAACTGAAACGCAGCCTGGTTTATTGCAAATTCAGCTTTGACATTTGTAACTATTCAGCGAAATGTGGTTTTTGTAAGATGCGCCTCCTCTTGTCGGCGCATCTTACAAGGGTATTGTGTTTAATCAAAAAAATTACGCTGAATTATTAATATTTTTATTTTCACAAATCAGGAGTAAGAACCATGGCGAAAGTAGGCATTTTCTTTGGCAGTGATACCGGCAACACCCGTAAGGTGGCGAAAAACATTCATAAAGCTCTGGGTGAGGTCGCCGATAAACCGGTGAATATTAACAAAGCCAGCGTAGATGATTTATTGGCTTACGATGTGCTGATTTTGGGTTCGCCGACGTATGCCGATGGCGAGTTGCCGGGCTTGACCGCCGGCAACCAGAACGAAAGCTGGGAAGAGTTTTTACCGACTTTGGCCGGTGCGGATTTTTCCGGCAAAACCGTGGCCCTATTCGGTTTGGGCGATCAAGTTGGCTATGCCGCTAATTTTGTGGACGCCATCGGTATTATTTATGATGCGTTTTGCGATGTCGGCGCGACGGTCATCGGCCAGACGGCTAATGAAGGTTATGATTTTGAGCGTTCTAAAGCCTTATTCGATGATAAATTCGTTGGCTTGGTTTTGGATGAAGACAATCAGAAAGATCAAACTGAAGGCCGCCTGGAGGCTTGGTTGGCGTCTATAAGTTCTGCTTGGGCTTAAGTTCTAGCAATGCTCGAAGAGCACGCCATAGTTACCCGAACTGCGCCCGGCCAGGTGTGGATCAAGCGCCTGCAAAGTGGCGCGTGCGGCGGCTGCATGCAGCATGCCGCATGTGCTGGGACGACTGTGGCGAAAATCTTGCCGAAACGCGAGTTTGCTGTCGAGTGTGAGATGGTTTTGAAAGCCGATGACGAAGTCGTAGTGGCGATAGACGACGCGCATTTGTTGTCTACCTCGCTGCTGCTATACGTTTTGCCGCTGTTTTTAATGCTGTTGACCGTAGGGGTGGCGAATCAGTTCTTGCCGCCGGTGCTGGCGAATATTTACTTGCCGGTGGTGGCGTTGACTTCGTTATTGCTGGCGTTTTGGCTAGTACATCGGTTTCAGGCGGTGTTTTTGCTGCATGTTTGTTTTAAGCCGCAGATTGTGAGGCTTGCTGGGGAGCAAACGGTTGAGCTTAATTTGGGGGGTGTTAAAAACGTGGAAGGTTGAATTTGGTTAACCCTTGCTTCCTCCAAGGCTAGGCGGATTAAGGTTTTAATTTTATGAAACCTAGCCTTAAAAGCAACACATCTAGATTTATGGCCTCTCAAAAACTCGATAAACCGGGTGCTGGCTAGAGGATTATCAAATCTAATTATTAAAAAGCTGGCAGGATCAGGTCTAAAAATCCAACAGTTTTTGTAGGCAATGTTCGAATTTTAGACTCAATGTTCTTGATCCCATTCATTCTTACCTTCCAAATACCTAACAACCAAAGCTTTGGCGTCAGGATGGTGTGTCTCCAGTATGGATAGATATTTTCTTTTCTAATAAATGTAAAAAAATATTCTATCGGCATTGCTTAAACCCCTTTATCCTTACAGTCGTCTCCACATACGTGTGGCTCATGCTGACAAAAAAACCCCAAACAGCTAATGTTGCCGACAAATTGTAATCTAAGTACTATATAATCTCGAAACAAACAGACGGATTGCTGCTTTTCTAAACTTAAACTTTCAAACTAGGAATATTAAATGCAAAAGATATACTGTGTCTTATTGTCTATACAACAGTGCGGCAAGTGGCTGTTGCTGGCGGCGACTATGTTAATCGCCGGCACGGGAAAGGCCGTTTTAGCTGACAGCATGGCTTACGTCAGCACCGGGACAGGCGAGTTTGGGACGTTGGACTTGGACACCGGTGCGTTCAGCGACCTTGGTAATTCCGGTCTGACGCTGGCCGGCTTGGGCGTTGCTAATGGTACGCTCTATGGCGTCAACTACCGGATAGCTGATGGCACTTTGTACAGTGTCGATACCGCGAATGGTAGCCTAGCGACCATCGGCAGTTCCACAGTCTCATACTATGATTTTGGCTCTACAACCTCCGAGCTCTATGCCGTCGGCAGAGATTTGAACCTTTATGAGCTAGATCCAAGCACCGGGGCCGCCACTTTGATCGGCGCGACCGGGATCAGTGAATTTGGTTCCTGGTCCGGTCTGTCGACGAATTCAGCCACCCTATATTTAACCAACGGCGAAAATCTGTACACGCTTAACACCAATACCGGGGCGGCCAGTTTGGTCAACGCCATGGGCGGGTCGGAATTTACGGCGATGATATTGGAAAACGGCTTGCTCTTTGGCGGGCAAACTACGCCGGGGCTTGCTATCGCAACGCTTAACCCGACGACAGGCGCTGAAATGACTTCGATCGCGATAACTGGCACAAACGCCAGTAACGTGTGGTCTTTAGTGCCGGATCCTCTCCCGGCTGTCGTGGCTGCGCCTGTACCCGATTCCATCTGGTTGTTCGGTTCGGCTTTAACCGGGCTTCTCGGTGTTAAGCGTCGGAAATCTCAGTAAAACTAAATCCTTCCCGCACATATTTATTAAGCCATTTCCACTGGGTTTAGTCCAATAATCAAACAATTATTTTAAACAATGAGAGATTATTGGACCTGACCTTTTTGATATTGAGCCCATCCCCAAACCTTCCAAATTAATCTTGCTGATTGGTTGGCGTGTAGTTTCCCTAGCTTGCTTTGTAAAATAAGGTTGGTATATTGTTAAAACGGCTTATACATAAAGTTTGTTAATTTTCTGAAATTGCATTTTTTCTGAAAATTATTTTTCGATCAACAAAAATAATAAGTTCCAGTTAAGCAACAGCCAATGCCAGTGTGCCAGTGTGCCAGTTGGCGAGGTCTGGCGTTTTTGGTTGTGCGTAAAATTCTGCAGAGGAGCAAGCAATGACCACCTTGATTATAAACGGCAAAAAACATGAGTTATCGGTCGAGGAAAGTATGCCGTTACTCTGGGCAATTAGAGACCTTGCCGGCTATACCGGCACTAAATTTGGTTGTGGTAAAGGCTTATGTGGCGCTTGTTCCATTCATCTTGACGGTAAGATCACCCGCTCGTGTATTACGCCGGTCAGTGCAGCAAAAGACAAGGCAATTACCACCATAGAAGGCTTGAGCTCTGCGGAGCATGGCTTGCACCCGGTGCAACAAGCCTGGGTGGAAAAAGATGTTTCCCAATGCGGCTACTGTCAGTCTGGACAAATTATGGCGGCGGCGGCGTTTCTAAAAGAAAATCCGCAGCCTAGCGACGAACAGGTCCGGGATAAAATGATCAATTACTGCCGTTGCGGCACTTATCTGCAAATTTTTGCGGCGGTGAAACTGGCGGCGCAAATCCAAGGAGGCCAGTCATGAGTGAAATACAAAATCTTTCCATGACGCGCCGGGAATTTCTCAGTCTCAGTGCTGCCGGCGCCAGTGTATTTCTGCTGGGGGTTTCCTTGCCGGTCGGCCGCATAGCGGCGGCAGAACCGATTGCAGCTGTGGTCAACGCCTTTATCGGCATTGCCGAAAACGGCATGGTGACCTTTCAAAATCCTTTCATAGAAATGGGGCAGGGGACCTATACCTCAATTCCGGCGCTTGTGGCGGAAGAACTTGATATCGACATGGCGATGCTAAACGTCGTGCAAGCGCCGCATGGCTCTGACTATCGCATTATGTTCAACAACACCGCACGCTTCACCGGTGGTAGTCTCAGCGTCCGCTCCTCTTATATGACGTTGCGCAAAGCCGGCGCTACCGCCAGAGCCATGCTGATTAAAGCGGCGGCTACGCAATGGCGGGTTGAGCCAAACGATTGCTCGACGGAGCCAGGTTTTGTGCTAAATAAAGCCTCCGGTAAAAAACTCAGCTATGGCGAGTTGGCGCCCTTTGCTGCAAAGTTGAAGCCGCCGGCGGATGTAACATTAAAAGACAGCGCCGCATTTCGCTTGATCGGCAAACCGGTGAAACGCACGGACAGTCTTGCTAAAGCCACAGGTGTGGCGGAATTTGGTATGGATGTGAAAGTGGACGGCATGCTCTATGCCGCCGTAAAGCAATCACCGGTCTTCGGCGGCTCGCTTAAGTCATACGATAAACAAGCGATCAGGAAAATGCCCGGAGTAGTAGCGGTAGCAGAGATACCGAATGGGGTCGCCGTAATTGCAGGCAATTACTGGCAGGCTAAAACCGCGTTGGAACACTTGCCGGTTAATTTTGAGGCTGGCCCTAACGCAGGTTTTTCTTCCCAAGCTTATCTGGAAAAATTAAAGTCCAGCTTGAACCAAACCGGCGTTACTGCCGAAAATGTCGGCAATGCGGTCGAGGCCTTAGCCACTGCTGCTAAAAACATCGAAGCGGAATACCATGCTCCTTTTCTGGCGCATGCGACTATGGAGCCAATGAATTGCACAGCTTTGGTAAGCAAACAACACTGCAAAGTTTGGGCGCCCAATCAGGGGGCGGATTTTGTCGCTGGTATTGCCGCCGAGATCACTGGCTTAAAACCGGCAGCTATTGAAGTCATTACGCCGTTCTTAGGCGGTGGTTTCGGCAGGCGGTTTGTGTTGGATTATGTCGTGCAAGCCGTGACCCTGGCTAAAAAATTTCCCGGTAAACCAATCAAAGTCGTATGGACTCGCGAAGAAGATACGCAGCATGACCATTATCGGCCCATGACCGCCGCTAAATTTCGCGGCGGCTTGGATGCGGACGGCAATCCTGTCGCGTTGCACGTTACGGTGGCTGGTGAAGGCCCGATAAGCCGGCTGATGCCGGCCATGCTGAAAGACCCGGTAATTGACGAAAGCATTTTTGAAGGTAGCGGCCACCAGCCCTATGCGATTCCGCATAAACGCCTGGATCAGGTAAAGGTTGCGGTGGCGCCGGTGCCGATTGGTTTTTGGCGTTCCGTCGGCAACTCGCAAAACTGTTTTTTTAAGGAGTCATTTATTGATGAAATGGCGCATGCGGCGGCCAGTGATCCGGTCGAATTTCGCCGGAAGTTGTTGGTCGATCAACCGCGTTTTAAAAAGGTGTTGGATACCGCGGTGGCTATGGCGCACTGGAAGTCTGAAACCTGGTTGGACCAGGCCGGTGCGAAACATGCAATGGGTGTCGCCTTACACGAGTCCTTCGGCAGCATCGTGGCTCAAGTGGCGGAAGTGAGTCTCAAAGATGGAGATATTGCTGTGCTTCGCGTTTGGTGCGCCGTAGATTGCGGCTTTGCCGTCAATCCTGCCATCGTTAAAATGCAAATGCAGAGCGGCATCGCCTTTGGCTTGTCGGCAGCATTGGCTGAAGAAATTAAACTGGAAAACGGCAGTGTTACACAGAGTAATTTCGATTCCTATCCGATTTTGCGACCTGACCAAATGCCCGATATTGAGGTCGAGATCATTAATAGCGGCGAGCCTCTAGGCGGCATAGGCGAGCCTGGAACGCCGCCTATTGCGCCGGCGGTATGCAATGCTTTGTTTTTACTCAGCGGGCAACGGGTGCGCAGTTTGCCGCTGTCACAGTATAGTTTTTAATACCGACTTGCTTGAGTCTTTAGAAACCTATAGGTCGGCCTAACGGTATTCTTTAAACTTCTGCTAAGCTTTTGATCTTTTCGATCATTAAATCCATTAAACGTTTGATTTGGTCTGCAAAGCTGTTCATGTTAATCACCTTTATGGTTTGCTTATATCGTTCGCTTATTTATAAGCTATATTCGTGCCTATGGCTGAATGGCTATATAATTTAGGTTATTAGGTGATTTTAGTCGTTTATTTATGCCATTTTTCCATAAAAAATGGTTCATTTAAGCCGTGTTGGTTGGTTGTTATGGTTGAAATTGTGGATTTCAGCCGATTGCCTATAATTTTTTCCGTTATTTGGATGTCGCGCTTATGGGCTTAGCCTAAATGCCGTGTACGACTGAGGATTCTTGATTAATCAAGCATTTTGCTCCCTTGACTAAGGTATAATTTCGAGCATTGTTCTTAAACTAATTTATTACCCCCTTTACACTATTCATGAACGATTTAACTGTTTACGCGCTGGATTTCGACGGCGTAATTTGCGATAGCGCCATAGAAACCGGCATATCCGGCTGGAAAGCAGCTTGCCGGGTTTGGCAAGACATGCCTGAAACCACACCAATGGAAATGATAGAGTTGTTCCGCCAAGTAAGGCCGCTGATAGAAACCGGCTATGAAGCCATACTCACCATGCGCATGCTTTATCTGGGTGAAACAGTTGCCGGTATTTATCAGGGGTTTGCGGAAAAATCCGGTCGGCTAATGCAGGAGGCGCAAGTTGATAGCGAGTTTTTAAAGGAATTATTCGGCAATATCCGCGATGCCTGGATTGCTGAGGATAAAATAGACTGGATTCAACAAAATCCCTTGTTTCCGGGCGTAGCGGAAAAGCTGGCGCGGCTGAATCAACACCACACGTGGTATGTGTTGACCACTAAGCAGGAGCGGTTTGTGAAAAAGATTCTGTCAGCCAACCAAATCGAGTTACAGCCAGAGCGTATATTCGGTCTGGATCGGCAAATGAGCAAGGCTCAGGTCATGAAAATCCTGAAGAACCGTCATCCCGATTTGGCCATGCATTTTTACGAAGATCGGTTGCCGGCATTGTTAAAAATCCAACAGGAGCCGGAATTGGCGCAGGTGCAATTGTTTTTTGCCGCCTGGGGTTATAACTGTGCTGCGGACAAAGCCCAAGCGACCGCACTGGGTTTTGTGCAGCATCAGTTGGCTGACTTTTTAGTCTAGAAGCTATTCATATTCCCAATATCGAGAATGTGCCTATATTGCTGATTGGAGTTATATAATTGCTGCCTTCAAAGAAAAAGTAAAACAACTCGCCAAGCTTCTCCACGACGGCATGGATGTAGGCCAGCATGGCTACAAGCGGCTGCTATTGCGCTGAACAATATTTATGTAAATTAACTGAGAATTGCTATGAAAATTGAAGCATTACGCATCAAGAATTTTAAAGCTTTTAAAGACGTGGAGATGCAGAATATTCCGGCATTTTGTGTGATTGTCGGTGCTAACGGCACTGGCAAAAGCACACTGTTTAATATTTTCGGATTTTTAAAGGATGCTTTGACGACCAATGTCACAACTGCACTGATAAAACAAGGCGGTAGCCGTGGGTTTCAAGAAGTTAGAAGTCGAAATAGTGTGGGTTCAATTGAGATTGAAATAAAATTCCGAGAAACCCCAGCTAGTCCATTAGTGACTTATTTTTTGCAAATCAACGAACGGAACGGTAAGGCGTTGGTAGAACGGGAAATATTAAAGTACCGTCGGGGTAGCGGCGGACAGCCTTGGCATTTTATAGATTTTACTGAGGGCAAAGGTGTTGCTGTCATTAATGAGTTGGATTCGGTGCGGGACATCAACGATTTAAGTCGGGAGGAACAGTCGCTCAAATCACCTGATATTTTAGCAGTCAAAGGCTTGGCGCAGTTTGAACGCTTTCCGGCAGTGGTGTCCTTAGGTAATCTCATTGAAAATTGGCATGTCTCTGACTTCCATATCAGTAAGGCCAGGCCTGAACAAGAAACAAGTTATGCCGAACATTTATCCCGTGAAGGTGAAAACTTATCCTTAGTCATCCAATATCTCTATCAATTTCATGGCAAAGTATTTGAAGAGATTAAACAAAAGATGAAGCATCGCGTACCAGGGATTACTAATGTAGAAGCCAAAACCACTGAAGAAGGGCGGGTGTTGCTTAAATTTCAAGACGGCGCTTTTGAAGATCCGTTTCTGGCCAGATATGTTTCGGATGGTACTATCAAAATGCTGGCTTATCTGACCTTACTGTATGACCCCAATCCGCATCCTTTATTGTGTGTGGAAGAGCCCGAAAATCAACTCTACCCGCGTTTACTTTTAGAATTAGCGGAAGAGTTTAGGGCTTATTCAGAGCGCGGTGGACAAGTGTTTGTTTCTACGCACTCTCCGGATTTTTTAAATGCGACGCAATTGGAAGAGGTGTATTGGCTGGTGAAAAGCAATGGCTATACCGAGATCAAGCGAGCATCAGAGGATCCGCAAATCGCGGCATACATGCGGGAAGGCGATCAAATGGGCTATTTATGGAAGCAAGGCTTTTTCGAGGGAGTTGACCCGGAGTGATGCACTTAGTTTTTATGCTGGAAGAACGATCGGCGGCGGAGATGTTAAAGGGCGTGTTACCGAACATAATCTCGGCGGAAGTTATTGTTAGATATGTAGTTTTCGAAGGCAAGCAAGATTTAGAAAAACAACTGGAGCGGCGTTTAAGAGGTTGGCAGCTAGCTAATTCGGTTTTTCTGGTCTTGCGTGATAAGGATGGCGGCGATTGTGTCGAGATAAAACGCAAGCTCGCAGAAAAAGTTAACGCCTGTGGGAAAAGTGCAGTCACTTTGATAAGAATTGCCTGTACAGAGCTAGAAAGTTTTTATTTGGGTGATTTGCATGCGGTGGAAAAAGGACTTGAAATCTCTAATTTAACTAGAAAACAGTCGGAAAGAAAATATCGTGCACCGGATGTATTGTCTAACGCCTCACAAGAACTGCAAAATCTAACGCAACGCAAATATCAGAAAGTGGCCGGTTCGCGGGCTATTGGTCCTTATCTCAAAACGGATGGCTCAAATCGCTCGCGGAGTTTTAACGTTTTATTGACAGGAATCCAAGGTTTATTGCAGCGGGATTGTGAGGTATTAGGGTAAGTTGGCCTGGTTCGGTAACTATTTTATGCTCAAAGCTAATTCTATAACGCTAATCACTAACTTATATTAAAATCCTGCCCAAACACCTAACTAAGCCGGGGATAGCGTGGCCGATATTTTTTTGAGTTATGCCAGTCAGGATGTAGCCAAAGCAAAATTATTGGCAGAGGCTTTGGCGCAGCATGGTTGGGAAGTTTTCTGGGACCGAAGCTCTTTGATGGCCGGGCAGCATTTCAGAAAAATCATTGAGCAGGAAATCGACGCCTGTCAATGCATGATCGTGGCTTGGTCTCAGCATGCTATCGAGTCAAATTGGGTGCTGGGCGAAGCCGGTTTGGCTTATGAACAACAAAAACTGGCGCCGATTTTGTTTACGGAGGTTCGGCCGCCGATAGAGTATCGGGTATTGCATACTGAAAACTTAGCGGCTTGGAACGGCGAGCAAGATAACGCGGAATTTAAAAAATTACTGCGGGCGTTGATAAGCAAAATTGGACCCGGTAAAGTTTCTGGGCCTTTAAATGCTGAACCAAAGGTGAAACCCACAGAGGAGTCAAAAGATGTCGGCATTAATCCGGGAAATCCTGAAAGGGCTGAGTCAGGTTCAGACACCCGCAAGCCCCGATAAAAATTAGCCGAAACTTAAAATGGATTTTAGGGTTTGTGCTGGTGCTGGTGCTTGTGTTTGGCGTTATGGTTTTGCAAAAAGTTATTGAGTTTCAAAATAAAGCGGTTAATAACGCTGAATCTAACAGCATTGATAGACACATTAAAATTGAGGAAAGCGCAAAAAATCTCGAAATATCTGCCCTTAAGAAGGAAGAAACCATGCAAAACATGGATACGGCAGCATTAAAAACTGATTGTGCGTATTGCCCGGAAATGGTGAAACTGCCGGATGGAATTTGGCTGGGCAAATACGAAGTGACACAGGGCCAGTGGCGGGCGGTAATGGGCGGTAATCCTGCGTATTTTAAAAAATGTGGTGATGATTGTCCGGTTGAGCAGGTGAGTTGGCTTGATGTGAATGAATATATCGACAAGCTTAACGAAAAAACTAAACAGCATTACCGGCTCCCAACAGAAGAAGAATGGTTTAGCGCTAGTGAAGCCGGCAAAGTTTATCAAGATTGTGGTTCTGAGAATCTTGAATCGGTGGCCTGGTGGTACGATAATGTAAATAAAATGACGCATTCGGTAGGTGGGAAAAACCCAAATGCCTGGGGTTTGTATGGTATGTGTGACAATGTTTGGGAATGGACCAGTTCTTGCTATAAAAATGATTGTACTACCCGTGTTTTGCGCGGTGGCTTGTCGTACATTAAAGCCGCCAGCGTGCCTTCGGCCGACCTCATTGCGAGCTGGCCTCTCAACCATAACAACACCTTCGGTTTTCGGCTCGCCAGGACTAATTAACTTTGTACTTTTTCCCTTTTTGGTTTTTTGTTTTTGGGGGACTGGGGGCGGATAGCCCCCAGTGAAATTTTTATTCGCTTATCGTTCCAACGCTCTGCGTTGGAATGCAGTGCCGGACGCTCTAGCGTCCTACACTGAATAATCGGCAGCGAGTTAGGTATAAGGCCTAATGAATAGTCTTAACAAACATAAAACATGTTTAAAATAAGCAAAAGTCATATGCATGTTGGGCTGTTTATGGGCTTTAATTAAGTGCATGACGCCAGAGCGTCTAGCCCTGCATTCCCACGCCGAGCGTGGGAACGATATAAAACCCTAAGCTTTTTAGGATCTTATGTTGACTACTGTTGAAGCCATTCTGCAACCAGGCGGCACATTGCAATTTTTAGAGCCTGTCCATTTAGACAAAGCCCAGCATGTTCTAGTGACGTTTACTGCTTCTGGTGATGAAACGCTAAGCGGCTTGGCGTTAAGCGAAGCTGCGCTGGCTAAGGACTGGTTGGGCGAGGAAGAGGATGCCGCATGGGCGCATTTGCAAGCCGACAAGTAATCTTGCTGCCTTTCCCCTATTCGGATTTGTCGCAACAAAAAATTCGTCCAGCGCTGATTTTGGCTGATGCGGGTCGCGGCGATTGGTTACTTTGCCAGATTACCAGCAATCCTTATGCTGACTCATTGAAGCGGCGGAAGGCTGGCTAGAAGTAGCCATTTTTCGCATCAAAGAAAACTGATAAAATCATCTACAGAAAGCCCGGCTTGCCTGATAATCGCGCGTAAAGTTCCCCGGTCGAGTTCTTCATGATCCGGTACGACCACTTGTGAATAGGGATCGTCTCTGCGAAAAACCCTATGGCTTCCGGTTTGCCGCTTAAAAATGAAGCCGCATTTAATTAAAACCTCGCCGCACTTCCGACCGGAAATTCGAGGCAGTTTACTCATACAGCCAATAACAAGGCATTAAAATTTTCATCGGGTACAGCCAGATGGTCATCTTCAAGCACTTGAATATAGACAGCTATTGCTTCTTTGATGTTTTCAATAGCATCTGATTTTGTTTTCCCTTGGGAAATGCAGCCCGGCAAGCTTGGACATTCGGCTACCCAATTACCGTCTTCGCCTGGATAAATTAAAACTTGTCTCATACTCTGCCTCTGACTTTAGTTGTTATGGATTTTGCTTCGCGACAGATGCGCCGCCCGTTGGTTGGCACATCCTACAAGGTCATCCTTATAAATCATAAAAATTACGCTGTATAGTTGCATACCTTAAATAATTCTTGCACCCCACTCCCTGAATCATCGACAACTCTGGATTTTGGTAGGCGGCGTTTCAAGCAGAGGTGCCGCCAGCATGGATGCTGGCGTCAAGCCCACATGGATGTGTTCACGGCGTCCTCTGTTTGAAACGCCGCCTGCCAAAAGCCGAATATACAACGAACCGTCTTGCAAAAATTTCATGACAGATTCAACTCAAATGGTACTGTTCATTTCTCTTGGAAAATAAGCTTGCCCTGAAGAAAGTATATAATAGCTTCATTTGACCGCACAATCGATGCCCCCCCAAGAACACCTAAGACAACTCGCCCAGCTCCTCCCCGACTGCATGAACGTCGACCGGCACGGCTTCAAGCGCCAGTTGGACCGCCTGCGTAGCGAGTTAAACAAAGCCAAACAGCCATCCACGGAACAACTCAACGCGCTGGCGGCGAAAATGGAGCGCTCAGCCGGCCGTTGCCAACAACGCCGCGCCTTGGCCCCGGCTATAAACTACCCGGACCTGCCAGTCTCCGGCAAAAAAGATGAAATCGCCGCGCTGATCCAACAGCACCAAGTCACCATCGTTTGCGGCGAAACCGGCTCCGGCAAAACCACGCAGTTACCGAAAATCTGTCTGGAAATCGGCAGGGGTGGCAGCGGCTTGATCGGCCATACCCAGCCACGGCGGATCGCTGCCCGTACTGTCGCCGACCGCATTGCCGAAGAACTTGGACAGCCCATCGGTCAGGCGGTGGGCTACAAAGTTAGGTTCAACGACAAAACCCACGAAAACACCTTGGTCAAACTGATGACCGACGGTATCTTGTTGGCTGAATCGCAAAACGATCCGTATCTCATTCAATACGACACGCTAATTATTGATGAGGCCCACGAACGCAGCCTCAATATCGACTTTTTGCTGGGTTATCTGCGCTGGCTATTGCCGAAACGCCCGGATCTAAAACTCATCATCACCTCCGCCACGATAGACCCGGAACGCTTTGCCAAGCACTTCAACAATGCGCCGATTGTGAACGTCTCCGGGCGCACCTATCCGGTCGATGTCCGCTACCGGCCTATTGAACTGATCGAAGAAGACGATGAAACCTCCGCCGATCTCCAGCAGGCGATACTGGACGCCGTCGACGAGTTGCATAGGGATTTGCGCGGCGACATTTTGATTTTTCTCAGCGGCGAACACGAAATTCGCGAAACCACGGAATCCTTGCGCAAACACCACCACAGTAACCGCTACGAAATCCTGCCGCTCTACTCCAAACTCAGCGTCAGCGAGCAGGAGCGGGTGTTTAAGCCGGAAGGCGGCAAACTGCGTATTGTGCTGGCGACCAATGTCGCCGAAACCTCGCTGACCGTGCCCGGAATACGGGGCGTCATCGACTCCGGCCACGCCCGTATTAGCCGTTACAGCCACCGCAGTAAAATCCAGCGCTTGCCGATAGAACGCATCTCGCAAGCCAGCGCCAACCAGCGCGCCGGCCGCTGTGGCCGGGTCGCGGAGGGCATCTGTATCCGTTTGTATTCCAAGGATGACTATCTGGCCCGGCCCGAATTTACCGAACCGGAAATCCTGCGCACCAATCTGTCCTCGGTGATTTTGCAAATGGCAGCGCTGAAGCTAGGCGATATCGAGGATTTTCCCTTTGTTGAGCCGCCGGAAGACAAAATGATCCGCGACGGCAAGAACACCTTGTTCGAAGTCGATGCGTTGGATAAACAAGGCCAGCTGACCGATACCGGCCGGCAATTGGCGAAAATCCCCACCGATCCGAAATTGGCGCGAATGTTGTTAGCGGCCGCCGAACTCAACTCGCTGCATGAGGTTTCCATTATCGTCGCCGGTCTGAGCGTGCAGGACCCACGTGATAAACCGGCGGATAAAATGCCGCAAGCGGACGCCAAACATGCACAGTTCAAAGCCGACGAGTCAGATTTCTTAACGCTGCTGAATATTTGGAATACCTTCGAAGAGCAGAAAAAGCATCTCTCCAACAGCAAATTACGCACGTATTGCCAGCAAAATTTTCTGTCTTATATTCGGATGCGCGAGTGGTACGACATCCACGCCCAAATCATGCAAGTGGTGCGTGGTGATTTAAAGTTGAAAGTCAATGAAAATCCGGCTAATTACGAGCAAATCCACTGCGCCTTGCTGCCGGGCTTGCTGTCCAATATCGGCTTTCGCCACGAACAATACGAATATCTTGGCGCGCGTGGGCTAAAGTTTTTTATTTTTCCGGGTTCCGGCCAGCATAAAGTCCGGCCAAAATGGCTGATGGCCGCCGAACAGGTGGAAACCAGCAAGGTTTATGCCCGCACTGTGGCCCGCATTGAGCCCGAATGGGTAGAAGCTTGCGCCCAGCATTTGGTTAAAAAGAATTATTACGATCCGCATTGGGAAAAAAACGCCGGCCGTAGCGGCGTGTACGAACGCACCTTATTATATGGTTTGACCTTGCAAGCCAAGCGCAAGGCGCCCTATGAAAATGTCGATGCGAAAGCGGCGCGGGAGATGTTTATCAATCATGCGTTGGTGAATCACGATTACCACAGCAATGCGCCGTTTTATAAAGCCAATGAAAAACTCTTGGAGGAAGTGGGCTATATTCAACATAAGGGCCGCCGCGTCGATTTGGTGGAAGATGAACAATGGCTGTATGCGTTTTACGACAAAAAACTGCCGGCCGAAGTGGTCAACGGCATTACCCTGGATCAATGGCGTAAAACTGTCGAAAAAGAAAATCCGCAGTTTCTGTTTCTTACCAAGCAGGATTTGACCCGCGACGAAGAAGGTAAAATCAGTGATTGGGATTTTCCCGATTCGAAAAAAATCGGCGATTTGACGATAGAATTGCATTACCGATTCGAGCCGGGCCATGATGAGGATGGCGTGACGGCGATCATTCCGGTGCATCAACTCAACCAAATCAAAACCGCGCCATTCGATTGGCTGGTGCCGGGCATGTTGGAGGATAAGGTTACCTCATTGCTGAAGACTTTGCCCAAGCACTTGCGCAAACATTTTGTGCCGGTGCCGCAAACCGCAAAGCAATGTCTGGAAATCGAGCCGGATTTCAAAGGTTCTTTGTTCGATTGGCTCAGCGGCCGCTTGCGTAAATTGACCGGCGAATCTATCCCGTTAAACGAATGGCAGCCTGATGCCTTACCTGACCATCTTAAAATGAATTTCCGCATTGTTGATGAACAGGGCAGGGCGCTGGGTTATGGGCGGAACCTGGCGAAACTGCAGGCCGAGCATGCGAGTAAGGCCGGCGACAGTTTCGATAAACTGGCGCAGGAAGAGCTGAACTACAGCGGCTGTATCGCCTGGGCATTCGATGATTTGCCGGAAACCAGCCGGTTTATGCAAAAAGGCCAGACCTTTATCGGTTATCCAGCCATTGTCGATGAAGGCGAGACGGTCGGCGTACGCTTACTAGATACCAAAGCTAAGGCCGATAACGCCCATTTTGCCGGTCTGACAAAGTTGTATCAATTGCAGTGTCGAAAGGATGTGCAATACATAATGAAAAATTGCGGGGTGGCGCCGGCCTGGCAATTGGCCTATAACCAATTACCTAAGCATCCGTTGCTGGCTGAACGCCCAGGCGGCGATTTCAAGCAGGATATCTTGTTTCTGATTTTTAGTAGCGTGTTTGTCGAAGCAGCCGAAATCCGCACTCAGCAGGCCTTCGATGCCGGTTTGGCGGCAAAAAAAACCGATTTGTTAACGGTTATGCAACAAGTCGGCAAGCACATCACCGAAATCATGGCAAACTATCAAGCCATCAAACAAAGTCTCAAGCAGGCCGGCATACAGCTGGTGTTGTGTGAGGATGTGGAGAAACAACTGGCCTTGTTGCTGTATAGTGGGTTTATTCGCTATACCCCGCTGGCGCAATTGCTGGCTGTGCCACGTTATTTAAAAGCGATTCAATTCCGCTTAGACAAACAAAAGCCGGATTTGCCGGATGCGCAGGGTTTGCAACGGCTTTGGCAGCGTTACTGGCAACACATAGCCAAGCAAATAAAAGCCGCCCAACCTAACCCCGAACGGGATATGTTTCGTTGGCATTTGGAAGAATTACGGGTGTCGGTATACGCCCAGCAGTTAAAAACCGCTTACCCGGTTTCAGTACAACGTTTGGAAAAGACCTGGAACGATCTCTTCTAAAATTCGTCTGAAAGAAGAGGGTAAGGTAATTGCTCTTTTTTAGGTTTAACCATTTTTGGACGCCAAATTATGATACCCATTAGAGATTCCATTCCCTGTAAAACTACGCCTTACGTTACCTGGACCATCATGGCGATTTGTATCGTTGTATTTCTATGGACAGTTAGCATGCCGAATCATATTGCGCAGCACTTCCTGTCCTTATATGGCATGGTGCCGTTCCGTTATACAAATCCTAATTGGTCGCGGGATTACGGTTTGCCACCTGATTATTATTTGTCGTTTTTGACTAGCCTGTTTCTACATGGAGGTTGGCTGCATCTGATTTTCAATATGATTTTCCTGTGGATATTTGCCGATAACATCGAAGATTTGATGGGGCATGGTCGATTTCTAGCTTTCTATTTACTCTGCGGACTATTGGCGACTTATACGCAATGGTATTTCTCCCAAAATTTAGTAGTGCCTGTGGTAGGAGCTTCAGGGGCTATCGCCGGTGTGTTGGGGGCGTATTTGTTTCGCTATCCGTATGCCAGAGTCACAATACTTCTGCCTATCCTGTTTTTTCCGCTGTTTTTTGAAGTGCCGGCAATTGCCTTTTTAGGCTTTTGGGTGATTATGCAATTACAGGATTTGTTCGATGCGACTGTGTTCGGCCAAGTCACAAGTTCTGCCTGGTGGTCGCATTTGGGCGGCTTTGCTGCCGGCGCACTGTTGTATCGCTTCTTTGTGAAGCAGGACATTGTCGGTAAGGACGATGAGGATGCCGGTGAAGAGCCGCCGCCGCTGATCGAGCTTTAGCTGAGTTATGCTGCCGGCTTGTATTGTCTTTAAGGCAAAAAGTTGAGAAAAACCCTAGGCTTTACTTTATAATGGGCGATAAAGATACTCATTGCATTTTTACAATGAGTTAATGGCAGGTTCTCCTGTATACCAATATAAATCTTCCTAGAGAAAATAGTTGCTATGAAAAAAATTAATGTTGCATTAGTCAGATTCCTGCAGTTTGTGGTGTTTGTGTTGTTTACCTTTATTGTGCTGCTTTACTTCGGCACTATGGTACTGCTGCCATTGGATATTGTGGTGCTGATTTCTAAATTCCTGCACGTCTTTGGTCTAAACACCTTGTTTGGCGCAATTGTTGCTGTACCGGTAGTGGCGTATTTCGGTAAGATTGTTTATGGAACCCCAGGTTTGATACAAATGCTCATCGATAACGGCTTGGAGCTGGTTGATATTGGTAAAAATCGGGTCAATGCTTTCAATAAAATTGCTGAAGCTGCCAGATAAGAGTCTAGTTAATTTTTAAAAAAGGGGCGCTTAGCCCCTTTTTTTTGTCCAAATTTCAGCAAGGATCTCTTCAATGAAGAATTGGGCTTAAGTTAGCGCGCGTAGCTTAATCGGTACGTTTACACAGCGATAATCGAAGCTAGGCGCTCTCAGGCTGAGGAAATTAGCCAGCCTAATTGTAAGTCGCTGTAAATTGCTTGCTGAGCCGTAATTCAGGCTGACGTATTTTGTTAGTCATAGGGTGCTTAAACGCACTGGATTTCAATGAGGAAAATCAATTTAAGTAGATAGAGGACTTGAAGTTTAAGCAAATGGAGCCTATATTTACCGGGTTTTTCATGAGGCTTTTAGCAGAAAAAATTGGTTGACTGGACTAGGTTACACATTTAGCGCTTATACATAATTAGCAGAGCATTTAACCTGCGAAATTTCATGGATTCCTATGCAGTTGGATGAGTATTTAACTTGGGTTTAAAAATTACTTATCGCTTAGGTAAATAGATGCGTACAATGAAATTCAGTTGCAATAATTACTGTACTGCAATATTATCTACAAGTCGTTATAATTAATTATCTCATTTGCTTACCAAAATTTATTCGGCAGCAAATTCTCATTTCAATTTTCACTTTTAAAAAACTATGCTGAACTTAGAAGATAAAAGCCCGGAAGACTTAGAAAGAATCATTTTAGAAGCGCAATCACAGCTCGAGACCCGTATCAGCAGTAAACGCAAAGAGGTGATAGCTCAGATAAAACAGCTAGCAGCTTCAATCGGCGTGTCGGTTGATATTCAGGAAAGCAAGGGTAGAAAAGTGTCCTCAGTTGAATCCCGATACCGTGATCCGAATGATGCGCTGAGAACATGGACCGGGCGCGGCCTGCCGCCAAAATGGATGCAGGCTTTACTTGCTGCCGGTCATTCGAAGGACGAGTTTTTGATCAACAAATAACTCAGGAAATTATTCTGTTACTCCGGGTTAAAACGTTCAGGGATAATATTTAGTGTAAATTAGATTTTATCCCGGGTGCAGTGATTAAAAAAGCGTGAATTAGTTCACGCTTTTTTAGTTATACGCTTTTCTGTTTTCTACAAGTAAGCTGTTTTTCAACTACTTTTGGGTTTCCCCGCTGCAAACCAGCTCGAATTATCACCTTGCCATCTGTTGGCAGGAGGGTACAAGAATACTCCTCTCTTGATTTTCTGTTTGTAAAGTTAATAAAATTATCTTCAATAAACCGGGTTAAATCGATTCGATACGCCTCCAAGCTATGACGCGTAATCAGTCTTGAACTTTTGTTTTGGAGCTAATTATGCGAAATTCATGGTCAGCAGCTGGGCTGCGTTGGTGTGTGTATGCGTTTACCAGTTTTTGGGGCGCTTATTTGTTATTTCAAATTGAGCCCTTGATCGGCAAATTCATTTTACCCTGGTTTGGTGGTAGTCCGGCGGTATGGATCACCTGCATGCTGTTTTTTCAAGTGTTCTTATTGGCCGGTTATGCCTATGCGCACCTGAATCTAGATGGTTTTTCAGTACGCTGGCAAGGTCTGCTGCATGTGGTTTTATTACTGCTGGCGCTGTGCGTGTTGCCGGTAACGCCGCAAGCTGCTTTCAAACCGGAAAACAGCGAACAACCAACCCTGGATATACTACTGCTGTTAGTCCGTAGCGTCGGTTTTCCCTATTTCTTACTTGCCTGCACTAGCCCCTTGTTGCAAGCCTGGATTGTTCGCATCAATCCTTATCGTTCACCGTATACCCTGTATGCCTTGTCTAATTTCGGCTCATTGTTGGCATTATTGAGTTATCCGTTTCTCTTCGAACCTTATTTTAAACTGGGCGAACAAATGCGGGGCTGGTCGGTGGGTTTTGGTATTTACATAGCTTTCTGCGCCGCCGTCGCGCTGGATTTTCGACGCTTAGCCAGCGCCGGGACCCTATTTGCCAAGCCGATTGCTGTGGATGACGCCACGCTATTTTCTGATCGGCTGCCACGGAGTTTACTTTGGTTATTTTGGCTAAGCTTGCCGGCAGCAAGCTCGACTTTATTATTGGCGGCAACTAATCAGCTTTGTCAGGATGTGGCGAGCGTGCCTTTTCTGTGGCTGGCGCCGCTAAGCCTTTATATATTATCTTTTATCTTGTGTTTTGCCCGGCAGGCATGGTATCAAAGAACAAGGTATATTCCGGCGCTGTTTCTGGCGGCAATTGCTTTGGTTTGGGTGTTATATAATGGCGACAAGATTACGCTGGGCGGGCAAGTGGCTATTTATAGCGCCGGCCTATTCTTTTGCTGTATGACCTGTCATGGCGAGCTTTACCGTTTGCGTCCGCACCCCAGTCGGCTCACGGTCTATTATCTGGCAATTTCAGTTGGTGGGGCTGGGGGTGGTATTTTCGTTGCGCTTTTGGCGCCTTTGCTGTTTCCGTTGTATTTCGAGTTTCATCTCAGCCTATTCGCCTGCTGTGTGCTGACTTTAGCGGCAGTTGCTGTTGAAAGTCAATTAGTGGCGCATAAACGTCAAAGGCCGTTACTCTGGTTATTGGCCGGCGGGGTGTTGATCTGGCTGGCAGTCAATCTTAGCAACCAGGCTTTTCAGGCGGCGACCGGAAAAATCCGCATCTCGCGGAATTTCTACGGCGTGTTGCGCGTGGTAGATCAAGCCCTGGACGATCCGGCAAAGGCGAAACGCGTGTTGTGGCACGGCGCTATTGATCACGGTTTTCAGTTTTTGCAGGCCGAGAAGCAGCAACTGCCCACGACTTATTATGGCAAGGATTCCGGTGTCGGTTTAGCCTTGACGTATTTTTCCCGCCCCGGCGGCCGGCGGATTGGCTTGGTGGGACTAGGCGCCGGTACTTTGTTGACTTATGGACAAGCGGAGGATTATTTTCGGCTATACGAAATAAATCCGGCAGTAGTTGACATAGCGCAAACCTATTTTACCTATCTAAAAAATACGCCTGCCCATTACGACCTCGTGGTGGCCGATGCTCGGCTGGCCTTAGAACAGGAAGCGCCGCAAGGTTTTGATCTATTAATTCTGGATGCCTTTAGCGGCGACGCGATACCCATGCACTTGCTGACCGAACAGGCTTTGCAATTGTATCTGCGGCATTTACGTCCCGATGGCGTACTGGCAATACACATAACCAATCATTATCTAAACCTCCGCCCATTAATAAACGGCATGGCCCAGCGCGCCGGGTTTCAATATCTGCCGGTGGAAACTCCGGCTGTTCCAGACTTGGGCAGTTATCATGCGGACTGGGCCTTATTGAGCAAAAATCAGGCTTTTCTGGAACAACCGGTCTTTCAAAACCTGGAAAGCACGCACGTAACGTTGTCGGCGGCGATGATGTGGACTGACGATTTTTCCAATATGTATCGTTTATTGAAATAAGCTAGTTATCGAGAGGTAGCCGAAATGAAAACCACATTAGCACTGGCTCTTATGGCGCTGTTTTCAGTCTATTTAGTTTTTAAGTCGACAGCTGAGAAGACTGCAGCCGACTATGATGTTTATCAATATGTCCAAGAATGTAAGACGGAACTGGGTATAGAGCGCCCCTTACCGTTAATTTCTTGTCTGGATGGTAAGCAAGTGCCAATTTATGTGAATAATCAGGAAATTCAAAAAAATAACTGGGAGGCGCTACTCTCCAGCGCAAAAAAATGTGATAACCCGCACTGGCTGGGTGGCGATCAAGGTTGCTGGACTTATTCGCATCTACAGGTGTTAAACCTGGATCAGCAAAATATTATGGTGGTCAATTGCCGGCAAAAAGGCAATCAGCTGGAAAAAAACTGGTTTCGGCAAACCAAAACAAATCTAGGCATGAACCAGGCCGAAAGAAAAGCGCAGTACGAAAGTGCTCCGGCTGCCGAAAAAAAAGAACTCTATTATCTATACAATAGCTTCAACGATATAGGCATTATTCTCAGAAATACCAGCAGCGGCAAAAGCTGTTATCTTACGCAATATGGCGAGGCGGTAGCCGGGTTTTTACCACCGCTGGACGCGCCGCTGCCGGCCGAGGAGCAGTTCTTAAAAGGCTATAATGCAGCACAGGCCAGACCGCCGACGGATTTTCCGCGAGAATTCTGGTATCGAGATGCAAATCAGGCTTTTAAGTCCCCGATTTTTACCGCCTCAGCTGGTTGCA
>CAVPMI010000053.1:0-151853 GCA_963705975.1 uncultured Pseudomonadota bacterium
CATGTTTATGTAGCGTACTTGGTTGCAGTTTTTGGTGTTATTGCTCAATCTCCTCACCTCTCGCCGAGACAATGATTACGGGGATGCTCTCCGTTCTCGGATCTTCCTTGAGCATCTTGCAGATGCTTGTCCCCGGCACATCGGGGAGCATCACATCGAGCAGGATGATGTCGGGCCGCTGTCTCGCACGGAGCAGCCCCTCCCTGCCCGTGGGGGCCACCTGCACCTCGTGCCGCGCTTCCCCGAGGCTGTACAGACCACGGTGAGCGCGGCGAGGATCTTCTGACCGTCGGGCTGGTCGTCTTCGATTACGAGGACGCGCGCCATGTCATGGCTCCGGCCGTGCCGGGCATCGACCCGCTCCCCAGCCCAGTCCCGTTAAGATGCACATCCCTACGTGCGCATCTTGTTACCTACTGATCACACATTTGTCACCTGAAAACGCTTTCGTTTCGCTCGCTTAGGCTCGCAACGCCGTTCGGTTCCGCGCAGACTCGACCATGGCTGACGCCGGCAGGTTGCCCACCGCGGTCACGAGGTTGGTCTTGCCGGGGACGACACCCGTGTCGAGCCCCCTCGATGGTGGTCGCGGCGGCCTGATGGGCGGGGGCGCTGCGCATGGCACCCTGCCGCCCGGACAGGAAGCCAGACGACGAGATACGAGTCAACCGCGCAGGATCGTGTGGCTGCCCCGTGCTCTCGTCTCAAGCCCTGGCCCTGGCCGTTCGAGCTTCGCCCCCTCGGCGTGCACCTTCAGCAGGCGCTTCGACACCCGGTCACGCTCCTCTATGGCTGGCGGAGACCGACTCTACCCCTTTGACGCCTTCACACACTCCTCGGCTTTCGGCTTCAGCTCGTCGACTGCCGCTGATCGTGGCAGAACGGATAGGCGCCGAAGAACAAACCTGTGTCGCGCGTCTGAGGACAGCATGGCGACACGTTTCTATTCTATCACGGCAACGGTCGCAGGCACGGCGACGAGCTGAGGCGGGTAGCTGAGGGGCCGCCGCCCGAAGCCACTCGGCCAGCATCGTGTACCGTTCCTTGGTCGAGTTGGAAGCGTCGCGCAGTTGCGCGCGGCGAACCAACCGCGGTCCGCGCAATCGCTGGGGCCGCTCCTCGCCACTGGTGACCGAGAGATCCAGACGAGCCCCTCCGCGTCGCTTCGGATCGTCGGCCCGCGGAAGTTCGCGAATCGCTTCCATTCGAGAGAGGGGACGCGCACTTACGCCTCGGCACTGTCCTAATTTGAGCGAGCGATCGGTCGACGCTGGTATGGGACGTGGCTAGCCTTGCTGCATGCGATCGGTAGCGATAGCGGCCATGTGTCTTGCAGCCGCATGCTCGACGCCCTCACCAGGACCCGGAAGCGCGTGCACGTCTGCTGGAGGTCGGTGCATTCCCGGGCCCGGGACCTGTGCGCGAAAGTCGCACCCCAAGGCGACCAAGACTGCACGCCGGATACCCCCGCCGGTTTGTACTGCTGTCTTGACCTTGCAGACGGCAGCACCGACTAGACGCGCCGAGGCGGTGCGGGTGGTGCGTGAAAAATTCGGCAGCGACTTCGGGCTCACGCTGGCGCTACCAGCCCCCTGCCCTGCGTTCGTCGGACCTCGCTTAGTCGAGCAGCGACAGCCCACGCAGGGCCGCGTCTACGGCCTCCGCGATCGAACCACCTTATATGGGTCTCGCAGATTCCAGACTGCCTGCGCCACTGCGGCATCACCATAGAGACCGGTGCGCGTTTGCGGACGGATCGAATCTTCGTTCAGCTTTTCACCGATCGCGAGTACGGCGTCCGGGCCAACGGAGGTTCCATCCGCCTCCCCCAGGATCGCTGAGGCTTGGCGCTTGCCAGCTTCATTCACTCCGACAAGCCCGCGTATGAGCCTCCCCCAACTGGAGCGCCGCAGTTTCATCAGAAGCTCCATTCAGAGTGGACAGGACGAGTTGGACTGAACTCGCCGGATCGGGCGTGCGCACCGCGATAAGCGGCGTTGACACTCGCCGAGCGACTCGGAAGGCCTTGGCGAAGTCGGTTGTAGTTCGAATCACGGTGATCTCCTTGTTGCTTGCTAAATGACCAAACGGGAGCTGATCGGCCATCTCAGGCCAGCGACCAGCTAAAGTGGGAAAGACATGACCAAAGTGGAATTCGTGGAATCGCTGGCAAATACTCTCAACCAGACCAAGAGCGAGGGCGAGCGAGTCCTGGGAGCAGTGGTCGACGTGCTCAAGCAGGCTTTTCAGCGCGGCGAGAAAATAGACTTACGCGGTCTTGGTGTGTTCAAGGTCCGCGAAACCAAACCTCGCCAAGCGCGCAATCCGCGTACCGGCGAAGCCTTATCGATTCCAGCAAAGAAGGCCGCGGTCTTTAAGCCCGGAAAGGAACTCTCCGCTCTTTTGAAACACGGCCGAAGAGCCTGACGCTGAAGCCAAGGCCGCCGAACAACCGGTCTAACTCTGCTGGCCCACGATTTGGGAACCGCGTCGGGGTCTGCCTCAAGCCGCCCGCGCAGGTCTCCTTCGCATCCGTTTCCACACTTTTGAATCGGCGCGCAGAGCGGCAAGCGACCCGCTGTTCAGATTCAACAAATCCCCCGTGGTACGACAGCGGCTCACAACGAAATAATCGGCTCAGCAGAGCGAGCGAATGGTTTGCGAGTGTTTGATTGATGAACGGATGTTGCCGTTATCTCAGCGATTTTTCCCGCATGTTTGATTTGAGCAAGTCGAGTGTTTCCGAATCTCACTCGGCGCGACCCGTGGTTATCCTTGATCACACCGCGCTCTGCGTGATGCACTTTCCCAACGCATCCTGCTAACCGATGGCAGCGAAGTTCGTCACACCGGCCGTATGCACGTGTTGTTTGATCCTCAGGGGCGGCAGCTACTCCTGGGTTCGCAGATGCGGTGGGAACTGGAGCCGAATGCCTTTCTGACGAGGTTGAGCATCATCAGTGGAAGGACCAGCTCACCGAGAACCTGGCGCAGCTATGCATATCAGCTGGCCGATTGGTTGAGCTTCTGTGAAAAGGCTGGCCTAGAGTGGCGTTAGAAACCTCTATAGAAAGTCGTTGAGACCGATAGCCTTCGGGGCTTTGCCCTAATTCCAATATTAAACGACTGCTTTCGGTTTTACTGCCGCCATTCGCGCAAATCTTTGAATGTCCCTTGTTGGCCGACAGCGGTCTGTAACCATAACTAATTTCAGGTGAATAAATATGCCAATAAAGCATGTTTATCATGTTGTTCCATTCTAACTCAAGACAAAACATAAGGTTCATAATTATTGACCAACTTTAATGCAGCCAGTCAAACTGCGAACGTCTTTTTAGGCTTTTAAAAATTCAACAAATATAAATTTCTACCAAAGCCAAATCCAAAAGTTCTTACACCACAAAACCTGAATATTCGACAACTTTGGATTGTGCCGCCGGGGTTTCCGGAAGAAGTATATCCAGCATGGACGGATATTTTGCTCCTGCAATATCCGCATACACCACATCCCTGTGGTTAATGCTGGATCTAAGCCTACATGAACGTACTTGCGGCGTCTTCTGGAGGAAACCCCGGCGGCACAATCCGGGGAGCGAGAAGACCTCTACGCAAGATTACGCAACAACTTATCCTACCCACCACAAGTCAACAACTTAAACTCCACCCGCCTATCCATAGCATCTCTAGCGTCATCCGTTCCAATATCAAGAGCATCTACATCACTATTTATTAAACCCGCTCTTATGGCTTCCTGTATCGCTAACTCATGGTCTGGGCGCGGATGTATATTCATAGCGTTATCTCCGTATTGTTGAACGAAGGAAAAAAGCCGCCAATAGTCTTAACATACGATGACTTTTTAACGTGTAGCACTAAACCTTATTAATCGACACCGAATCCGGTTTCAAACTCAGCGTATATTCGCCACGTAACAATCCCTGTAACTCGCGGCCAGCCATTTTGTAGCGCCAACCCTGCAGCAACAGACAATCTTCTTCCTCGAACAACAACTCCTCCAAATCCTTGCGCGTAGCCAGGATGATGGGATTCAAGGAGTTTTCTTCCGCCCTAATTCTGACCACCGAGCTTAAAACATCCAGCACTGCTTCGTGTTGTTGGGTTTTTTTAGCGGGTCGGTCTTTTTCATTTAAAGGCTTGGGCGGGTGCTGTCGGGCTGTGTCTACCAATTCACATAACACTTTGCCATAGCGGTTTACCGAGCGTTCGTTAATATTGCGGATTTTTGCCAGTTCAGCCAAAGTGACCGGCTGCAACTTTGCCAATTCCATTAACAGATCATCGCTAAGCAGCCAACTGCGCGGTTTATTTTCTTCCTGCGCAGTGCGCTCCCGCCACTCGGTCAAGGCTTGCATTATGGATAATTGCTTGCCGGTCAGCTTGTTCTTGCCACGCACTTTCAACCAGGCGTTTTCCGGAGATAGTTGGTACAGTTCCTGGTTATTCAACAACGCAAAATCACTGTCCAGCCAGTCACGACGGCCTAATTTCTCCAACTGGGCGCACATCAAGGTGTAAATTTTGCACAGATAAATTACATCATCTGCGGCATATTGAATTTGATCTGCGCTGAGCGGCCGCTCAGACCAATCGGTGCGGGTGTGGGCTTTATTCAGATTGATATTCAAAAAACTGGAAACCAACATCGCATAGCCGGGATTTTCCTGAAAACCCAAGAGCGGCGCGGCAATTTGCGTATCAAAAATGGGTCCTGGAATCTTGCCGGTAATCTGGTAGAAAATCTCCAAATCCTGACGACAAGCGTGCAACACCTTAACAATATTGGGATTATATATTACTTCTAACAAGGGCTTTAAATCGCTAATTGTCAAAGGATCAACACAAGCGACCCAATCCGGCGTAGCAATTTGCAACAGGCAAAACTTAGGATAATAGGTTTTTTCTCTCAGGAATTCGGTATCCAGCGCTATCCAGGGCTGCGTGCTGATTTGCTGACAAAGAGTGTCTAGTTGCTCGGCTTTATTAATGTATTGAATGATCATTTGGCTATGGCAATTGGAGAGTACTTAGCGCTATGTGGCTTGACAGGGTATTTTACTCCCCGCCGGTAAAGAAATGCGTAATGTTCAGTTAACTAAGTTTTCACTGGTCGGCGGCTGGGTTTAACCCGTTTAATAGCCAATTTGCGTTCATTGATAGTCGCTTCGGATAATAATTGAAAAATATCGGCCGGCATGCCATCCGGCAATTCCACCAACGTGTAATTCTGACGAATGTCAATACGCCCGATGCGCTTTTTGTCAACACCCGACTCCTCTATCAGCAATGCCTGAATCTGCTCCTTGACAACATGGTGCTGACTTCCCACATCCAAACGATAACGTACAAATCGATATGGTTGCTTGTCCGGCTTTTTAGATGCAAGTTCAGCCGTTTTTTTCAAGCCCGCTGCCTGCGGTTGAGTTAGGCAAAGCAAGGCCGCTGTAAAGTCCAATAGACTGACATTCATTCTATTAATAGCCTGCTGAATTTCATCGCGTTGCGTGTCTAGATTCTGTTCAGCTATTAACAGTTCTAGACGTTTTTCCAGTACCTTTAGATGAGAGGTATCCTCGGCGTCAATACCGGCCATTTATAATCTGTCCATTTCGATTTCAACATAAGCTTCATCCCGCAAACGTCTCAACCATAACTCTGTTTCCTCTTCAATCTTACGTTTGCGAATCTCGTCTTTAACTTTTTCCTTTTTGAACTGTTCGCTATTATCCTGGCTCTCTCTAGCCAACACTTGTATCATATGCCAGCCAAATTGCGTTTGGACCGGCTGCGAAATATCATTGATTTCCAACTTATTCATCGCTTCTTCAAAAGGCGGCACCAAAGCGCCGGGGACAACCCAATCCAAAGATCCGCCATTAATAGCCGAGCCCTTATCATCAGAATGGGCGCGGGCCAAAGCGGCAAAATCATCACCATTTTTTATCCGTTCGCGTAGCGCTAACAAACGTTTTTGCGCTTCTGCGTCATCTACAAGTTCGTTGGTTTTAATCAGAATGTGCCTAACTTTAGTCTTGGTGACGATATGTTGTCCAACGCCTTCCATTTCCAAAATTTTAATGATGTGAAAACCACTAGGACTACGGATTGGATCGGATATATCGCCTAGCCCCATTCCAGTGACCGAATCCGTGAACAGCGTAGGAATTTGGTTTATAGTGCGCCAACCGAGATCACCGCCTTTCAGGGCATTATCATCATTAGAAACGCTGATAGCCATTTGTTTAAAATCTTTGCCACTACGCAACTCAGCTACCACTTGATCCGCTTTTTCTTTGGCTTTTTGAATCGCGCCGGATGCTGCTCCCTCTGATACAGCAATTAATATATGGCCAATATGATATTGCGAATTACTTTGCCCTGCCTTGCTTTGCGTTTCCATATAATGTGCAGCTTCAGCATCTGTCACTTTAATCCGCGAGCCGATCTCGTGATTTCGCAGTTGATTAATGGCAATTTCATTCCGGAGATTATCTTCAAAAGCTTTATAGTCCATGCCTTGTTTGGTAAGTTCCGCATGAAAAGCATCTACCGACATGCCATTTCTCGAGGCAATCTCTGTCACCGCCCCGCGCAGCATCTCGTCGCTGACTTGAATGCCGGATCGTGTTGCCATTTGCCGTTGCAATTTATCGATCACCATCCGCTCCAAAACCTGTTTTCGCAGCACATAATCAGGCGGAATCATTACCTTATTACTTTTTAACTTTGCAGTAATAGCAGCGACTTCCGTATTCAGCTCTCTTTCCAGAATCACATCATCTTCTACAATTGCCACTATTCTGTCCAACACTTGCGCCTGGACGCCTAAACCGAACAGCAGCGTTAAAAACCATACCGCGATAATAAATCTATTCTTCATGCTTGTTAGTTATTAAAATAGCTGGCTGACCGATAGCCATTCAAAGTTGTCTGGAGGAAATAGTCCACATCATCTCCGATACCGGAAAGTCCTTTCAGTTCCAACTCCACGAAAAAAGCGGTTTGCGGCTCAACATTCGAAGCAACATAAGTACTGGTTGTGGCTCCGTTGATATACCGCCGGCCGATGACCCGAAAACGCCAACAGCAATTTTCCTTTTCCAGACCGATAAAACTCTCCATGGTTTTGTCAAAATTTAAAGAATATTGCCAACGCCCTAAAGCATACCATTGATCGAACAAAGGCCAGCGAAAGGATATATCCGCCAAAGAAATTGTTGCCGGTAAATTGGTCGTACCCGGCACAATAGCAGACGGCACTAAAGGGTTGGCGCTGGCGCTACGGTAACGGTAGCCAATATCAAAAAGCTGATTCGTCTGATTTCTGATCTTCAATACTGCCTGACCGCGCGCCAAACTATTATTAGCCTCATTCCATTGCGCACCGGTTGAATAGGATAGATTTTGGTTAAGTTGCCCGCTCACCTCGCCGACGATATTTGAAGTTTTAGCGGTTTGCACCTGAATATAGTCGTTTGGATTAGTCGATTGCTGCAATGTTCCCGGCAAGGGTAGCGTTACGGTTCTATTTTGAAAATAGAAAATAGTCCCGAGACTGGCTTTTACCGGTTCTAAACCGGTTTTATTATTGATATACCGGCTAGTTGCCGCCAGAGTTAGCTGATTAGCGTCTTGCAAGCGGTCGTATCCGCTGTAACTATTTTCCCGGAACAAGCTATTAAAATTGGTATCAAAAGCCGAAGTATCAAAAACAGGTATATCGCGTTGATCTTTGCGGGGAATATACAAATAGAACAAGCGCGGCTCGATAACATTGCTATACGGCGTACCGTCGAAATCCATGGATTTCTCAATAAACATGCCCGTGTCCAAAGAAATAATCGGCAACGTGCGATTTATACTGGCAGGCTGCCCGGCTATCACTTGCTTGCTTAGCTGATACTGTGTCGATTGGACTGAGGCTCTGGGAATGAAGAATCCGGCGCTGGATTCAAAGGGCGTCGAAATTGAAGGCCAAAGCACTAGCCTTTCGCCATTGACCAGAACACTATGTTGGAACGAACTAAACTGATTTTCCATCTGCAGTCGTAACGGCATGCCTTCAAAGTTATGGTTTAAAGATAAATTCAATCTTGGCAATACATCATAAGGCAAATTATTGCTACTAATGGTTGGATCCACCGCTTGATAATGATACATAGAGCCGGTAAAAGCCACATCCTGACGTGCATAGTTCAACACTGCCGTACTGGGCAAATAACTACTTCTGTTAAAACCTAAGGCCGTATTCAAATCGGTAAAATAAGTTGAGTCTGAAACTCGATTCAAATCCAATACTGAAGTCAATCCGGGCAAAATAGTGCTCTTATCCTTGAAGCTAAAAGAATAGCGCGGCTTGCTGAGCAATTGATCGTGCGGCATAAATTCGACGCCGAATACGCCTTTAGAAGACGGAGTCAGATAGCGCAAATTATTGCTAAGCATTTCTCCTCGTTCGGAGAAATATCGCGGCGTCAGCGTAGTATCGACATTCGGCGCAATATTCCAATAGTAAGGCGCTGAGGCATAAAAACCGGACCGCTGGGTGTTTCCCCAAGTGGGTGACAAAAAACCGGAAAGACGTCGACTATCGGTCGGAAACGAAATGTAAGGTGTATAGATGATGGGCGCACCCTTAAATTCCAACCAGGCGTTTTTAGCCGAACCCTGACCGCTATCCTTGTTAATTTTCAAACGTGAAGTATGCATTACCCAGTCCTGATTGCCCGGCGCGCAACTGGTAAAAGCGGCGTCGTTATAGCGAGTCAGGTTTTCATCGTAACGGTTGATCGCATCGGCACTGCCGCGCAAGGGTCCGTCAGCACTCATAAACATGGCCCGCCTTAGCTTAGCCTCGCTGGAACTCATACCCATAGTAGCAGTATCACCTGCCATAGCAATTGAGCCTTCGCTGTAAATGACATGACCTTGGGCGTCCATGGTATCCGCCCCGGTATCGTAACTGGCTTTATCGGCCAATAAATGCTGATCGGCGCGAGTTAGATCGACATTGCCGCTAAAACTCAACACCTCACCTTCAAACGTCTCGGAAGAATCGGCCATCACATCGGTAACAGCATTTTCGCGATCAACCAGTGCAGCTTTCTTTTTAGGTTTTCTGATTGACCAATTTCCACAATTCAACCAAGGATCCTGTTTAAATTCCCCGCGCAACGTCTGAAAGGTGCTTTCTTGGCTATGACTAAAGGCCGGCGTTAATAAATGCCAAGCAAATCCGGTGTCAGTGACTTCCTGCTCCTGCCCCCTAGGATCGGGACCTACCAGATTACAATTCCAGTTTTGCTTTTCACCACCTGCCTGACAACTCCAACCGGGTTGCTGCGGGCTTTCAGCTGGCTGTACGCGAACCTGCTCAACTTTCTGCAGCAACGGCTTTGGATTCTGCGTCACATTGACTCGATGTTTTGGCGGTTGCTCAACAGCTGGTTCAGAGACGATTGCCGTCGCCGCAGTTCCAGCCGTCGAGACGCTTGGGACTATCGACTGCGGCGCACTTGAAGGGAAAGCGCTTTCCGCAGCACCTTGCGGCGCTGCAACTGCATTATTTGTTAATTTCGCCGATGAATTTTGGGGGCTAGTCGGTTGTTGCGCAATGGGTTGAGAAAGCGCTGGTGGCGCAGCTTGAATTTGCACCGCAGTTTCAGTAGCAGCGGGAGCAACAGGCGGCATTGCATTAACATCACCAACAGTTTTTGACACCGGGTTTTGCGTAATCTCTGGAGCAATCGCGGGTTTAGAACAACCGGCTGCGATTGAGTAATGGGCTGCTGAATTTGCTGAGCGCCTGGGGATGCTTGCGGCTTTACCTGCCCCGATCCGGCCGGGGTTTCATTTAAGCAGGTCCATTCGCCATTTTGGCCCTGCACGCAGTTCCAGGCGGTGTTACCATCAGCAGTAGCAAGGCCGGAAATAAACAACAATCCTAACCCAATATTAAAAAACCGAAAATTCATTTTTAGGCAAAAGCGGCTAAATTGACTTAGCAGAATGGAAATCGAATAAAATGCAGGGCATATTTTACCTTAGGATGTCATACAGTTAACAAATAATGTCTTTACCTTACTCAGATCAACGCATTACCGCCCTTGTCGACTGGCTCAGCAACAGCCTGGCATTGGATATACATAAGCTTGAAACGGCTTCCAGCGACGCCAGTTTCCGCCGTTACTTCCGCGTCACACATGCCGGCGGTCAACACATCGTCATGGACGCACCGCCGGAAAAGGAAAATATAGCGCCTTTTATCCGTATTGCAGAATTATTGCAAGCGCAACACATTCATGCACCTATCATTTACCAAAAAAATATCACCCAGGGATTTTTACTCCTGGAAGATTTTGGTTCGACCAACTTATTGGACTGTTTGACAGCTGCTAATGCCGACCACCTTTACCAAACCGCCCTGGACACTATCTTTAAACTACAGACCTTCTTAGATATAAGCAAAAGCCGATTACCAGTTTATGACACCGCCTTACTGCAGCGTGAACTCGATATTTTTTACGAGTGGTTTATGGACAAACTGCTGGGCGTAGTGGCGCCCGAATCTATAAAAAACCGCATAAATCCATTGTTAATCGCTACAGCGCTAGAGCAGCCGCAAGTGTTTGTGCATCGGGATTTTCACTCCCGCAACCTCATGCTGCTGGATAACGGCACACTGGGCGTCATCGATTTCCAAGATGCCGTCATCGGCCCTATTAGTTATGACCTGGCATCCTTATTGCGCGATTGTTATATCAGCTGGCCTAAACCACAAGTGGAACAATGGTTACGTCAATATTACGAACGTCTGACTCTGGCCAAAATGTTAACGGTCGATTTCCAATACTTTAAGCGCTGGTTCGACTTTATGGGTCTACAACGGCATCTTAAAGCCATAGGGATTTTTTCCAGACTACATTTACGCGATGGAAAATCCACTTATCTAGCTGACATTCCACGGACGCTAAATTACGTCAGTACTATCTGCGCTTCCTATCCAGAACTTGCAGAGTTTAACAGCTTTTTAGCAAAACAGGTTTTGCCTATTTATCGAGGCGCGCTATGAAAGCCATGATACTTGCCGCCGGTCGTGGCGAACGCATGCGGCCCTTGACCGATACCACACCTAAGCCTTTGCTAAAAGCCGGTGATAAACCCTTAATTGAGCATAGTATTGAAAATTTGCTTAAGGCTGGATTTAACGAAATTGTCATCAACATAGCGCATCTAGGCTGGCAAATCAAAGAATATTGCGGAAATGGGGAGCGCTGGGGCATAACCATCTGTTATTCAGATGAAGGCGAAACCGCCCTGGAAACAGCCGGCGGTATTGCCAAGGCCTTGCCGCTCTTAGGTGAAATGCCTTTTTTGGTAGTCAATGCCGATATTATTTATGACTTTCCTTTAACCAGACTACGTGACAAATCTATAAACTTGGCGCACTTAGTTTTAATTGACAACCCACAGCATCACCCAGCCGGAGATTTCAGCCTGAATGAAAACGGGCTATTGTCCGGACAAGGCGTTAATAAGCTGACTTTTAGCGGCATTGGCCTCTATGCGCCGGCTTTATTTACCAATCTGCAACCAGGACCTTTAAAATTGCGCCCAGTCCTCAACGCAGCCATGCTCCGGGAACAAGTCAGCGGCGAAAAACATACGGGCTTATGGCTGGATATCGGGACACCGGAAAGACTAAAAGAAATCAATGAAACACTTTTTTAGCAGAGCCAAGGGCCGTAGGGCAGGCTAGACGCGCATGCAACACGCCCTATGACTCTTCGTTTCGACTCAAGAAAGCCTTATGTTGCCGATGATGACTTAAACGCCGTTGGCGTAGCCAAACGCCTGCGAATGCAGCGATCATTAAACCGCAAGAAACAAAGGTTAAATAGATTAAGCCCTTGAGTTCGGACAGTTCTTTGATGACTTTCTGATCCACCTCCGCTTTGTCAGCGGTTGCAGGCGCAGCTTGCGAATAAGCACCCAGAATCTTGACTTCGCTTTTCAGATCCTGGATGGTATCCAGCGATTCAGCAAGGCTGCCGCGGCGGATAGTATCTTCCAAGGACCGCAGCTTACTTTCTATGGAACCGCTGACCAGACCAAACATCTGGCCTTTTAGCGTGCTGATTTCCGCCGCCAAGGCCGGATTTTGGGTGGCATAGACACTAGAAGCCTGATTTTTACCCAGTTCTTCTAATAAATTCTGCCGAGGCAACAGCACAAAACCCAGGACAAAAACGATAGCCATCAACACCAAAACCAGCCCCAGCAAATACCGGTTAGCTTTCACCAAGGCGTGATGGGGTTGAATAGCCTGTAACAGGACTACAGCATGCTTACGGAAGTCTACTTCATCCGGATTAACTTCAGCCATATACTCTATTATTGTTTTAGTTGTTGCTGATCAAAACGATTCGTGACACTTCTCAGATCAGTAACCGGAAGCGGCACGATACCCCCAAATAGAATTTGGCATTATACAAGTAATAGATAAAAAGTCTGTAGTCAGAAAATTTCCTGCTGAATATTTCCGCAATTCCGACATAAAATGTCAGCTAAATCTGACGCTTTTTCGCGGCGATGCGCATCCGCAAGGCATTCAATTTAATAAAGCCTTCGGCATCTTTTTGATTATAAGCGCCGCCGTCTTCCTCAAAAGTAGCGATATTTTCATCGAACAAACTGTCTGTTGCCGAGGCACGGCCGACGACAACAACATTGCCTTTGTATAACTTAACTCGGACTTTACCGTTAACATTAGCCTGAGAAGCATTAATCATGGTTTGCAGCATTTCCCGCTCAGGACTCCACCAGTAGCCGTTATATATCAAGGAAGCATATCGCGGCATCAACTCGTCTTTAAGATGCGCCACTTCGCGGTCTAAGGTCAAAGACTCAATAGCTCGGTGCGCTTTCAACATCACAGTGCCGGCCGGCGTTTCGTAGCAACCTCTCGACTTCATGCCAACATAGCGATTTTCAACAATATCCAAACGGCCTACGCCGTTCGCGCCGGCAATTTTATTCAGGCTCTCCATCACTTCGGCAGGACTATGCGGCGTATCATTAATTTCGACAATGTCACCGTTACGATAGGTTAATTCCAGATAAGTAGCTATATCCGGCGCATTCTCAGGAGATACGCTCCAACGCCACATATCTTCTTCAGGTTCGGCCCAAGGATCTTCAAGCACGCGGCCTTCATAGGAGATATGCAGCGAATTTGCATCCATAGAATAAGGCGAGGTCTTACCTTTTTTCATTTCTACGCTAATCCCATGCTGTTCAGCATAGGTGAGTAATTTTTGTCTGGACGTTAAATCCCATTCCCGCCAAGGCGCAATGATTTTAATATCCGGACGCAAGGCATAGGCGCCAAGCTCGAAACGCACTTGATCGTTGCCTTTGCCGGTCGCGCCGTGGGAAATCGCTTCGGCGCCGGTTTGGTTGGCAATTTCGATCAGCCGTTTCGCGATCAAGGGCCGGGCAATTGAGGTACCGAGCAAATACTCGCCTTCGTAAACAGTGTTGGCGCGGAACATGGGAAAAATAAAATCACGCGCAAATTCCTCACGCAAATCATCAATATAAATTTCCTTGATACCAGCGGCCATAGCTTTAGCTCTGGCCGGCTCCAACTCTTCGCCCTGACCAATGTCCGCTGTAAACGTTACCACTTCGCAAGCGTAGACATCCTGCAGCCATTTAAGGATTACCGAAGTATCCAAGCCACCGGAATAAGCCAACACCACTTTTTTTATATCAGACATAACGCGCAGCACACCTTTAAATGAAAAATTTTTTGGAATTATAACGGAAAATTTGCCGCTATTGAGCGTACAGATAACAATTATTGGTAACTGCCACCACGCAAATCATGTGCCAACCGACGGGCGGCGCATCAGTCGCCATCGATGCGCCGCCCATCGGTTGGCACACCCTGCACGGCATTTCTTTAAGACAAAAAATCACGCTAAACAGTTTACAAAATAAATCAAGCAGCTAGACCTTGGGCGTCAAACAACCCTTCGAACAGAGCTGAGCTAAGATATCGTTCACCGGAGTCCGGCAATATTACAACGATAGTTTTACCTGCGTTTTCGGGTAACTTAGCAATCCGCACCGCAGCCGCAACCGCCGCGCCACAGGAAATACCGGCTAAAATGCCCTCTTCACGCGCCAATCTGCGGGCATACTCTATGGCCTCATCGTTACTGACTTGTTCTATAGCGTCAACCAGGGACAAATCCAATACATCCGGCACAAAACCCGCGCCTATGCCCTGAATTTTATGCGGGGCGGGTTTAATTTCCTCACCATTGCGTTGCTGAGTTAATACCGGACTCGCCTCCGGTTCTACGGCTATGGACTGAATCGCTTTGCCCTGTGTGTGTTTTATGTAGCGTGAAACACCGGTAATAGTGCCACCAGTGCCGACGCCGGAAACCAAAATATCGATAGCGCCATCGGTATCCGCCCAAATTTCCGGACCGGTAGTCTGCTCATGAATAGCGGGGTTGGCCGGATTTTTAAACTGTTGCAATAAAACATACTTTTCCGGTTTGGCGGCAGCAATTTCCTCGGCTTTGACTATTGCACCTTTCATGCCTTTCGGGCCTTCCGTCAGCACCAATTTAGCGCCATAGGCAACCAAAAGCTTACGCCGCTCAATACTCATAGTCTCCGGCATAGTTAAAGTCAGCGGAATGCCACGAGCCGCCGCCACAAATGCCAGCGCGATGCCGGTATTGCCGCTGGTGGGTTCGATAATTTCTTTACCCTCACCCAACAGACCGCGAGACTGTGCATCATTAATCATTGCCGCGCCTATTCGGCATTTTACCGAATAAGCCGGATTACGGCCCTCGATTTTGGCCAATAAAGTGACGGGCGCCCCGTCAGCGATACGATTTAGCCTTACCAACGGGGTATTGCCGATTGATTGCGAATTATCTGGATACCAATGGGCCATATGCCTTTCCTCAAGTTTTAGTTGAAAATCAAAGAAAAATAATTCGCATAAATGTTAACAAGCTACGAATAAGCTCCAGCCTAACAAAATAAAGCAGCTATGTAAAACCAGTTCAGCTGATTAGCACTGCAATTAAATACCAACCGAACTCCGCACATTTTTAAACAATAACTTAGAGTTACGTTGAAAGTTATAAGCACTTTGCATAGCAGCGGGCAAGTCCACAATTTCACAAGGAATAAAGCCACGCTCGACAAACCAATGCAAGGTTTGCGTGGTGCGCACGAATAAACGTTTAAGCCCACGCTTTTCCGCCCTTTCACAGACATAATTCAAAAGGCTATTGCCCCGCTCACCGTTTTGATAATCGGGATGCACGGCCAGAGAAGCGATTTCCGCACAGTAATCCTCAAGCATGATATGCAAAGCAATACAACCTAAAATCAAACCGTCGCGTTCAATCACAGTGTAATCGCCGATCTCCATTTCCAGCCTTTCACGGGAGCGTTTAACCAGGATGCCTTGTTGTTCAAAGGGTTTAATCAACTCCATAATGCCGACGATATCTTCCAGCGTCGCCGGACGCGTGGTTTCAAAGGCTTTAGAACTAATCAAAGCCCCAATACCGTCACGGGTGAATAATTCTTGCAACAGTGCGCCATCAACATGCCGATTCAGCAAATGCGCACGTTTCACGCCGTGCCGGCAGCTTTGAATTGCCGCCTGTAACGAACGCGCCATAGCATCCGGCAAGCCCGGCTGTTGCTGCAACAAAGCTTCAGCTTGATCGGTGGTCAATTGTTGAATAGGCTTTTGATCAACAGGGGATAAACAGGTTTGTTCAGTCAGCAAAATCAGTTTTTCAGCTTGTAATGCAATCGCAACCTGCGTCGCCACTTCTTCGGCGGAGAGATTAAACACTTTACCGGTCGGCGAATAACCAATCGGCGATATCAACACTACATTCTGTTGATCCAATTGTTGATGTATCGCCTGGCTATCAATGCGCCTGACTTTGCCGGTAAAGCAATAGTCTATGCCATCCAACACCCCTAAAGGCTTGGCAGTGACAAAATTTCCAGAGGCAACGCGGATTTTAGCCCCCGCCATCGGCGAGCCGGACACCCCCATAGACAATAAAGCTTCAATCTCAAGCCGCACCAAGCCGGCGGATTGCTTGACATATTGCAGCGTGGTGGCGTCGGTAATGCGCAAATGGTGATGGAATTTCGGACTATCGCCTTGTTGTTGCAAGCGCTCGTCAATTTGCCGGCGGATACCGTGTACCAATACTAAACGCACGCCTAAACTTTTTAGCAAAGCAAAATCGTGGATCAAATTTTCAAAATCACTGTCGCCGACGGCAAAGCCGCTGAAAAAAATTACGAACGTGCAGTTACGGTGGGCATGGATATAGGGGGAGGAATTTCTAAACCAAGTGACAAAGTCGGAGGGTGATTGCATTGCAGTATTTATTATTCTTAGAAATTTGTTAGTAACACCGTAGTTTTCGTTTTTGCTTAGCCTCTACAGCCTTAAGGTATACGCTGCATACCCTACCATTTAAATTTGGCTAATAAATACATGGCAACAGCTGGACGCTACTATAATTGCCGCTAGAACATATACTAACATTAAAACGGAAACACCATGAACTTCGCCATCACCGCCACCGACCGCTTTCTAGGGGTATTTGAAGCCTTCGTCACTGCCGGTTGGAAACCGCTAAAGTTGTTTACTGTGCCTATGGTTCACCCGCTTTCCAATCAACAAGCAGTGATCGGCTTCGCGCAACAGCACAATGCGGCGATACAATTGTCCCAAATGACCGAACGCGACCTGGCGGAACTGCGCGAACAAGGCTGCGAGGCTTTGATCGTCGCCAGCTATAACTGGAAAATACCAAATTGGCAACCCTATCTAAAATATGCAATGAATTTTCACTCTTCCCCACTGCCGGAGGGACGCGGCCCCTACCCGGCTTCGCGGGCAATTCTGGAAAATCGCGACTCTTGGGCAGTGACCTGTCATCGAGTCACGGAAAAAATCGATCAAGGCGAAATTTTAGACGTCGATAGTTTTGCGCTGCAAGCCGATGAATGCCATGAAAGCATCGATTTAAAAATTCAAATGTCGGCCAAGCGCTTGGCCAGCAGGGTGGCGGCTAACCTGACCGAATTATGGGAACAGGCGCACCCGCAAGCCGTTGGCCAGTATTGGCAGAAAACCGCTTTACAGGAAAGAGTGATCAATTTTCAGCAACCGGCTGCCGACATTCTGCGGCATATCCGTGCCTATGGCGCCACAGAAAGCTTGTTCAACGTAAATAACACTTGGTTTGTAGTCAAGCGCGCCGTCGGCTGGCCCGAACAGCATTACCTATTAGCCGGACAACTGGCGCATGTGTTTAACCGCTCGCTGGTTATAACCTGTTACGACGGCTATATTGGTCTGCTGGATTGCGAAGCCGTACCACCGAATTTTGTCGCGGAAATTGAGGCAGCTATTAAATTAAAGATTAGTTAGTACGCACCGAAGCAATGCGCTCAGTAATGCTGGACAATGAAACCCAGCACAGGGCCAAGCTACCTAGAATAAAATAAATAGCATCATCTTCCACTATTCCTATATCTGGAATTTTTACTAGAGCGTGGAATTTATCACCAAAGACAAAGAAAATGATTTTATACCGCCTGACGCGCCTATTGATGATATGGCTATCTCAACAGAATGGGCCAAAGAAGGTGTTTTCTTGTAAAATATGGATGCTAAAACGTAGAATAATCTTAAAACGATAGGTCCAATCAGCCCCCAAAGCAGAAAAGGATTCATGGGTAAAATTTTAAGTCCTATTCGCTATGGATAATTTTTCGTTCATTATGCGAGTTTAGCAGCATATTCGCGCCAGCGACGATTACTGCGCCTATCACACCTCCAGATAAGCCAGCTATGGCGGTACCCATTAAAGCTCCCGCTGAAGCACCAGCAATACCCGCACCACCAATCTTAAAAGCACGGCTAATCCCTTGAGCGTCGATTTCTGAATTTGCTGTATGCTCTGTTCCCAAGGTGTTCATTATTGAACTCCAGTTAGAAATTAAATAAGCATGCATTACACACCTTGTCAACAGTTTTGTCAACGGCTGCTTGGCGTCGCTGATTAAACGGCTACATTTATCCTACTTAACTAATCCCAAACACTTAGATCACCATCTCCGCCTGCAACAATTTGATTTGATCTCTAATCCGCGCCGCATCCTCGAATTCCAAATTCTTAGCATGTTGGTACATACGCTCTTCCAACTGTTTCAAAAGTTTAGCCGACTGTTTCGGTTTCAAGGCCTTATAGTCGGCGGCAGGCTCGGCAACTTTCGAACGGGCATAGGCAATGGAACCGCCGGAACCGGGTATAGTTAATTCCAGAATATCGGTGACGGATTTAAATATCGTGGTCGGCGTGATATGGTGTTCCAGATTGAAAATCTGCTGCTTATTCCGCCGGCGTTCGGTTTCATCAATCGCCACCTGCATAGAGCGGGTAATTTTATCGCCGTATAAAATCGCCTTGCCGTGGACGTTCCGCGCGGCCCGGCCTATGGTTTGAATCAGCGAAACCTGGGATCTTAAAAAACCCTCTTTGTCGGCGTCTAATACCGCCACTAGCGATACCTCGGGAATATCCAAGCCCTCGCGCAATAAATTAATGCCAACCAACACATCAAACTTGCCTAAGCGTAAATCGCGAATGATTTCCACCCGTTCCACGGTCTCAATATCCGAATGCAGATAACGGACCTTGACACCGTGCTCCATCAGGTATTCGGTTAAATCTTCCGACATGCGCTTAGTCAACGTCGTCACCAATACCCGCTCTTGCACAGCCACCCGCTTGGTGATCTCCGAGAGCAAATCATCCACCTGGCTACTGGCGGGCCGCACTTCCACGATAGGATCGACTAAGCCGGTCGGCCTCACCACCTGCTCTACCACCGCACCGGCATGCGCTTTTTCGTAGGCGCCGGGCGTGGCGGAAACATAAATTCGCTGGGCGGTTTTCAGTTCGAACTCTTCAAACTTCAAAGGCCGATTATCCAAAGCCGAAGGCAAGCGGAAACCATATTCGACCAGAGTTTCTTTCCGCGACCTGTCGCCTTTATACATCGCGCCGATTTGCGGCACAGTCACATGGCTTTCATCAATGATTAACAGCGCATCCTTCGGCAAATAATCAAACATGGTCGGCGGCGACTCGCCATCGCGCCGATTAGATAAATGCCGGGAATAATTCTCGATACCCGAGCAATAACCCACTTCCATAATCATCTCAATATCGAACAACGTCCGCTGCTCCAAACGCTGCGCCTCAACCAATTTATGCGCATCCCGCAAATGCGTTAGACGCTCAACCAATTCGATTTTAATTTTTTCTACCGCCGACAAGAGTTGTTCGCGCGGCGTCACATAATGGCTTTTCGGATACAGCGTAAAGCGGGCGATACGATGTAACACTTCGCCGGTCAAGGGATCGAACATCGACAGGCGCTCGATTTCGTCATCGAATAATTCAATCCGCAAGGCCTGCTCTTCCGATTCGGCAGGATAGACATCAATCACATCCCCCCTCACCCGATAGGTAGCGCGGCGTAGTTCCGTATCGTTGCGCGTATACTGCATTTCCGCCAAACGGCGTAATATATCGCGCTGCTTGATCAAATCGCCGCGCACCAAATGCAACACCATCTGGAAATAGGACTCCGGCTCACCCAGGCCATAAATAGCCGAAACCGTGGCGACAACGATAGTATCGCGGCGTTCCAGCAAGGCTTTGGTCGCCGACAAACGCATTTGTTCTATATGCTCATTCAGCGAAGCATCCTTATCAATAAAGGTATCGGAAGCCGGAATATAGGCTTCTGGCTGATAATAGTCGTAATAGGAAACAAAATACTCGACGCTATTGTCTGGAAAAAAATCCTTCATTTCCCCGTACAATTGCGCCGCCAAGGTTTTATTCGGCGCCATAATCATCGCCGGCCGCTGGGTCTGCTGAATCACATTGGCAATCGTAAAGGTTTTACCCGAACCGGTCACGCCCAGCAAGGTTTGATGCACCTCACCGTCGTTAATTCCTTCCACCAACTGCCGAATCGCAGTGGGCTGATCCCCCGCAGGTTGATAACGGCTCTGTATTTTGAAAGCTTTTTGCACGGATTGCTTTTGATCGTTGTTTGCAATAGGGCTATTATGCCGTGATTAGGCAGACATGCCTACTTTATGCAGTGCAGCTACGTACGCCAAACGCCCCTGCGGATTTGAGGGGATAGTCTAAACTTACACTACCTTAGACCTTTAGTTATGACCATGGCAGAAATCGACCCCAATAGACGCATCGCCCAGTTGATAGAAGTCAGAGGCAGCGGCATGGATGCCAGGGTAATAGAAAAACATGCGACTGCAACGCCGGTGATTAAAGTCGGCAATGAAGAAATTCTGGCCGGACAAATAGGTTCTTATGTGGTCGTGCGCCAAGCCTATATCTCGGTTTTAGCCATAGTGCACAGAATGTGGGAGCGGGATCGTTTCGACCACATCGGCTACCGGGAAACCGATCGTTTTATCGCCTTGATCCCGGTAGGCGAAATCAACGAACAAGGCTCGTTTGTGCGCGGCGTGCGGCATTATCCCACCCCAGGCGCAGATGTTTATGCTGTCAGCGTGAAGGAAATTAACGCCATATTCTGCAAATTCCGTGCTTATGAATTTTATGTCGGCCAACTCTCGAATCACAGCGAATATCATTTAAGCCTGGACCCCCGCGCCTTATTTGGCCGGCATTTTGCCATTCTCGGCCAATCCGGCTCCGGCAAATCCTGGACGGTCACCAGCCTCATCCAGAACACCATTAAAGCTATGCCTAAATCACATATGATCATGCTGGATCTGCATGGCGAATATTGTTGGAAAAACCTTGCCGGCCGGGTTGAGTCCGCCTTTCCGGCTGAGCGGGTAAATTATGTCGACGCCTTGGAAATGGAAATGCCGTATTGGATGATGACCTACGCTGAATTGGTGGACTTGTTCATTGATAAAGATGATCGCGGCGTCTCAACGCAAATGGCGTTCATGCGCGAAGTGCTGCAAACCCTAAAACGCAAAGAAGCCAAACACATTGGCCTGGCGACTGTTTCCATTGATACGCCGATCTACTTCTCCCTCGCTGAAATGTACGCCCAATTTAAGGCGGCTAATGAGGAAAGAAAGGATTTCGGGAAAACCGAAGGCGCATTGTTCGGACAATTCGATGAATTGCTGGTGAGAATGCAAAGCCGCTTTAACGATGTCCGTTATGATTTTCTGTTAAAACCCAAAAAGCGCAACAGTTCGGCCAGCATGGCGGATCTACTAAGACAGTTTATCGGTTTGGGGGCGCAAAAAGCTAACATTACCGTCATCGATTTAAGCGCCGTGCCTAGCGATGTCCGGCCGGCCGTAGCGGCCCAAGTTGGCCGCCTGGCCTATGAGTTCAATTATTGGAACCCCAGAAGACGCGAATTCCCCATCACCTTAATCTGTGAAGAAGCGCATTCTTATATTCCACGCGAAAAACACGGCCCCTATGAAGGCGCCAAGAAAATGATGGAGCGCATCGCCAAGGAAGGACGGAAATATGGGGTATCGATAGGCGTCATCAGCCAAAGACCGACCGAGTTATCGGAAACCATGCTGGCGCAATGCAGCTCTTTCATCTGCCTGCGCACCACTAATCCGGACGACCAGGCGTATATCAAAGCCTTGGTGCCAGAAGCCGAAGGCGACCTGACCGACATTTTAAGCTCCTTGGGCCGCGGCGAAGCGCTAATCGTCGGTGAAGCTGCGCCACTGCCCACCCGCGTGCAAATCTACCGACCCAATCCGGAACCAAAAAGTAACGATGTCGATTATTATATCGGCTGGAAGGAAGGCACGGATGATTTGGATGTGGAGAAGATTGTAAAGCTTTGGCGGAATCAGACTAGGTTGTAAAAGCAAAAAACTCAATCAGAATACGGGGGATGATGCAGTTGGGACGATAAAGGTTTAAAAACACTTCTTTTTAAATTAAAGCCAACAAAACCGTTAAACTAAATTTAGCTAACAACTTGACGGGTCAATCAGGATAATAATCCACATCAAGAAGTTGTGAATAACTCCAAGGACATAGCTCAGGAAAAACAGATTTGTCGATAGCGGTTTCTTTGGAAGCCGCAACCTTAGCCTTGGTGTACGCTTGCAGCAATATGGCGTCCAGTAGCGGCTTAAGGCTGGGGTTGTCATCGAGCACATCCTTAAACTCAAGGCGCTGTTGTTCAATGGTTATCCGCCAACTGTTACCCCGGCGTATCGGTTGAAACTGCCATTTCAGCAAGTGAACAAGCAAAACCGTCAAACGGCTGTTAAGTTCCCGTTTTTCGCTTCTACCCATAGTCTCAACCTCTTCGATCAGGTTTTCGATGTCTATCTCATTTAAGCGACCAGCCTTAAGCAAAGCGGCCTGCTCCTGAGTCCAACCATAAAAATCGGAGTTGTAATTAGTCATTATGCAGCGTTTACCTTAGCCTTTTGACGAAACGAATTAGAACATGTTTATGAGACTCAATTCAAGCGCAGTAGGCTAGAATTTTGGCGCTGTGGCATGTTATTATGGTGGTAGGTGATGCATGTAAAATTAAATCATGTTATGCTGAAAAATTATAAAAAACCGGCCTCTTTATACGCTACAATACCAGAGGGCTTAGGCTCCGCATGTATCGTAGGCCAACTTTTTGGCTGACAAGCTTGAAAAAACCCGCAAATTTTATTGTAGCTAGCTCTTTAGAGGTTGGCACAGCCCACCCCCAAGAATATCCGAAACATGATATTTGGTCGAATCGTTACAATGTTCCTAACGCAACAACACAACAAGCCATCCTGGAACTAGAAGTCGGAAATGGTAAGCGCGTCAATACTGTTTCAGAACTGATTTCTGACCTCAAAGCTGACTATTGAACGATCTAAACCTCTTCCTCTGCATCGTAATCAGCTTGCAGCCCCAGCCAAAAACCAGACGTTGTGCCGAAAAAAGCCGACAAACGCAAGGCTATGTCCTCATTTATTGCCCTCTTTCCCGCGCAAATGGCCGAAATGCGCGACTCGGTAACACCAATAGCCACTGCCAACCGATCTTGGCTAATTTGTAGAGGAATAAGAAATTCCTCGCGCAGTATTTCGCCAGGATGAATATTGGCTAATTGAATCATGTCTCTTGAAATAATTTAATCATCAAAATCATAGACTCAATTACTCATTACAATTGCCGTAATAGACTCGCCTTAACTTCAGCCCACGGAATTTGATCCTCAGGGTTCTGATCCAAGTCAGCCAAACGGGCATCAAGCAGCTTCATTTCGTCTTCTGTTACAGAAAAATCGCTCAACGCCTCGGCCGCTAGAGCATCAAGACGCCCAGCCGCTACATCATCCGCAAATTGTTTATCCCAGGCAGCAGCATCAAATTCTTCAAACCAATCGCGAAAAGCAGACAACTCTTCGCGAGAAAGCCCGGCAACAGCATGTTCAATCTCAGAAACCGCAATCATTTCTAGAACCTTTAAATAAAAGAATCACGTCAGATTTTAAAACTAAATCCTATTCTTCTACAACCTTCTGCTTAACTATATTCCGATTAATCAAAAAATACACCACCAGATTCTTGGTTGCATTTAATAAGCCGGCGTTAATCAATAAGTCAATTTTTACTGAAAAACCGGAGCGGTGTAGACGTAATCATGATCTATCATAGGTAAATGGCAGGCAAAACAGGCGGCAGATTTTTCTTTATCGTTCATCACCAGGTTTTTACCCTCCCAATGGCCGAATCCCCAACCGCCTGTTTCCGCATATTTTTTGCTGTCCTTCACCATTGCTTCCGCTCCGGCAAATTCGCCGGGTACAATAGCCTGTGGCCAATTTGGATGGGTTTGCTGTTCCCATGACAATTTGGCAATTATGGCGCCATCCGGCCAGGGCTTTGTTTTTCCCGAACGACCAGCGTTAATGGCGCTATTGTTACCCACAATAGCCCTGATATATTGTTTATCCAATCGATGGGAAACGCCCAATATTCGCCAATCCTTATAATCACCGTATTCCGTCTTTTCCCCTACCGGTGTTTCGGCCTGAGCATTAGTTAAAAACACCATCGTCAACACGGCTATCAGCCAGTAATGTAAACGTGTTTGTTGCGCATATTTCATGTTTTTTTGCTCCGTTATTTAACCCAATTAGCATGCTATTTCTGTGTTTGCCCGATAAGCCCCTAAAATTAGCTGAAAGCTTCGTATCTTCGCACTGCATAAAAACTCTATTTATTCCGCTTCTATGACTTGTTTAGGCATATTCCGCTTAATCATAAAATACACCACCGGAATCACCACCAGCGAAAACAGCGTTGAAGCAATAATCCCAAAGATAAAACTCCAAGCCAAACCGGAAAAAATCGGGTCCAGCACGATCATCATCGACCCCAACACGGCTGAAGCCGCCGTCAAAAAGATCGGGTTCAACCGCGTAGCTCCGGCTTCCACTATCGCCTCCGCCAGCGAAATTTCCGGATTGCCGCGATAAATGTTCTCGATAAAATCAATCAAAATAATCGAATTCCGTACCACGATGCCGGCCAACGCAATCATGCCTATCATCGCCGTAGCGGTGAAATAAATCGGCGTTGGATAACCGGCTACCGGCGAAGTGAACAGATTGATAAACCAAAAGCCCGGCATAATCCCAATCACCGTCAACGGAATCGCAATCATCATAATTAACGGCACACCCAAGGAACCGGTTTGCCCGACCAGCAGAATGTAAATCATCACCATCGCCGCCGCAAACGCCAAGCCTAAATCGCGAAACACATCGACCGTGATTTTCCACTCGCCCTCCCCTGCCATCTCCGCCTTATAACCCACCGGCAACGGCTGCTTCTTAAAGCTGCCGAACAAATCCAAAATCGCCTCCACCGGACTGCGCCCAGCCATTTCCGCAGTGACATAAGCCACCCGCTGCAAGTTCTTATGGTAAATGGCTTGCTGACCATGTTCATGATCGAAATGCCCAATTTCCCGCAAGCGCACCAAACCGCCGGCAGCCGTTTTAACCGACAGACCCAGCAAATCCTGCTCGGAAGAACGCGCCGCACGCGGCAACTGCACCTGAATAGACAAGGGCTGACGTTCTTCGGCAACATGCAGCAAACCAGAGCTGCCGCCGGCAATCGCCAACTGCAAAGTATCAGCCACCTGCCGACTAGTAAGGCCCAGCAAAGCGGCTTTATCGTGATCAATCAGAAAATGCAACTTATCGTGTTCAGCTTCGACAAAATCATCGACATCCACCACGCCATCGGTCTGCTCCATATCCGCCCGCACCCGCTTAGCGACTTTTATAATATCAGCGTAACCGGCTTCCGGCGGACCATACACTTCGGCCACCACAGTGGACAACACCGGCGGCCCCGGCGGCATTTCAACGATTTTGATATTCGCGCCGTATTGTTTTTCGATACGCTCGATTTCGGGCCTAATGCGCAAAGCGATGTCGTGCGATCCCTGTTGCCGACGCGTTTTGTCGGCCAACACGATGCGGATATCGCCCAGATTTGCGCCCTGGCGCAGATAATAATGCCGCACCATGCCGTTAAAATCCATCGGCGAGGCTGTGCCGACATAGCTTTGAAAACTGCTGACCTCGTTAACCGTCGCCAGATAATCCCCTAAGGCTGAGGCGACTCTATCGGTCGCTTCCAACGCCGTGCCTTTCGGCATGTCGATAATCAACTGCAATTCGTTTTTGTTGTCGAACGGCAATAATTTCAACGGCACGATGCGGGTCACTGCCATCATGGCCGAGGCGACAAAAGCGATAAACACCGCCAGCAAAAACCAGCGGGCTTTGGCTTTGCTGGCCAGCAATGGCCCCAGCACCGCCTGATAAATTTTAAAGCCGCGCGTCTCTTGCAAGACAAAAGCCGGACCGTGATCTTTGCCGTAATCGCCTTTCAACAAGCGATAACTGGCCCAAGGAGTGACAGTAAAGGCAATTACCAGCGACAACAGCATGGCTATCGGCACGTTAAACGCCATCGGCCCCATGTACGGCCCCATCATGCCGGTGATAAACAACATCGGGATAAACGACATGATCACCGCAAAAGTCGCCAAAATCGTCGGCGGCCGGATTTCGTTCACCGCGCTCAGCAAGGCCTGCAACGGCAGTTCTTTGCGCATCTTGTAATGTCTATGGATGTTTTCCACGTCTACTATCGGGTCGTCAACCAGCAAACCCAAGGACAGGATCAGCGCAAACAACGTCACCCGGTTGATGGTGTAGCCGAAAATCAAATCGCATAACAGCGTGATGGCAAACGTCATCGGCACCGCCAGCGACACGATTAAGGATTCTTTTAACCCCAGCGTCAAAGCCAACAACACGATTATCGTCAAAATCGCTATCGACAAATGCATCACCAACTCGTTGACCTTGTGGTCGGCGGTTTCGCCGTAATTGCGGGTGACGGTGAGCAATACATCGTCGGGTATCAGCGTGCCTTTTAATTGTTCGGTCAGCGCCAGCACCTGCTCGGCCACGCTGACGGCGTTGCTGCCTTGGCGCTTGCCAATAGCAATTGTTGCCAAGGGCCGTGCTTCGCCCGCTGTCGGCAATTTGTCCTCGCCAACATCGCCAACGGTTTTCATCTGCGCTACCGCCGGACCAAAACCGATGCGGGTATATTCATCAGTATCAGCCGGTCCGTCCAACACGGTAGCGACGTCTCGCAAATACACCAATTTGTTATTGATATTTTTCAGTACCGTAGCGCCGACTTGCTCGCTGCTTTGATAATGCGGTCCGGCTTCCAGGACGATTTCCCGGTCATTTTCCGTTAAATGGCCGACTTGCAAATTAACGTTGTTTTGCGCCAGTGCTTGTTTAAGTTCCAACAAGGTAACACCCACCGATTCCAGCTTAGCCGGATCGGGATAGACGGAAATCCGACGTGGAGCACTTCCCACCACCCAGCTTTTGCCGACATTATCGACGCTACGCAGCCGTTCGACCAACTCATCGGCTACTCGCCGCAAGCCCATGGCGTCCATAGCCGGATTTTGCGGCGACAAGTTAAGCAACAGAATCGGCACGTCATCGATCTCCATCGATTTCACCAGCCAACCGGTGACGCTAGGCGGAATAATATCTTGATTAGCCAACAGCTTATCGCGGGTTTTAATCAGACTGTTTTCCTGATTCTCACCGACATAAAAGCGCACCGTCACCACCGCTTCACCCGGCCTGGAAGTGGAATAGACATATTCCACGCCCTTGATTTGCCGCAGCAAGACTTCCAGTGGGGTAGTAACCTGTTTCTCGACTTCTTCGCTGGAGATGCCCGGCGCTTGCACGAACACATCCATCACCGGCACGATGATTTGCGGATCTTCTTCACGCGGCGTCAACATCAGCGCCGCCGCACCAGCCACCAAGGAAATCAGCAAAAACAGCAGCGATAAATGCGACGTGGTGAACAGCCGGACGATACTGACCGTCAAACTGTCTTTTTTAGTTTCAACCGGCATCATGGCTGCAATCCCGCATCAATTAGAATGCTCTCGTCATTCTGTAAGCCAGACAATACCTGAACTTTGTCGGCGTATTCCTTTCCAGTGCGAATATGCCGGATGTGCAGCAACTGACCATCAACCACCTTAACCACCTGTAGTTGCCCGTAATGCACGATAGCCGACTTCGGTATCAATAAGGCTTGTTGTTCGGCTTGGCAAGCCAATTCCAGACTGCCATACTGACCGTGTTGCAAGCCATCTACTTTCGGCAAGCGGACTTTAATTTGTTGACTGTGGGTTTGCGGGTCGATTTCCGGGGTAATTTCATCTACCATACCGCTCAGCGTTTGCTGTATGGCATCTATAGAAACCTTGACCGGCATGCCGAGCTTCACTTGCGCCGCACAGCGGTCGGCAATCGCCACATCCAACCGCAAATCATCTGGCTTTAGCAAGGTGATAATAGGCTGATTCGGCGTACCCATATCGCCCGGTTCCTGTAAGCGTTCGCCGACTATGCCGTCGAAAGGCGCGTACAGCACATTTTCACCTAACATGACCTTGCTCTGCTGTGCGTTACTAGCCGCTTGACTCGCCATAGCCTGTGCCGACTTGGCCTGCGCCAATACCGCATCGTAATTTTGCCGCGTGGCGGCCTGTTTAGCATATAAATCTATGATACGGTTTTCTTCCGCTTTCGCTTGCGCCGCTTGGGCCTGCGCAGCGCTATACGCGGCATTGGCGGCATTATAGGCAGCGAGTAACTCTCTATCATCCAAACGGGCGATCACCGCGCCTTTTTTCAAGCGGTCGCCCGGATACACGGCAACTTCGACAATGCGGGCGTTCAGTTTCGGCGCAATTTTTGCCACCAACCGCGAACGTAGCGTGCCTTGCCAAGACAAACTATTGGCTTCAGCCTGTGTGCCGACTTTTAGGATTTTTGCGCCGCTAGGCAAGGTTTGCCCCCTTACCGGCGTGCTGCCGGGCACAGTTTTTTCAGCACCGCCGAGTATGCCCAGCGCAAATAATATCACCAGCAATAAAGCGCTGACCGCCGCGACAGGTATCAGCCACTTGGGCAGATGTTGAACCGAATTCTGCTCAGTCATGAATAATTCCTCTTGTTTTTATTGCCAGAAACCGATGGCTTGTTTGAGTTCCGCTTCCGCGCGCAAAGCATCGTAGCGGCTGCTGATTTGCCGGGTATGCGCTCTATCGCGCGCGACTTCCGCTTCGATATAACGGGTGACCGTCACCACGCCGGCCTGACGTTGTTCGTTGACCAGCCGCAAGGCTTCTTCGGCGGATTGCACCGCCACCGCGCTGACTTGCGCCCTATTCAAGGCTTCCCGTAATCGGAGCTGTGCGGATTTAAGTTGACTTTCGATGCGTAACCGCGTTTGCCGAGCAATTTCCTGCGCGGCAGTCACTTCGTGTTCGGCCTTTTTGATTTTTTCCTGGGTGGAAAAACCAGTAAATAGATCCAACTCCACCATCACGCCGACGCTGACATTGTCGCGGTTGCTGTTATAAGTCAAGTTTTTGCTATCCGAACCATAATTAACCAGCGCATCGGCCCTGGGTAAATGCGCCGCCTGCGCCACAGCCAACTGTTTCTCGGCGATTGCCACCCGCTTTTCGGCGGCTTTTAATTCCGGATGCTGACTCAAGGCTTGATTTAACAACTCATCGAAACCGACCGGAGCTTGCGGCAAGGGACTGACTTGCGTATCGCTAATGGCAAAATTTTCGTTAACCTCTAGTCCCAGCAAAGTTTTTAGCATATTTTCCGCCATTTCTATCGCATTGGCGGCCAGGATATCGGCCTCTTTAGCCTCCGCCAGTTGCACTTCCAACGATAAAACTTCGGATTTCAGCAAGGCGCCGGCTTCGAAACGTACGCGCGATTGTTGCAGTTCGCTTTCTACTGCTTCAATCGAGCGGAGACTGACTTTGTGAGCGTCTATCGCCGCCAACTCGCCGTAATAAGCGGCGGTGACATTGCTAAGCAGACGGTTACGGGTCGCGGATTTTTCCAATTCCGAGGACTCGATGCCCAATTCCGCCGCTTGCCGCTGATAATAATCCTGTCCACCGCGAAACAGCGCATAGCTGCCGGTGACGCTGGGGCGGTAATCCTCGATAAAACCAGGATTATTGAAATTCGTTCCGGCAAAATTTAGGCGGCGTTCCGCGATTAACATCGAAAACGCTTGCGCCGGATTATTGCTGTATTGATAGGACAAACTGGTTTTGAGTTGCGGGTAAAAACTCGCCATAGCCTGACCTAATTGCGCATCCGCCTGCTCTATCCGCACCTGCAAGACGCCTAGCTCCGGATTGTTGGCGAGTGCCGTTTCTATGGCTTGCTCCAGCGTAAAAACAGGCTGATTAGGCACGGCATGCACTATAGGGCAAAACGCCAGCCAGAAAGCGCATACCGTCAACCGATTAGTTAATGGTTTCATTAAACAGCTCCTGCCGTTGTGAATGTATATTTTATGTCTCAATAATCATAGGCAACAGCGACTTTTTCAGTCTTTCCACTTAAAGCTGAGTTTAGCCGTTCGTGGTGAGCTTGTCGAACCATGAACGGCTAAACCGTCCACTCTTCGACAAGCTCAGGGCGAACGGTTAAGCCTTACTTATGTCGCGCCTTAAGTTACTAGCCCAGTTTCATAAAGCAGCCGCTGAATAACATGCTTATTTCGGTTTATGCTTCAAACGCATAACGCCGAACATTTTCAACGGCAAGCGTTCATAAATAGGTTCACTGACGCCTTTCCGCACTTTGCGGATAAAGTATTTTTCATACGCAATTTTAGCTAAATGCACCCATTTGCCACGGGATGCCCATTGCACATTTCGTGGCGGAATTTGCGGCATGGCCAAGAAGGCGATGCCGGTATCGCCGAAATCGGCCAGACACAGGGCATTCCAACTGCCTTTATGCGTAGGTTGACCGCCATCCAGTTCTTCGCGGATATTATGCGCGGTGGCGGTGACCATAGACTCGATCATATAACCGGTTTTAGGCGTACCAGTCGGCACCGGGGTTTGCGACAGCGGAGGAATGGCGATACAGACGCCTACCGAATAGATGTTTTTGAAGGTCGGGTTGCGTTGATGCTCATCCACCAGCACAAAGCCACGCGGATTGACTAATTTATCGATACCGATTAAGGCGTCCACTCCTTTGAATGCCGGCAGCATCATGCTGTGCTTGAACGGCAATTCGTGTTTCTTTTTCTCCTGGCCGTTTTCATCAACTTCGGTAACATACATCATGCCGTCTTCGATTTTATCGACCTTGGCATTGCAAATCCAATCGATGTGTTTGTTACGTAACTCGCTTTCCAGCATGCCTTTGGTATCGCCCACGCCGCCCAGGCCTAAATGGCCAATATAGGGTTCGGAGGTGACATACGTCATCTTCACTTTGTCACGGATTTTACGTTTCCGCAAATCGGTTTCGGCGATGAACATATACTCATAAGCAGGTCCAAAGCAGGATGCGCCCTGTACTGCGCCAATAACGATAGGGCCCGGCTCTTCGACAAATTTACTCCAAAACTCACCGGATTCACCGGCATGATCGACATGACACACGGATTGAGTATGGCCTTGAGGCCCCAAGCCCGGCACTTCTTCGAAGGCCAATTTCGGACCAGTGGCGATGATCAGAAAATCATAATCAACCAGAGTGCCATCGGCAATTTCCACTTGATTGTTTTCCGGATGAAAACGGGTGGCTTTTTGCTGGATGAAAGTGATTTTTTTCTTTTTAAACACCGGGGCCAGCTCAACTTTTATGTCTTCCGGCTTACGCCAGTTAACGCCAACCCACGGATTGGAAGGCACGAAATGGAAAGTCGGCGTATCAGCGATCACCACGATTTCATCTTCTTTACGCGCCAGTTCTTTCATTTCAAACGCCATCGGTATGCCACCGATACCAGCGCCCACTATTACTATTTTTGCCATGTTGTTACCTCTTAATGATAGATTTTATGCATGCCTGTTAGGAACGGCATTTTTCTTGTATGCCCAATTTTTTCAGGAAAATTTCCAGCGGACAGAATTGGGTAAAACCGCTTTGAAACAGATTGGCGCCGACAAAAGCGGTAAACCAAAGCCAATTACTGGAGTGAAACAGCGGACTGCCGGCCACGCCCAGACCTAAAGAGAGCAAAATAAAAAGGCCGGCGACGATGCGTACGATGCGTTCTGTGGTCATAACAAATCTCCTAAGATTTTTTAGTTAAAGTATCGCAAAACTGATCAATGCCATGGGTGTCGATATCGCATACCGACTCCAGCCACATAGCGTTGATAATCGCAAAGGCCGCCGCAAAACCGACGCCGAGTATCCATGTGAAGTACCACATCGTGTTTCTCCTTAATAAAGTGTATGTGTATCGTTTAATACCGACGCTTCGGTGACGCTTCCCCAGATGATTTTGTATACCCAGCGGGTATACAGCAGCACGATAGGCAGAAACACCACGGTGATCCAGAAGGCCAATAATAAGGTGGCATGGCTAGAACTGGCGTCCCACAAGGTCAAACTGGAACTTGGATCGGTAGCTGAAATCAGCAGGAATGGAAACAACCCAAAACCCAAAGTCAATAATAGACCGGTAATACCTAAGCAACTATAGATAAACGCTACCGCTCTCCCCTGACCTTTTCCGAATAGCCAAGCCAAGCCGATACCGGCAAAACCCAGCAGTGGGGCCGGCAGCATCCAGGGGTGAGCGAAAAAGTGTTGCAACCAGCCGGGGCCAACGGCGATTACTGATTTATGCAAGGGATTGGAAGGGGCATCGGTAGCTGCCATCCGGATTATTTCCGGACGATCTATGCCAATAAACACCCAAAGCGTGGCTACGACCAGCCCTACCAGCAACAGCAAGCCTAATTTAGCTACCGCCGAGGTAGCACGTTCATGAATCACGCCTTCTGTACGCCATTTCAGAAACAAAGCACCGTGAAAACTGGTCCCCAGCAAGCTAACGACACCGCATAACAGGGCAAAGGGGCTCAATAAGGCCCAGAAAGAACCTGTGTAAAAAGACCGTAAGTCTTGGTCCAAATGGAAGGGCAAGCCCAAAATCAGGTTACCGATTAGTACGCCAAATAAAACCGGGGGTAAGGCGCCGCCTAAAAACAAACACCAATCCCAGGTATTTCGCCATGTCGGGTTTTCCAGCTTGCTGCGGTAATCAAATCCTGCAGGCCTGAAAAACAAGGAAAACAACACCAATAACATTGCGGCATACAATCCGGAAAACAAGGTAGCGTAAACCGCCGGCCAAATGGCAAAAATAGCACCGCCCAACAAGACCAGCCAGACCTGATTGCCCTCCCAGGTAGCGCCGACAGTATTAATGATGACCCGGCGCTCGACATCGGTTCTACCGATAAATGGCAGCAAGGTGCTGACGCCGAAATCGAAGCCTTCAGTCAACGCAAACGCAATGGCGACCACGCCGATAAACACCCACCAGATCAGGCGGATAGATTCATAATCAAACATGACGTATTCCCCATTTTACGGTTAAGCGAAAAGTACCAAGCAATGTATGGCGTATCAATCTCGACCGCATCAACAAGCGCATTAAGTATTTTTTGTGCATGGCGAGTCCTTATTTATCAATGAGTGAGTTGTTGTTCTAAATAATAGCGACCGGTATGCAGGCTACTCGGCCCCAAACGCACGTACTTAAACATCAGATAGAGTTCAATAATCAGCAATATGGTGTAAAACAAGGCGAATCCGCCGATACTGAACCAAAGTTGCTCGCTGCTGATACTGGAGACGCTGATGTGAGTAGGCAATACCCCGGAAATCGTCCACGGTTGACGTCCGGCCTCAGCCACAAACCAGCCGGTTTCCGCGGCAATCCATGGCAAGGGTATACACCAAACCGCCATGCGCATTAACCAGCGTTTTTGATCGGCAACGCGGGTAGCGCAGTAATAAAACGACATGGCAAAAATGAACAACATCGTAAAACCACAGGCCACCATAACCCGGAAGGTCCAAAACAGCGGCGCAACTTTAGGGATGGTGTCGTTAGCAGCTTTTTGGATGGTCGCCGCATCGGCATCCACCACATTGGTAGTGTATTTTTTCAGCAACAGGCCATAACCCAAATCCGCTTTGTGGGCGGCGAAGTTCTGCTTGGTTTCAGCGCTGGGATCAACACCGCGCAATTTTTGCAGTTCTGCATAAGCGATCATCCCGCTTTTGATGCGGGCGACGCTATCCTCGCGTAAATCTTTCAGACCTTTGACATCTTCGTCGATAGAGCGGGTGGCGATCAGCCCTAATACATAAGGTATTTTGATGGCGTAATCAGTTTTTTCGTTTAGCTGATCCGGTAAGCCGAAGACTGTGAAACCGGCCGGTGCGGGATGAGTTTCCCACTCGGACTCAATCGCCGCCAATTTCATTTTTTGGGTTTCACCGGAGGTGTAACCGCTTTCGTCCCCCAACACAATCACCGACAGCACCGAGGCCAAGCCAAACGCCGAGGCAATGGAAAATGAGCGGCGGGCAAAGCCGATGTCCCGGCCCTTTAATAAATACCAGGAACTGATACCGAGCACAAACATAGAGCCTGTGACATATCCAGCGGCAACCGTATGCACAAACTTGACTTGCGCCACCGGATTGAAGAACACATCGGCGAAACTGGTCATTTCCATCCGCAGGGTTTCATAATTGAATTCCGCGCCGACCGGGTATTGCATCCAGCCATTGGCGATTAAAATCCACAAGGCCGAGAGACTGGTGCCAACCGCCAGCAACCAGGTAACAGTCAAATGCTGAACGCGCGACAGTTTGTCCCAACCAAAGAAAAACAGACCGACAAAAGTCGATTCCAGAAAAAACGCCATCCAGCCTTCACTGGCCAACAGCGGGCCAAAAATATCACCGACATAATGCGAGTAATACGCCCAGTTGGTGCCGAACTGAAACTCCAGCGTCAGGCCTGTGGTCACGCCCATCGCAAAGTTAATGCCGAATAGCTTGCCCCAAAATTTGGTCATATCCTTGTACACTTCTTTGCCGGTCATCACATACACCGACTCCATAATGCCAAGGATAAACGTCATGCCCAAGGTCAGCGGCACAAACAGAAAATGGTAGAGCGCGGTTAGGCCGAATTGCAGCCTGGAGAGCATGACGATATCTTCACCGAACATAGCGAGCATCCTTTTGTGGTTGAGAAGAAAAATCAGGTTTAACCTGGGGTTGTGGACTGGCTTGCACAAAATGCGCGGCAATATCCGGCTTAATCACCGGCTTATCCGGCCAGCGAAAGATCAGGAACCAGAGGCCGGTTAATAAGGCGATCTTGATTAATAACGCAATACCGATTTCCCAACGCAATAAACCGGATCTGGGCACAACGATAGCTTTAGGTATCGCATCGGTCATGTTCACCTCTAAATTAAAGTATGTAAAACAAAATTCATCCATTTCGGCACCTAGGGTTATTCGACTGAAAAATCGCGCATGATGCCCATGTCCTCATGTTCCAGGTTGTGGCAGTGATACATAAATAAGCCTTTAAAATCCTGGAACGGCTTTATTGTTGGACGCGGGTTGACTGTCCCGAAAGGATAGCAACGCTTGATGGTTTGCATTGCAAATCAATTTCCACATCCGGGTGGAAATTGGGCGACGCTTTGTTAGGCGTCATTTTCGGCATGGCGTCCATGCCTTCCATTGCCTGTAACCAACTCGGCAAGCCGGCGTAAGCCAATAATCCTAGCCCCGTTTGCGTTAAAAAGCGACGACGATCAGTGTTGATAATACGTTTCATAACATCTCCTCGACCTTAACTGGGTTCTTTTAATTTATAATTAGCCGTTGTCAGACGACGGTTTGCGAATCACTCGTGTTGATATAGCCAACAGCAAAATTGACCCGGACACAATCAGAATACCCATATCAACCTGGTGATGCGCCTGGATATCGCCAATCAGCAGCCTTGATAGCGCGGTAATGGCGATATAAATCAAGCATGTCACCGGCATCACGCTGGTTTTGAAATAAATCCCAACCATTGCGCCAAACTCAAGGTAAATAAACAGCAGTAAAATGTCGCCGATGGTGGCGTGGCCTTGCAGCATCATACCGCCGTACGCCACTACCGCCGACCAGACGATACTGGCGCCTATCACAAATAACGCCAGATAGTGAAAGCCTTCTATCAACAAACTACCTAATTCATCAACCCAATTCCGACCGGCTTCACGCAACTGGTTAAAGCGCTCTAGTTGCATTAGCTTATCTCCCATTGGTTGCGTTTGTCGGTGACAAAATCACTCTGTCGGCTTTATGTATCCACATACCTATGCGCAGTAACAACCAGAACAGCAGCAAACCGGCCAGTAGCCATTCTGGACTATTCGGAGCTAGCAGCCAGCTTTCAGCACTTTCCAAAAATACCAGTGTCACGGATTGACATAACACATACCCGGCAACCAGTATCACCAACAGTGCAAATACGCGGCGCAACAGCTTAGGTTTTACATAAGCCGATAACCAAGCGCCTATGCCGCTACCGACGATAGCCCCGCCAGCAACCAAACCAGTCAAAGGTAAATCCAAACTCACATGCTGGCTATAACCCGCCAAGCCAGCTACGGCATTCATGGCAATCACCAACAAGGAAGTGCCGACCGCTCCCTGCATCGGCAAACCAACCAGCATTACTAATGCCGGTACGATCAAAAAGCCGCCGCCGACGCCAACCATACCAGTCAAAGCGCCCACAAACAGGCCATCGAACAATACGCGTAGAAACGGCACTTTTAAAGGGCAAACCCGTAAGACTTGATTACCAGATAAATTCTGACTCTGTGGCTTACCGCCGCGCATCATGGCTAAGCCCGTAATCAGAATGACCAAGCCGAACAAAGTCATCAACAATTGGCCGGAAAAATGTCCTGCTATCCGGCCACCGGCGAATGCGCCGAGCATACCGGCCAAACCAAAAAATAAGCCGCTTTTCCAGCATACCGATTTGCGCCCGGCATGCGGTATCAGCGCCATCAAGCTAGAAATGCCCACCACCACAAATGAAGTGACGATGGCTTGTTTTGGCTCCACGTGCAGCACATAAACCAGCATCGGCACAGTTAAAATTGATCCACCACCGCCGAGCAAACCTAGCAACAGGCCAATGACTATCGATAAGCTCAAGGTCAATAACATAATAATTCTCTTATTTCTGAATCACAGCCAGTCCACCACAGGCTTGATTGGCCGGTAAGGCTGTGGCTATATACTTAGGGTGATCCAGTTTCAAGTCCTGCATGACAGCAATAAATTCATCGCGTGATCGGCCTTGGCCTAAGCGCGGATTTTTCGCCATTTCTTGTTTAATAGTGGAAACGGTATTGCCTTGATAATCATGGCCCGGATACACCAGGGTATCTGCCGGTAAGCTGAACAATTTTCCGGTGATACTGTCATACAGTTGTCCCGCGTTACCTTGCTGAAAATCGGTGCGACCGCAACCGGCTATCAATAAGGCGTCGCCAGTGAATACCCGGTCGGCCAATACGTAGCTGACGCAGCCTTGGGTATGCCCCGGCGTATGCCTAACCCCGATTTCAATATCGCCGATTTGCAGCAATATGCCGTCCGTAACCAATAAATCAGCACAGAGTGCGCCAGCGTCTCGGTGGACTATGCTTTTACTGCCCAATGTTTCTCGCAGCAAACCAGCGGCGGTGATATGGTCCGCATGTACATGGGTTTCTAAGGTGTAGAGCAATTTCAGATTCAGACTTTGTAATAAGTTCACATATAAATTGACTTTCGACGCCACCGTATCAATTAAACAAGCCCGATGGGTACGCACGCAAGCCAATAAATAACTATAGGTAAAGGTGTCCTCATCAAAAAACTGCCTAAAAATCATATTATGCTCCGACAATCTATTTTAGTAAATTCTAATAAACTTATATCAAATTACGTGCCAATTTATTTATTCGCTTAAAGCGCGGTTTTATATGACTTAGAACGATTGAAATAAGAAAAAATTACGTTTCACTTTGCAACATTGAAACATATATGCTACATTTGCAACAATATTGAAACATAACACCCTAAACTGACTATGAGCCAATCCTCACCCTTTTTTAACCGCTGGTTGAGCCAGCTTGGCCCTGATCAAGTGCTGACCGTGCTCACCGAGCTACTCGACGCCGGGGCAATTTTTGCGGTGGATAAGGACGGAAAAATCTTGTTCTGGAGTAAGGGTGCGGAAAAACTGTTTGGATTGCCGGCTGAAATGGTTCTAGGAAAGTTCTGTACTGAGGCGCTAGGCTGCGATGCAGACCGAGACCCCTGCGGACTGGCCGAACACGGTGAAATTAAAGCCCAACTGGTAAACCTAAAACGAAAAAATGGCGGCACGATGACGTGCTACCGTACTGCTAGAGCGTTCTTCAACGCCGAAGGTAAATTCGCCGGAGCCTTGGAATTTCTGCAACCGCAGACCGATAGTCTACCTTTGCTAAAAATCGTTGAAGATAAGGAAAGCTTTCACGGCATTTTGACCCGCGATCCGGCGATGCAGGAAGCGATTAAAATCATCCGCAATGTCGCAGAAACGGAAGCCACAGTGTTAATTCGCGGTGAATCCGGTACCGGCAAGGAACTGGTAGCGCAGGCGCTGCACTTGGAAAGCCCCCGAAGCAAGCAACTGTTTCTGGCCATCAATTGCGCCGCCCTGACCCCTAACCTGCTGGAAAGTGAATTGTTCGGCCATGTGAAAGGCGCTTTTACCGGCGCTATCCGCAATCATGCCGGTTTGTTTCAACGCGCCAACGGCGGTACGCTGTTTCTGGATGAGGTCGCCGAATTGCCCTTGGAACTCCAGGCCAAGTTACTAAGGGTGATTCAGGAAAAAACCTTTATCCCTGTCGGCGGCGATGTCGCAATTACCGTGGATGTGCGGATTATCGCCGCCACCCATCGTTCTTTACGCGAAGAAGTCAAAGCCGGACGCTTTCGCGAAGATTTAATGTATCGCCTGCGGGTGGTGCCGATCTTTCTACCACCACTACGCGAACGACGCATGGATGTTAATTTACTGCTGTGGCATAGCATCAACGGACATAATCAAAACGGCCTCCGGCAAATCAAGACCATTGCCCCGGACGCCATGCGGCGCTTGTTGGATTACCGCTGGCCAGGTAATGTTCGCGAATTGAAAAACGTCATCGAATACGCGTTTGCAGTGGGCCGCGGTCAGGAATTATGCATCGAAGATTTACCACCTGAATTTAGTGAGACTAAGGAATCGCTAAATTGCGAGCAACCGGCCTTGCTTACCCAGCACAGGCATTTAAGCGAAGTGGAACTGATCCGTGAAGCCCTGCAATTGGCAGGCGGCAATCTGGAAAAAGCGGCAAACTTTGCGGGGATGAGCCGGGCGACGTTTTGGCGGAAGCGGAAGAAATATGATATTTAAAAAGCTACCTGATTAGCAAGATACTTCAGCCAATGCAGAGTGGGCATGGCAATGCCCACGGGGGTTAGACCTTTGAACCCGTGTGGGTTAATTCACCCAAGGTGACTTAACTGTTGGCGCCAACACGCTAACACCCGTGTTGCGCCCGTATCAATACCCGAACCAAAAAACTTGCAACAGAGGCTTTACTTGGCGAAATTATAACCTATCATAAATTCCAGCTTGCTTGAGGATGGCGTTTGCGGTTGGCTTTTTATTGATAGTCACGGGAACACTAAAGAATTTACCAGTTATCGGACTCCGCCAAATCTCATGACTTCCCGGAAATTTTCAGAGTAGTTGTCGCCTCGACGGTTAAATCTTAAGCGGCTTTTTTGTTTTGAGTTGCCTTCTCAATACTAGGTTTACTATTAGCCTCAGGCTTGTCAGGATTAAGGTGGACTGCTTGAATGCTTTCCCAATTCCGCGTGTCACCAGTCCATCGCTTCGGGTTTCGATCACGAGCAGCCTCATAGACAGCTTTACGCTTAACCAGCAAGTCCTTGTCCAAGCCTTCATGGCGTTGTGTAGGCGTAACGAACTGGATGGCGCTATGGCGATGCTCGTTGTTGTACCAATCCACCAGGCCCGATACCCAATCACGCGCATCCGTTACCTTGGCAAATGGCTTTAGCGGATATTTTGGTCGATATTTTAAGGTCTTAAAGAGCGATTCTGAGTAAGGATTGTCGTTGCTTACCGAAGGTCTACTCAACGAGGGCATCACGCCGAGTTGTTGCAATGTAGACAGCATCGTAGCTCCTTTCATTGGGCTACCGTTGTCAGAGTGCAGTATAAGCTGGTTTGACTGTATACCTTCACGATAGCACAGATCGCGTAACAGCTCGCCTGCCAAGGCGCTGCTTTCCTCTGCATACACCTGCCAACCCACAATTTTTCGGCTAAAAATATCCATAAACAGGTAAAGATAGAAAAACTGCCCACAGATTGCCGATGGCAGATACGTGATATCCCAGCTATAGAGTTGATTAGGCGCTGTGGTGCAGATCGCGCGAGGTTTAGTACGGGGCTGAGATGGCCGCTCACTGCGACGGTGCGCCAGTTGGTTTTCTGCTTCCAGTATGCGATAAAAAGTCGATTCAGAGGCCAAATAGCTACCTTGATCCGCAAGTCGAGGCACGATCTGACTCGGCGGCAGATGCCCAAATTCGTCTGAATTGGCTACAGCCAATACCTTGGTTCGCTCAATTTCCGTGAGCTTATGCGGCGGCTGGTAGTCGCGTAAGGGGCGTTGATCGCAATGGATAGTCTCGCCCGTCTGCCAGCGTTGTAAGGTGCGTTCGCTCAAACCCAATACTTCACAGGCTTGTGCTTGTCGTGCGCCGGCTGTTTTTGATTCATTGAGTAAAAAAATCACTTGCTCGCGCTCTTCAAGGGACGTCATTCGACCTCTCCCCCCAAGAGCGCTCGGAACTTTTTTTGCAGAACCAACAGCGCGGCGGCTTCTGCTAAGGCTTTGTCTTTGCGTAATATTTGGCGCTCTAAGCTATGAACTTCTGTTTTGAGAATCGCTACCTCACGCTTATCAGATGTACCGCTCTGGGAACAGAAATCGGCTTTCCATTGCTCCAGTTGATGGACAAATACTCCTTGCTCTCGGCACCAGGCGTTTAAAGCCTCACCGCTCAATCCATACGCTTGATTTAAGGCATCAAGACGCTCTTCAGGACGCCAATCTTCTGGGCGTTTCGATTTCAACGGTAGAACAGGATTTTTGCCCAATTTGCTTCTTCTCATCCATGTTTTTAAGGTTTGTAAACTGATGTTCAAGTCGTCCGCGACGCCCTGAATCGATTGCTCATTTCCACGATTGTATACTTTTGCCAGCGCTTGCTCTTTAAAGTCTTCTGAATGCCTTGTATAGGTTTTCATTTCTAATCTCAAATTTAATTTTATTTAAAAATTTGAGACGACAACTATTCTGACGCGGGGGGTTCCTTTGCCTTGTCTGATGAACTCACAATCGAATTTTTTAAGCAATTTTGTTAGTTCCGGATAAAAAGACGAACCCATTAGGCCGCTAAATGAACAACTGGACAATCATGCACGAAATGCAATACCAAGTTTTCAAATTCGACACTGTTAAGCTCAGCCATTTCCGGGGCTAATTCAAGCGCCATGGAAACAAGACCTTCATAGGAGTCGGATTCCGTGACCAAGCCCAAAGCATCACATTCAGCAGTCCAGACGCCATCTTCTTCTGTGACTTTAACGGTTACGGTAGTCATAAAGAACCTCCCAAAAAACTTGGGCGCAAAATAACATAAAAGCTCGTTGGAAAGGAAGGGGCATAGGTATCGCCAGCATGGATGCAGATGTCTAGCCACGGACGTACTTGCGGCGTCCTCAGACGAAATACCTCGACGCCAAAAGCCGGAAGGCTGACGAAGCTTACCTCCAAGAATCGTTCATTCAACAATTCAGCATAACGAAATGCTTGTTCATGCCCCCATGTTTCAGCCGTATAGCTGGCAATAGCGGTTAAATCCTTTATAGCCTCTGTAGTGAAATCAACATAAAGGTTCATTACTTAAACGCGGCTAATGCTCTGGTGCTGTTGATCTGTAATTTCAATTGTAAGACGGCTCATGGTCTAGTCCTTCCTTTTATTAAATATCCAATATGACACAAAATTGTAAAATTGTAAAAATGTAAAAATGTACAATCTATATGTTTCTTACGCACTTACCACCTCAATACTCGGCAAAAAACGTAGAATGTACGGCTTTTCCGATTCGGAACTGCCTATCTTTTTTACTGCACCGGCAGCCGACTACCCCTATCCGCAGAACGTCCTCAGCCTGCGGCGGGATGATCGAGTGCGCTATTCAAGCTAGCTGCGCATAATCATAATCCACCAACAACGGCGCATGATCGCTAAACCGCTCATCCTTATACACGCTAGTCGAAACCGCTTTAGCCGCCAACGCCGGACTGGCGATCTGATAATCAATCCGCCACCCGACGTTCTTGGCCCAGGCTTGGCCGCGATTACTCCACCAAGTGTAACAGGTATCGGTCGTATCCGGATGTAAGCGGCGATAGACGTCCACCCAGCCTAGTTCATCAAAAACCTGTGTCATCCAGGCGCGTTCCGCCGGCAAAAAACCCGAGTTTTTTTGGTTGCCGCGCCAGTTTTTCAGATCGATTTCCTTATGCGCGATATTCCAGTCGCCACAGATAACCACGTCCCGGCCAACGGCTAATAGGGAGGCCAGATGCGGATAAAACCTATCCATCACGGTATATTTCACAGCCTGACGTTCTTCGCTGCTGGAGCCGGAGGGCAAATACAGCGAAATCACCGACAGATTACCCTGTTGTACTTCCAGGTAGCGGCCTTCGCTATCAATATCGTCATAGCCTAAACCAATGATGACTTTATCAGCGGGAGTGCGGGTATAAATGCCGACGCCGCTATAGCCTTTTTTGTCCGCATAATGAAAATAGCCGTGCATACCCGGCGGTTGCAGCATTTCAGCCGTCATATCGGCGGCTTGGGCTTTTAATTCCTGCAAACAGACAAAGTCGGCATCCTGTTTCGCTAACCAAGGGAAAAAGCCTTTAGTGGTCGCAGAGCGGATGCCGTTCAGATTAGCGGATATAATACGCAGCATAGTGTTTAAACCCGGGTAAGGCTTGCAGTTAAGGGTGTGTTTTCGGCCAACAAGGTTTTAATCCGGCCGATTTGGCCTGCATCCAGGCTGGCAATTCTTTCAGAGTTCCGGCACAAAGCCCCCCTGAAACCTAAATAATCGGCATGTAAAGGCAGTAAAGAGAGTATATCCTCCGCCTTAAGCGAACCGGCCAAGCCGGTCAAAAGTTGATAGTGTTTCGCGGTTTGCACAAAAGCTGTCAGCTCAGCAAGTGTCAACAAACGCGTCAAGCCACCGTTTTGTTTATGCATGGTATCCAGCATCACGCCTTTGAAACCTGCTTCAGCCAGGGTTTTTATTAGGGTACAATCCGGTTTGGCGTCTGCAAACAGTACCGCAATCAAAGCATAACCTTGCTGCGCTAGCGCTGCCAAGCCGGCGATGCAGTTCAGACTATCGCCGCCGGGGAAAAAACCGATTTTGACATAATCGACGCCTGTGGCGGCCATAGCGGCAACCGCATCGCAGACCACTTCCCGCTGCATAGGCAAATCGCCGACCGTAGCGCTCAGTCTAGCGACTGGCTTTAAAACGGCGACAATCTCCCCCACCGCGTCAGTCGCCAAGGCCCCTAAAGCGCCGGCGGCGGGTTGTTTAAGATCGATGATATCGACTTTAAACTCTTGCACCAGCAGGGCTTCCGCCAGGCTATTCACGCTGGCTAACATCAGACTCATGCCAAGCCCTCCTGTTGCTTATACTGCTCAATCAACTCCATTAACCAGCCCCATGCTTCAAGCTCTCGGGGACCAGCAGTTTTGTCCAAACCAATACGCAGATAGTCTAACTCACTGGAAATTTTTTCCCAAGGCAATCTGCCCAAGCGGCTGATTAAAATAGCTGCTTCCAGCACTGAATATTGGGCGCGGTTAAAACCTTGAAACGGCTGATGATTAACGCGATGCACCGCGGTACAAAATAATTTTGGCCGCACCGGGTCGTCTTCTATCCGCACCAAAGTCAATTCCACATGCGCCAATGTAGCCGCTAGATACCAGCCACTGACTTGCTGTGCCGGTAATAAAGGCCAATCGCGGCGCCCGGTCAGGCAGCCGGCAAATATCCGGACATCATCGCAATAATTAATCACCGCAGTTTTGGTTTCCAACACGTTGTTCAACGTTAACGAGGGTTTGAACGGCAAGATTACAAACTGTTCTGCCAACACATGCACGCCCATAGGCGCAATATGCGCAAACCCTTTTGCATCTAAAGTAGTCATCAAGATCTCTTGTATCATTGGCTATTACGGTCTATCTTCAACTAGGCTAATGCCTCGCGCAGTGAAAACTGTAGAGCGTAACAATTTTTTGCGTAAGCGGTATGATTTTTTATAAATTTAGTATCTAGAAAACCTATGCACTCAGTCAATATTTCCGACTTATCCATACTGCTGATCGAGCCTTCCGTTATGCAACTCAAGGTGATTATGCAGCATCTAAAAAGCGAAGGTATCGCTAATATTGAAGGTGTCGCTAACGGCACGGACGCCTTGGAGTTATTAAAAAGCCATCGCCCGGACCTAATTATCAGCAGCTTATATCTCCCGGATATGACCGCTATCGAATTGCTGGAACAAATCAAGCATGACGAACACCTCAGCCATATCGCCTTCATGTTGATTTCCAGCGAATCCAGTTTTGAGGTACTGGACGCCATTCGCCAAGCCGGCGTCGTAGCGATATTACCCAAGCCTTTCGCCCATGAGGACTTAAAAAACGCCTTACGCGCCAGTATCGAATTTATCGACCCCAAGGAAATTAGTCTGGAGCATTATGATATAGAAAATGTCCGGGTATTGGTGGTGGACGATAGTACGCTGGCCAGAAAACACATTAGCCGGGTGTTGAACAATATGGGCATCGTCAAGATCACGTTGGCGCATGACGGCAAGCAAGGTATAGAAATTTTTCAGCAGGATCAGAGCGCTTTTGACCTCATCGTCACCAACTTCAATATGCCGAACATGGATGGTCAACAATTAATTAAATATATTCGTCAGGATCTGAGCAATACCCTGGTGCCGATTTTAATGGTCACTAGTGAAGAGAATGAAACCCGGCTCAGCAATGTGCATAAAGCCGGCGTTTCGGCTATTTGCGACAAACCCTTTGACCCGCAGACTGTCAAGGAAGTGTTATTTAGAGTGCTGGATGCCGGGTAATTTCCGTTTGCCGGAGAAAATTTGTTATTATTCCCAACCATAATCTGAAGTTTTTAGCAAAATGGCTACCAACTTAAAGCGGGATAACTGGGAGGCTTAACCGTTCGCCCTGAGCCTGTCGAGGGCGAACGGTTAAGCCGCTCATGGTTCGACAAGCTCACCACGAACGGCTTAACCAGACAGCTGGTAACCAGCAAAATAACATCAACCCTTTTGGCTTTGCTGCAACAGGGTGTATGACGTTGCGTGCTTTTTTAGTTAATAACAAGGGCGGCAAGAGTGGCTGACGACAAAACTGTAATTTCCACATTTCCCCCTCCGCGCAAAAGCCCCGCCGCCGATCAGCTGGTAAATCAGCAAGAGAGCTTAAGCGTTGGCGTCTATGCAGAACGCGGGCAACTAATTTCCACCCAGGTATTTACCGAGCATTTCAGCGCCGGACGGGCTGCCGATAACCAAATTATCATCCCTAGCGACCTGGTTAGCCGCCGGCATTTGGACATCAGGCGAGAAGCCGACGGCTGGTGGGTGCACGATTTAAACAGCGCCAATGGCGTGTATATCAAGGGCAAGCAGATTCAGAGCCAGGAAAAATTAAGTTTTCCGATTGAAATTTATTTTGGCCGTTCGGACATTCATCTGCACATCCAAACCACCGTTTTGGGCTATCAAGTTCCAACTCAAGCTCAGCATCAGCCGATATCTGCTGCGGAAAATCCGCTCCCCAGTACGACCACACTTCAGCACCCAGTATTTGAAACGCCGGAAAAAACTGAAAATCTTACCGCCACCCTGCAAAGTCAGAGCCAACCCCACAACCTAGCTGCGCATACAGAACAAACCGCAAGCATCCCCCCTCCCCACAGCAAGAAAATCTTATCGGAAGCCGAACTTAAACAGCGCTTGCTGGCCGAGCAAGAGGTGGAAGACGCCGGCGACTATACCCGGATGGTCAGAAGAATGATCGTTGAAGACCGGGTGGTGCGTGGCAAAAGCTATAAAAAAGTCATCTGGATACTCAGTATCCTGTTTTGCATGGTAGTAGGCCTGGCAAGCTACCAGCACATGGCGCTCAGCAATACCCGCAAGCTGGCAATTGATATGTTTTACGACATTAAAACCTTGGAAGTCAGTTTATCCCAGGCCGATATGAAACTAGAAGACAGCGCCGCAGCCATGGAAAACACGCTGAAATCCCTCGCCAATGAAAAGAAAGCTCAGGAGCAAATCAAAGCTGAACAGGAAAAAATCCTGGTAGAAAAAGCCCACATGCTGGAGCAAAGAAAGAAACTTGCCGGCATGAAAGCCAAATATCAGCAATACATTGATCAGGCTCGCTCTCTGCAGCTGCGCTTTCCCACTGCTGCCGAATATGAAGAGGAACTGATAGCCAAAGTCGCCCGCGAACTTGGCGAAAGCGAACTGGAACTCCCGGACGGTTTCGTCAAAGAAGTGCGCAATTACATCCACTATTGGCAAACCTCCGCCAGAATGCAAACGGCGATGGAGAAAATCCAACAAAACAATCACTTGGCGATTACCCTGGCAACCTTGGACAAATTCGGGTTACCGCCGTATTTCATATATCTGCCGCTGCAAGAAAGCAACTACGACGAAAACGCCATAGGCCCGCAAACCCGTTTCGGCATCGCCAAGGGCGCTTGGCAGCTGTTGCCATCCACAGCCCAACAATACGGCATCAGCGCCGGGCCGCTGGCAAACAACCCGGAATTCGACAGCTTGGATGAACGCTTTGACTTCAACCTGGCCACCCAGGCCGCCGTGAAATATCTGAAAAGAATCTACAGCACCGAAGCCCAAGCCTCCGGCTTATTAGTCATGGCCAGCTACAATTACGGCGACAATCGGGTAAAAACCATGATCAGCAATATGCCGGATAATCCGCGCGACAAAAACTTCTGGAAATTCATCCAGCAATACGATATTCCCAAAGAAACCCACGATTATGTGTTCTACATCTTCTCCGCCGCCGTGATAGGTGAAGATCCACAACATTTCGGGTTTAAATTTCCGCCGCCGTTGTTTCAGGCTCCAGGGTAAACATTACGCTAGAATTTTTTGTAATTATTCAATCAGCATAGGCATACGGACTAGAACTAATATCCTCTTTAAAACTCAGCCAATCCAGCCTGACCTGCCGGCTATAGTTCAGAGCATATTCCAGCAATGGCTGCCGCCAATCAGTTTCGCGGCCGTACTGCTGCCATTCATCCGCGATAGCCGAACCTTGCCAGCCGCCAGTGCGAATATGTTGCCAGGCGACGAGTTCACCCATGTTGTGCACGACTTTTTGCAAGCGGGATAATTTACCGTTCCAATGCCGCAAGTGCAGCCTGTCCTGTTGTGGCATAAGCTCCTTAAGTACATAGGACCGCTTACCGTCTGTCAGCGTGGACAAAAAAGCCGGGGCTATCGCTTGGGATCTGTGCTGCAAGACAGCAACGCGCTCGGCTTCGTTAGCCCATGCTGGTTGCGGGGTCAGCAGATAGGGTGCTAATGAAGAGCCCGGCTGATATTTTAAATCCAGCAGGTAGTGATAACCATCACCGTAGCCATTGACCAAAATCACATACCGCTCTAAACCTAGGCTACCGGTACCGGCAATCCGCCGCGCCACATCCAGTACCTGAAAAAATTCCGGATTTGACTGCCTGGAGGCAAACAGATCGACCAACGTCGTGACTCTTTGCTTGCTTTCTTCGTCGGCAGCCAAAGCCTTAACGCCGTCAACTTTTAAAACCCGTAGTTCGTGGTGCTTGACTGTGCGTTCATGCAGTAAATGGATGCGGCTGCGCGTTTTCAGATTTTTCAACAAATCCCGAATCATGCCTTTAGCGGTAGACCGCTCTATCCAGCGCGGTTTACATTCCGTCAATTCCCGGCTGTAGGCGTCAATAAATACTTCGCACAATTTCAGGGCTTGCGCCTGCTCAACTCCCAAAGTCTGCGAACCGACCAATACACTGCATAAAAACCGTGCCAAATCCCAGCTACAGGGGGCCAGCGCAGCTTCGTCAAAGTCATTGATATCGAAATAGCTCAGCCGATTATCGCCTTTGTAGCTCCCAAAATTTTCAAAATGCAAATCACCACTCAGCCAGCCCAAGGGCGCCCTGTTAAGCTCTGACGCCTGCGGCCAATCCTGATAAAACAAATGCGCGGATCCCCGCAAAAAGGCAAAAATATCTTGCTGCATGGCTCGATATTTTAAAAATAACCGTTCAGGATCACGGCCTTGGTTAAAGACCTCGATACGTTGCCAGACACTCGTTTGCTGCATTCATCCTCCAGTTATCGATCGAAACTAAGCCATCACAATGACAATTATGCTGCTTTTGAGCTTATAGTGCGATTTAAAACTATGATTGTTGGCATATAAGCATAGTCAAACTTTGCGTTTAACTTCCAAAATATTCGGCAGTTGATTAATTCTAGCCAATACCGAGCTCAATTGCGCAGTGTTTTCAATCAGGATAGTTAAGGTTAAGATGGCGGATAGATCCTCATGGGTTTTTAAAGAAGCGTCGCTAATATGTACCTTGGACAAGGCCAGCAATTGCGAGACATCGCTAAGCAGATTCTGCGAATTGAAAGCATGGATAATAATCGGCACATTATGCCGCAAGCTCTCTTTTCCGCTCCACTCGGCGTCTATTAACTGCGGCTGTTGCTCTACCGGCAATTGGCGGATATTCTCGCAATCGCGGCGATGGATCGTAATACCCTTTTTATGCGAGATAAAACCAATGATCGCATCGCCGGTGACAGGCTCGCAGCAATGGGCCAAACTGGTAACGACATTATCAATGCCGGCCACGGTCACGGCAGATTTAGGGCTGGTTTTAGCCGGGGTAAAACGTAGTGGCGCGGGCTCCAGTTCTGGAATTTTCAGCGCAGCCGCCAATTGCCGGTTATTGAGGTCTCCCCGCCCCATGGCCTCATACAAATGCTCGGCATCTGCTAATTTAAAATGTTTCAACAACTCCGGCATGTCCAAAGTTTTTAAGCCCAAGCGTTTGCTTTCCTTATCCAGCATCTGCTTACCGGCAGCAATATTTTCTGCAAACTGCTGCTGTTTGAACCAGCTTCTAACCTTACCTAGCGCGCGCGGGGTTTTTAGATAACCCAAATTAGGGTCCAGCCAGTTATGATTCGGATGGCCGTTTTTAAGCGTGATGATCTCTACCTGATCACCGGAACGCAAAATATAGCTTAAAGGTTTAATATATCCATTGACCTTGGCGCCACGGCAACTGTGACCGATTTCGGTATGAATTGCATAGGCAAAATCCAGCGCCGTGGCGCCTTTGATTAGGTCTACCAGTTTGCCGCCCGGCGTCAGCACAAACACCCGGTCGGAAAACAATTCGGTATGAAAGCTTTCTATCAAATTATCAGCGCTATCCCGATCTTCGAGTAATTGCCGTAGCGAAGCAATGTTTTTTTCAGTGGCTTGATTGTATTTTCTGCCTTCTTTGTAGCGCCAATGCGCAGCCACCCCCAATTCAGCAAACTCATGCATGCTCTTGGTACGAATCTGGATTTCGATCCGGTTGCCTTGTTCGTCCAACACCACCGTATGCAATGATTGGTAACCGTTTTCCTTCGGGTTCGCGACATAATCATCAAATTCCTTGGGGATATACTGCCAGCAACTGTGCGCCAGACCCAGCACAGTGTAACAAAGAGTCAGGTTTTCGACGATCACCCGCACCGCCAACAAATCGTTGAGTTCGTCTATCGCCATGCCTTTGCGGTGCATCTTGCACCAAATACTGTAGATATGCTTTGGACGGCCATAGACTTTGGCCTTGATGCCCTCCTCTGCCAATTTTTGCCGCAAGGTATCCAGAAAACGCTCTATGCAGATTTCCCGTTGCTGACGCTTGTCCGCCAGAGCTTTCGCAATTGAAAAATAGTTTTCCGGTTCAAGATAGCGAAAAGCCAAATCCTCCAGTTCCCATTTAAACTGATTGATACCCAGCCGATTAGCCAGCGGCGCATAGATATCCAAGGTTTCCCGGGCTATAAACACCCGTATTTCCGCCTCCTCAGTACTTAAATTGCGCAAACGCTGAATCCGGTAAGCCAATTTGATTAACACCGCCCGCACATCGTGCGTCATCGCCAACAGCATGCGCCGCAAGATTTCCGCCTGATTGGGCTGGTTGGCCATCTTCGGACTGTAAATATTCAGCTTGTTCAGCCACTGTACATCCCCTACCAGAGAAGCGACCACCGCACCGAATTCTGCAAGGATAACAGTCTCGCCGACCTTTCCGATAAGTCTTGGATCACTTAATAGCGCCCCTAGGATTGCCTCAAGATCGATATGCGCAGCCATCAGAATTGTGGCGACATCAATGCCTTTTGGCCTTGGATAAAGGGTTTGTTGCGCTATAGGGCCAGTGACTTGTTCGACTATGGCCAGGGCCTTATCGATTTGGGCGCTGTCTTCTGCGGAAAACCCCGGGAACAAGCTTTGCACGAGTGCACCAGGGTTATTCATATACTTGCAGCGTAGGCTATTAACATCAAATCAGCACTCATTCACGGTTTCCGCTAATTTTAACTTAAAGATGTAAACGGTCGTAAACCGGTTAGCAATTGAGATCTACATTAACTGGACAATTTTTTCACGTCTAACCCGCCTGCGAGGTTTAACCCGTTTTTCTTTGTTATTTTTCGAATATCTATCTGCGTGTCTTAGTCTGCGATCATTATGCCAACAACGCGAATAATACTCACGCATTTCCACGGCTTTATTTTTAAACGCTTTACCGTTGAGTTTTTTAATCAAGCGCTGACCGGTTTTTTCCGAATCGACATAAATTAGACCATGATATTCGATTTTTTTAGTATTGCCATCCCGGATGACTAAAATCTCGGCCTTCAACAGCCGCCCTACCCGAAAAAATACGCCCACCCGCATACCGGGGCTCACAAATTCTTCTATTTCTTGAGGTCGAGTATCGACAGGAATGTTTTTTAAAAAAATGATCATGTTATAGAAAAACTAGGCCTTTTTGCGTAAGAATACACGATGAAAATTTTAATTCAGCACGAGCTAAGGTTATGCTGACACCTCTTTCTCCAGTTCAGCATTGTAACGGTCAGCCTCAACAAACTATACTGTACATTATATGTCTTTATTTCAATGGAAAAAATTGATATTGCATGCTACAAACAACTTGCTTTTCCTGAGTATCCAGTTGCCAAAGGCTCCCGAATGATTTAACCGGATATACAACTTGTTTTAGCGCTTGGTCATTATGCCAAAGCTGCCGCTATCTCCCGAAAACATGCCAAGCCCGCTTCAACATTTTCAATAATTTCCGTGGCAAAATCGTCAGGTTCGGGTAAATTATCCAGATCGGTCAAAGACTTATCCTCTAGCCAAAAAATATCCAGGCTGCTTTTATCGCGGCCGATGATTTGTTCATAGCTGAATTTACGCCAGAGGCCCTCTGGCTTATCCTGCTCATGCCAGGTTTCAAGCCGCTGTTGGCGGTTCTTTGGATGATAGCATACGATAAAATCCTGCAAATCCTCCAGCCGTAACAGTTTCTTTTTTAAGGTGTAATGAATATTAATGGGACAATCCGCCGCGACAGATTTTCATCAAGCAGCAATTTCATAAAGCACTGATAGCCAGTGAATGCCTTTCCCGGTCTGCTGCAAACAGTAAACACGCGGTAATGTCATCGTCATTCAACTCTGGAAAGTCATCAATGATTTCTTCCCTACTCATGCCCTCGGCCAGCCAGGAAAGCACGTCATAAACGGTAATCCGCAAACCGCGAATGCAAGGCTTACCGCTCCGCTTTCCTGGTTCAAGGGTAATGATGTTGTGATAGTCGATAGCCATTATTGCGCCTTTGGTTTTAAAGTCTTCATGTCGGTGCATTTTATCCCGCCTTTCTGATCGGCGTCACATTCCAGGCTTTGCCGGTTTCGCAAGCCTCTAGAAAATTAGCCAGTATTTGCAAGGCTGCTTTGCGTTCGTCAAAGTAATCATGCCGGTTATAAATACCCTCGACGCCTTTGATTTTATGGTTAAGGCAGCATTCGGCAATATGGGATTCTTACCCAGCGCCGCCAAGTGTGTTCTGGCTGTGCGTCTAAAATCATGGATCGTGAACGGCTCGACGCCCGGCATATTGGCTTTAACCTTGGACAGCGCCACATTCAAAGTGTTTTCGTGAATGTAAGGTAAGCGCCGGTCTTGATATTGCCGCGCCGGCAACAGATATTCATTGCCATCAGCCAGCCGGACTAAATCCCGCAAACATTCAACCGCCTGCTTAGGCAATGGAATAATAATTTCTGACTTGGTTTTGGTGTCGGCGGTGGTCAATTTCCATGTGCCGGCGTCCAGGTCGAAGGCTGAAACTTTCGCGGTAACCAATTCGCCTTTCCTGACCGCCAGCATTAGTAAAAGCTTGATAGTCAGTTCGTTAATTGGTAAGCGCGCAACGCCGACACGTTGATTATTCAAACCAGTTTCTGATTTTTTTTAAATTCAAAATACTCAGCCGAAAACGGCAGCAATTCATCGATCCGGCTATTCGGCCAGACCGGCAGTTTTTCCAGCGTGTCTTTCAACCAAGCGGCCGGGTCCAAGCCGTTGAGCTTGGCGGTGCCCAGCAAGGTTTGGATGGCCGCCGCCCGTTGTCCGGCGCGCTCGGAACCGGCGAACAACCAATTACGCCGGCCAATCGCTATTGGGCGTATGCAATTCTCCGTCGGATTATTATCAATGGGTAGATGGCCGGTTTCGGCATAGCGGATCAGCGCCGGCCAGCGTCTCAGCGTGTAGTCCAAGGCTTTGGCGGTCGAACCCCCATTCGCCGTGGTAACCCGTATTTGAATCAACCAGTGATGAAGCGTTTTCAAGTGCGGTAGGCTCTTTTCCGCGCGGAGTTGCTTTCGGCCTGCAATGTTCATCTTTGCTCCCTCGGTTTCAATGGTATAGAGCACGGCGATGCGCTGCAGGGCTTCCCAGGCCATAGGACTTTGGTTTGCCTGATGCAGGTCGAAGAATTTACGGCGCACATGCGCCCAACAAGCCAACTCGGTACAGAGCTGTCCGAGGCCATTGTCGACGAACAGCGCTTTATAGCCGGTATAATCGTCCACCATCAGATGGCCTTTCCAGTCCCCCAAAAACTGACGAGCATGTTCGCCGCCCCGTCCCTTGCAGTAGTCGAAGACAATGATGCGTGGCGTCTGCCCGCCCGCCAAGTCGTTGCTGCGATAAGCCCATAAATAGGCTTTTCGGGTTTTTCCCTTCCCGGGGTCGAGTTGCGCCACGGGCGTCTCATCCGCCAACAAGGTCTTACCTTGCTGCAGATGCCAAATCAATCGATCTACCAAGGGTTGTAAGGCCACGCCGACGCGCCCCACCCATTCGGCCAGTGTCGAACGGGCCAGAGTGACTTTGTCGCGTGCCGCGATTTGTTCCAACCGATAGAGCGGCAGATGATCCAAATACTTACAGATCACCACCCAGGTCAACAAACTCACGGTGGCCATGCCGCCATCAATCACGGCAGCCGGAATCGGTTCGGCGATGACCGTCTCGCACGGGCGGCAGGCATATTGGGGGCGAATGTGCCGGATGACGGAAAACTGGGCGGGTTCGACATGCAGTTGTTCGGTGATGTCTTCACCGATTTTAACCAAGGCGGTGTTACCGCATTTTCCGCAAATGCAGTGTTCGGGCTCGTGGCGAATTTCAATGCGCGGCAAGTGATCCGGCAGCGGTTGACGGCCAGCGCGCGGGCGTTTCGGTTTGGCAACGGTCTCGCCCGGTTGCGGGTCGGCCAGTTGTTCGATTTCCGCTTCGATGGCCGCCAAATCGCTCGCCCAGGTTTCGGCGAACAGATCCTGTTGGAGTTTTGACAACATTTCGCTTTTCACACCATAACGCATCCGGCGGATATGGGCCAACTCATGCGTCAGCGCTTCGATTTTGAAGTCCTTGGCTTTGATGACGGAATCTTTAGCCAAGATATCGGCGTTTTTGGCTTGGATTTCCAACTCTTTAAGCTGCAGCAACTGTGCATCGCACTCTACTTGATCCAGTAGTGATTGAACCAGTGCCGCCACTTGTTTTTTAGCGGCGGGATCAAGGTCTAAATGGTCCAGTTCGGCGAGTGATTTCATGGTGAATATTATACCATGAAATACCCTGCAAGCCTTGTTATTACTGGGTTTTTTGTTGTATTTTCTCGATATTTCAGCCATCGCAAATCAAGTCATCCGACTTGCCATTCCGCTTTGGGAGTGGCGGACAAACGCTGCCAATCGACACCGGCGATCAGCCACTGCCATTGCGCCTGGCTGATCGAAAAACCCGCGTCCTTCGCCTTGGGCCAAACAAAATGGCCGCGATGCAAACGGCGCTGGCAACACCAGACGCCGTTGCCGTCCCAAAGCAATAACTTCAAACGATTACCAGAGCGATTACGAAAAACAAACGCCGATCCCGCGCAAGGCGCTTGCCCAAGTGCTTGCTGGACGATAGACGACAATCCGTCAATGCCGCGCCGCATGTCAACCGGTGCAACCGCCAACCAGATTTGAGGCGGGCTGGCAATTAATTCAGGCATGACAACAACTCCGCCAGCCAGGGGGCCGAGATTGACAACGGCAATTCGAGTAGATGGCCCTGGGCATGTTTAAAGACAATCGCTCCCGTGGCCGACGGCTTCACCACAACCGGAATCAACGCGGGTAACGCGCCTTTTTGCTGCTTTCGATAGTCGCTTAACCGCGCTCCAAAGGTATTGTCGTTTAGATCATGCAGGCGGCAATAGTCTGACTGCCTAAGGCCGCTCCGCTGCCACGCCTCAATATGATTGATCCACTTGGTTGTGACTGCCATTGCTCATCCTCATCAAAGAAAAAACACAGGATGTCAGGTTGCGGAGGGCTTTGCTAGATGGCGGGGTTGGGCGCTTACGTTAATTGAAGCGAAGCCTTTAGTTTTCCGCATGGCTGCGAACAGGGTTACCAGTTCTTCACGCGACAGCGCCCGCTCTCGGGCTTCCTCTTTGCCGCCGGCATCGGACAAATCGAACGCTGACGCCGGATTAAACTGGATGATATACCGCTTAATGGCAAAGTCGAACATGCGCTTAGTCCAGCGTAAAACGTCATTGGCGATAGTTGGCGCGCCGCGCTTGACAATGGTTTCAAGCATTCTGGAAATATCCATAGGCTTGACATCTTCAACCGGTATCTTGCCGATATTGGGCTTAATGTCTTTCTCGATCCGCGCCCTAACAATGTTGGGGTGTTTCCAGCGGCCTAAAATGGTTTTGGTGAAATACTCATCGGCCAATTGCCCAACTGTCTAGGCGTTTTTCTTGGCTTCGATTTTCTCCAAGGCCTCGGGCTTTACGTTCCTGTTTTTCCGCCGCCACATCGTAGCCAAGCGCCACCCTTGCCCGAAACTCTTTAGCCTGTCTGCGGGCTTCGGCAATCGATAAATCTGCATAGCTGCCCATAGTTACCCAACGAGTAGCCCCTTTGATTTTGTAACGAAAACGCCAGACCGGCACGGCGAAACTTTCGCGATAACTCAGGTAAAGCCTGTCACCATCGCTTTTACCTTCAAAACGTTCATTGTTTTTTATCCAGGACTTAATTTGTAAATCGGACAGAATCGCCATTGTACGGGCTCCCATGAGGTGTACCACTAAATTTAGGTTATTTATGCCAGTGGTACACCCAGTTGTACACCTAAAACTTGCGCTGCTCTGGGACAGTCTGAAACTGATAGACACAAAAAAGCCGCGATATACGCGGCCTATCTTGATTTAGTGGGATAAGCTGAGACAGCCTGAAACATCACTCTATATTCTGTATCTGCTCCCGCATCTGCTCAATCAACACCTTAAGATCAATTGATATCTGCGTCATTTCTCGATCAGCGGATTTGGAACCTAAGGTATTGGCTTCACGGTTCATCTCCTGCATCAGAAAGTCCAGGCGGCGGCCGGAGGGTTCGGATTGCTTAAGGGTATGTATCACTTCGGTAACATGGGTTTCCAAACGATCCAATTCCTCGGCGACATCCAGCTTTTGCGCCAATAACACCAACTCTTGCTCCAGGCGGTCGAAATTGGGTTCGGCGACTAGTTCCAATACGCGAGCGGTCAGTTTGGTACGTAAATTTTTCAATACTTCCGGCATGCGCTTATGCGCAAGCTCTACCAATTTCTTAATTTTTTGGCAACGATCAATCACCAAGGCGGCAAGTTGCTGTCCCTCGCGGCCACGCGTTTCCAGCATTTTTTCGACGGTGGCCTCCAGCAGCACAGTAATTTTTTCCCGCAACAAGTCCTTATCAGTCTCGTTCTCCTGCTGCACGCCGGGAAACGCCAACACGTCCAAGGCCGAAAAGGCTTGCGGATTGGGCATGCGTTTTTCTATTTCGGCAGTGGCCGCTAATAATTTATCAACCAGTTCTGTATTAACCGCAAAGGCTTGGGCGCTAATTTGCTTTTTGTAATTTAAAGAACATTCAATTTTTCCGCGTTTGAGTTTTTCGCTGATCAAGCGGCGCACATCAATTTCTGCAAAGCGTAAGCGTTCCGGCAACTTAACGCTGACATCGCTATAGCGATGATTTACCGAACGTAATTCACAAAGGATAATCAGGTTATCCGCTTCAATTTCGCCATCTGCGAAAGCGGTCATGCTTCTAATCATTTTTCACCTATAATGTTGACTCTGACGCGAATCGCCATTGAATCATGTCCAAATACTACGATCCTGAAACTTATCCAAAACATTGGAATTACCTGCAGTCCGGTACTATTATAGATCAGTACATGATTGAGCGTGAATTAGCGCACGGCGGTTTCAGTTCGGTCTATCTGGCTAGGCAGTTAGCCGATCAGATACAGGTTGCCATTAAGGAATATCTGCCACGCAAACTTGCGCACCGCACTTGGTACAATGCAGTGGTGCCTAACGATGACGAGAGCCGCCCCATGTATTTGCGGGGGCGGGCCTTGTTTTTTGAAGAGGCCAAGGTGCTTTCCAAACTGAAGCACCACAACATCGTCGAAGTCATAAACTTCTTTAAGGCTAACGAAACGGTTTATTTGGTCATGACTTACGATTACGGCGTAACCTTGGACAAAATACTCCACAAGAAAAGCCTGCCGATTACTGAAGAGTTTTTGCTGACCGTTTTCACCAACCTACTCAAAGGAATTGATTTAATTCATAAATATGGCCTTATCCATCTCGATGTCAAACCAGCTAACATTCTAATACGCGCCAATTACGATCCTTTGTTGCTGGATTTTGGCGCGATACGCCCGCACCCACCCCGGCAAAATAACATGCGCGCCAAGATCGTCAGCAACGGTTTTTCGCCTATCGAACAATACGACTCTAACGGCAATCTTGGCCCCTGGTCAGACATCTACGCCATCGGGGCCAGCATGCGCAGTTGCCTGGATTTTAAGTCGCCCCCTTCATCAAAAGAACGTGTGCTGCAAAACAGTTTGCTACCGGCTGAAAAAATCTATAAAAATAAATATCCGGACTACTTGCTGCAAGCAATCGATCGGTCCATGGCGCCATTGCCGAAAGACCGGCCGCAATCAGTAGGCGAATTACAACAGGCGCTGAACCAACGCATGAAACACAAGCAAACAGCCCTACTTTAGCCTAGGAATACTGGCATCTGGTTTCCAAATCCAGGGTTTATTCCTTAACCGGCCGCTTTTCCAGTTTCCGTTGCAAGGTTCGCCGGTGCATATTCAAGGCTCTGGCAGCCGCCGAAATATTGCCGTCGTGCTGCATTAGCACTTTTTGCAAATGCTCCCATTCCAAACGCTTTACCGATAAGGGGTTGTCGCTGATGGCCACCGTGGCGTCGCCCTCATTCTTATATAAGGCGTTGACTATTTCGTCGGCATTGGCCGGTTTGGTTAGATAATGAATGGCTCCGAGTTTAATCGCCTCTACGGCGGTGGCAATACTGGCAAAACCGGTAAGCATGACAATCCGGGTATTAGAATCGAGAGAAATCAGCTTCTTCACCATTTCCAGGCCGGATTCAAAACCAATACGCAGGTCTATCACAGCGTACTCGGGTTCGGTCTGTTCAGCCAATTTGATCGCAGTCGTCACGTCACTGGCGACAGTCACCAAAAAATTACGTTTCTCCAAGGCCGGTTTCAGCACCGAACAAAACGTCACATCATCATCCACCAGAAGCAACTGGGGTTTATCCAAAGGTAACTCTGTCATCTATACTCTCCTTAGTTAAGAGCGGCAGAGTGATTTCAACACTAGCACCGCCGGCTTCAAGATTAATAAAATCTATTTTACCGCCTAAACGCTTGATGGTGGTATAGGTTAAAAACAAACCAACACCCATGCCCTGTTTATTGCTTTTAACCGGTTGATGTCCGGCGAATTCTATAAACTCTGCCGGCAGACCCGGCCCAAAATCCCTGATTTTCAAACTAACATTAAACTGATCCCATTCCACATAAAATTCGACACCAAGATCCACCGGCGATGCTTCAGCAGCATTATTTAACACGTTGATCAGCGAATGCGTAATGGTGCGCTCGGCGATAATCTGGGCGCTTATATCAACATCAGGCGATATAAACAACTTAAGTTTGGTAGCTGCCTTATGGGTACGCCACTGATTGAGGACTTCGTCGATATACTCACTGACCAACATGACTTGCCCCGACTCCGCCCGCATTTCCCCCGCCGACGCTGACATTACCGACAAAGCTTGTTTACAGCGATCAATTTGTTGCTGCACAATTAATAACTTTTTATGCTGATCCGGAAATCGATGCTCAGGCATTTCCTGCACCATTTCATGGGCAATTATGGCAATCGTCCCCAGCGGCGTTCCCATTTCGTGGGCAGCGCTGGCAGCCAGCGTACCCAACGCCACGACGCGCTCATCGCGCAGGGCGCTTTCTCTAGCCTCAGCCAAATTGCGCTCACGCTCCTTTAAAGTTTTCGCCAATTCGACGACGAAAAACGCCACCAAGCCGGCACTGAATACAAAACCGAACCACATGCCGAAGATATGCAAATTAAAATAACGGCGATCTTCCGTTAAGTGCATTTGCAAAACCATTTCCGGCGTCAAGTTAGCCGCAGCCATATGCATCATATGCGGCTCAAGCGCCGGCAGCGGAATATTGTAGGGAATCAAAATGGTATAAACGCAGGAGGTAATAATCACCATATTCCAGGCATACGCTTGCGGCAGCATAATCGCGGTAACGATTAAAGGCAACAGAAACACCCAGATAATCGGATTTGAAGCGCCGCCGGTAAGATAAAGCAAATAGGCTAAAGCCAATACATCCATACAGATTTGCGAAAAAATTTCATGCTCCGTAACCTCTTCTTCTGTACCTAAGCGTAGCCAGGTATAAAGATTCAGTATGGAAATCGCAAATATCGCCATCCACAGCTGATTTTGCGGTAAATTAATGCCCAAACCGTTGACGGTGACAAACACGGTGAAAATGACTGCAAACAACATCAGGTTTCTGAGAATATACAACCATCTCAGATTTTCACGAATGGAGATTTGGGTTTTGGGTAAAATACGTGACAGCATGGTGAATTTGAAGCCAAGAAAAAGTGCGTCTATATTACAGATGTCCGGGCTGCCTGTCTCTGTGGGAAAAACTTGTTTTTGGCTTAGACTTTAATCCGGCTGCCTATCATCAATTCAATCTCTTCGACAATCTCCTCCTGCCTCAGCCGATTCCGTAGCCTAAGCATGTCTTCACTACCGCGCTCCAGATGTCTAAGGGCTGTCTCCATCTGCATTAAGCGCATATGGTTTTCCACGCGAATCGAACGCAATAGCAAAGCCAATAAGCTATGAAATAGATAATGCTCTGCGATACCGACTGCGACTTCAGAAAGCTGCTCATAACTTAGCGGTGGATAGCCCCAGGATGGCGCAGACGGCGAAAGCGGCACAGGCCATAGCTGTTGACTACGCGCGCCCGCTTCGTCATGAAAACAGCCCCATAAGCGAAATTGACTATCATCACCGCCCCGAAGCTGCTTAATTGCCGCCAAAATGCGGTCTATGGCCGCAGCAGCCTCCAGTCCACTGTCAGCACCGGCAATACAAACCTGCTCTTTACTCTCTGCAAACATATCATGCAAGCGTTCACCTAATAAAATCAGCGCGCCAGATTTGACTGGTTGTGCTTGCCATAGCCGTAGCACATCTTCGTTAAAACCTCCGCAGAAACCGCGTACCGAACCGAATAGCAAGTAAATATCTTTAATCCCGGCTCCGGCTTTATCCATGATTTGTTCCGGTAACACAGCTGACAAATCGTCCAGCGCCTTAGCCAGAGACTCTACCACCTGCTGTTGCGCTGCCTCACGCTTAGTGATCCGGCGCAGTTCCGTCAACGCAAAACTACGCATCGCGCCAAGTATGCCGGATAAGTCAGCAAATAGCGCCAAGCGGCCTTCCACTTCTTGGCGTTGACTCATGTCTTCACTGCCAATAATTCAGCGAGGATAGCCAGCCACTGCGGTTTTGATGTCTCCGGTCTAAGATCATAGGTCGGCAATTTCAACCAAAGTTGCGCTAACTCATCCGCAACTTTATCCGGCTTGACATGATCCAATAATCCCTCACCATAGGCGAGCAACCACGCGAGATGCTCAACCTCAGACAAAGGTTGCAACCTATCTTGTTTCAGAATTTCCCGCAATAGCCGCCCGCTTTGCAGTTTTTGCTCGACGCCGGCTTCCAGTCGCGTGCCGAAGCGGGCAAATAATTCCAATTCCAGAAATTGTAGATAATCGAGACGAATATGCGCGGCAGCATTCTTAATAGCTGAATGTTGCGCCTTGCCGCCGATGCGTGATACCGAGCGGCCAATATCGATAGCCGGCAACATACCTGCCGCGAACAGTTTGCTTTCAAAATAAATCTGGCCGTCAGTGATAGAGATTAAATTAGTGGGAATATAGGCCGATAACTCGCCCTGCCGGGTTTCGATGATAGGTAAGGCAGTCATGCTGCCGCCGCCGCAAGCCAGAGACAAGACCGTCGAGCGCTCCAGCAAACGCGAGTGCAGATAAAAAATATCGCCGGGATAAGCTTCGCGGCCAGGAGGCCTTTGCAAGAGCAAGGACAATTCCCGGTAGGATTGCGCATGTCGGGTCAAGTCATCATAAACTATCAGCGTATCCCGCCCCATGCGCATCCAGTGTTCCGCAATGGCGCAGCCGGCAAATGGGGCCAGATAGCGAAATCCCGGTAAGGCGTTAGCTTCGGCGACGACCACGACGGTGTAATCCAAAGCATCAGCTAATCGCAATGCCTCTATGGTGCCGGCAACCGAAGATCGCGGCTGGCCGATCAGCACCAACACGCATAGTACATTTTGACCGCGCTGATTGATCAGAGCATCCAGCGCCAAAGCACTTTTTCCAACCCCGTCATCGCCGATAATTAATTGTCTTTGACCCTTGCCGATGGGAATCAATGCATCAACGATTTTACAGCCGGTATAGAGGGGCGCGTTGACGAAATCGCGTTCGATAATCGGCGGCGCCGCTGCCTCCAGGGGGCGATACTGACGTAAGTCGGGGGCAGGCAAACCATCCAAGGGCTTACCAAGCGGATCGATTACCCGCCCTGCCAAGGCTTCACCGACGCCAATTTCCAATTTTCGCCCTAAACGCCGAACCGCCATGCCGGCGTTAACGCCATGAGTTTGCGAAAGCAAAATGGCGCCTAATAAGTCTTTGCTAAGCTGAAACACCAGTCCTGTGCTGCCGTCTTCGAAACCCAGCAACTCTTCCAACCGCGCCGACGGCAAACCGCGTATCCAGGCGATACCATCGCCAATGCCGGCCACATAGCCGCGTTCAGAGATCCGCAGACGAAATTGGTAAGGCTGAGTCTGATCAGTCATGGCTTGCCTGGCGGCTGAAAAACACCAGCTCATCGGCGAGATTGGCGTCCAGTTGACACTCGCCAACCACAACCTTTAGCCCGGCAAGCAGTTCCGATTGCTCTTTAAACACAAATTGCAGGGTTTGACCGCTGGCTAAGGACAAGCCCTGGCTCAAAGCTAAACGCATACTATTATCTAAGCTATGCGCGCTGATGATTACGAAATCAGTTCCGGCAACTGGAAGCTGGGCCGCTTTCTGTAACGCAGCTTGTTCTGCTTGGGACAGCGTAGTGATATCCTCCAGCAATAGAGCAGCTATACTGTTGGTTAGCTGCGGCGACGCCAAACGCGCCAACATGTGGGAGACCTGTTGATAAGCGGTTTCTGCGGCATTTCGACGTAAAGTAGCTTCACGCGCAGTGTTTAATGCTTGGTTACGCACCTGGAGTTTAGCCTCTTCATCCGCCAAAGTTTGTTTGAGATTTTCCAGGGCCGTACTGCGCAGCTGCGCCAATTCCGCTTCGGTATTACTGCGCAGGTTTTCTCGCTCCTGCTCCCAGTCCTGTAAACGCAATTCGTACTGCCGGCGCAATTCTTCTCCTTGTCTGTTTACTAGCTCGGCATGGGCAATTTCTGCGCTAATCCTTTTCTGCCGGGCATCCAGAAGCGCAAGTATAGGCCGATAGAACAAGCGTTGCAGTATCCAAATCAATACCAAAAAATTCAGAATCTCTAGAATGAAAGTTGTCCAATCAAATTGCATCATTTCTTGATACCAGCGTTGATGTGAGTTGTCGCAAGGCTTGCAGGCATAGATCCGTAGCAGCAGGTAGGCTATTTTAAACTTCTTGGCCTATTTGATACTAGTGTAGCGGTAGAATGTTTAATTTCGAGCAAATTTTCGCCGGGATTATTTAATACGGCAAGGCAATGACCTAAATTTGCAGATCGAATTCAGCAGTGAAATTTAATTTTACGCGGAGAGGAGCTTAGCAGTCTGTTTTAGCATAAACCAGGTTCCCGCATGGAACACGGAAACCGGTTTAAGAGGTAAATCAATAGCTAACCCGAACTGATACTCTTAGATGGTTTAACTACTTTGTAAAAGCTTAGTGCGCTGCAAGATAGATAGTCAACGCTTCTTTATACTGGTCGCGGGCGGTTTTCAGATCTGTTAAGGCTTTAGCATCGCCTTTTTCCAGCTCTTCACGTCCGGCTTTCAAAGAGTTGCCGGCTTTTTGACGCAGACGCTCTGTATGCTCATATCTAAAGTCTTTTTGCGACTGACGCACATCAGACAGCAATTGCATGGCTTGTTCTTTGCTGCCACCTTTTTCCAGTATATCTACAGCTTCGTTCATTTTAGCTACAGTCGTTTCCCCTGCAGCTTTGACTTTGGCATCACCAGCGCTATTAGCAAATGCAGAGGTTGAAATCAATGCTGTGCTTACCAGCAAAGTTGCTAAAGTTTTTTTCAAAATGCTCATCATTAGAAATCCTATCGTTTAATATTTAAAGTTTTTAATTACCACATAAAAGTTGTAAATATTACAACCCCGTTAATGCTTGCTCTGTTATTAGCCTTTTCATCGTACCATAAATTTTAAAAATTACACTAAAACCCATGCATTAACCTATTTAAAATAAGGAATATTACTTAAAGACACGCCTGTTTTATAACAACACGCCAAATGAGTTTTTTTTAATATACATGCCACAAAAAACCCTTATTTTCTTAGGCTTATACAAAAACAAAGGTCGAAAAAACCGATAGAGATTGGAGATGTTAATTTATTTACCCCTTAAAAAAACCAATTGAAAAAGCTAGAAAATAACCTCTCATTATGATAACCGTCTTTTTTTCCGAACGCTTAAGCCTCGCAGTTATCCCGCTTTAAGCTGGTAACCTCTGCAGTCAAACATAGCAAGCTATGTGAAAAATAGTTGTTTACGGCAAAAAATATTCCAGCAGCGGATTTCTAAACAACACTATCAAAGCAATAACTAAACAATAAATGGCCAAGGACTCTATCATGGCCAAACCTATAAACAAGGTCCGGGTAATGGTTTTCTCGGCTTCCGGTTGCCGGGATAGGGCTTCCAAAGCACTGGAAATAGCTCTTCCCATGGCAATAGCCGGCAACATGGTGCCTAAAGCAATGATCAACCCGGCCACACCGGTTGAAATCATACTGAACACATGCAAATCGTTCATAATTTTTTCCTGTTACTTAGCGCTTGATTCAGTTTCACTGGTTTCCAACGCACCCGCGATATAAATCAGCGCCAACATGCCAAAAATATAAGCTTGTACTATGGCTTCAACAACATGCAGCATCAAAAGCGGCACCGGAACCAGGAAACCTGCAATTAACAACACTAGCATAGCCGCAATTTCCAGGCTCATAATATTACCGAACAGCCGAATTGCCAAGGCCAAGGTACGGGTAAATTCACTGATGATATGGAAGGGAAGCAAGATCACGCTCGGTTCGATGTAATGCCGGAGATGATTTCGCAGACCACGGCCTCTTATGCCAAACCAATGCGCCGCACAAAAAACTAAACAGGCCAAAGCAGAAGTTGCCGAAAGATCGCGGGTCGGCGCATGCATTTCCGGTATCAAGCCTACCAAATTTGCAACCAGCACGAACAGCCAAAGAGTTGCCACAAACGGCAATACTGTCCGCACCGAACTTTTGGGCAACACCTCGCCAATTGCCGTCTCTATGGCTACCATAATCGCCTCCAGCGCATTCAGCCAAGCTGGAAAGCGGCGTAAACATAAGCCAATTACCGTAAATCCCAGCATTACCCCCCAAGTAGTCAGCACGGTATGACTCAAGGATAATGGGCCGAGTTGGAAAGCAATGTATGCAGCGGATTCGTCGTTGTGCATTATCTAAACGTGTTCAGCAAAATTAAGCTGGTACAGTGTAGGCTGGAAACAGCTATTTGAGTGTCAGCAAAAACAGGTGCTTCCGGCAAGCGGCAAAGCATGCCAGAAACACCCAATCGCAGCTTTTCGCTTGATTGGTCTTATTCCGGCCTACAACAGTTAACTAATCCACCGCCAAATACTGTCCCGGCGCCATCGGCGTTTCATAGCGGATCCCTTCACTAAAATACCGCTCCGGGTTTACAGCGATTTCGCGCGCCGCCAGAAATTGGGCATAATAGTTACGTGAAGCAAAGCCAAATGCCGGACCGTCATAACGTTCAACAATCTGTGCAAAATCGTTGCCTACTTGATTTTGGGCGCGTTTCATGCCGCCGATACCATGATTGTAAGACGTCACTGCCGCCGGCCAATCTCCGAGTTTACCGTAGGCATAACTTAAATAACGCGCAGCCCCGTTAGCAGAAGCAAAGGGATCAAGTCGCCGATCAACGCTGTCTCCACCCGGCATAAAGGTTTTAGCCGCACCTTTGGTAAATTGCCACAATCCCACAGCCCCTGCGGATGACTTGGCGGAAGCTTGAAAAGAGGATTCAACATGCGGCAAATAAGCCAAATCTTCCGGCAATCCGGCTTCACGGAAAATTTTTCGAAACTGCAGTTCATAGCGACCGCTGATCTCTAAGCCACGTCTAAAACGTTCGCGAGTTCCGCGCTGTGAACGCACCCGTTCACTTGCGCCATTCAAAAAGCTGAGCGGCTTGCCGCTCTGCTCCAGTTTTGTGATCAACTGTTTATCAAAAGCATTGAGTTGCGCACCGTAACGCAACTTACTTTCCAGTGCCGCCAGTTGCCCACGCCAAAAATCCTTACGTTGACTTAGCGCCTCCTTCTGCTCAGTGTTTAGGCTTTCACCGACATCGCCTGGCACATTAAAGACTTCATAAACCACATCTAAATAGCGGTCGTCGTGTATTGCAACTTGAGATCGCGGCCAAACCGCATAAGTTTTGCGCCAAAATTCAACAGCCGGCTCCAACGACGCCGGCTTCAGAAACACGCCTGAATACGTATTCTGCGCCACGGGCGGAACTGGTCGAGACGCTGGTGGATTAGGTTTATTCGCGGTTATATTCTCTTTCTTACTCGTGGTGGTACAGCCATTGAGTAAGGTTAAGGCCAGAAGAAATTGCACAAAATGAAAAATGAGTCGATTCATCTTCTTTACTGTTAAAGACTTAATTAGGTTTTGGATAATGGCTAGCCTTTGCATGGATAAGCTAAACAATCCTTAAATGTTTCAAGCAATAATAGCGCTCATTTCAAATTAAAGTGAAGATTAAATTAAAATTTGCTTAAGATTTACCCTGCAAAAATCGAAAAACATTATAAGCGCCAACGGTAATACCCAAGACTATCAGGCCTATCGTCCAGCGAACCGAATAGCCGCTAGCCAAAGTATCCAGCCAGCGTCCCAAATATGCCCCGCCAATAATAGGCACGACAAACAACAAACCCAGCACGCCGCCGGAAAACAACAAGCCTACCCAAGTGGCGGGACGGTGATTTTGTTTCTCCAGACGCAGCAAATCACGCTGGGTATGTTCCAATAATTTACGGCGAAAACTCATAACCCACCTCTGCCGCCAAATTTGCTCAATTCCGCCAAGCGCCGAATCAAGGAATGTTCGATCTCAGCCAAAGTTGCTTGCGCGGCATGCACTTCAGAATCGTTCTGCGCCATTTCTGCCGCCAATTGTTGACAAAGTAACTCACGCTCTGTCCCCAGAAAGTAGCGCACAGTCGTCACAGTCAGCCGATTATCGCAAAATCGCAACACGCCGCCAGGCAATGCCAGATAATGCCAAATGCCGGCGCTATCGCAGAAGCGCGCCAAACCGTAACGCAGTACCGCGACGAGATGCACATGCCCGGCCAACACCCCAAAACTACCGCTTTGGTCGGCAGCGATAAACTGGATGACTTCGGCAAAATCATGCCGGCCGCGACTATCCAGCAATGCCAAAGCAAAGCTTTTCATGACATAGCGCCCTTCATATAGCAATCGGCTTCGCTCAAGCCATCGTATTTTCCGGCCATAAAGGCCTCACAATCCTCTATGGTTTGCGCCAGCGGCACCCGCACGCCGGGCAAACCGGTATGCTCGGCCACCGTGATAAACGGCTGGGTTAAATAACGTTGCAAACGCCGTGCTCTTTCTACAATACGCCGGTCTTCTTGTGATAATTCTTCTATGCCTAGCATAGCGATAATATCCTCCAACTCTCGATAGCGCGACAGATGTTCGCGCACCCCGCGCGCCACCTGATAATGGCGGTCGCCAAGGATACGGTGATCCATGATGCGGCTACTGGAACGCAGTGGATCAATCGCCGGGTAAATTCCTTTGGCGGCCTGCTGCCGGGATAAAATCACCACACTATCCAAATGGCCCAAGATAGTCGCTACGGCTGGATCGGACATATCATCCGCCGGTACATAGACTGCTTGCACAGAAGTGATAGACCCGGTTTTTGTGGAGACAATGCGCTCTTCCAACGAGGCCACTTCCGTCAACAAAGTCGGCTGGTATCCAACAGTGGCAGGCATGCGCCCCAGCAAACCGGAAATTTCGCTGCCGGCCTGCACAAATCGAAAAATATTGTCCATCAGAAACAACACTTCAGTTTCCAGCACATCCCTTAGATATTCGGCATACGTCAGCGCGGTATAACCGACATGAAACCGCACGCCGGGTGATTCATCCATTTGCCCAAATACCAGCAATGCCCGCGGCAACACGCCGGCATCAGCCATTTCATGCCAAAGTTCGTGGCCTTCGCGCATGCGCTCGCCAACCCCTGCATACACCGAAACACCACGCATCCCAGTGCTGACAGCATGCATAAACTCCATCATCAACACGGTTTTACCTACCCCGGCGCCACCGAATAAACCGGTTTTACCACCGCGCACAAACGGGCATAACAAATCGATGACCTTAATCCCGGTCTCCAAAATCTGCGTCGCCGGCAGGGTATCGCATAGCAGCGGCGGCGGCGCGAGTATGGTACGAAACTGTTCGGTAGGCAAAGGCGCACCGCCATCCAAGGGCTCGCCGAATACATTCAGCATTCTACCCAGACAACGGGGATCGACCGGTACATGCAGCACGTCGCCACTGTCATACACAGCCATGCCTCGATAAATTCCGGACACCGCATGCAAGGCAATCGCCCGAATCAGCGTCGGCTGTAAATGCTGACAAACCACCAGTACATAGCGCTCCCCGTCACCCACATCCAGCGCCTGACCTATCGGCGGCAGATAATCGCAACGCACATCCACCACCGGCCCTTGTGCGGCTTCGATCCAACCGACAACTTTGGTTTGAGACGTGATTTCAGTTGGTTTTAGCATGATTTTCCAGTTTTATTACCTAAATTAAACCGATTTAGTGCCAACCGCCGTATTGGGTAGTGGGATCGCCGCGAAAGCCGGTGCTGGTCTTATTGGCGTCCGGCACCCGCACCGCCTCTTCCGCCGCACGCGTCATATTCCGTAGCGTATAACCGCCCAGGGCTTTAGCCTGTTTAGCGATTGCAGTCGTCAGCGGATTAATATCGTATTTACTAATACTTGGCTGCACCGCGACACTCAGCATTTTCTCCCCGCCAACTTTTGCTTCACCAGGAGAAAAACTAAGAATCACGGGCAACGCCACGCCTGCCGGAATAGTGATTTGGAAACGAGCGCTATTTTCCAGCATGGTTTCAGCCAATAACAGACCGCTCTCGGTTTTGGCCTCTACCTTACCGCTTTTGATAAACCCATTGTTATCGCTAACCGCGCCTTGCAGGCTGACGGCGGTTTCGTATTTTTTAGGGGCTTCTTTAGCGATTTGGGGGAGAGGTTGGGGGTCTTTATTGCATGCGCATAATGCGCCAACTATCAGTAACAAGAGGGTAAATTTGCAAAGATTCATGACAATCTCCGGAGTTTGAGTTCAAACTAAAAGTATATCTTAGCTTTTCGCTATTTATTGTTGAGTTGCGTTATTTCAAAACAGAGAATAATTCAGCCAAGATTTCTATGTAAATCACCTTTCCCGCCTTATAGAATTGGGTAATTATTTAAAAAAACTGTAATTATCTGCGACAATTCAGTTCTAAATCTAGTTCGCTACCACCTAAATTAGCTAATCTTTTGGCACTTTCCCGCTCAGTTAAAGCTTTTAAAGCTTCCCTAATTAAAGCTGTTATTTCTTGCAAATCCGTTAACTCTTTCGCCTTAATCAATAATTCATCATCTAAATCAATAGTTACTTGCATAAATCGCGTCCATTTACTTCAACTAATTTCAAAATTTGCCCTAATTACTGCCAATCTTAGGCAAACTTCCCGCCAACCCCATCGCATGCTTAGTTAACACCTGCTTAGCCCCAGGCAAATGATCCAGCAAAGTCAGCCCGGCATTTCTTACCGCCGCCACCGGCAACCAATTATTGGAGAAAATGCGCACTACATTGTCGGTAAAGCCGATAGTAATGTCGTGATCGCGTTGCCGCTGCTTGGCATAACCACTTAACAATTCCGGCGCACCAAGATCGCCCTGTTTAGACTGCTGGGTCAGTAAGACTTCCGCCAACTCCGCCACATCCCGGATACCGAGATTAAAGCCCTGTCCCGCCACCGGATGTAATTGATGCACGGCATTGCCGATAATCACCGTCCGTCCGGACACCATGCTCTCTGCGCGAATCAGGCTCAACGGAAACGCCCGTCTTGGAGCGCACAATTTTAACGCCCCCAACCTATAACCGAAACAAGCCTGCAACTCAGCTAGAAAATCAGCTTCACCGCCAGCCATCAGGGCGTCCGCCTGCTCGTGGCTGCGCGTCCAGACCACCGAAACCTGTTTGCCGGACCCAGGCAGCATGGCCAGCGGCCCAAAGGCTGTAAAGCGCTCATAGGCGGTATTTTGGTGCGGCAACGTGCCTTGCACCGTGGTCACCAAGGCAGTTTGCCCGTATTCGGTAATGTGCTGCGGAATTTCCAATAATTTTCGTACTGAAGACTGTCCGCCGTCTGCCCCCACCAACAACTGTGCTGACAAATTCAGCGACTGGCCTTGCTGTTTCAGACTGACATTAACGGCGTCTGCGCCGGACATCAAGCCGGCGACCCGCGTTTCGTAAAAACAACTGACCGATGTTTGCGCGACTAAATCCGCAATATGCGCTTCTATATCGCGCGCAACAATCACATAGCCTAAGGCTTCTACCCCATGCTCAGTAGCTGAAAGCCGGGTTTTTCCAAAGTGTCCTTGATCCGAAATATGAATCCGTTTAATGGCTGTCGCCTTGTCGCTAATGCCGCCCCAAGCCCCCAAAGCCGTCAACAATTGCACACTGCCGGCCGCCAGCGCCAATGCCCGATCACCCAATACCGCATGCTGCAAATCCCGGCGGCTGGCGGCCTCAACAATCGCTATCCGTAGACTGCTGTCTTTTAGAGCTAAAGCCAAACAATTACCGGCTAAGCCGGCCCCGACAATAATCAGGTCGAAATCGTTATGCATGCTTCGCCTCGCCGCGCATCACCGCCTCAATCTCTACAATCGTTTTCGGCACTGCAGCGGTCAAAATTTCATAGCCATCTTTGGTCACCAACACATCATCTTCGATACGAATACCGATGCCCCGCCAGCGTTTATCCACGCTCTCGCAATCCAGCGGCACATACAGCCCAGGCTCAACAGTCAGCACCATGCCCGGTTCCAGCAAACGCCATTCGTCTTTGATTTTATAGTCGCCGACATCGTGTACATCCATGCCCAACCAATGACCGATGCGGTGCATATAAAATTGTTTGTATTTTTCGTCTTTAATTAACTTGTTCACCCGGCCTTTTAATAAACCTAAAGCAAGCAAACCTTTGGTCAACACCTCTACCGAAGCTTCATGCGCTTTATTCCAGGCTATACCGGGCTTTATCTGCTCCAGCGCCGCTGACTGAGCATCCAGCACCAATTGATACAATAGACGCTGAGCTTCACTAAATTGACCGGATATCGGAAAGGTACGGGTGATGTCTGCCGCGTAATGGTCGCATTCGACACCCGCGTCGATCAATAACAAATCACCATTGTTTAACTGATCATTATTCTCAACGTAATGCAGCACACAGGCATTTTTGCCGCCGGCGACGATAGACGGGTAAGCCACTGCACGTAAACCTTCCTGCAGAAACTCATTTATCAATTCCGCCTCAATTTGATATTCGTACAAACCCGCTTTACAGGCCTGCATGGCTCTGATATGGGCTCTGGCCGAGACTTGCGCAGCTCGGCGCATTAGCTTTAATTCTTCCGGCGATTTAAATAAACGCATTTCATGCAGGATATGCTCCAGCGATACCAATTCTCCAGGCGCCGTGACACCGTTACGGGATTGTTTACGAATATGATTGATCCAATCCAGCAATTTATGATCGAACTCGCTATCCCTGCCCATCGGATAAAAAACTTTGGCTTTATTTTCCAACATGCCAGGGAGAATGTCATCCAGATCGTCAATTGGAAAGGAATCATCAGCTGCATAGTGCTGAGTAGCCCCTTCCAAACCGGCATGCGCCCCTTCCCAGAGCGCTTTTTTCTCATCAAATTCGCGGCAGAACAACACATATTCGCCCTGTTCGCGGCCGGGGATAAATACCGCCAGAGATTCAGCCTCATTAAACCCGGTCAGATAATAAAAATCGCTATCCTGACGAAAAGGATAATGCACATCGCGATTACGGGTCCGATGCGGTGCGCTGCCAATTATGGCAATATTACCCTTGCCGATTTGCTTCATCAGCACCGCCCGACGTTTTTTGAACTCGCTTTGTTTCATCTAAATAATTATTCGGTTAATGATTTTAACTGTGCCGGTTTTCCAAAAAATAATCCCTCACCACAAAGACTGCCGCACGCACATACTCATGCACTTCCATTAGCAGATTAGCGTCCTCTTCGTCTTCTACATCGCTATCTACTTTCGTCAGCTCAATCATATCACGCATGACTTCGCCAATTTCGTTCGGCCACTCGCCATCTACATGCGCCACGCCTAGCCCGAACAAAAATCCCTGGCACCAGCTACGTAACGCCTCCACCTGTTCCCACAACGGCTCATCGTCATCCGGCAAAAACATATCGAAAGCAAATTCCTCAGCAGCCTCATTCAGGTCCAGCCGGGTCTGTTCAAATAAATCCAATAATAAGATTTTATCTTTTTCCAGGATATTGATATTATTGTCTAATATTTCCCGCAGCCAGTTGTTGGCATCGGCGCCGCTTTCTACCGATAACATGCCGACTGCAATGCCTTGCGCCTCTGCTGCGCAGATATCAGCGCCCAGTTGCTCAAAAACTGTATTAACTACCTGATACATTATATTTATCCCTTACTAACTGTTGCTAAGAAGCTGTTCAAATCCGGCGCTTATGCTAACATTGTTGATAATACTGGATGATAATAATGTCGTATCGGCTACAAATTTGCTTATGACCCCATCAGAAAAAGACCCGTTATTAGAATTAGCAGCGCTAGAAGCAAAACTGGATGCATTGATCGAGCAATTCAATCTGGTCAAGAATGAAAATAAGTCATTGAAAGTTAAACAAGATGCGTTGATCAAGGAAAAAGCCAAGTTATTGGAAAAAACCACGCTGGCAAAAGTCCGCGTCGAAGCAATGATCACACGCTTGAAAGCCATGGAACACGATTCATGAGTAAACCAGTCCAACCGGTATCAATTAACATTCTTGGCAAAGAATATAAAATTGCCTGCGCTAAGGAAGAACAAGAGGCCCTTATTCACACGGCAGAACAACTCGACAAGCAAATGCGCAAGATACGCGATACCGGCAAGGTCAGCAGCACCGATAGAATCGCTGTCTTAGCAGCGCTTAATCTGGCTCATGACCTAAGCGCATCAGGTGTTAAACCAGTTATTGCGGAACAAAATATCAGCACAAAATTGATTGATTTACGCATGAAGATAGAAAACGTTTTAGAAAATCCGTAAACCTGTATAAAATATTAAACCTATCTCCTGCCGCGTTCGAGCAGTACTGGGTGTTTCCTGAACCTGTTTTTACCCCGGATTCCTTTTGCCTTTCATGGTGTGCACGCCTGTTTACTCAGGAAGCCTGATTGACTGGATTTGGTTTCCACTTGAACCTTCGGTTCAAGGACGAAAGTATCAGACGGCGCAGGCGGGAGATCCTGATTTCGAATCCCAAAGATCAGCCGACCTAACAACAGCGTTACATGCGACTTACTCAGCTTGATCCAAACAATCCACGGCAAGCCTTCCCTGACATATACAAGGCTTTACAGGAGCCCAACGGACTGCTTGCTTTTGGCGGCTGCCTTTCCCCTCAACGCCTAGTTAACGCATATCGTCACGGCATTTTTCCTTGGTATAATCCCGGCGAACCGATTTTATGGTGGTCGCCTAACCCACGCATGGTACTGTTTCCGCAAAAATTAAACATATCTCGTAGCTTAAATAAAACCTTGCGCAAACAAATTTACGAAATACAATTCGATTACGCCTGTGCACGAGTCATAAGCGCATGCGCCGCACCTCGTAGCGCAGATGGCGGCACCTGGATTACCGAAGAGATGCAGAACGCCTACCGGCAATTGCACAGACTAGGCATTTGCCACAGCGTAGAAACCTGGCAGGATGGCGAATTGGTTGGTGGATTATACGGCTTGGCTATCGGACAGGTTTTTTTTGGCGAATCCATGTTTCATACCAAAACCGACGCCTCTAAAGTTGCCTATGTCCACTTGGTTAGGCAACTGGCGGACTGGGGCTATCAATTGATAGACTGCCAAGTCAGTAGCGAACATTTACTGAGTCTTGGTGCGGAAGAAATTAGCCGTTCGAATTTCCAAAGCCTATTGACTAACTATTGCAAACTTAAGCCACACCCACAAGCGTGGGCAAAATGACTTCCATACCTCTCTGGCTAACCGCAAAGCATCCCTGTAGTTATCTGGCTGACAATTTAGCACAATCAGCAGTGGTGACTAACCAATGTAATTTGGATAATCAGATATATTCACAGTTAATAGAACAAGGTTTTAGACGGAGCGGCGATCAAGTTTACAGACCTTATTGCATAGGCTGCCAGGCTTGTGTGCCAACCCGATTGCTGGTCAACGACTTCCAGGCTGATCGCAAACAAAAACGTTGCTTAAAGCGCAACCTAGAGACAACGGCTACCATCAAGCCCGCCGCCTTCGATGAGCAGCATTTTGCCTTATATCAACGCTATCAAGCAGCCCGGCATGATAAAGAGGCAACGACCGCAATTAGCCCGGAAGAGTATATGCAGTTTCTAGGCAGCAGTTGGTGTGACACCTGGTTCGTCGAATTTAGCATAGCCGGCAAACTGACGGCGGTTGCTGTTGTCGATGTGCTGGATAATGCCTTGTCTGCGGTTTATACTTTTTTCGATCCGGAATTCGCTGACTCTAGTCCCGGCGTCTACGCTGTCTTATGGCAAATCAAACAAGCTAAACAGCTAGGACTTGATTACCTGTATTTAGGCTTCTGGATTAAAGATTGCCGGAAAATGTGTTACAAAAGCCAATATCAGCCCTTATTTGGCCTCATCGACCAACAGTGGCAACCCATTTCAAATCAACAATAAAACAGGAAACTCCCGTGCCAAAAGCCAACGAACTCAAGCAAGGTCTTGCCGTAGAAATTAACGGCGAACCCTATGTCGTAAAAAAAATTGAAGTCCGCAACCCCAGTTCACGCGGTGCCGCCACCCTCTACAAAGTCCGCTATGCACACATGAAAACCAAGCAAAAGCTGGATGAAACCTACAAAAGCGACGACATACTGAAAGCCGCCGATTGTGCTCGCGTACCGGTGCAATTTTCTTATCAGGAAGGCGATACTTATTACTTCATGAACACCGAATCCTATGAACAATACAGCTTAAATCGGGAAGATATAGACGAGCAAATCGACTATTTAAGCGAAGGTCTGGAAGGCATCGTGGCACTGTTAATGGACGACGAAGCCATAGGACTGGAATTACCCGCTTCCATCACTTTGCAAATTGTCGAAACGCCACCGGCGATGAAAGGTGCCAGTGCGACCAATCGGACTAAACCGGCAAAATTGACTACCGGGCTGGAAATTCAGATTCCGGAGTATATTGAGGCGGGGGAGTTGGTGAAAGTGAATACTGAGACTGGGAAATATATGTCTAGGGCGTGATACTATTCCACAATAAAGGAGCAATCCCGCTCCACTTTTTTATTAGCTTGGTAACTTTATGAGTAAACTCGTTGAATCTTTGGAGAAATTTAATCGCAAAGAACGTTATTGGTTACTTAAGAATGCTTTAAAAAGCGACAGCATGGTGCTTGGTGAAGAGTTCAGAAAAAATTTGGGGAAGAAAATCGGCATTTCAATACCTGAAAACGCCTGGTGGGCTATGGATTACCACCTTGACTGGTTAATTGGAGCTCTTTCTAAGTCAGAAGAATGGTCAAATCGAACACCCCAACCCAAATAAAGGCCTGATAACAGGCACTCATGAAGATATTGATATGGTAATTGCTTTCGCAAATACTTTAATATTTGTTGAAGCAAAAGGTGATACAAGCTGGAGCAACCGTCAACTCAACAAAAAAGTCAAACGATTAGATTTCATTTTCAAAGAAGAAAACGGATTCACTGAAAGTATTATATATAAAATGGTTTTAATGTCCCCCCAAAAATCTAAAGGATTAAAATACGATGATAATAATGAAATGTGGCCTGACTTTCTAGCAGGGGAAGATAATAAACCATTTTGGATAAACTTGAAAATGACTGCTCCAGACAATATGGAACACTTTTTAAAGGTGGTTCGCTGTAATGAAGATAAAAAACGTGGCGAAAATGGCGGTTCATTGAAAATAGAACGTCCTTTACCGAAAAACAAACCTTAAAGGCGCAAATTTGCGGCAAAATTCGTGTGGCAGCCACACTGCCTGATACCATGGATTTTCGTGGCTGGTTACTGAGTGTTAAATTCAGTGCGGGGCGGGTTAGATGTGCGTACGCATACTTTTTTTGCATAAATATACTCGCACATCGTAACCCGCCGAGCCTACAATCAACCAACACCCATTAACTTAGGTTTTCCTACCTTGAGCAGCTATGGCGGGTTACGATGTGCGGCAAGCTTATGTTTCTAAACAAGGTTATCGAGCGCACTTCTAACCCGCCCTACGACGCCGGATCGTTTTTAAATTTCCTACCAGATTCTTGATTGAACAGTAAAGCCTGCAAGTCGCATATCCGAGCTTATGGAAAGTTAATTGGAAGCTTTACAGTTTGGCGGCCAGCTTTTTATCAAGAGTCAATAAATGGAGCTTATGGACTTTGGCGGTAGCAGCAATAATAGCATCAGGCAATTTAACTTGAAATTGCTGCCGGAATTCAATAGTCATGTCTTCTATTGCCGGACTGATAGCCAGATAGGTCATAGGCTTCAACAACCGCCTAATTAACTGCGCCTCGTTCTCAGTCAAACTTTGGTAGCTGAGCAACTCTATGCGGGTAATGGCGCTAAAGGCGCAATTCGTGAAGCCAATGCCGATCAACTCAGCAATAGCCTCGCTTTTGCCCTTAAGCAAGCCAATGATGATATTGGTATCCAACAAATAGCTAAGTCCATTCATCACGCATAGCCTGCTGAATAGCGAGAGGATCTCCCTTGAATGACGGAGAATCCGCCAACAAACCAGCAAAATCCGTTAACAATCCGGGTCCTTGCTGTTGTTGCCGATAATTTTGCGCCAATTTGTTAAGCAATTGCGCCAAACTCAGATGCTCGAGCCCTGCCAATTCATCGAGCACTGCAATGGTTTCATCGTCTAATTCTATGGTTTTCATACTTTAAATCCTTGTGCAATAGCGCTATGCTTCAAACTCAACCCAAGGTCCGGGCGGGTTAGATGTGCGCACGTTTACTTTGTTGGTTTTGTTGCGTTAACCGACCAAGAGGACGCTATGATAAACTCTCCGACCCAAATTCAGCCGAGAATAACCTCTCATGATCAACTTCAAAGGCCACCGTTTCGAAAAATCATTTATTCTGATTTGCGTTCGGTGGTATCTAGCGTATTCTTTGAGCTATCGAAACATCCAAGAGATGATGGCTGAGCGTGGCATTTCGGTAGATCATACCAACATCTACCGTTGGATTCAAAAGTTCGCACCAAAGCTCGAAGCGGTTTTCCGGAAAAAGTACAAACGTCCCTTTGGCAAAAGTTGGCGCATGCACGATACCTATATTAAGGCGAAAGGCGACTGGAAGTATCTGTATCGGGCAGTCGACAAAGAAGGTGACACTATCGATCTTTTGTTGACCGCTCGCCGAGACCGGAAGGCGGCGTTACGTTTCTTTAAAAAGGCGATAGGCTTACATGGTCGACCGGAAAAGGTCACGATCGACAAAAGTGGATCAAACCTGGCGGCCCTCGAATCGATCCAGGAAAAGTCCGGCTCAACCATCGAAATTCGCCAAATCAAATATTTGAACAATATAGTCGAACAGGATCACCGGGCCATCAAGGGGCAATTTTTAAAAATTGTGCATGTTTTGCCCTGGGACAACGAAGCAGCAGATTGGTACGCCGAAATCCGACACAAACTTATCAATACGGGTCAACCCATCGGCGAGTTCGACATGATGATTGCAGCTCATGCTTTATCTGCCGGAGCTGTTTTGGTTACCAACAATACTCGACACTTTGAGAGAATCGAAGCGCCGTTAATGTTAACCAATTGGGTTAATCAATAATCAAAAAAAGCCCCATCTCGTCAGAGACAGGGCTTTTAGACTAAGAGCTTGGCGATGACCTACTTTCACATGGCAACCTGCCACACTATCATCGGCGCAAAGCGGTTTCACTTCCGAGTTCGGGATGGGATCGGGTGGTTCACGCTCGCTATGTTCACCAAGCAAACTGGTTTGGCCGGCTGTTTTTTCTTTAGCCTGCCGTCATAGCACGGTTCATTTTCATAAACCGCTGATGGAAATCTGTAGTTACTCACAACCTATTTATGTACATTAGGTATGTGTTTAAGTCGTTTTACTCTTGCTTTTCTCAGCTTCTGTCATTTTATCTCTTTCTCTGACATCCACCCAAACGCATTGGGTGTTATATGGTCAAGCCTCACGGGCAATTAGTAGTCGTTAGCTTCACACATTACTGCGCTTCCACACCGACCCTATCAACGTCGTAGTCTTCGACGGCCCTTCAGGGGACTTAAAGTCCCAGTGAGATCTCATCTTGGGAGGGGCTTCCCGCTTAGATGCTTTCAGCGGTTATCCTGTCCGAACGTGGCTACCCGGCAATGCCATTGGCATGACAACCGGAACACCAGAGGTTCGTCCACTCCGGTCCTCTCGTACTAGGAGCAGCTTCCCTCAAATCTCAAACGCCCACGGCAGATAGGGACCGAACTGTCTCACGACGTTCTGAACCCAGCTCGCGTACCACTTTAAATGGCGAACAGCCATACCCTTGGGACCTGCTTCAGCCCCAGGATGTGATGAGCCGACATCGAGGTGCCAAACACCGCCGTCGATATGAACTCTTGGGCGGTATCAGCCTGTTATCCCCGGCGTACCTTTTATCCGTTGAGCGATGGCCCTTCCATTCAGAACCACCGGATCACTAAGACCTACTTTCGTACCTGCTCGACTTGTCCGTCTCGCAGTCAAGCACCCTTATGCCTTTGCACTCATTGCCTGATTTCCGACCAGGCTGAGGGTACCTTCGTGCTCCTCCGTTACTCTTTAGGAGGAGACCGCCCCAGTCAAACTACCCACCAGACACTGTCCCCAATCCGGATTACGGACCTAGGTTAGAACTCCAAACATACCAGGGTGGTATTTCAAGGTCGGCTCCACGAGAACTAGCGTTCCCGCTTCTAAGCCTCCCACCTATCCTACACAAGTAGGTTCAAAGTCCAGTGTCAAGCTATAGTAAAGGTGCACGGGGTCTTTCCGTCTAGCCGCGGGTACACTGCATCTTCACAGCGATTTCAATTTCACTGAGTCCCGGGTGGAGACAGTGTGGCCATCGTTACGCCATTCGTGCAGGTCGGAACTTACCCGACAAGGAATTTCGCTACCTTAGGACCGTTATAGTTACGGCCGCCGTTTACTGGGGCTTCGATCAAGAGCTTCTCCGTGAGGATAACCCCATCAATTAACCTTCCAGCACCGGGCAGGCGTCACACCCTATACGTCCACTTTCGTGTTTGCAGAGTGCTATGTTTTTGCTAAACAGTCGCAGCCACCGATTTTTTGCAACCCCCTTCGGCTCCATCCGCGAGGGACTTCACCTTATGAGGGCATACCTTCTCCCGAAGTTACGGTATCATTTTGCCTAGTTCCTTCACCCGGGTTCTCTCAAGCGCCTTAGAATTTTCATCCCACCCACCTGTGTCGGTTTGGGGTACGGCCACTGTTAACCTGAAGCTTAGAGGTTTTTCCTGGAAGCAGGGCATCCATCACTTCGCTGTTCTTGCGAACCGCTCGTCATCACGTCTCAGAATATATGCATCCGGATTTGCCTAGACGCACTCCCTACACGCTTAAACTGCCACTTCCAACCGACAGCTGATATAGCCTTCTCCGTCACCCCATCGCAGTTAACACTGGTACAGGAATATTAACCTGTTTTCCATCGACTACGCTTTTCAGCCTCGCCTTAGGAGCCGACTAACCCTGCGTCGATTAACGTTGCGCAGGAAACCTTGGGTTTTCGGCGAGAGGGTTTTTCACCCTCTTTATCGTTACTTATGTCAGCATTCGCACTTCCGATACCTCCAGCCCACTTCTCAATGAACCTTCGCAGGCGTACGGAACGCTCCTCTACCACTCACACTTACGTGTAAATCCGTAGCTTCGGTACTATGCTTAGCCCCGGTAAATCTTCCGCGCAGACCGACTCGACCAGTGAGCTATTACGCTTTCTTTAAAGGATGGCTGCTTCTAAGCCAACCTCCTGGCTGTCTGTGCCTTTCCACATCGTTTCCCACTGAGCATAGATTTTGGGACCTTAGCTGACGGTCTGGGCTGTTTCCCTTTTCACGACGGACCTTATCACCCGCCGTGTGTCTCCCGTGCTTGCACTTCTTGGTATTCGGAGTTTGCATCGGGTTGGTAAGTCGGGATGACCCCCTAGCCGAAACAGTGCTCTACCCCCAAGAGCGATACACGAGGCGCTACCTAAATAGCTTTCGAGGAGAACCAGCTATCTCCGAGCTTGATTAGCCTTTCACTCCGATCCACAACTCATCCCCGTATTTTTCAACAGACGTGGGTTCGGCCCTCCAGTCAGTATTACCTGACCTTCAGCCTGGTCATGGATAGATCGCCCGGTTTCGGGTCTACACCTTGCGACTAAACGCCCTATTAAGACTCGCTTTCGCTACGCCTCCCTTATTCAGTTAAGCTTGCCACAAAATGTAAGTCGCTGACCCATTATACAAAAGGTACGCAGTCACCCCACTAAGGGGCTCCCACTGCTTGTACGCATACGGTTTCAGGATCTATTTCACTCCCCTCTCCGGGGTTCTTTTCGCCTTTCCCTCACGGTACTAGTTCACTATCGGTCAGTAAGGAGTATTTAGCCTTGGAGGATGGTCCCCCCATGTTCAGTCAAAGTTTCACGTGCTCCGACCTACTCGTTTTCACTAAAGAGACATTTTCGTGTACGGGGCTATCACCCTGTATCGCTGGACTTTCCAGACCATTCCACTAACATCTTTCTAGCTTAAGGGCTAGTCCCCGTTCGCTCGCCACTACTTAGGGAATCTCGGTTGATTTCTTTTCCTCCGGGTACTTAGATGTTTCAGTTCTCCGGGTTCGCTTCCAGCAGCTATGTATTCACTGCAGGATGACGGGGTTATCCCCGCCGGGTTTCCCCATTCGGACATCTCTGGATCAATGCTTGTTTGCAAGCTCCCCAAAGCTTTTCGCATGCTACAACGTCCTTCATCGCCTCTTACTGCCTAGGCATCCACCGTATGCGCTTATTCACTTGACCATATAACCCGAATACGTCTGTGTTTGATTTGATTGCTTTTATATATAAAAATATATAATAAAAACCTTCATTTCTTTGACATTCGTCTGTGGCTATATGTTGTCAGCTGACATGTTCGCTGATTTTTGCTTGAGTCACGCTTTGTTTCATGCCTTTCGGCACGCGACATCGCGTATGGTTTTGATCATTGCTGATCACTACTATAGTTGTTACAGATTTCCATATTGTTAAAGAGCTATTGGTTAATACCAATTCTATACAGTCTTTTATTTCAAAGGCAGTGGCTTTGAAAAAACCTTATAGAGTTGTTATCGTGCTTCCAATATTTTTTTCAGTAAGTGATTGACGCAGCCATTTCGGTCTTCCTTGTTTTCCTTTTGCTTCCATTTGTTTCTATTTTCCAATCCATCGGCTTTATGGTGGAGTCAAGGAGGATCGAACTCCTGACCTCCTGCGTGCAAGGCAGGCGCTCTCCCAGCTGAGCTATGACCCCAATAATCGGGCTTGCTTAACCCTAAAGAAAAAGTCGTGCAAAAAATCACATCAATCCATCTCTTCAAAAACCTTCGCTTGTTTAAGCTTTGTTCTCTTGACGTTTAATGCTTTTCCTTTACTTCTTTCCTTCTTCTTTAGTTGGTGGGTCTGGGAGGAGTTGAACCTCCGACCTCACCCTTATCAGGGGTGCGCTCTAACCAACTGAGCTACAGACCCAGGTGCGTCTTTCAATCGAAATAATTTGTTGTGAGTACGTGTGACAGGTGCTTCGTCTTTGTAAGGAGGTGATCCAGCCCCAGGTTCCCCTAGGGCTACCTTGTTACGACTTCACCCCAGTCATGAATCACAAAGTGGTAAGCGCCCTCCCGAAGGTTAAACTACCTACTTCTTTTGCAACCCACTCCCATGGTGTGACGGGCGGTGTGTACAAGGCCCGGGAACGTATTCACCGCGGCATTCTGATCCGCGATTACTAGCGATTCCGACTTCATGCAGTCGAGTTGCAGACTGCAATCCGGACTAAGACCGGCTTTCTGGGATTCGCTTGCTCTCGCGAGTTCGCAGCCCTCTGTACCGGCCATTGTAGCACGTGTGTAGCCCTACCCATAAGGGCCATGATGACTTGACGTCGTCCCCACCTTCCTCCGGTTTATCACCGGCAGTCTCCCTAGAGTTCCCAGCCGAACTGTTGGCAACTAAGGATAAGGGTTGCGCTCGTTACGGGACTTAACCCAACATCTCACGACACGAGCTGACGACAGCCATGCAGCACCTGTCTCAGAGCTCCCGAAGGCACTCTACTATCTCTAACAGATTCTCTGGATGTCAAGGGTAGGTAAGGTTCTTCGCGTTGCATCGAATTAAACCACATGCTCCACCGCTTGTGCGGGCCCCCGTCAATTCATTTGAGTTTTAGCCTTGCGGCCGTACTCCCCAGGCGGTCAACTTAATACGTTAGCTCCACCACTAAGTTCTTTAAGAACCCAACGGTTAGTTGACATCGTTTACGGCGTGGACTACCAGGGTATCTAATCCTGTTTGCTACCCACGCTTTCGTACCTCAGCGTCAGTTTGAGTCCAGAGAGCCGCCTTCGCCACTGGTGTTCCTTCAGATCTCTACGCATTTCACCGCTACACCTGAAATTCCACTCTCCTCTACTCAACTCTAGTTCGCCAGTATCAAATGCAGTTCCCAGGTTGAGCCCAGGGCTTTCACATCTGACTTAACGAACCGCCTACGCACGCTTTACGCCCAGTAATTCCGATTAACGCTCGCACCCTCCGTATTACCGCGGCTGCTGGCACGGAGTTAGCCGGTGCTTCTTCTATGGGTAATGTCAGTCTACAGGGTATTCGCCCGCAGGTATTCCTTCCCATTGAAAGTGCTTTACAACCCTCAGGCCTTCTTCACACACGCGGTATTGCTGGATCAGGCTTCCGCCCATTGTCCAATATTCCCCACTGCTGCCTCCCGTAGGAGTCTGGGCCGTGTCTCAGTCCCAGTGTGGCTGATCATCCTCTCAGACCAGCTATGGATCGTCGCCTTGGTAGGCCTTTACCCTACCAACTAGCTAATCCAACATAGGCTCATCTTTTAGCGCGAGGTCCGAAGAGCCCCCGCTTTCTCCCGTAGGACGTATGCGGTATTAGCGTGAGTTTCCCCACGTTATCCCCCACTAAAAGGCAGATTCCTATGCATTACTCACCCGTCCGCCACTCGTCAGCGCCCGAAGGCCTGCTACCGTTCGACTTGCATGTGTTAAGCATACCGCCAGCGTTCAATCTGAGCCATGATCAAACTCTTCAGTTTAATTACATTTTGATACTAAATAAGATTAGTATCCAATCTCGGCTCGACGACAAAACGTCAGTTTTAACATTGACGTGGTTGTGTCGATTATCTCTGACCAAGCAGAGCTATCTCACATACCCACACAAATTATTTCGATTCTTACTGTTAAAGAGCCAGGTCAATTACCCCTGTTGAGCCGATGCATTCTACAGCAATCTCATTCTTTGTCAAATACTATTTTCGGCGAAGTTAAAACAGCCCCAAAAATACCAAAACAACCATCTAACAAAGTACAACTAAAATTGCCAACCGTAAAACTTAACCTCTATCGGTCTCGCTTTCCGCTTCCCGAAAACCTAATTCAGAAAGCGGTGAAGAGCCGTGCATTCTATCAGATTTATTTTTTTAGTCGGGAATTATTTCAATTCTGGCGAATTTTCTTTTCCCAACCTGATAAATATGCTGAGAAGGCGCGGCGATCACGGCCTTGGCATCTTCCAATTTTTCACCATCAATCTTTACGCCACCCTGCTTTACCATACGCATAGCTTCGGAGGTACTCTCCACTAAGCCAGCCATTTTTAGTACATTGGCCACAGCAAGACCATTTCCATCCACTTTGAGCTGCACCTCCTCCATGTCATCCGGCAAAGCGCCGCGCTGAAATCTGGCCTCAAAAGCCTCCAACGCAGAAATCGCCGCCTGTTCGCCATGAAATCTGGCCACAATTTCCTGACCGAGACTGACTTTATAATTTCTAGGATTCGCACCAGACTGACAGGCTAATTTCCACTGTTCTATTTCCTGCATAGGTCTAAAGCTCAGTAAGGCGAAATAGCGCCACATCAAATCATCAGCAATGGACATGATTTTCCCGAACATGTCATTGGGCGCATCGGCGATGCCTATATAGTTATTTAAAGATTTGGACATCTTTTGCACGCCATCCAAGCCTTCCAGAATCGGCATGGTCAAAACCACCTGCGGTTTCTGTCCATAGACTTCCTGCAAATGCCGGCCCATCAATAAATTAAACTTCTGATCGGTACCGCCCAACTCAACATCAGCTTGCATCACCACCGAATCATAGCCTTGAATCAATGGATACAGGAATTCGTGAATAGCTATAGCTTGCCCGCCCTTATAGCGCTTGTGGAAATCATCTCTTTCCAGCATTCTGGCGACGGTATGCTTGGCCGCAAGCTGGATCAATTCGGTGCTAGTCATCGCTCCCATCCAGGTGGAATTGAATTTGACTGTAGTCTTGACCGGATCAAGGATCTTAAACACCTGAGCTTGATAAGTTTTGGCGTTTTCCTGCACAGCTTCCAGGCTCAATGGCTTGCGCGTGACATTCTTGCCGGTTGGATCGCCTATCATCGCCGTGAAATCACCGATCAGAAATTGCACTTGATGCCCGGCATCTTGAAACTGCTTTAACTTATTAATTAAAACCGTATGCCCTAAATGCAAATCAGGCGCAGTAGGGTCAAATCCGGCCTTAATGTTTAAGGGCCGATTCTCCGCTAATTTCTTAATTAACTCTGATTCAAGCAGCAGTTCATCAGCCCCGTATCGTAACTGCGCTAAAGTATCTTGTAACAATTCTTTCTCCTGAAAACCTGGTTTTTTCGCGGCATTATAGAGTATAGCGCCTAATGATTAACGATAAAAAATCTGCTTAAATTGGCCTTATCCGTCAAAATTGCCTACAATCAACTTTCGGAAAACCATGAAATGTGATTACTGTGCAGAACAGAATACTCAAATCGGCGATATTAGGCGCCTACACCGTTGTTGCTGCAACCGCAAGTTACGGACTGATACCCCATAAAAATCTAGAAGAACATAGAACGTATGAGCAAGACAGATTGATCACTACCATGATCAACCAATATATTCATTATGTTGAGCCCGCACCACTGATCCCGGAATCAAACATTTCGGAAGAACTGGAGCACACGGTTAAGTCAGGCGAAAATCTTTCCAGCATTTTTTCAAAGATGGACTTAAGCCGCGAAGATTTACATAAAATCCTGCATGCCAATGCAACCGGCAAAATGTTTGCCGATGTTGAACCAGGCCGGGATTTAGTCGCCACAGTCAGTCCCAGCGGTGAACTGGAACAACTAACTTACACCAAGAATCCGTTTGAAACTTTGGTCGCCACCCGGCATGATGATGAGTTTGACGTAAAAATCTTAAGTAAAAAAATCGACTACCAAATCGCCAGCGCCAAAGGCGCCATTAAATCGTCGTTATTCGAAGACGCTCAGCAGGCCGGATTACCCGGAAAGCTGATCTTAAAAATGTCCGACATTTTTGCTTGGGATATCGATTTTGCGCAAAATTTAAAGGAAGGCGACCAATTTACCGTAGTCTTTGAAAAACTCTATGTGGACGGCAAAGAATTCGACAGCGGTGACATTCTCTCTGTGGAATTTATCAACCAAAGCAAGACGTATACCGCAGTCCGCTTTGAAGATAACCAAGGCAACACCGGCTACTATAGTCCAGACGGACAGGGTTTACGTAAAGCCTTTCTACAAACGCCAATGGATTATGCAGTCATCAGCTCAAATTTTGATCTGCACCGCATGCACCCAATTCTGAATACAATCCGCGCCCACAAGGGTGTTGATTATTCCGCCCCCGTTGGTACGCCGGTTAAAACCACCGCTGATGGTAAGATCGCGTTTCGCGGCGCCAAAAATGGTTACGGCAACGTGGTAGAAATAGAACATGGGGAAAAATACTCCACGCTCTATGCGCATTTATCTGGCTTTAAATCCGGCCAAAAACTGGGCAACCCGATAAAACAAGGCGATGTCATCGGCTACGTCGGCAAAACCGGTCTGGCGACCGGTCCACATCTGCATTATGAATTCAGAATAAACGGCCAACATGTTAATCCGGTCACCGCGAAATTACCGCGCTCAATAGCAATTGATGACGCCTTATTAGCAAAATTCAAAGCGCAAACCCAACCTTTAATGGCGCAACTCAAAATAGCCAAGGGCGAATCCCAACTCGCGCAAAACTAGCCTAACACCATGTCCGAACTCTATGTAGGCTTAATGTCCGGGACCAGTCTCGACGGGATTGATGCTGGTCTTGTCGATTTTTCGAATAACGCCATTCGCTTAATTGAGTTTCAATACTTAGCATTTTCAGATGAGCTTAGACAAAGAATTCAGCAACTAAGCCAAGCAGAGCAAGCAATACGGCTGCAAGACTATGGCGCGCTTGATGCCAAATTAGGCTGCTTATTCGCCGAAACCACATTAAATTTACTCAAGAAAGCCAATATCCCAGCAAGTGACATTCAAGCCATCGGCAGCCACGGTCAAACCGTCTATCATTCCCCGGAAACACCTTTTGGCTTTTCTTTGCAAATTGGCGATCCCAATCGCATCGCGCAAATCACCGGCATTACCACTATCGCAGATTTTCGCCGCCGCGATATCGCTGCTGGTGGTCAAGGCGCGCCCTTGGTGCCAGCATTTCATCAGTCGGTATTTGCCGATAAACAACTTGCCAAAACCGTGCTGAATATTGGCGGGATCGCCAATATCACTGTGCTGGACGGGAACCAGGTTATCGGCTTTGATACCGGACCGGGCAATACCTTGCTGGATTTCTGGCGACAAACCCACTTCAATCAGGCGTATGACTATAACGGCGATTGGGCGGCCAGCGGACTTATCGATGCAAATTTATTGGCATCGCTCAAAGATGACGCCTATTTCCAACTGCCACCACCAAAAAGCACCGGCAAAGAATATTTTTCCTCAGCCTGGCTAAATCAGAAACTCGCAGCTTTTCCGGCAATAGCCGCAGCCGATGTACAAGCTACGCTGTGTCAACTCACTGCCGATAGCATAGCAGACGCTATCAAACGTCATGCCCCGCAAAACCAACAAACACTGGTCTGCGGCGGTGGCGCACATAATCGGCGGCTACTGACTTTATTGCAAGAAAATCTGGGTACGGAAGTGCTGACAACCAAAGCCTTCGGCATAGATCCGGATCATGTGGAGGCCTGTGCTTTTGCTTGGCTAGCCCGGCAAACAGTTAAACATCTACCGGGAAATTTATGTAGCGTCACGGGCGCAGACACACCCGTGGTTTTAGGGGGAATTTACCCTGGTAACAATGGCTGGTTAAGCGGAAAAGGATGAACCGCAACCACAGGTTGTCGTAGCATTAGGATTACGAATCACAAACTGTGCGCCGGATATATCTTCCTTATAATCGATTTCCGCGCCAGCCAGATATTGCACGCTCATTGAATCAATCAATACCGTCACGCCGCCTTTCTCTATCTGCGTGTCGTCGTCGTTGACATCTTCATCAAAGGTAAAACCGTATTGGAATCCCGAGCAACCACCGCCAGTAATGTAAACTCTGAGCTTGAGATTATCATTACCCTCTTCCTGAATCAATCCAGCGACTTTTTGCGCGGCGCTATCGCTAAAAACAATAGTATCTGTCATATAAGACTCTTTAAACAACTGAAACAGTAGATAATTATGGCAATACCAAGTATTATAGTCAAGAATTATCTCTGATTATTTTATCCACCGTTCGCGGCTAGGGAGGCCTACCGCAACTCAACTCGAATGAAAAATTCATATCAACCCGGCGGCCAAGTCATCTGCCGACCAGCCAACAAATGCAAATGCAAATGATGCACCGTCTGTCCACCATCGTTATTGGTATTAAACACGGCTCGAAACCCGCTTTCCGCAAAACCGAACTCTTCTGCCAGTTTCGTAGCGGTTTGCAGTAAATACCCGCCCAGCCCGGCATCATCGAGTTCGTTCAAGTTGGCGATATGCCGTTTAGGAATAATCAGCACATGCAAGGGCGCTTGCGGATGAATATCCCTAAACGCCAACACTTGCTCGTCTTCAAACACCACATCCGGCTTGATGCTACCGGCAGCCATTTTGCAAAATAAACAATCGCTCATTTGATAATGTCCTGATTTAATATTGAGAAAAGCGCCAAAATTTTAAACCAAATGGCCCCATAAATCGTATTCGTCGGCCTCTTCGATTTCCACAGTCACAAAATCGCCGACTTGCAAATGCGTGGCGCCATCAATAAAAACTTGCCCGTCGATTTCCGGCGCATCGCTTTTACTGCGGGCTACTGCGCCCTCCTCTACTACCTCGTCAATCAGCACCGTTTCGATATTGCCGACCCGACGCTGTAAACGCGCTGCACTAATCGCTGCTTGATGCTCCATAAAACGTGCCAGCCGCTCCTGTTTAACAGCTTCCGGAACGGAATCAGGCAACTCATTAGCCGCGGCGCCTTTTACCGGCGAATAAGCAAAACAACCGACCCTATCCATTTGCGCCTCAGTCAAAAATTGCAGCAACTCCGCAAATTCCTGCTCGGTTTCACCGGGAAAACCAACGATAAACGTGCTGCGTATGGTTAAGTCCGGACAGACTTCTCGCCAGGCTTGAATCCTTTGCAAATTATTTTCCGCCGCCGCCGGCCGTTTCATTAACTTTAAAATTCTACTACTGGCATGTTGAAACGGTATATCCAAATAAGGCAAGACTTTCCCGGCCGCCATTAAAGGCAACACAGCGTCGACATGCGGATATGGATACACATAATGCAGCCGCACCCAGATGCCCAAATCCCCCAAGGCCTCGGTCAAATCATAAAACTGGCTTTTCACTTCCCGGCCTTGCCAAGGACGACTTTGATATTTTAAATCCAAGCCATAAGCACTGGTGTCCTGTGACACCACCAGCAATTCTTTGACACCGGCAGCAGCCAGACGCTCAGCCTCAAACAAGACATCATCCACCGGCCTACTCACCAAATCCCCACGCATGGACGGAATAATGCAGAAAGTACAACGGTGATTACAACCTTCCGATATTTTCAGATAGGCATAATGCGCCGGCGTTAGCTTAATGCCTTGCGGCGGCACTAAATCTGCAAAAGGATTGTGGACGGGCGGTAAATGCTCATGCACAGCGGATACCACTTCATCGGTAGCATGCGCACCGGTGATTTTTAATACCAGGGGATGACGAGCCAGAATTTCATCCTGGCGCACACCCAAACAACCTGTGACTATGACTTTGCCGTTTTCCGCCAACGCTTCGCCGATACTATCCAAAGACTCTTCCACCGCCGCATCAATAAAGCCGCAGGTATTAACGATCACTAAATCGGAGTCTTTGTAATTCGGCGCTATCAGATAGCCCTCAGAGCGTAAGCGCGTCAGAATCTGCTCGCTATCCACTAAGGCTTTAGGACAGCCCAAACTAATAAATCCAATACGGGGAGTACTCATGCAATTTTCTCAAAAACGGGGTTATAAACAGGAGGGCGGTTTTGGTAAGCCAGCGATCTTACACGCATATTTTAATGGACCTTGTGGAAACAACTTTTGCAGATATCGGCTATTGCCTTTTTCTTCGCCAAATTGTTTACGAATGGCGGCGACAAACATCCGCGCATTGGGTAAATGCTTAAACTTTTTATAATAATCGCGAATAAACCATAAAATTTCCCAATGCGCTTCGTTCAGTTCTATGGTTTCGAGCTTTGCTAGTTCTTCCGCAATATCATGACTCCATTGCTCAGAATCACGCAAAAAACCATCATCAGTAGTTTCCAGCTCGACTAAACTCATTAGCACCAGGTAAGAATCACCGGATTTTTTACGGTTAGCTCGACTAATCCAGGGTAATCAATAACTTCCACACCGGTTAAGACTGCAGAGTTTTTGATGCCATGCACGGCAAGCATGTCTTGCAAAACATGAACCTGACAACCATTAGCAAGCAATTGCAACAATTTTGCATTGTCTGCATGGTCTTGCAACACAGCCCAAACCATATCTTGCTGCAAAACCACATCATCTCCAGCGCCAATACGCTCGATCACTTCCTGCTGCAACACAGCTAATGAAAGCAGATGCAGCATTATTCAATGTTGGTTAATTTCAAGCCGACGATGCCAATCACGATCAACATAATGGAGGACAATCTGATCCAATCTACGGATTCCTTAAACAAAAAAATGCCAACTATCGCCACACCGACCGCCCCCATGCCGGTCCAAATCGCATAAGCGGTTCCCAAAGGAAGGGTTTTAATTGCCAGCACCAGCATATAAAGACTGCCCGCTCCAAAAACCAAAGTAAACACGCTGGGCCATAAGCGGCTAAATCCCGCGTTATATTTCAAGCTCACTGCGAACACAATTTCAGAACAACCCGCGGCAAAAAGCAACATCCAAGCAATCAAAATATTCGTCCAAATACACTATAATAATTAATATTCTACAATATCAGCTCATATTAACAGTATTTTTTAGCACATCGAATGCCAAACGAAAGCGATTATCTTGTCAGAAACAACAAACGCATACTCGAATATCTGACCGACTTGTATAAAGGCAAATGTATCATTTCCGCCCATTTTGGCGAAAACAATGCTGCTTTTTTGACTGCTATTCTGGATGTAGACGCCAAAAAGAATGTGCTTAAGTTGGATACAGCGCCTTCAGAACTCTTAAATTCTCAATTGCTAAGCTCGGCAAAAATACTGTTTCGCACAGAAATACACGGCATTAAAGTATCTTTTAGCGGCAAGAATATTAAAAAAACCAGGACTACTGAAGGTACTGCATTCGAAATGCCGCTACCGACGGCTATTTTCTGGATGCAACGCCGACAATTTTATCGGGTCAAAGTGCCTCTAGCCCATGCCGGCAGTTACTGCAAAATCCTTTGCCGAAAAGAAGCTGAATCTGCAGACTCCCCGGAGATCGTACGAACCGGCAAATTTATAATAACTGACTTAGGCATTACCGGTTTTGCTTTTCTAAATCCAGACCCTAGCTTTGCAGACCATTTTGCCGAAGGAAAATCCTTCAACGAATGCTGCTTGTATTTACATGAAGGCTCTCACTCAGACATTAACTTTATAATCAAAGACATAACAACCACAAAGCTCAGCACCACGACGAGCCAACAGCGAATAGGTTGTTTATTTACTGACGTAACCCCAGCATTCCAATCAGGCATACAACGCTATATGCAGGATATTGAACGTCAGCAAAAGAACATAGGCTAAACGTATTTAGTCAGACAGATGACTACCTAAGCACAGCGACTCCTGACCAAGCGGATACAAGAAAACCTCTTTGCTTCATTTATTTTTTTTACTAATGCCTATACTGGCCTTTACCAAATAGATTGGCCGAGCTTTAACTTCTTCGTAAATTTTAGCGACATATTCACCAATTATCCCTAGGCTAATCATAATAAAACTACCGATTAATAACAGACTAATAATAGTAGTAGCAAACCCCGAAACAGCTTTGCCATTCAGCAAGGAAATCACTGCATCACTGGCGACAAAAAAGCCCAAGATTAACGTAGCCAAACCTAAAAAAGTCACAATGCGCAACGGCATAGAGGTAAAAGAAGTCAGCGCGGTTATCGCTAACTCCAGTAACGACCATAAAGACCATTTGCTTTCTCCTTCCTGACGCTCATCGACATCGAAATAAATATATTCTTCAGCGAAACCTAGCCAACTTGTTAAGCCCCGAAAGAAGCGCTGCCTCTCCGGTAACTGATAAACAATGATATCGACGATCTCCCTATCCAATAATTTGAAATCAGAGGAATTATTGATATTAATGCCGCCTAGGCCGGAGATCATTTTATTAATCAAAAAGGCCGTGGCTTTTTTGCCTGCTGATTCTTTATTCCGGGTGCGTTTAACAGCATGCACGATTTGCGCGCCTTGACGCCACTTGTCCAGCATTTCCGGGATAAGCCGCGGCGGATGCTGTAAATCCGCGTCTATGGTAATGATCACATCGCCACTCGCATGCTCTAAGCCAGCCAGCATAGCGCCTTCCTTGCCAAAATTACGACTGAGGGCAAGGGCTTTGATACGGGGTTCGGAAACGGAAAGATCGCATATATTTTGAAAAGTTTGATCCCGGCTACCATCGTCCACTACGATGATTTCCCAAACAGTCGCACAGGCATCTAAAATTTTAGCGACTTGTCTGACAGCAGGTGCTATACCTTGACTTTCGTTATAAGCAGGTATGACGACGCTTACCAAACACTCTACATTTAGTTTTCTATTCATGATTTCAAATAATTCACCAGTTTAATGGCTTAGGGAAGAATATCGGCACAAACTGATACCGAATCTGCTGTATAAATCACTCAGTTCCGGGCTTAATAGTAAAGCCAATTCATTTTCCCATGCATGGTAGCTTAAGAGCCTCTCTTCAGAAATTTCATTTGGGTCAAAATATCCGGGATGACACATAAGCTCATAGGTTTTACCCGGCTTGAGATTAGCAAAAAGTCTTTCCAGGTATGCATAATTAAGCTTACCGCTTGCATTAAGTCCCAAAAAAATCGGCGCCTGACATTTAAATCGAAATTGATTTATGGATTGCATGATTTGAATCAACACATTACGCAGCAATGCCTTACGATCCTCAGACCATGACCAATCCGCTGTAGTCAAACGCACATGCGGAATCCGATATTCTTCAGCAAGCTCCTGCGCCAGCTTAAACAGGGGCGGCAACATATGCATATGTTCATGAGAATTCAAAAACAGCAATGACCGGCCATGCCCCTGGCAAGTATCAATTTGTACTCGCCATTCGTTGCGGACATCATCTATGGAAATCTGTCCTTTAAATAGCATCCACATCATCGGATAAACACCAGGAAAGACACCGTGCCAAGCCATCAGTTTTTCCGTCATCGCCGCTGACAGCGGTTGACCATAGCTTAAATTCAGATGTACGCCTACATCTAAATTGTCCACTGCCTCCAACCAACTCAACTGCGCGAGCAAATCCGGGCTATTCGCCATGACCCCGGTAGCCGTCAACTTTCCAGACTTAGCCGCCTGTAATATGCCACGACTAACACAAGAAAAATAACCGTAATCATCTGCATTAATAATCAGTTTAATCGGTTCGCGGACTGCTGCTTTCACTGGGCAACCGCATGCAGCAACAGATATCTGCCAAAAGCTTTAACCGGCTGCAGTTTAGAGCTCACTTCCTCCGGAAATTCCTCATCAAATAGAAATTTCGCTGCCTGAGTCCGCTCTGTGGCAGATGCCGCACTTAGCGCACCCTCTGCCAAGACTTCAGAGCCATTGTTGACGTTTTTTGGAATACTATCGTCCGGTGCTTTGATACGAATCACATAAAAATCATGCCCCGCACTACCCAGACTTGTTTGTAATGCTTCCACCCCCGACAACTCAATAGATTTACCCTGCAAATAAAATTGTGCAGAATAAGGCCTATTTTTGAGATAGATCAACCGCTCTCCAGGTGCCGCCAATTGTTGATAAGTGTCCACCAAACGTTTCTGCGATTTATAAAAATCCAAATCGGAAACATTATAAAAAATCACCACGGCAAAAAAACTGACAGGCGCACACAAGCTTAAAACTGCTGTTCTAAATTTCTTTGGCTCGACTAGCCAATTAGATACGAGCAATGCCAAGCCGGGTAAACCGGGCAAAACATAAGTCCAGATAAGATTTGCCGAAAAAGTAAAAAACACCAAAGGCGCCAACATCCACAGCAAACAATATAGTTGCCAATCATCATTAGACTTAAACAGCGTTACAGCTTCCTTACGCATGCAGGCATCAACCAATGTTTTCAGAAACAGCAAACTCCAGGGAAAACCTGCGCCAATCCAATAGAGCCAAATCATACCGCGCGGATGCTCGCGCCCTACGCCATACAGATCTCCCTTCCAACCACTCTCAGTAAAGCGTTTCCAATGTTCGCCAATAAAGAAATACTCTAAAAATCCCGGTGTACTGCGTTCGGCCAACCAATACCAGGGCACACACAATCCTAACACCAATAAAGCGCCGCTAACCCAGGGCACTCGCTTCCAGATGTCCCGCCAACGTCCGGTAAACAGCGTCCAGAAGAAAATGGTTATTCCGCATAAGACCAAGGCTATTGGCCCTTTCGCCAACAAGCCGATACTCAGCCCCAGAAAAAAAACATAGCCCCAAACTAGCTTCTGTTCACGTAAAGCCAGCCAAAATGCAGCGAGCGCCAGCGTAATGCCAAAACATAGGCATTGATCCATAGCAACGGTGCCGGACATTACAAAAAACAACACCGAACTGGATAATATCAAGACACCGGCTAAAGCATGCTCTGCTCCGCGCTGAGCTTTCAACAGATAATAAAGTATCCAAGCTATGCCTATCCCCAACAACAAGGATGGCGCTCGAACCGAAAAATCATTAATACCGCCAACACCAAGACCGATAGCAGACAACCAAATCGTCAGCGGCGGTTTACCCCAGAAAGGCACACCGTAGTCAATCATTGGCGTTACCCAGTTTTGGGTTTCCCACATTTTACGCGCCATTTCCGAATATCTTGATTCGGAAGGATCATATAAAGGGTAAAGACTCAGTGTAATAACGCGTATTAATAAAACCGTTAAGATCAATCCTAATACCGTGAAAGGCTTTTTTAGCCACGCGGCCAAAGTGGCATGGGAAGCATGCGCCGTGTTATCCATTTTGAAAGTCCAAAGAAAATTTGCCAAGAAATTCCAAATCAAAACCAATGCTGTGCTTATAAGCTGGGCATAGAAATAATGAACAAAGAAATAATAAAACTGCTGCGTTAAACATGCCATCAATATCCAATTAAGACCCATGCCGCAAGAAGCAATAAAGGCAAATTTGGGAAAAGCCTGAGTGTGGGACTGGCCTGAATTGAAAGTCAATTTAAAATTTAACACATAATTGACCAGCAAACCGGCAAAAGCCCCAAAACCGGAAGCCGTAGCCGGATCAAAGCCTTGTATTTCAACCAGAGCATAAAGCACCAAATAATGCGCCAAAGTTCCAACGAGTCCAACCAATGCAAAAGATACAAACTTAACTACCACAAAGCTCCCTTTAGATATAAAACATGAGAAAATATTTTCTTCGGCTGCAACGGCTAAAACTTATGTATTTGAAATAGAACAACCAAGCTCATGCAACATAAAACCGGAAAACCTGACCAATCCCAGCAAAAGCTTAATTCGTTAGTTTCTCAAAAAACTGATGTCAAAGCTATGGGCAATAGCGATAAAATTTACTTATTTGCCTTTTGATCAACACGCTCCATCCATAAATGAAATCAAAACAGCCTTCAGCCAAGCATCATGAAACTTTTCAACGGGCGCGAGCTCTGCATCAAAGTGGCCGACTGACGGAAGCAACTACAATATTCCTGAAATTATTGAAAGAATTCCCGAAAGAACCCCAAGTCTTGGGCGAATTAGGCACTATTGCGCTTGAACAAGGCAAATTTGCACAAAGCATCATCCAGTTGGAAAAATCTCTACAAATCAATCCGCATGAACCGGACGTACTCTTTAATCGCGGCATGGCCTTAAAAATGTTGCAGCGCTGGGATGCAGCCCTCGCCAGTTACGAGCAAGCCATCCAGTTAAGACCAACGTTTGCTTTAGCCTATTATCATCGCGGCGATTTACTCAAAGACTTAAAGCGCTGGGAGGAAGCCATTGCTAGTTACGGATGGGCATTGGCAACGAAGCCGGATTATATCGAGGCCTACCTAGACTGTGGTCTGGTAAATCAAGAGTTACACCGTTTTGAAGCTGCCGTAGCTTGTTTTAAACAGGCGATTAAGTTGAAACCAGATGATTTCACTGCAAATTTTCATTGTGCAAATAGCCTGCTGGAGATGAACTGTTTCCAGGAAGCGCTGACATATTACGATTGCGCTATCAACTTAAACCCAGAGGAGGCCATAGTGCATTACAATCGCGGCGAAGCGCTGAATGGACTCAAGCGCTATCAGGAGGCCATACTCAGTTATGACCAGGCGCTCGCGCTTAAACCTGACTATGCTTTTTTACCGGGACAACGGCTTTTCACAAAAATGCAAATCTGCGATTGGACCGGTATAGACACCCAAATCGCCGAACTCACTGAAAAAATCCTAGCCGGGCAGCAAGTCGCTACTGCATTTACCATGCTGGCGGCTAGTGATAATTTAGCCTTACAACGTAAAGCTGCCGAAATTTGGACCGCCAATCGCTACCCGATTAATCATGCTTTACCAAAGCTTGAACCCTATCCTGAACATGACAAGATTCGGATCGCTTATTTCTCGGCAGATTTTCGTAACCATGCTGTGGCATTTTTAACGGCTGAGTTATACGAAAAACATGCTAGAGACCGGTTTGAAATCAGCGCCTTCTCCTATGGACCAGACATTAAAGATGACATGCGCCTCCGGTTGGAAGCCGCATTTGACAACTTTATTCAGCTCCAACATTTCTCGGACCTGCAAATTGCTGAGCGTGCCCGCAGCATGGAAATTGATATTGCGGTTGACCTGGGCGGACACAGCGGCGAAAGTAGACCGGGTATATTCGCGCTCAGAGCCGCGCCACTGCAAGTGAGTTATATTGGCTACCTGGGCACTATGGGCGCTTACTATATGGATTATTTATTCGCCGACCCGGTCATTATTCCCGACGCAGTCCGGCCTTATTATGTTGAGCAGATTGTCTATCTCCCCAGTTATCAGGCTAACGACACCCAGCGTCGCATTGCCGAAACGGCGATTACCCGCCGGCAACTGGGCTTACCCGAAACCGGTTTTGTATTTTGTTGCTTCAATAATACCTACAAAATTTCAGCCGCTACATTTTCCGGGTGGCTGCGAATATTAAGTAAAGTTCAAGGCAGCGTCCTATTTTTATTAGCTGATAATGCCTTGGCTGAACATAATTTAAAAAAGGCTGCCCTAAATAGCGGTATTGATCAAAACCGTTTAATTTTTGCCGAACGCTTACCTGCCCCAGAATATTTAGCCCGCTATCGGCTAGCGGATTTGTTTTTGGACACCCTGCCCTACAATGCGGGAACCACAGCCAGCGACGCACTGTGGGCCGGTTTGCCGGTGCTGACCCGCATGGGCGAGTCTTTTGCCAGTAGAGTGGCCGCCAGTCTACTGACGGCCATTGACCTGCCGGAACTTATAACCACGACCCAAGAACACTATGAGGCGCTGGCGATTAAATTGGCCTCAAATCCGGAAAAGCTGACTGCTATTAAGACCAAATTAGCGCAAAACCGGCTGACCACGCCGCTGTTCGATATTCAAGCATTTACGAACCACATGGAAGCTGCGTATATTCAAATGTATGAACGTAATAGAACTAACTTACCACCGGAAGATTTTTATGTGGACATTTAAACTTTAGAAAGAACCAGTAGCTAGGATAAGGTTTTAAATTGGAAATTGCTGCTAAAATCCAGTCAGGAATACACATCCGAAAACTCTGTCAAAATTTTTGGCATTTAAACACACCCTTTATACATAAAATCCACTCATGTTTTTAGATGAAGCCATGCAGAAGGCCGAACGCCTGGAAGCCACAGGAGAATTGCCCCAGGCCGAAGCCCTTTATAATAAAGTGCTGGCGGCTAACCCGAAATATCATCCGGCCTGGCATGCGCTAGGACTTTTAGCTTTCCGGGTCGGCAAACTGGAAATTGCCGCCGAGATGATAGAGAAAGCGCTGCAATGCACAGACTCCATTGCTCTATATCACCGCAATCTGGGTGAAATCTGCCGTCGTCTTGGCCGGCTTGAACAGGCTGTGATGGAAGGCGAGGCAACCGTGGCATTGAATCCAAACGATTCCGAAGGCCATTACAATTTAGGTCTGGCTCTGGCCGGCCAAGGCAGGCATACAGACGCCCTTAGCCCCTATCGTCGCGCCACAGAGCTCTCACCCGAGCATGGTCCGGCCTGGAACAATCTAGGCGCCTCTCTGGAACAATCGGGTGACCTAGCGGCGGCGGAGGAAGCGTATACCCATGCTGTGGCAATTAATCCCAAACATGCCGAAGCCCAGAACAATCTGGGTGCTATTTATAGTCTACAGGGTAAATTAACAGCAGCAGTAGCGTGTTTCAATGCCGCTATTCGGGCTCGTCCAAGCTTTGTAGAGTCGCACAGTAATCTGTCAGCCTTAAAAACCTATAATGAAGATGACCCCCATTTGCTAGTGCTGGAAGCGCTGTCGGCCACCTTGCAAAGCGCGAATGTTGACGACCAGATCCACCTTAATTTTGCACTGGGCAAGGCTCGGCACGACATCGGCGAAATAGATGCAGCCTTCGCCGCTTATACACATGGCAACCGACTGAAATTTGCAAAGTTTCCTTACGATGAAACCAGCGCCGAAAACACTTTGAACACAATTTTAAAGGAATTTGACCACGAGTTTTTTGCCAAACGCATCCAAACCGGCTCTAAACCGTGGAAACGCACTCCAATTTTTATAGTCGGCATGCCGCGCTCCGGCACCAGTCTGATCGAGCAAATTTTGGCGACTCATCCTGAGGTTTACGGCGCAGGAGAATTGATCGATTTGCATGAAGTGATCCGCTCAAACTTTGGCGCGGCTTTTTCCACCAACTTTTTGAAAAAAATCAGTAAATCCACCGCTGACGAATTTAGCGCAATGGGTACAGAGTATCTTGATCGAGTTTGGCAATTAAAGCCTGAAGCCGCCTTCATAAGTGACAAGATGCCCGCCAATTTCTTTTATGTCGGCTTAATCCATCTATTACTGCCGGAAGCGAAAATTATCCATGCCATGCGCGATCCGATGGATTCCTGTTTTTCCTGCTACACCCGGCTTTTCGAAAATCCCAGCATGAATTTTACTTACGACCTAGGATGCTTAGGCCGATATTATGTCCGTTATATGCAGATAATGCGGCACTGGCAATCGGTCTTGCCGCCGGGCAAGATTCTGAACCTGCGCTATGAAGACATGGTAACGGATATGGAAGGGGAGTCCAAGCGCATGCTGAACTTTATCGGCCTACCGTGGAGCAAGGATTGCCTGGCGTTTTACAACAATACCCGGCATGTCAAAACCGCCAGCGTCGCCCAAGTTCGGCAACCCATCTACACTAGTTCGCTTGCCCGCTGGAAAAAATTCGAAAAACACATGGCGCCCTTGCTGGCAATCATTGAGAACGATCGTTAAACGATTTGTTAAGAGAGCGGACGGGCAGCGTTTTTACTAAAACTGGACACGTCCGCAATCTTTGTTCCTTTTTTCCTACTAATCGTCCAATGATATACCCTCTTTAAAATCCTGCCTGCTTGCGGCGGCTAAAGCCAAGCCAACCAGCCAGCGCCGAACCGAACAGCCACAGGCTTGCCGGTAGAGGCACAGCTGCGGGGGCGGCGGCATCGGCGATCAGGAAGCCGCCGCCGTTTAAGCTATAGGTTTGATCGTTCAAATAGGCGTTGCCGGCCAGATATGGGTCATAGTAAATATTGAACGGACTGTTGATGCTGGCGATTTGGCTGATGCCGCCGACCAGATCGAATACGCCTACATACAATGCAGCGCTGCCCGCGTGACCATCAGTCAGCGTGAGCTTATCACCGGCGTTGAGAATGAAATCGCCCCAAGCAAAGTTATAGGTGTATCCCGCTGAAGTAGCACCCAAGTCGCTGCCTGCTAAAGCCATCGTTTGGCTGCTGCCGTCGAAAATCAGCATGGCGGCATTGGTGTTCCATAAGCTATTTTGGGTACTATTATTTATCAGATCACCGCTAACGAAGAATGTATCAACTAAACCAGCGGCAGACGAACCCTGGTTACTGGCCCAGTAGCCCGAACTACTTATGGTAACGCTGCCGCTGAATTCGTTATGGGAATGGCTGCTTATGTATGAGCCGTTTTCCAAGTAGTTTCCGTTAAAATTAATGGTGGCGTTTTTGGCGGTAATACTGCCGTCATTAACAACATTTCCATTGAATGCCGCCACATTATTGGAAATCTCAACCAAACCGCTTGCCTGATTGGTCACATTGCCGTTTACAATAGCCCACGACCAGCCGGGTCCGTTTATAGCCAAGGTGCCGGCGTTGCTCAACCCGCTGCTGGTCTGAATATCAAACGCTTGACCGGTAGACGTCAGATTCAGCGTACCACCGCTGGAGATATTAAAACTACCGACATTGAAGCTGTTTTGATTGTTAAAAACGCCATTTACCGTCACGCTGGACCCGGCTGCGCCGCTCACTGCCCCGGTAATTTGCCCGCTGTTGCCGTCCAGCATCAATGCTGCGTCATTCAGCGCTACGGCGCCGTTAATCACGCCACTGTTGGTAATCCCGTTCGTCACATGACTGGTCGGGTCGATATAGATGGCGTAACTGCCGCCGCTAATAGTACCGCTGTTGTTGATGCTATCGATGGAAGAGTTGTTGTAAACTCCTATGCCGTTACCGCTAGCGCTTTGAATATTTCCACTATTGGTAATGCCACCGGTTATCTGACTGGATTCACTCACATGGATGGCGTCACCGCTGGCGCTTTGGATGGTTCCGCTGTTATTAATGCCGCTGGCAATGGAGGATGCACTATCAACACCGATCCCGTTTCCGCTGGTGCTCTGGATAGTACCGCTATTGGTAATACCGCCGGTAATACCGCCAGTGATGCCGCTGTAAACAGACACAAAGATAGCATCTGCTTTATTGCCGGTGATGACGCCGCTGTTGTTGATACTGCCGACAAAAGAGCCGGAATTAATCGCTATGCCTGATTCGCCGCCTTGGATGACGCCGCCGGTATTGTTGTTAATGCTATCAACGGTGGAGTTGACATTAACTTCGACGCCGTTGGCGCCTGAGCTTAGAATGCTGCCGGTGTTGTTAATGCCGCCGCTTAACGCTGCGGTACTGGTCACATGAATAGCGTTTCCGGTACCGCCAGTGCTCTGGATGACCCCGCTATTGGTAATGCCGCCGCTTAATTGAGCTGTACTTGTCATAATGAGAGCATTGCCGCCGGCGCTCTGGATAGTACCGCTATTGGTAATGCCGCCGCTTATCGAAGAAAGTGTGCCCAAATAAAGCGCATTCCCATTGGCGCTCTGGATTGTGCCACTGTTATTGATGCTGCCGATACCGGCCATGGAAAGAAAGATCCCTATTTGTCCTGATATCGTGCCGTTATTTACCACGCTATTCAAGCTTGTTCCGGTTCCTGCGACTGAGATGGCAAAGTCTTGGCTATCTGCGCTGATTGTTCCACCGGAAGCGATAGCGATATTCCCGGCAGTTGCGCCGGGCAAAGTGGAGACGGCGGAACTTCCTGACGTCATTAAGGAACCGCCGCTTAGCACCGACAAACTATCGCCGTTACCGAGCACACAGGGGATTGACGCCTCGTTGGCTATCGGCGCCGGACAAGACGCCCATGCTGCCGAGCCGAACGTTAAACAGCTGGCAGCAATAGCAGAATTAAGTACTTTAGGTCTAAAATTAAATCTTTTCATAATTGTCTCGTCGCGGTTGTTTTTTGTGAATTCTGTGCTATATGCCTTACTTGCAATAAGCATTTTTCATACCTTATTAATTAGTTGCAGACCGGTGAAGTTGTTTATCATGCAACTCATTGAATAATATTGACTAACCACCTAATCTCAGCACATATATTCAGTATTAAAAAGCACCACAAAAATTTCCAATTTAAAAATAGGTGATATAACTCAATTTTGTGCGTCAAATAACATAGTTTAATTAGAGTAAATAATATCTAAGAACTTGTTTCATGCTCAAGAACCTACTTAGTGATTAATTCACCCGCTTCTCAACATATCTTATTTCCGGAAACACGAACTTTTCTGCAGTTTGTTCCGTTTGCTAGCTGGGAGAATTTCATGATACGTCTGCCAGATTGGCAGAAAAATAAGCTATAAAAACATAAAGCTTTAAATTGTGAATTGCTGTAAGCAAGCCTATTTTGTTATTGAATTACGCATATAACTTAGACTGGTTATAATAATCGCTGCAGCATAGTCAGTCCCCGGCCGATTTGCCTGTTTGAACTTGTTGAAAATACCGTAAAATTTTCCATCCAACACTGTTTTGAAAAATTCAAGACCCTTTATACCACCGATATTTTTTGCCGTAGATGATAAAACCAAGAAATACTTCAACAGAGTTACAAGTTTTGATTCAACAGGCGCAATTTCTACATCAAAACGGACAATTGCTATTGGCGGCTGAGCACTACACTAAGTTATTAAATCGATTTCCAAAAAACCCGCAACTGTTAACCGGTCTAGGCACTCTTGCATTACAACTGGGCAATCACCAACAAGCCGAAATACTGTTAGGGAAAGCCTTGAAAATTCTTCCTAACCAAGAACAGGCGCTATATCATCGTGGCCTAGCTTTAGCTTTATTGAATCGGCTGGAAGAGGCGATAACTTGTTATAGTCGAACGATTAAATTAAACCCCACTCAAGCTGAGCTTTACAATTTGCGGGGTTCCGCATGGCAAGAGTTAAAACAATTCGAGAAAGCGCTAGCCGATTATGAGAAAGCTATTACGTTAAAACCGGATTTCGCCGTCGTTTACAACGAACGCGGCAATGTGCTGCAAGGACTGAAACGCTTTGCCGAAGCCATAGCCAGTTTTGATCAGGCTCTCGCCTTAAAAGCGGATTATGCGGAAGCTTACTTCAATCGCGGTAATACCCAGAAAGAACTGTCTAAGCTGGATGATGCTTTGGCTAGTTACACTAACGCCATCACTATAAAAGCGGATTTTGTCGAGGCTTACAATAACCAAGGCCTAACAGCTTATAGTTTAGGACAATTTGCACAAGCTCTGCTCAGCTTCGATCAGGCTATCACATTAAAACCTAATTTTGCCGAAGCCTACCATAATCGTGGTCTGGCGCTGGATCGTTTGAAACGCCATACCCAAGCGCTCGAAAGTTTCGAACAAGCCATCCACTTAAAACCCGATTATGCCGAAGCCTATCTCCATCATGGCGAAAGTTTATTGCAACTTGATCGCAGAATTGAGGCGCTGAACAGCTATGAACAAGCAATCATCCTTAATCCGGACTACACGGAAGCCTACGGCATGCATGGGCTTATTCTGAATGAACTCGGGCAATATAAGGCGGCAATAACAAGTTATGACAAAGCGCTTGCGCTTAATGCGGATTATCCCTATTTGCATGGACAATATTTGTACACCAAAATGCAAATTTGCGACTGGCAGGACATCGAGAAAACAGTCGCTGAAATTACCGCAAAAATTGCACAAGGGGCGCCCGCATCGACTGCCTTTACCTTCATGCTGATATGCGGCAATTTGGTTCTGCAGCGAAGGGCGATCGAAACCGTGGCGGCAAATAAATATCCTGCCGCGCCTAACGCAAGTAAAATCGTAAAATATCCTCAGCATGACAAGATTCGAGTGGCTTATTTTTCGATGGATTTTCGTAACCATGCGGTTGCCTATTTAACCGCTGAATTATTCGAAAAACACGATAGAGCCCGTTTTGAAATCACCGCTTTTTCCTTTGGCCCCGATGTCAAAGACGAGATGCGCATCCGGCTGGAAGCCGGTTTTGATCGTTTTATTGATGTGCGGGATCAATCGGATCAGGAAGTGGCGCAACTTGCCCGAACGCTGGAAATCGATATCGCCGTCGATTTAGCTGGTTACACCGGAGACTGCCGTCCCGGTATTTTCGCCCTGCGGGCCGCGCCGCTGCAGCTAAGTTATATTGGCTTTCTAGGTACGATGTGCGCCGACTACATGGATTATCTGCTGGCCGATCCGGTCCTCATACCCGTAACGGCCAGATCGCACTATGTTGAGAATATTATATATCTACCCAGTTATCAGGTTAACGACAGCAAGCGGCGCATCCCCGATACCTTGTTTACCCGCGAACAATTAGGCTTGCCGGCATCCGGCTTTGTGTTCTGCTGCTTTAACAATAACTTCAAAATCACCGAAACAACTTTTTCCGGTTGGATGCGGATCCTGGATCGTGTGGCTGGCAGCGTGCTGTTTTTATATGCCGAGAATGAAACTGCGAAACAGAATTTGCAAAAAGCTGCGGAAGCACGCGGCGTTTCCGCCGACAGATTGATTTTTGGCAAAACTTTAGCTTATGTTGAGTATTTAGCCCGATTCCGCGCAGCGGATTTATTTCTGGATACGCTGCCCTACAACGCCGGCACAACCGCCAGCGATGCGCTCTGGGCGGGAGTGCCGGTGCTGACTTGTATTGGCGAAGCCTTCGCCAGCCGAATAGCCGCCAGCCTCCTTACCGCCATCGGCTTACCGGAACTGATTACCTCAACTCAGGCAGAGTATGAGGCGTTGGCTATTGAGTTGGCCTCCCACCCCGAAAAACTAGCCGCCCTTAAGGCCAAGTTAGCGCAAAACCGGCAGACAACCCTCCTATTCGATAGCCAACGCTTTGCCGATCATCTCGAAGCGGCTTATACCGAAATCTACCAACGTTATCAGGCAGATCTTCCGGCTGCGGATATACAAATACCCGCTATTTCATCCTCGCGCTGACTTACGCGTTCAGACATACCTAAAATTCAGCGAACATACTTAACTTTATGGCAAGATTTCATTTAGTGCATTACATACCCGACCCAAGACTACATGGCTTGTGGGGCTATCTGGAAATAATACAAACCATCCGTTGGGGGCTGGAGAAACTAGGCCATCAGGCCAGTTATGCCGTTAACAATATCAATAACGCAGCGACGAATATTGTTTTCGGCGCGCAATTGCTGCCTATGGATTTTCTTGCACAAATGCCGGCGGATACCATAGTGTATAATTTAGAGCAAACCCGGGGCTTAACGCCCGATCAAATTCGCGAACAAATTCTCTACATTGCCAAAACATTTAGGGTTTGGGATTATAGCTTGGCCAATTCGTCAGCCTGGCTGGAGATGGGTTGCAGGTATTTAAAAATTGTGCCTATCGCTTATGCGCCGATTTTAAGCAGAATTAAAAAACCTAAAATTCAGGATATAGATATTTTATTCTTTGGACTAGCCGGTGAAAAAAGGCTAACCGCTTTTAATGCGCTCTCTAATGCAGGATTTTCTAGTGTTTTTATCAGCGGCTTGTATGGCGAAGCCAGAGATCAACTAATTGCTCGTGCAAAATTAGTTTTAAACGTCAATCTTTACGATCATGCGCGGATATTCGAGATTGCCCGCGTTTCTTATCTGTTGGCCAATAAAAAAGCGGTTGTTTCAATGCTGGATCCGGAAACCTATGTTGAAGACGATATAAGAGCCGGCGTTAAATTTTCGCATCCCGATGCGCTGATTGAAGACTGCAGTAGCTTACTTAAGCAAAATGCAGAGCGCATCCGCTACGAACAAACCGGTTTTACCTTATTCTCGAACCGGGATATAAGAAAAATTCTCAGCGAAGCGCTGGCTTAAAGCAGCAACAAGTCCGGTGAAATCCGCTCCATGAATACTTTGCGATAATATTCTGATTTGCGGATCTGTAGACTTTCCATGGGGTTAAAGTCATCGGAAATAATGATGCCGTCAGCATCGCTCAAGGCGTATTCGTGACCCAACAACCATTGAACCCGCTCGTCCGCAATAGTGTGATCCAAACCGACCGGTTGTTGCGAAGCCAGAAAGATAAAATCGGTAAATTCGGCTTTGTCGGTGATATACACTTGAATATTAGGCAGCACTTCCTTCAAGGTTTTATAGACCGAAGCCACGGCTTTTGTACCCTCGCCTTTGGTAAAGCCAACGTAGTTCAAAGCCAATATGCCTTGTTCGCTCAGCAAGCCGCGCAATTGTTGCAACATCTCAATGGTCAGCATGTGCGTCGGTTCGGTGCCGCCGGTAAAGCAATCGTGAATAATAAAATCATACTGTTTCTGCAGTTTATGCAGTTTTTGGATTTCGTAACGGCCATCGCCGACGATAAATTCACCGGTGGGCTTGAAATTAAAATATTTCAACGAAGCATCCGCCACCGCCGGATCAATCTCTATGGTATCAACAGTCGCCAGCCCTTTAGATTTAAGATCGCGGGCAATATGACCGCCGCCCAGGCCAATTAACAAGGCGTCATGGGCCTTAGGCCTAAACAGCGGCAATAAGCCAATGATTTGTTGGTAACCCAGCAAGGTTTGGCCGGTGCTTAAGGACATTGCGCTCAATACTGAAGAGTCGGAAAGTAGCAGCCGTACCCCAAATCTTTCATCGTCTACCACCCGCACCCAGCCGTAAACGCTTTCCTCTGTATGCTGCACTTTGAAGCCGGTGCCGAATTGAGCTGTTTTTGCATAGCCGTTCACGGTAAGAGCGCCAATCAAAATGGCGCAAATCAACAAGGGTATGATGGACAAAGATTTATCGAATCCAGGCTTATCCCGAAACATTAAAAACACGCCCAAAGCCAATAGAATCAAACTGACGGAAAAGATAATCGCCCGAGTTCCCAATAGCGGCAGCAAATAAAAGCCCAGCAGCAAGGTAGCTGCGACACTGCCCAAGGTGCTGACCGCATACACCGAGCCGACCGCCGTGCCCACGCCCTGCAAATCCTGCGTCGCCAATTTGATCACAAACGGCCCGACCATCGCCAAAGCTGTCAGCGGAATGGTAAACAACAGCAAGGCGCTGACGAAAGCCCCACCGCGTATGCCGAGCGGATTGGTGAGTTGCATCACCGGACCACTCAGGAAGGGAATCAATACTGTGGCTAAAGCAGCCAAAATGAAAATATGCGTCAAACGCAACTTCGGATAGCGATCAGCTAAAAAGCCCCCGCAGTAATATCCCAGCGCCAGTGCAATCATCGTGACGGAAATCAGCGACGACCAGACGTACAGGCTGACGCCATAGTACGGAGCTATAATACGGGTGCCGAGCAATTCCAGGATCATAACCGCGCCGCCGCTAATGGTGACTGTAAAAAACAGCAATAGTTTACCGATGGCCGGCGTCGGCTGACTGGAAGCGGTTTTATTAGACATAGAGCTCTCTTGGTGAATCGCAGGAATAAAGGCAAATTATACACTAGCCACAAAAAAACCCCGAACCGGCTTCATGCCGTAATTCGAGGTTGGTGACGGGCCTTCCTGGCCGGCGATTATCCGTTTCCGCCCCTTGTTTTTACTTTCCATGTGCAAACAAGATCCCCTTTTGCAGGAGATTTCCTAAACTTAGAGATGACTTTTCATAGGCAAAGCGCTTAAGCTGTTTTACGTTTTTTGCCCCATGACAACAAACCTAAGGTGCCGGCCAAAAATGTCCAGACAGCGGAAGGAAGCGGTACTGCAGCAGGACCAGTGCCACTGGATGATACAAAGGTGATGGTTTCAGCTTGAGGATTTCCCATTGTGCCGCCACCGTATATGCCGGTCGAACAATTACTCATTGTGCTTCCGGCTGTGCAGTCCGCAGTCACTATATCATTGACATAGTTTGCAGTATTGGTCGGATCAGCGGCGCTAAAAGCTATGGTTTCGAAAGCATTGTTAATACTAGTCTGTGACAAAACTGTAGAGGCATTCGGATATGAAAATGTTGGCGCATTAAGATAAATGCTCGCGAGTATGCCACCATTACCATCAGACGACTGGGTAAGAGGACCACTAGTGCCGTTGAAAGTCAGAGTATCTCCCATAGAGTCGTCTAGCGTACCCGACAGACTAACTACCGTTGAGGTAGTGGCATCAAATTTTAACGACCCATAGAAAGACGTGCCATCGTCAAAATCAGTCTCAACATTATAAGTTGATACAATATCCGCCTGCGCCAGCTGAACACCGGCGAAAGTTAAGCATAAAGCTGTTATTAAGGTAGAAATTCGCATTTTATTTCTCATTTTAATTTTATCTCACATAGCCGGTAGTGAGGATACGCCGAGACCTAAATCGGCCTCAGCGTATCAGCAACTTTGCTTACGCTTTTACAGCTTTACGGCGGCCAAAACCGGCAAAGCCGGCCATAGCGCTACCGAACAGCCAGACTGCGCCAGGTACTGGAACCGCAGCAGGTGTACCTTGCTCTTGGTAAAGAGTGGCATAGGAGCCATTCGGATTAGGAGTTGCAACAGCAGCAGTAGTGTTGTTTTCAGTACTAATGCCGGTACCACCTTCAAACAAGCCGATTTTTACATAAGGGTCATAGTTACTTGCCGCTACGTAATTTGCTAAAGCGCTGTTTGTGCTTTGGCTGGCATCGCCTACCACCAGAGTGAATGCACCACCGGTTTGTTGTCCCATGCCAGCCAGGATGCTACCAGTTAAGGCGACAGAAAAGTCAGCTTCATTACCGACGCCGGCAATGCCGCTACCCAAAAATGCCAAGCCAGCCAAACCTGGGCCGGTAGGAGAGCCTTGATATAAAGCCCAGCTAATATCGCTGGTGCCGGTGCTCAAGCTGCTGTAATCATTCAGACCATTGGCAGGATTGAAATTGCTGGTGCCGACAGTATGATCGGCGGCAATCGCCACGTTCAAAAATTGGGCGCCGGTAGATTGAATAATATACTCTTCACCGTTGACTATTGGACCAGCTGCTCCGGGAGTAAGGTTGCTGTTGGTAGTGGTGCCAGAGCCATTGTTGGTATAAGTACTGCCGCTGCCTGCATAAGGTTGTTCGTATAACAGGCCGGTGTTGAAGGTATTGGTAGTACCATTATAGATGGTAGAAGCGGCGGCTGCTGCTGCTGCTGATCCGGTGCCGACCACATTTGTGTTCCATGAACCTTGCGATACAGAAACGCTGCCAACCGTTGATGGATTTACCGTGGCAGCCAAATTGCCGGGGTTTTTAGTCGTCAGATCAGTGCTGGTATTGAAAGTATAAAGCTGGCCTAACAAGGTATTGCCGGCGCCCGGTGTGATTTGGCCAACGCTGTTACCAGCGCCTGATTGACCGTTGTAAGTAGTATAATTGCCGAAATTTCCGCCGAGCATAGCTGCTGTCACAGCTGGTGTGCCCAGGGCTGCGTTGGCTGTGGTGCCGCCGTATACGCCGGTCATAATCACGCGGTTATTGCTGGTGGTTGCGCCGTGGATACCCGCAAAGCCTCTAATAGGAATATTTGCGCCTGTGGATGGATCCGAAGTTTCATCGCCATAATTCGGCGAACCATTGATCCATTGCAGATTAGTATTGCCAAGAACGCCTGTGCCTGGAGCACCCGTGGTGCCAGTGCCGGTACCCGTGGTTATTACACCGGTTGAACCGCCGTTAAGCACATAGGAGGCATGCGCGAATACTGCTGGAGAAGCGGCGATTGAGCCCAACAAAACTGCTGAAACTGCGGATAACTTCATTAAATTCATAAATTTAGGTCCTTTACTGTTGTAGTTACAATTAATTATTTGCTTAACACCTTAAAACCAGTAATGTGCCGGGAGGCGCCTCCAAATTTAAGGAAAGCCCCACGGCCCTCCCCATTACTTTAGGAGACAGTCCGGCCTTCTTGAGTTTTCAAGAACCGTGACTTTCCGGCCCCGTCTTACGACGGGTGTGGCATTGTGCGGTTTGCGCCGGCCGTTGCATTAAACCTGGTCAACATTGGTTTATTGGCTTTTAGGCTTATAAAAATAAAGCGCTTCACACACCTTCAATAAATGCAATTATCAGACCAATCAATAAATATAATTCACAATCATGTAGTTAAAAACTTTTTTATGTATATTCAGCAATCAGCAATATAAATATGTGTGGCATATCACATAAATAAACTAATTATTCATGACAAATAACATAGTTTAATTAATTGCGAAAAATACCGCAGCAATGCTCGGGATGACTAACTATATCTCATGAAGGAAAAACTCATTCAGCCAGCAACGCTTGAATTTGTTCGCGTAACGATGCTTGGTCGCTGTCTCTATAGCCAAGGTGAACGTAACGGACTTTGCCGGTTTTATCGAGCAAATAAGACGACGGCATGGCTTTTACCTGATAGGTTTTCGGACACTCGCCGGCAGGATCGAAGACTATTGGATAATCGACCGGATGATTTTGCAGGAACTCTCTGGCAGTTTCCGCTTCCTCGTCGACATTGACGGCGACTATCTCGAAACCATCCTTCAGGCGCTCATTACGCAGGTGATTAAAAAACGGCATGGATTTTTGGCAAGGCCCGCACCAAGTAGCCCAGAAGTCAATCAAAACCACTTTTCCTAAATAAGCTTCCGGCTTCAGTCCGGCCTGCGTACTTGATAATTGCGTGGAGCAGGCAGGGGCAACCTGCCCCTCTTCGACTGAATAAGCCACGGGAGCGGCTGTGATCAGCATTAAAATTACAAGATACGGTGTTTTCATCAGCGGCAGATACAAAAAAATTAAAGGGTATTTCCAAGATCGTGACTTTATTTTTTTATCAACTTTCGCCTATTCAAGCCTATCAGTCCCAACCAACCGCTACCGAAAAACCAGACCGCAGCTGGCACAGGGACTGCGGTTACCGCAACCACAGAGCCGAAAATGGCCGGATTAGCGGTAAACGTCTCATTTTCTCCAGGCGCAAGGGTAAAGACTAGCTCGGCTGAACCCGTCAACGTTTCGGTATCGCTAGGATTGTTTGCAGAAAGTGGGTTAGTACTCAAATAATCAGAACCAAAACCAAACGCACTACTGGCGGATTCAATCAAATAATTGCCGGCGCTATAGTAATAATTAAACAGGATTTGACTGGCCGCTTGCAGCGACGCTCCGCCAGCATCGGCATTTAGAGTATAATTCAGTGTTAAATCAACGGCATAACTGTTAACACTGTCGGTGTTATTAAAACCCAGAGTGTAATAACCGTTGGTATTGGTAGTGACGCTACCGTTAAAGGCCGTAGCGCTGACACTATAGACTCCACCAAAGCTGTTGCCGCTTAACGGCCCGGATGCAATAGCGGGGTTATTGGCGGCATAGACGCCGTCGCCGCTAGTAGCCGCATAAAAATCATTCGCGTCGGTCGGTTGCTGAAACGACGCTGACACAGTTAAATTAGATAGATCGTTGGGGTTGCCGTCGGAGTTGGTGACGCTATTCAGGGTAAAGTTCAGCGCGGCGCTGCCGTCATAACCATCGGCAGACGCGGTTAAAGTTGCGGTCATTAAGATTGTTGCAGCCAGAGCGGATTTTTTAAAATTTGATTTCATAATGTCTTTCGAAAAAAGTGATTGTTATTAAGCGCCTACAGACCGGACGGCGGTATCATCGGCCGATCTGTGCTTTGTTAAGAGTTGACGAGTACGTTATTGCGGCAAAATACTCGAAAAAGCCGGAATCGGCGTCGCCGAACCGCTAGCTCCCACCGCCGGAATAACCAAATATTGATCCTGGGCCAGATTAGCGCCCAGCGAATTTCCGGTTTGCACTTGCAGATTATTGCCTACCTGGCCATTCGGGATGGTTATCTGCGGATGATCGAACGGCGCCTGCTGATATCTGACCCGGTTATCGGTTAGGGATAACAGGAAGTTAGTTAAATCCGTCTCACTGCTAACATTGACCAATTGGAGCTTACCATGCGTGCTGTCATTAACGATATTGCCTTGCCGCGAGTAGAAATCCAGCACCTGTTTCAGGGTAGCCATACTGCCATTGTGCATATAGGGGCCAGTCAACTCTATATTTCGCAAGGTGGGTATCTTGAATGCCGCCTGGTTCATCAATGCCAGATTCGGACTACCTGCTGCATAGGCTTGCTGGGCCGTAATGACCGATGGTATGTAAGCGGCGCTATTGAGCTTGCAATTTTGATTGCGTAACACTCCTTCCCGGCTACCATCGGCAATGATGCCATTGGTAAAAATCTCTGGAATAAAGTTACTACCGGATTCCGCGATAGCGGTGAAAAAGACACACGCATAGATATCGCTGATGCCTGGATCGAATATGCCGGCCGGATTATTAATCAAATAGTTGACATATTGACTGCTATAGGACAACGGATTACCGAATGGATCCGTGCCGGCCAAGCCCGGATCAAAACTAGGATCGGCGACAGCGGTATTAGCAAACCCTAGGTCCGACAGCCGAAATTCACCATAAAAATTACTATCGCGCTGCACCAGATTGACATATTGGCTCTCACCTACATCCAGCGCCGCAAAACTGTTGATACCAAAAGCGCTCGGCCCGTAAGATATCGGCGAGGCAGCTGGGCCGAAAGTGCTTCCCGGCGTCGGGGTCAGCAAGGTAGCAATGGTGCCAAAAGCGGCGGCGCTGAGCGTCGGACCGTTATGGCAGAGCGCACAATGTCCGCCGACAAATTCTGTAAATCCTCTGTTAAGCGCCGCAGCCGGGGTATCGGATGGGCCATTTAAAGTAACCCAGGGCGCATTTGCCTGAACATTAGACCAGGTTGGCGTCAGCATGCCGCCGGGTGCATAAGCAACGGGACTCTGATCGAACGGCGACTGATCCGAAACCAGCGTGGACTCATAAAGCTGGATAGCCAAACCGAAAAACATCGAAAAATTAGCTTCCATTTGATTATAGGGCGCACCTCCGGTTGTCGGCATCCCAAACGGACCTAAACCGCCGTAAGCCCAATATTTCGAATTAAAAGCTTGCGTCACCAGGTTTCTATAACTGGTATTCAGCCCCGGCTTTAAATTTCCGGCGCTACTCAGGCTATAGGGACCCAACACACTGTCCTGGTTATGGACTTGCTGATTCTGTAAAGGCTGACGCAGCAACAGCTTACGGCCGATATCCGGCCAAATTCGCGAGGCACAGCCCATTTCGATATTATTAAAAACGGGCGGGGCCACCGCTTGCGAGGCTAACGAAGAGTTGATCAGACCGAGATTTTGCTTCAAGACGCTATTGCCGTTCGCTTTTACCCAAACGCCGGCGCTGGGATCGCGATTACCCCAGGGACTACTGCCGTTGAAAATATTATTGGCGCGTCCATCCCAAAAATTACGCTGGTTAAAAACCGCATTAATAACTGTCGGCGCATTTCTAGGCTCGACTTGACGGACGCCGACATGATTAACATTAAACACCGGATCCGGGCTACGATTGCATTGATCGTTAGGCCCGGTAAATTGTGAAGTTCCGGTAAATATTCCCGTGAAAATACCGGCTGAGCCTACTACATCGTCGGTTTGAAAAGTAATATTATTGTATTGATCAACCTGAAAAAACGGAAAATCGGACTGCGTCAAGGTATAGTTAGGGCCGCTGATATTTCCGGAAGGTAACAGGTTAAAAGTTTCGCCCTGCGGATTTATCTGGCCGCTGGGGTCAACATGGTTTTGCCCTGGATTGATCTGGTTCGTTAACCTCGCGTCCGCGCCGGCGCTATAATGGCAAGAGCCGCAAGCCTGGCCGTCACTACCGACCGCCGTATCCCAAAACAAAGCCTTACCCAACGCAATCGCAATATTTTTGTTGACCACGATAGGCGCAGCACCGTCCAACAAGCCAGGAACCGGCGGAATAGGCACATTTTGTAGGGAGACAGGAGACGGACCATGCGCCCATCCGGGCTGACTGACCAGCAAGGCGCCTGATAAAAAAAGTTGAAAATTAATTCGCATATTGATCTCTGTATAAATGGTAATCTCTTACGTGCTGTAAATGAAACAAGGCAGTAGTTATATTGTATGACGCCGGCCATGCTTGTTTTGGGAACATACTAAATTATCTAATTATGCAGCAATTTACATACCATCGATATAAGCGATTGAAATCAACGTCTAATTTATTAAGGGATATTCGTTTATGTGTTATCACACACTTTACTGCGTGATATAACATAGTTTTTTTACTAAAATAACCCGAACCATCTTCCGTACCGAGTAGTAATACTTAAACAAATACCGAACCAAGCAAAAAAGCCTATTTGCTTTTTCAAGCAAATAGGCTTTTGCCAAACAAAATGCACAACAGACCTCAAGCAAGGTTTGCGATCAAATCATATGCACTTTACTTCGAAAACTGTCGTTTTTTTAGTCAAAGATCAAGAAACCAGACGGTGCTTTCTTTTGCCAAATGACAGCAATCCCGCCAAGCCGCTGGCAAACAGCCACACTGCAGCCGGAACCGGCACAGCGGTCACAGCTGCACTAAAGGACAGATCGGTTACTTCAAACTGGTAGAGCGGCGTAGTGCCGGTAACAAGACCATAATATCTTGGATCATCGGTAACGCCGTCATAATGAATCCACACCGAACTGACATTATTAAAGGCAGAACTTAAACTTAACAAACCATCAAAACCATTAGTCACCTGCTGGAAAGCGACTACTTGACCCGATGGATTCCCCGATTGCGGATCGGTTGGCAAATAATTGGCTCCTATAGCACCGCTTAATAAATTAGGGTTGGCCGCCGTGCTGTAACCATAGATATCCCAAACGCCATTGGTGTTGGGATTTGCTGCGGATATGGCCGAATCGAAATACATAGAATTAAAACTGAAAGCGCTGCTATCAACGGCTCTGATATATAAGCCATTGTCGTCATTATGCACACTTGCCATCATGGCGTTCGGATCACCCAAAGCGGCTGTGATCACGCTGCCGCCGACTTCTGAAGAGGCAGCCTCGCCATGCCAGTGAGGAGTATCTCCAATTTCTGTCGCCAACGGATCGTTGACAACACCGACTACCATGCCGTTTTCGCTGTAATAACCCGGTACGCTAAATGGCGGAAAAGGGATTGAGGTCGACGACGGCAGTGCAGCCAAGTTAACAACACCAGTGTTTGCTGCCGGCGCGGCGCTGGCAGCACCGTTTTCACCAAAAGTAACCGTGACCGCTCCGGTGATAGCTGACGCTGCTCCCGATACGGCACCTAAAGCAGCAAACATTATGCCGCTGATTATCTTGATTTTTTTCACAAAATACTCTCCATTCTATATTGTTTTAAAAATTACGAACTGATTTTAAATAACATCACGTCAACTCAGCACCAAGCAAAGCAATATTCCGATTTGAGTGGCTATTGTAACGCATAAGCGATGCTCGGCGCTTAGGCTAATTACAACAGCAGCTTAAGGGTAAAAACTGAACGAGCTTGGTTAGCAGTTAAAATAAAGCACTTTTTATGCCAAACTCAAAAAATCATTCCTCTTGCAAAGTGTTGTTCTCAACATAACTTAAGCTTTCAGCAAAACAAAACCAAGAAGTAATTAAACTGTGTTATTTAACTGAATGTTAATTTTATCCATACTTTTTATATAATAGGATAACGTTTTAGACAATCCACCCTTAATAAACCTAAAAAAGCCAGCGCTCACTTTCTCCTATGAAAAACCGAGGACTGAATGCTTACCTTAAAAAAACTATCAGAAATTAAAAAAAATTGATTTATAAATCATGCATTCTTGTGATGATTTTGTGACTTTTACACTTCAAAATATCTCTTTATCTCCGCACGGCAAAACGAATCCGACCAAATAAATCATATGCAGCACTTATCCAACTTAGCCACAAATTATCACTCTTTTTATAGGCATGGAATTTGCTTGTAAAACTCAGCTTTTTTGAACTTTCATCTAGCTACACTCAATGAAAAAAACCTTAATCTTATTTTTGCTCCATTGCGCCCTACTCGCTACGCAAGCATGCAGCGAAGTTGCACCCTGGGAACGCGGCAATCTAGCCAAAGATGAAATGGCGCTCGACCCCAACCCTAATTTTAACAATTTCCGCTCGCATATCTTTACCGCCCGGGAGGCATCTCAAGGCGGACATATAGGTAACGGCGGCGGTTGTGGCTGCAATTAAACCGGAAGCCGGCAAAGCGCTGGCGGCGCTAACTGCGGCGGCTTTATGCCTGCCCGGCCTCAACCCGCAGGCGGCGACGCCTTCGGACGATATTATCAGCAATGTCAGCACCGGCCACTATCAAGAAAGCAATCATCGGATGACGGTGGATGTCTATCATGTCGATGCTCTGGTGCCTTTGACAAAACAACTGGAACTATCGTTCAGCATGGACCGCGACACCTATAGCGGCGCCTCGCCGGGCTACAGCCTGCCGACCACGATGACAAATCAATTGCAATATGTGACGACTGTTGCCAACGGTAAAATAAACACCTCCAACACCACCCGGCTGGCCGACATAGTTTCCAGCGCATCGCCTATGGCCGGCGCCAATATGCTGACCAGCATGGGGCTGGCGTCCTTTCTGGAATGGCAGAATATTTATTATGGCGCCCAGACCGCTATCGACGCCACATATAACCAGGCGGATACCATTGCTCAAACGCAATTAACCGCTGCCCTATCGCAAGTCCAGACGCAATTGGCCACAGACCTAAGCAGCATCCAGAATTTGCTGGCGAGCCCTACGACGCCGCCCGGCAGCCCGGTGGCGCAATTGATCGCGAACTTAAATGCCACGCCACAGAACCTACCAACCGTTGACTACGCATTAGCCGCCCTTATCACTGACCAAGCAGGCATCCTGAATGCGCTGGGCCAAACCACACTAACCAGCATCCAGGCTACGGCGCAGAACCAATATAACAGCAACTTGAACGGCATGATTACGGCTCTTGGCAGCAGCCTGAATTCAGATCAGAGCCAATATAACAGCAGCTTAGCGGCCCTTACTTCCTCCACTGCCCAGCAACTGAATTCGGATCAGAGCCAATATAACAGCAATTTAACGAACCTTACCTCCTCCACTGCCCAGCAACTGAATGCGGATCAGAGCCAATATAACAGTAGCTTAGCAACCATTACTGCCGCCGCCGCCAATCAACTGAATTTGGATCAGAACCAATATAACAGCAACTTAGCGACCGTTACCGCCAATGAACTAAGCTTGGCGCAAAGCCAATACAATAGCAATCAAGCCGCCATTGAAAGCAATTATAACAACCAACTCAGTCCGCTGACCACGCAACTTAATAACGCCGAGGCCGGCACAAATCAAAACTATACAAGCCAGGAGGCGTCGCTATTAAGTACTTACAACAGCAACATTTCCGCATTAGCGCCACTGCTGCCTGAATTAACAACCACTTATAACAGCAATGTGGCCGCCGCGAATGCTACCTATAATCAATCCGCCGCCGCCGACTTGAGCGCTTACTACAGTCAGGTGGCGGCGGCGAACAATGCTTACGCCTCGACCGCCGCCAGCGACCTGAGCGCTTACAACAGTCAGGTGGCGGCGGCGAACACTACTTACGCCTCGACCGCCGCTAGCGACCTGAGCGCTTACAACCAAGATGTCGCTGCAACATGTGCATCCTATAATACCAGTCCTACCGCACAGTCCGGCTCTTCCTCACCAGGATGTACCGGCTCTAACTCCAGCCCCGGAGCCAATTGGCAAACCTACACCAATACTTACAACAGTCAGGTGGCGGCGGCTAACAATACTTATGGCCCTAATGGCACTGCCGCCGCCGCTGACCTGAGTGCCTACAACACACAGGTGGCTGCGGCGAACAATTCTTATGGCCCTAATAGCTCTACCGCCACCGCTGATTACAGCGCACAACAAACTCAAATCGCCAGCTTAAACGCGACTCAAAGTGCTGCGGAAAGCGCAGCCCAGACCGCAGCGCAAAGCGCATACCAGGCAGCCAATCCATTTCCAGGCACCCAAAGCGTAGCTAATATCGGCAACGCGGGCGGAGTAACCATCAATTTTAATGGCCTGGCCGGCACTTATTTTGGCGATGCGGATCTGGCGCCACGGCCGGGCAGCAATGGTAACTGTTATCCGGTGAACCAATGCTATGAAGAGAGCGGCATGGTGTTCGGCGTGGTCGCCGACTACACGTATAACCTAGCCAGCGGCGACGGCTCAAACCATTTTCATACCGAAGCAGGTGTTGTTGCCGGAGACACCTATTCAATCGGCTCGTACAACGACGGCAACGGTATTTATTTCCGCGCCCAGGACGGCGGAGCCTTCGCCCTAAATTCGCTGTATTTCAGCGCTCCCATCAATACGTCAAATCCTATCTACGGCGCCAACCCCACCACATCAAACTATATCTTGATCCCGGATGGCAGCAATGTATTAGGGCCGAACGAATACTGGCAAATTTTGGGTTTTAACAGCGCTACCCCTTCCACGCCTAGCAATCAGGTGTTGGGTACTTGTGGTACGGCTGTCTGCGGCGCAACCGGCACCGGCGGCCCGGCATCCTACCCCGGCTTAGTCGTCGCGGAGCAAACCGTACCCAACGGTTTCGTCGGCCAGTTAACCTTGAATGCCGGCTTCGACAACGTTAACTCCGTCTGGATTCATTATAACGGCTGGCCTATTTCAGACTCTTTTGGTGTCCAGTTGTTTCATGTTAATATCGCTAATGTCAATATTTCTACGTCTGCCGCTGTCACCACCTATGAGAACAGCTTTAATGCCTATATCAATAACTATATGGTTAACTATGACGCTAATTATTATATAAACACCTATGTGCCGAACCTTAACAGCATAAATAATAATTACAATACGGAAATGTCCACCCTGGAAACGCAGCTTAATACGGCGATAGCCACTGCAAATTCCACCTATAGCGCCGAACAAACCGCCTTACAGGCCACGCTAACTTCGACCCTTAATAGTGACCAAACTAACTATAACAATCAAATAGCCGCCCTACAGACCACGCTTAACTCCGCCCTCAGCAGCGAGCAAACGACTTATAACAATGAAATTGCCGCCTTGCAAACCACGCTTAACACGACGCTTAGCAACGACCAAGCGACCTATAACAGTGAACTAACCGGCTTGCAGACGACGCTTAACTCGACACTTAGCAGTGACCAAACCAACTATAACAATGAAATAGCCGGCTTGCAGACGACGCTTAACTCAACCCTTAGCAGCCTGCAAACGACCTATAACGCGCAATATAACGCATTAAGCGCCAGCAACTCAGCCGAAATTACCACTTTAAACAATCAATACCAAACCGATTTAGCCAATTTACAAAGTCAGAACACAGCCGCTATTACGGCTTTGACTAATACCTATAATGCCCAGACTGCGCCTATCATTGCCGCTGAAAACGCGGCGCTAAACAGCTTAACCAGTCAAAACCAGGCACAGGTTGCGGCTATCAACGCCTATGAAACCGCGCAGCAAACCACGTTAACCAGCAACTACAACGCCCAGGTCGCAGCGATAAACGCCGCCGAAGCTGCACAGCAAAGCACCTTAAGCACGCAATACAACGCTCAGGTCGCGGCGATAAACGCCACCGAAACTGCACAGCAAACCACGTTAACCAATAACTACAACGCCCAAGTCGCGGCGATTAATGCCGCTGAAGCTGCACAGCAAAGCGCCTTAAGCACGCAATACAACGCCCAAACTACTGCGCTTAAGACCGCTGAAACCACGCAACAAACCGCTTTAACCAATGGCTACAACACGCTGATTGCGGCGATAAACGCCGCTGAGACCTCGCAGCAGAACGCCTTAATTAGTCAACAAAACACCCAAATTGCAGCGCTCAACGCTGCTGTGAGCTCTCAGCAAAACACCATAACCAGTCAATACAACGCTCAGGTTGCAAGTATCAATTCTGCCGTAAGCACTCAGCAAAATTCCTTAAGCAGTCAACAAAACACCCAAATTTCAGCGATAAATGCGACGTATACCGCCGAAATCAACGCCGCCAATACCACCTACTCATCAGCGCTCAGCACCGCGTCCACAACACTCAACAACCAAAACCAACAAGCCTTGATCAGCGCCTTCAGCCAACTGCTGAATACCGCAGTGCCGACCGGCACGCCCACAGTGCAACGCTTCCAGACCCAACCTCTGGAGACCCGCTCCCAGCCGCAGTTCAACCTCAAATATTATCTGGATTCAGCCACGTTGGGTGTCTCTGGTGGATTGTCGGACGAACCGGATTATTTATCCAATTTTGGTTCGGTTAATTACAGCCATGAATTCAACGATAAACGGACTACTCTGTCCGGCAGCTACGGTTTGACCAGCAACTTTATCAGCCGTAACATGATGATGATGGACATGAACGGCATGAATGCGCCTTCCATGGGACCAACCAATTACCCGACGCTGGCCGCGCACAGTCTATATAACGCCTTCGGACTCAGCCTGTCGCAGATATTATCCAAAAACACATTGTTTCAATCCAGCATCAATTACACCAACCAAAGCGGTTATCTCAGCAATCCATATAAAGAAGTTTATATCCGCGGCATAATCACACCAGCTGAATACGCCGCCATGTATCTAAGCCCAGCAACAACCAACTGGAGCGCCATCACCAATCTGCAAGTGGTCGGCGTAGAACTATTCCGGGAAAACCGCCCCGATTACCGCAATATCTGGTCTTTTTCCAATCAGGTGAACCACCACATGCCTGATCTGGATGCGACGCTGCATTTCGATTACCGCTATTATATCGACGATTGGGGCATCAATTCGCATACCTTTCAATTTAAATGGTATCAGGCCGCGCCTTGGGGCATAACGGTCACGCCGACTTTACGTTACTACTCGCAATCGCAAGCCGATTTTTTCGCGCCCTATTTTCTCGCGCCGCGGGCAGACGGCTATTATTCCAGCGACTACCGGTTATCTGCTTTCGGCGAATTAAGCGGCGGCCTGATATTAAGCAAAAAATTTGCTAAAGGCATCAAACTTGATACCGGTTTTGAATATGTGGTCCATGCCGGCGGTTTGAAGCTGGGCGGCGGCGGTACCGGCAGTTATGCTGATTTCGACTATATGATGGCGCATGCCAATCTCAGTGTCGACCTGTCCGCCAAACTGTTTTCCGATTCCGGTGATGGCGGCGGCGAACACGCCATGCATCATCACCATCATCACGGCGCACCACTCCCGGCCGGCGTGATGTTTGGCCATATGATGAGCCAAAGCGACGAGATGATGGTCGGTTATCGCTTTATGTGGAACAAGCAGAGCGGCTCCATGCTGAACGGCAGCACCCCAGTCAGCAATCAAACCTTGCTGAACAATGCTTGTCCAGGCAAGCTTTGCTTATATACACCGACCAGCATGAGCATGGAGATGCACATGCTGGACTTTATGTATGCGCCGACCGATTGGCTCAATTTGATGCTGATGCCGCAGTTAGTCAGCATGAAGATGCACATGAACCAGTCACTGACCGGTGTTCCCGACACTGTCATGCCTATGGACGGCATGGTCATGTCCAGCAATAATTTAGGCGATACCATTATCACCGCCTTGGTGAAAGCCCTGGACGAAGACGGCCATCATGTGCATGTCGGCGTCGGCGTCAGCGCACCGACCGGTAACGATAATATCAAGATCGGCGGCAGCGCCTATAGCCAGGATTACGGCATGCAGACCGGCAGCGGCACCTGGGATTTTAAACCCAGCCTGACCTATACCGGCCAGTCCGATGACTGGGGCTGGGGTGCGCAGTTCAGCGGAGTAAAACGCATGCAAACAAACAAATACGGCTATGCCTTGGGTAATATTTTTCAGGCCACCGCCTGGGGCAGTTACCAGATTTTCGACTGGCTGTCCGCTTCGATACGCGGGGTTTACACCCAACAGAACAGTATTCAAGGCCAAACCAGCCATGCCATGTTGGACACCTCCAGCACCAATTACACCAGCAACTACGGCGGCCGCTTCGTAGACGCCGGCATCGGTTTGAACGCCTATTTTCATGAAGGCCAGTTCGCCGGGCATAATCTCAGCTTCGAATGGCTACAACCGGTCAGCACCGACTTCAATGGCTATCAGCTAGATCGTAGCGGCGCTTTGTCCGTTAGCTGGAATTATGCTTTTTAACCAGCGCCGGCAACAAAATCCGCGATTAACCATTAAACTTACTGCCAAGCACGGCTACCAACTTAAAGCGCACTTAACCGTTCGTCCTGAGCCTGTCGAAGGGTGAACGTTTAAGCCGGCTTAAGTTGGCAACCCCAAGTACAATGAAAATTAAACTATGTTATTTGACGCAACCCTTTATTTACCGTGACCTCCAGCCACGTGTAAACAGTAATTCCCCCTTAATTCTTCCTCACTGCTGCGGATAGCCAAAGGCTTGAATATAGCGTTCAAGCTGCGGCAAAATTGGCTGAAAATAGCCGGTATAATTTTTCCAGCGCGACAAAGCGCTGGTGTACAGCGGCCGGCTGACGTCCGTAAAACTCGGCGTTGAAATATAGCTGCCTTGAGCGTGCTGATGGAAGCCGGCTACTTCCGGCGCCCAAGCCACACCCAAGAATTCGAACGCCTGCCGGTAAGCGGCCTCGAAATTCAAGACCGTGTCCTCATAGCGCAATTCCATAACCCCCGGCTGGAGCAGATGTTTCAAATACAGCCAGTAATCCATCACTGCGGCATATTGCCTAGCGACGCCATCCCAACTTAATAAGTTAACGGTGGCCGGTGAAAGTGCAAACGCCTGCATATAACAACTAAGGCAAACGTCGCGCGGATCACGTAGGGCGAATAAGATTTTAGCTTCCGGAAACACCACGCTGATAAAACCCAGCTCAATGGAATTCAGTGCGTTCTTATCCACCAATTGCTTATGCATGACGGCGTCGCCATGTTCTTCGCGCAGCCTCTGCCAGAAATAGCAGCGTAAAGCTTGTATTTGCGAGCGATCAAGGGTTTCCAGTGCAGCTGGAATATTATTTTGGATATTGCTTATTTCAGCCAATTGCAGGATCAGCTCTTGGACGATACTGCTTTCATCAGTGGCGATTATTTCAGGATGAGCGGCTAAAACCTGTTCCGTCAGCGTCGTACCCGAACGCAGGAACCCAACCAAAAAAGCCGGCGCCGGCAAGCCATCTTCCGCCAGCATCGCCGCCGGCCAACGCTGCAATAATTCGGAGGTAAAACCGGTTTTGTTGCTCTGAATACTGGAGAAAAGGTATTCATGGTTGACGCCAAGATTTTTCGCTAATCCGGCTCTAACTTGATTCGCTTGGTTTATGCCTGCAAAAGCTGCGTCATATTCACCGCGTTTGTCCAGCAGTTTAGCCAATTCCAAATGGGCGCGAGCGGTCTGTTCGCTCACGAAATTCAAAGCAATGACTCGCTCCAACCGCCGGCTCGCTGCCGGAATATCGCCCATACGCGATTCAATGATGGCCAGTAGAATATCGCTGCCGGGCTTATCCGGCAATAACTCGCAAACCCGCAGGGAAATGGGCAGCGCCTCGGCATCGCGGTTTATGCGGGTGAGACACACCGCCAAGTTGTTGAGCGCAGCAGGGGAGTTAGGCGTCAGTTTTACCGCCAAACGGGCAAGTTTCTCGGCGGCTTGGCTTTCTCCCCAGTGCAGCAATTGCTCGGAAAGTTCCAACAGAAATTCGGGCTTGCGGGATTTCACCGCTTGTTTTTCCAATTGCAGAGCGGCTTGCCGCAGAAAAGCCAGACCCTCGCGGCGCTTATGCCGCCAACATAGGCTTTGACCGACACAGGCCAACGCATAAGCGTCGTTGGGTTTGACAGCCAACATCTGCCGAAACCACATTTCAGCGCCGGTAAAATTTCCCTGCGCCACGGCTTGTTGTCCACGCCGATGCAGTTCCTCAATATCCGCGATCTGAGCTTGGACGGGTTGCTGCGGGGTTTGCAAACAGCAAGCCTTGTATTTCTTGCCGCTACCGCAAGGGCAAGGTTCGTTACGGCCGGTTTTTGGGAGCGTTTTGCTATTCATTACCTAATTTTACTGAAATATTATTCAGCTTAAAAAATGGACATTGTAGGCAGTGCCGACGATAGGAGGCGCATCATTCGCGAATGATGCGCCGCTCGTTGGTTGGAACATCCTATAGGACTTAAGTCCTATCAAAACCAAAAGCTGAAATGTAAGGCTTAAGCACCGGCAAAATTTCTGCAAGCTGCGGCTCATAATTTCGCCAACGCGCTACAGAGGAACGATACAAAGGTCGTGTGACCTGATCGAAACTGGGCGTTTTAATGACTTTTTTCTGCGCGTGGCGATAAAATTCGCTGCATTCCGGTGACCATTCCAAACCCATTTTCGTGAATATCGGCCGGAATTGGCCTTCCAAATCCTGTAGCACATCCTCGTAGCGCAGTTCTAGCCATTGCACAGACAAGTTATCGCGTATTGTCAGCCAATAATCCATAATCAAGGCGTAAAAGTGGGCGGTATCGGTCCAACTCAGAAAATTGGCGGTCAAGGCCGATAAAGTAAACGGCTGCATAAAACAACTGATGCAGACATCACGCGGATCGCGCAAGGCAAAGATCAGCAGCGCATTTGGAAACAAGGTGTTAATAAGTTCTATATTCAAAATGTTGAGCGCAGTTTTATCGACCAGCAGTTGCTGGCTAACACTCACGCCCAGAAGTTGCGCCGCAGTCTGCCAGTAAAATCTGCGTAAATGGATAATTTCCGTAGCTCCAAGAGACTTCAAACGCGCGGACATGGTTAAAGACGGATCAGTTATCTTATATAGCTCATTCAGCACAGCCGGTACTATAAGCGCTTCATCACTGCCGACTACCTGGGAATGCGTAGCGAGAATTTGCTCGGCCAAGGTGGTGCCGGAGCGGAAAAAGCCGATCAAAAACACCGGCGATGGCAAGCCGTCGTCCGGCAGACGAACGGCGGCGGATTGCAAAAATTTCGCATCTAATCCGGCCTTATACTGACCAACATCGCGAAAAACAGCCTGATTATCTATCCTGGCGGCCAGCGGGGATTGTAAAGCGATTTGTCCAGCCTGAGCTAAATGGGTAAATGCCGGTTCATATTCGCCGAGCTTATCCAGCACCACGCCTAACTCCATATGCGCCCTAACTAAATTAGCATCGCCCGCTTTAGCCACCACCCACTCTAGCCGCTGTTTAGCATCACTTAACTTACCCAATTTAGCTTCCAATACCGCCAGTTGAATGTGGGCGTTCGCGTCCTCTGGGGCAAGCGCCACAGCCCTTAGTGAATAAGTATAAGCCTCAGAATGTTTATTTAAAGCCTGTAAACTCATGGCAACTATATGCAGCGCATTGGCGGAATCGGCATCCAATCCCAAAGCCGCTTTTGCCAACAACAGGGCTTCTTCAGGCGCATGACAGCGCGCCAGTTGATAAGCAATATCCAAAATATATTTCGTCTCACTGTTTTGTTTTGCCAGTTTGAGCGAGATCCTACCCGCCTGACAAAGCAATGGTACGCCTTCAGTCGCCCGATTTAATTGGCATAAACATTGGCCTAAACCAACCAAGGCTAGCGCCGAGTTTTTTTGTTGCGAGAGCGCCGCCCGAAAAAAATGTTCAGCAGCTGTTAAATTATGGTCGCGAACAGCGATTTGAGCTGCGCTTACATTAGCTTGAAAATTATTTGCCGGCATAGCAGCAAAACTTCCTGATTTTTCCAGGCAGCATTTCTTAAATTTTTTGCCGCTGCCACACCAACAGGGATCGTTTCGTTGCGGTACTGGTTCGGATCGGGTTTTAATCTTCATCTCCTGCTAGTTTGACTCTCACTGGCGAAAGCAAAGATTAAGCCAAATTTTTTGCAGATTTAGCTAGATACATCAGCTAAACCAAAGAACTGTAAGGTATGCCGGCGCATACCTTAAGGACAAGGATCAAGTCAAAGCCTAAAAAATATATGCGCTGCATACGCTACAAAATCCCGGCATATTACATAGTCTTAGAAAGATTAACCAGGTCTTTAAGCCCGCTTGCAACAAGCCATCATTAGTTTGTATGCTGAAAATAGGTTATATAGCACACTAAAAGTCGCTATATAACATAGTTTAATTAACTTCAGATTTTCAGACCGACCGAAACGAAACCAGATAAGTTTTGCCCCCCCTTTTCTTGCTTAGCTTACCCGCTACAAATTCCACAACCAAACTACTGGCATATTATGTGCTAATAAGAATTTGTCATCCCGCGCCATCTCGCTTGCTTTAGCACAAGTTTGTTATCCAGGCTGATGGCCGGCTGACGAGCCGCCACACCCGGCGCGAGCCGGGGCCGGAAAGCCAAGGGTCTTAATAAGACAGCCGCGCCGCATAGATAGTCATTAGATAGGTGTAGAGGTCTGCCGACCCTTAGCCGGATCTAATATTCAGACTTTGCACCAAAAAATTAAAATTTAGACGAGATGTATAACCTGCTTTCAGTGTGCATCATTTTTTTATGTTAAACAACGAAAAGTGCGCAAGCACAATGGAGATTTTGAATGAGCATTAAATTACAAACTGCCGTGAAGGCAATACTGGCGGGTTCTGCCTTATCTGTACTTAGCAGTGGAGCTTTTGCAGCTGGCGGCGTTACCATCCAAGGCAACCCAAACCAGGGATCAACCCCAACCCCAGTGCAATGGGTGGGCGGACCTGCAGACAACGTTATTGGCGGCGGGGTTTCCATGATTCAAACCACTTCCGGTTCAGTTAACAGAGAGTCTTGGACTACCAATCCAAACTTAAATAACGATGCCTGGGGTCACACCGGTCAATGGTTTAATTTCTCAGTTACTTCTGCCAGCCCACAAATTGATGTAATGGCACAAGTTTTAACCGGCAATACCAATCTTGCCTTTACTATGTATGCTTCCAACGGACCTTTCAATGGCGGTACCAATACTTTGGGCGCCACTGAACAAAGCTTGTTAAACTCGTCAAACAACCCTGCGCATGATTTCAATCAAGTCGGCCAAATAGGAAGTTATGGCACAGTTTGGATGACAGATCCATCGGTTACCATTTCTCCATCTGTGATTGCCGAAGGCGCGGCCTCCGTTGGTGGTGGCAACATGCTGGAGACATTGGCCTATGTCAACTCCGGCATAGCCAGTACTAACGCAGCTCAAAACGGCTATGATCAGGTGATTAATTCCGGAGTCAATCAGGTCGCTACCGACAATAATTATTTTAGTGGCAGCGTCGGTGGCGGCGTTGGTTCCAACTATGCCGAACTGATATTTAACAATCTGGCGATAGGCAACTATACCATTTTTATCGGTGGGGCAAACGCAGCACTCACTTTACCGTCAACTTACGATATTACCGTTACCGCCGTACCGCTGCCAGGCGCGGTGTATTTGTTCGGTACTGCAATAGCCAGTCTGTTGGCGGCAGGACGCAGAAAACAGCAGTTGGCATAAAGCAGGCTGCATTGCGGGGCCGAGCTTTCCCGACCCCGCACTCTAAATTTTATGCAGAGCACGCTAGTTAGAAGTTGTTTTCAAGCGGATTAGAATCTACGCTGAAATATGGCCCTTGAATTATAAACTAGTCAAATTCCCGGCTAAGAGTTATGCCAGCGCGCAGCCGACCCGATTCAAAATTCAACGATTAGCCTTGCAGAAAGTGCACTGGTCAAGAATGAAACATTAAAACAAATCGCATTTTCGGAGCAGTAAAATGTTTAAAAGGCTTATTCAGCTATCCACCCCGGCTTTGCTGGTCCTAATCAACAGCAGCATGTTATTGAAGCCGGCCTTGGCTGACAATCCGGGGCCATTGCCGATGAGCCTGCAAGGTGTCCCTTTTCCGCCGGTTCCGGGTCTGCTGGATGGCGATAATCCGCTTGTGGTCGATCAGGGCACGGCTATCGCTCTGGGCAAAGCGCTGTTTTGGGACACCGCTGTCGGCAGCGACGGCATGGCCTGCGCCAGTTGTCATTTTCACGCCGGTGCCGACGCCAGAACCAAAAATCAATTATCTCCAGGCGGAAAACTCTCCGATTTACCTAGCGCCGGCATTTTTCAACCCACCGCCAGCGGCAACGCTGGCGGCCCGAACTATACAATGACCAGTGCGGATTTCCCATTTTTACAACTTGCCAACCCGATGGACCCAGGCTCCGCCCTTATTTTTCGGAGCGATGATGTCATGGCCTCCTCCGGAACCTTTGCCGGCCTATTCTCGGCGGTGCTGCCGAATAATTTTGCATTGGCATCTACCGACAGCAACGATGTCTGCACCCGCTCCGCCGATCCATTATTCCATGTCGGCGGCGTAGGAACACGCAAGGTAACGCCGCGCAATGCGCCTACCGTGATCAACGCCATTTTCAACTATCGCAGCTTCTGGGACGGCCGGGCCAATAACGTGTTCAACGGCAGCAGCCCTTGGGGTGACCGAGATCCAAACGCCGGCGTTTGGGTAAAGACCAACAACACCACTGTCCAAAAACAACGCTTGGAATTAATCAATTCCTCCATCGCTTCGGTGGCGCTATCCGCCCCCGTCAACAACTCTGAAATGAGTTGCACAAACCGGACTTTCAACGATCTTGGCCGCAAATTATTGAACCGCTACGCCTTGGCGACACAACAGGTGCATTTTCAGGATAGCGTTCTAGGACCTTTGAGTAACAGCTTCGGCACCCAAGACCCAAATAATTTGCTGACGGGACTGGGTTACACCTATCGTGATCTGGTAAGTACTGCGTTTAACCCAATATATTGGTCTTATGGCAAACGTGACGTCTTCGGTAGCCCAACTGCGCCTGGATCGGCGGCCTATAGCCAAATGGAAGCCAATTTTTCGATGTTTTTCGGTCTTGCCATCCAAATGTATGTCTCCACATTGGTGTCCGACCAGTCACCTTTCGACCAAAGCCCCCGCGATGCGAATGGTTTTCCGACCACTTTAAGCGCTTCGGCCATGAACGGACTGAATCAGTTTATGGTTTCCAATTGTGCCAATTGCCATATTGGCGCCACATTTACCGCAGCCACTGTGGCTGTTAACGCCCAATTGGTACAAACCAATCCAACTGCTTTCGGCAGTCCGTCTAACCCTATCAGAACCTCAAGTAGTGTCGTCAACCGAATTCCAAGCGTGGCCGGACCGACCTTAATGGATACCGGATTTACTTCTAACGGTGTCTCACCTGACGGCGCGGATATAGGTTTGGGCGGGGTCGACGATTTTGGCAACCCTTTAGCTTACAGCTTGCAATATCTGCAATATCTAGCAGGAAATAAAGCTGGAGTTTACGACGCACCGGTAAGCGAGGCGGCCCCTTGTAATTTTCAACTTGCGTTTGCCCTAAACATTTCGAGACAATCCAGTTCAACCTTCACTCAAGCTGACGGCATCATGCCGCAAACATCAAGCACGAACGGTTGCATTAGCCCAACCCTAGCCTACCAACCGACTCCGTCTTCAGTAAAGACTGAACTAGGTAAAACTTCCAGCCTCAAAACCCTAGCGGTGGTCAATGGCATCTACAAAATTCCCAGTCTGCGCAATATCGAATTGACTGGTCCTTATATGCATAACGGCAGTATGTCAACACTGGAACAGGTGCTGGAATTTTATGCCAGAGGCGGTAACTTCAATCCGCCTGGCTTGGATTTTGCCGGGGTATTTGCACAAGCAAACTTGGCGACTACGCCACAAAATCGCGCCGATCTTATCACTTTTCTAAAAACCTTGACCGACGATCGGGTGCGCTACGAACAAGCCCCTTTCGACCATCCGGCAATTACGATTACTCATGGGCATACCGGCGACAATGTTACGATAACCAACACTAATCCCTTATCCTCTGTGCTTGGAGCTGATGAATTCCTAAATATAAACGCTGTAGGGGCAAACGGCAATAGCACCCCGCTGTTACCGTTTGACCAACTATTATCTCAGTGATTTAACAAGTCAGCGCTTAGGATTAGCTAATCTCACATGCGCTGACCAACTTCTTTCCAGACTGGCCTTTACGGAACGTGCAGCACCGTTCCCGACAAAATTCGTGGGTGCTAAATGCACCCACTTATTATTTATGATGACTACTAAACTTACTATAACAGGTTTGCACCCTTGCTCAGCAAATCAACGCCCATCATGCTCAAACCCAAGCTAAAACCCAAGCAACTTACCCGGCTGGCCGATCTGGTTAGACTAGGCATGCTCGACTTCAGACAAGGAAAATTCTTGGAAGCGGTCAATACTTTGCAACCAGCCGTTACGATGGTGAACGAATCAGCGCACAAACACCCTAACTACCTGAAAGCTTTAGATTATCTAGCGAAAAGCCTGCTTAGAACCGGAGATACTCAACAAGCGTTACAGCGGCAAGCGCAATTGCTGGCGCTCATTCCACAAGACTCTACGGCAAAAGCCAATCTGCTGTCTATGCTGCGCGCCTCCGGCGGCAACACGCCTCCCGGCACAGCGTTTCAGGCCGCGGTAGTTAAGGCCTTGGAGGGTGCCAATCCTGCCGATTATGTGTTTGATTTAGTAAACTTATTGCTTGCCGACCCAGCCTTTAACAAGATCGCCGGCCAAATTGTCGTTGTTGCTAATGAAAACTCTTTAGTGACGGAATTGCTACATGGTGACTACGAGCTACTGCTGGAAAATCCGCTACTACACAAACTTTTATCCAGCACCGCCATACCCTTGCCGGATTTCGAGCGTCTTTTCCGCAAGTTGCGTAAAGCCCTTCTGCAAGTTTGGTCACGGAAGGATTGGGCCGCAAGTTTTCAAGAGTTCGCCGACAAGCAAAAGCATTTCCTGGCCCATCTGGCGCATTATTTATGGATTACCGAATATGCATTTTTTGTTGATCCGGAAGAATACCAGTTGCTCACAGAACTCGAATCCTGCCTGGAAAAATCTATAGCGGAATTTGCCGGGCTGGACGCGGCAATATTGTCAGACTTATCAATTTTTGCGCTGTATACACCCTGGCTGGATTTACAAACAGCGGATACCTTGTTCGAAATTCCACTCGCAGCTTGGCCGGACTACCTGCAAAACCTACTCCAGGAGTGGCATAATTATCGGGAGGAGCAGCGCCTAAAGCCCAACATACCTGCTTTGACGGACATTGGCCACGGTCTTACAGCAGAAGTACGCCGCCAATACGAAGAAAACCCCTATCCGCGCTGGCAACAACCGCCGGTCACGGGTTCAAAACGCAATTTAGCAACCCGATTGGCGCAACTGACACCCGGCTTCTTGCCGCCGGCCAGATTTCATGAGCCGGTCGACATCCTGGTAGCCGGTTGCGGTACCGGTTATCTGGTTTTCAAAATTGCCGCTGAGATTGAGGCAGCCTCGCTACTGGCTGTCGATTTAAGCTTATCCAGCTTAGCCTATGCGAGTCGCATGGCTAAGGACTTGCAAGTTGAATGTATCGAATTTGCGCAGGCCGATATTTTACAGTTGGCTACGTTGGAGCGACGCTTTGATTTTATTGTTTGTACCGGTGTATTACACCATCTGGAAGAACCTATGGCCGGCTGGCGGATATTGACTGACTTATTGCGTCCAGGCGGCATAATGTTCATTGCGCTGTACAGCGAAATTGCCCGACAGCCATTGGTTAAGGCCCGCAACTTGATTGAGGCGCGAAGCTTGCCGGCCACGACCGACGCAATGCGCCGGCTCCGCATGGAAATTCTGGAAAACCAACACCCGGACTTAAAAGTCCTGCTGAATTGGCTGGATTTTTATAGTCTAAGCATGTTTCGCGATATGGCGTTTCATGTTAACGAACATTTGTTTACCTGGCCGAAAATCAAGGCTGCGCTGACCGAGTTGGACCTAAGCCTGCTTGCTCTAGTCAGGGTAAACCCGGAGATCATGACCGCTTACCGGCGGCGGTTTCCTGACGACCTACAGGCCATCAATCTCGATAACTGGGCGCTTTTCGAAACACAAAATTCTTTGACATTCATAAACATGTATAGTTTTTATGTGTGTAAAAATTGAGCCGACAAAAGCGTTAAACCTATCCAATTTAGAATTTTAAATTCATAGCCACGGTATACATGGAATACGTAAAATCATCCTGGCTGATACCCGGTCCGGAGCCGAAGGCATAGCCTTTTTTACGTTCATAAAAATCGACTGCCGCAGTTAATTTAAGGCGGTCGAAAAATTCCCGACTTAACTGCACGCCACCATCGAGAGAACCGAAGCTGGCTAAACGATAATCGCTGGAGTAATTAGCATCCAATCGAGTTGCGTAAAAAACGGGTTGATAAAAATAAGCTGCGCTTTGCGCATAGAAACGGCCTCGTGGGCTAAGCATCAGCCCCAAAGGCAGGGGCTGCTGCCAGGATACTTCGAAAGTATGTCCATTTACGCCCCAGGAATCGGCATAAAACTGGTAATCGCAATTTAGCGCCGCAGAATTCAGCTCTTGGAAATGGCGGACATAGCGAAACTGCAGAGTGGTTTGCTGTTTATAGCCGGGGCGATGATCGTCAACCGTCTTATTTAAAGAATTTACCCAAGCTACTTTGTAGGGATCGGACAAATATCCGTTGCTGCTGGCATAGGTTAGATTAGCTTGAACTAGCGAATCTTTATTCAGAATCTGCGTCAGGCCAAACACCCCTTTCCAAACATCCTTATCGCCTTTCCTGCCCGGATCCGCTACTTCCTGAACACCGCCTTTATGCGTGACCGCCCATACGGTATCGGATGAATAACCGAAACCACTATGGGCTGTGGTCATGTTCTGGTTAAATTCCCAACTGCTATCGAGATTAAAGTAATTGGAATTGTAATCGTTCTCTCTGGAATTACCACCGTTTAAGCCCAGCTTAACATCACTGTTTACCGCATAGTCGGCGCGAAAATCCATGGCGTCCCGTCGATCCCAAATAGTGGCGGCCGACAATGTCTGCACAATTGCGCCATGTGAAAGCTTATTATAACGCGGCGAAGCACCGGCCATCACATCCCGAACACCATTAAACTGCAATTTCAAATCATCCGTGACTTGTAAGCCGGCCTGCACCTGATAGACATCGGCCTTCATCCTGCCCTTACTCTCTTGATATTGCGAAAAGCTGCTGCCAAACTCCGGCTCCAGTAACAAAGGGTCGTCGGCTTGCGCATCAAGACTAAGCAATGGCAAGGCCAGAGCGGCTGCCCTGAAAGCGGTCAGCCGTTCGCTCATCGGTTTAATTGCACCCACAGCCGCCCCCGCCAAGACCCGCTCCGCCGGTGGCTGATTGCTTAGACATATAAGCATGCCGTAGCGCGGCCAAATCGAAGCCTTGTTGATTCAAGGCCATCTGTGGCTTGGCAAGGTTGCCGCGTTCCCACGGCGCTACGGTTTCGCATCCGGCGCACGCTATTAATATACTGAGTTTCAAGGCGATAGCCAAAGGACAACTGATTTTAAACTTGGAAAATTTAACTTGAAGATTTTGTTTCATGTCAGGATTTATGCTGGTGACTATTCAGTGACCAACATTATTAATTATTATTGTTATAGAGCTCTTCAGTGCTCTTATTCAATCTAAAGCACTAACCAGAGCTAGCCGTAATTATCTTGCTCACAGGCAAAACAGTTAATAAATGCATAAATTATACCAATAAACCAGATCAAATTATTACGCAAATATTAAATTGCCCAAACTCATGACAGACCAATAACTTGGCAGTGTGATGACTAATTCGGCTATTGATAAGCTCAGTTAAATTTTATTTGTCATAAAATGAATTTTCAAAATTGAGCTTTTGTTTTAAGAAAAACAGGTGATTTCACACAGTCAGTGTGTCATAAGACCTAAAAATGCATTTGCTGATTGGAACTCAACCTTAATTCAACGGCTGAGCTGTTTGTTCCAACGCTGCCTCCCAACCGCCGCCCAAGGCCTTGTAAACCGCTATCAATGCAGTCGCGGTAGCGGTTTCGCTTTGCGCTAACTCGCTTTGATCCTGCAATAGCCGCAGCTCAGTATCCAATACCGTCAAAAAATCCGCTATCCCGGCTGTAAAGCGTAAGTGTGCAAGTTGATTGGCTTTTTCGCTGGCCCTGGCGGCAGTCGCCAACGAGGACCTCCTTATGCGTTCTTGATTGTAAGCGACTAAAGCGTTCTCGGTTTCCTCCAAGGCATTCAGCACTGTCTGTTGATACTGATCCAGAGTTGCTTCGGCATGGGCGTCAGCAGCTTTGATGCGGGCGTAGACTCGACCCATATCCAAAAAGGCCCAGCTTATCTTGGGGCCCATAGAACTACTATCCGCGCCCGGCGTACTCATACTGCCCAAGGAATCGCCTTCCAGCGACAACGTGCCGACAAAAGTCACTCGCGGAAACAGATCACCGGTAACGACGCCAATCCGCGCGGTAGCAGCCGCTAAAGTACGTTCGGCAACACGAATATCAGGCCGGCGTTGCAACAATTGCCCCGGGCTGCCTATTTGCACGATGTCCGGAGCTCTGGGCAAGGCTAAATGTTGGGACAATTTTTCTGTTAAGGCGTCTGGAAATTGACCGCTCAGTACGCTAAGCCGATGGATATTGCGAGCAATCGCCGTTTTTAAGCCGGGTATGGTGGCAAGAGTGGTTTCCCACTGCGCCAATGCCCGCGAGGTATCCAGTTCGGTGCCACGGCCATTATCCAGTTTAACCCGGGTTATAGCCAGCGTTTCCGCCTGATTTTCGGCGTTTTTTTCGGCAACCTCCAACTGCGTTTGCAGACCGCGCAACTCGAAATAATTCAAAGCTGTTTCGGCAATCAAACTGACGCCTATATCGCGTAAATTGGCTTCCTGCCCTTCAACCTCATCACTTACCGCCTCAACATTTCGCCGTACCCGGCCAAAAAAATCCAGTTCCCAGTAAGCATCGAAACCCGTGTTATAAAGACTGAGGCCGCGCGGAAATACAGAGCGATTGTTCAATGAGGAAACACTGCGCATAATAGTGGTGTAATTGGCATGCGAACTAATCTGCGGCAACAGACTCAAACCGGCTTCCATATACATGGCCCGCGCCTCACCCAGATTGGCGCGAGCGGCTTTAATATCGTAATTATGCTGTACAGTCTGAGTAATCAGCTCAATTAATTGCTGATCATTAAACAGTTTCCACCAGGTATGGTCTATTTCTTGACCAGAAAACTCAGCCTGAGCGCCGTTGGCAAAACTATTAGGCAAGTTTGCCGCCGGCTGCTGATAATCGGGGCCTACAGCGCAAGCGCTTAAGAATAGGCTAGACGCCAGCAGCGGCACGATTAAACCAGTATTACCAAACCGGAGTCTTTTTTTGATTTCGGCGAAAACTTGCATCACTTGCCCTCATCCGAAGCAGCTTGCTGCAGCGCCAATGTGGCGACATTTTTTTTTGCTGACTGCCGATGCTGACTAATCGCCTGCACCGCGACAAAAAACACCGGCGTCAACAATAACCCAAAGAAAGTAACGCCTATCATGCCGCTAAACACCGCTGTCCCGAGAACGCGCCGCGACTCCGCCCCAGCGCCGGTAGCAACCACTAAAGGAAACACACCCATGATGAAGGCCAAAGAAGTCATCAAGATTGGCCGAAGCCGAATCCGAGCTGCCTCTACAGCGGCGGCATACGGGCTGACTCCGGCTTCCTGGCGGCGTTTGGCGAATTCAACGATCAGAATGGCATTCTTGCTGGCCAGACCGACCAAGACGATAAAACCAATCTGCGTAAAGATATTGTTATCCATATGACTCAACCATAGCCCGGTCATTGACGACAAAATACACATAGGCACGATTAAAATCACCGCAAACGGCAAAGACCAGCTTTCGTATTGAGCTGCCAAAGCCAGAAATACGAAGATCACGCTCAACGGGAACACCAAAAACGCTACATTGCCGGCCAACACTTGTTGTAAAGTCAGTTCGGTCCATTCGTAATCGAAACCGGGCGGCAATTGTGCTGCCAACACTTTATCCATAATACTTATCGCTTGTCCGGAACTGACGCCAGGCAAGGTACTGCCATTGATTTCAGCCGTGGGATACATGTTATAGCGGGTAATCTTATCGGGCCCGTTGATTTCCCGCACATCGGCGATGGCGCCTAAGGGCACCATGCCACCGCGGCTATTTTTGGTCTTTAGTTCGGCAATATCTGCAGGCATCATCCTAAATTCAGCATCCGCCTGAGCAACCACTTGGTAGGTGCGGCCAAAGCTGTTGAAGTCATTGACATACAAAGACCCCAAATAAATTTGCAAGGTATCGAAAATATCCTGCAAGGGCACATCCATCGATTTAGCGCGGGTACGATCAACATCCACAAACAATTGCGGCACCCCCGCACGAAATGTCGTAAATAAGCCAACCACGCCAGTTTCCTGACTGGCTTTGGCGATCATATCCGCTGTCACTTTTTGTAATTCATTAATACCAGAGTTTGACTTGTCTTCAATCTGTAGCTTAAACCCGCCTACCGAACTCATACCTCTGATCGGCGGCGGTGCGAATACCGCAATCCGAGCGTCGGGAATAGCCGCCAAACGCTGGGTGAGATTTTTGACAATAGCGTCTGAGTAGAGATCAGCCCGACCCTCCCTCGCCTCAAAAGGCGCCAGCCGGGCAAACATGGTAGCAACGTTGGATTGACTGGCGCGTGTCAGTACTGACCAACCGACATACTCGTTGACATGACCAATTCCCTCAGTCGCCAAAATAATGCGGTTAGCTTGCTTTACAACGTCTTCAGTACGCGAATAGGCGGCTGCATCCGGCAATTGCACATAGAGAATCAGATAACCTTGATCCTGTTGCGGAATAAAACCGGTAGGCACTTTTTCAAACGCCAAAAAGTTCAAGCCGTTTAAGCCGGCGTATAACACCAAAACCACGACGGTCATACGCAATAAACGACCTACCAAACGCGAATAGCCAATACTAAACCATTCGAAAAAACGGTTAAAGCGGCTAAAAAACCAACCAAATAAGTAATCAAATCCGCGAGTAAAGGCATCTTTGTCGCTGTGCGCTCTATCCAATAACAACGCGCACAGCGCCGGACTCAAAGTCAGCGAATTAAAGGCCGATATCACCGTAGAAACGGCAATGGTCAGCGCAAATTGTTTATAAAAAGCCCCCGATACGCCGGTGATAAAGGCAGTAGGCACAAACACGGCCACCAGCACCAAAGCAGTCGCGATAATCGGCCCAATAACTTCATGCATGGCGACGCGGGTAGCTTCATGGGCTCTTAAGCCTTCGGCAATATGCCGCTCCACATTCTCCACCACAACGATAGCATCATCCACCACTATGCCTATCGCCAAGACCAAGCCAAATAAAGACAAATTGTTCAATGACAATCCCAGCGCCGACATCACCGCAAAAGCGCCAATCAAGGACACAGGCACCGCCAACATCGGTATCAAGGCCGCCCGCCAGTTTTGCAGGAAAATGATAACTACAAAAACCACCAACAGGATGGCTTCAAACAGGGTTTTCACCACCGCATCTATCGATTGCTGGATAAACACCACCGTATCGTAAACCATTAAGTAATCCAAACCTACCGGAAAACGGGTTTTCAGCTTTTCCATAGCGGCAACCACAGCTTTTTTAGTGTCTAGCGCATTCGAACCTGGTAACTGGAAAATTGCTAAACCCACTGTCGGATCGCCATCCAGAAATAATGAGGAGTTATAATCCTTCGCACCCATTTCGATACGCGCGACATCTTTTAAATAAGTGATTTGCCCTCGCTCACCGCGTTTAATAACAATTTCACCGAATTGCTCGGGACGATTCAAGCGCCCTAAACTACTCACCGTGTACTGAAATTCGGCATTGGTGGGTGAAGGTGGTTGACCGATTACACCGGCCGCAACCTGGACATTCTGTTCACGAACTGCAGCAATCACTTCACCGGCAGTCAGATTACGGGCGGCAATTTTTTCCGGATTCAACCATAAGCGCATGCTGTAATCCCGCGCACCAAACACCAGAATATCACCGACCCCCGGCAACCTGGATAAGGTATCCTTGATTTGCAATAAGGCGTAGTTGCTAAGATAAATACTGTCATAGCGTTTATCCGGAGAAACCAGATTCACCACCAGACTTAAATCCGGACTGCTTTTTTTCACGCTCAAGCCTTGACGTTTTACCTCTTCCGGTAGCCTAGGCTCTGCCAACCCGACTCGGTTTTGCACCAGAACCTGCGACTTATCCAGATTTGTACCCGGCTTAAAAGTAATCGTCAGCGCCATTACGCCGCTATTGGTGGAAGTTGAAGACATGTACAACATATCCTCTACGCCATTGACCTCTTGTTCAATAGGCGTCGCCACTGTTTCCGCCACCACCTCGGCATTAGCCCCGGGATATGTTGTTGAAACCACTACTGTCGGCGGTGCGATTTCCGGGTACTGTGTGATTGGTAAGGAAAATAGCGCCAAGCTGCCAACCAGCACGATCACAATGGACAATACTGCGGCAAAAATTGGCCGTTCGATAAAGAAATAGGTAAATTTATCCATACTCTTAATGAGCTCCCTGCTGCTCAGTCAAGGTGATGCGCTCAGGATTGACCTTTATGCCGGGCTTAAGCTTTTGCAAACCATCGACGACCACCCAATCACCGGCTTGTAAGCCTTTGGCAATCACCTGTAACTGACCAATGCGGGCGCCGGGCGTCACTTGTCGATACTCGACTTGGTTATCCTGATTCATTACCCACACAAAGCGTTGCGCCTGATCCACGCTAATCGCCCGATCAGGGATTAACAGCGCTTGATACGGCGCACCCCCCCGCACCCGCATGCGGGCAAAAAAACCCGGACTTAACAATTCGTCCGGATTAGCAAATACACCCCGCAAGGATACCGTGCCAGTGGCGGCGTCTTCGCGCGGTGAAACATAATCGATATGGCCTTGATGCGGATAATCACTTTCATCTGCGACCGCTAGCTCCACTGGCGTGCCCTTCAAATCGGCGGACCCATGATGGTTCTGCTTGGCGTAGCGCCGATATTTCAGCACCGATTGTTCATCGGCATCCGCGTAAACATAAACCGGATCTATCGAAACAATACTGGTTAGCACTGTGGTATCCCCGCCGGTAACCAGATTGCCTGCGGTAATCAATTCCCTGCCTATGCGTCCGCTAATCGGGGCGCGGATTTCACAATAGTCCAGGTTTATGCGCGCGGTATACAGATTGGCTTGCGCCGATTCAACCGCCGCAGACGCTTCACGTAAACCTTTACTCCGTCCATCGAATTCTTCAGTAGAAATTGCCTTCTCCTTGAACAAGTTGGTTGCCCGCTGCAAATCATTTTTGGCTAACTCATTCCGGGTTTTCGCTCTATCCAACTCCGCAGTGGCAAAATTAAGCTGGGCAATAAATGGTTTCTGATCAATTAAAAATAATAAATCGCCTTTTTTGACTTTTTCGCCGGCAGTGAAATTAACTTTTTCCAAATACCCACCAACCCGAGCCCGAACATCCACGCTACTGACCGCTTCCACCCTACCAGTATATTCATCCCATTCCGTGGTCATTTGGTTTAAAGGCTGGGCGATTTTAACATCGACTTGCGCTATTACTGTTGGCTTAGCCGGTTCCTTTGAGCTGTCACAAGCAGTGAGCAGCAAAACCATGCCCATGTTCAATACAGAAAAACATAGATATTGGAGTAATTTATTTGCAGATAACCTGGTTTTAAAACCACATTGGGCATGAGCATTTGTTTGCCGAACTATCGCTTTTCTGCACAGTTTTTCTTCCATTTGCTTAGTGCCTCAAAAATTCAGTAAAATTTAATGGTAATACATGTTACCGTTTAGTCTAGGTATCATCTCTATATATGTCAACTTATTTAGTTAGGACAACAACATGGTTAAATGCGGACGCCCATGTAAAGGCGACGAACAATTAAGCCGGGACCGCTTACTTGACTCGGCTAATCGATTATTTTTGGAACATGGTTATGGAAATTTGAACATGGAAACCATTGCCCGAGACGCCCATGTGTCGATGCGCACCTTCTATAACGAATTTGGCGGCAAAGCTGGCCTATTTGGCGCCTTGATCAGGCGTTGCAGCGATCAATTTATTCATAGCCTGTCCGCTGAAGGCCCGCTGGAAGAAGCCTTATTGACCTTTGCTCGGCAATACATCTTTCGCATCACCCGCCCGGAAGTATTGCGTCTCCGTGCCATTCTTATCGGCGAGTCCACGCGTTTCCCGGATCTGGCGACACAATTCTACGAACAAGGCCCAAGACGCACGCTGGACTACCTCACAGAGTTTTTTCGCCAACAACAATTAGCCGAACGTATCGCTCCGATTGAGCCCGCCTTTCTAGCCGATCAATTCATCAGCGCCTTGCGTGGCGAACGCCTGCAAAGACTGCAACTGGGACTAGAAGAGACACCCGACGCCGCCGAGATTGAAGTCTGGGTCCAGCAGTCCACGCAATTATTTCTCCGGGGATGCTTATTAAATGCCCAATAAACGCCAACCCTGTGACAAACCCTGCCAAACGAGTAACAATTGTCGGCTTCCGACTTAACGACAAACTGAAAAAATGCGTATAACTAATTTAACCGACTGATTTTAAAAAGTAATTACTAACATTAAAATCTGGTTCGAAATTTGCTGAGAATTCTAAAACGGCTGCAAAGCCTTGTCCTGCACTCAAATACAGGTGAATTATGCGCAAAATCGGCATTTTTTTCGGAACCGACACCGGCAGTACCCGACTGGTTGCAAAAATGATTTTTAAACAGCTTGGTGAAGAGTTAGCTGACAAACCTAAAAACATCAATCGCACCAGTCCAGCCGAATTATTACAGTACGATGCGCTGATTCTCGGTACCCCAAGTTATGGCATAGGCGATTTGCCGGGTTTGGCTACCGGTTGTCAGGAAGCCAATTGGCAAGAGTTTGCGCCTTACCTGGATGATGTCGATTTATCCGGCAAACGCGTTGCCGTTTTTGGTCTCGGTCATCAAGAACGCTACGCTGACCGTTTTGCCAGCTCTCTGATTCATCTTTACCGTTTGTTTTACGGTAACGGCGCAAAAATGATAGGTCGCTGGAGTACCGAAGGCTACGAATTCAAGCACTCTGCGGCTATCATCGACGGTGAATTTGTCGGTCTGGTGCTCGATCAACGTGGTCAGCCCTTTTTAACCGAAAGCCGCATCCAAACTTGGCTAGAACAGATCACCCCACAATTACTGCCGACAATAGCACAGGCAGCATAATATGCAGCTAAGCCAATCCAGCGAGGATTTAACGCCGCTAGCCGACTGTAGCCTCTGCGAATATCGCGAGATCTTGCTAACCGCCGGACAATGCCAACCCGGTGATTGCTGTGTCGCGGCACAAAGCGGTTGGCAAATCGACCGCTTTTTCCGCGCCCATCCAGGGTTCGCAGCAGACTATACCCAGGATGAATTTTGGGAACGCCGCGCCATCGCGGCGCGCTATTTACCAACCAATCGTTTGCAGGCTATGCTGAGCGACCCGGATGAAGCAGTAAGGCGGGTGCTGGCCTATCGTATTCCTGAGGACTGGTTACCGCAATTAATTAACGATACCGATAGAGAAGTCAGGATCACCGTCGCCGACCGGCTACCGGAACACCAATTAGAGCTGATGGCCAACGACCCTGATTATCTGGTGCGGGTCTATGTGGCTAAACGCTTGCCGAAAGGGCGTTTATTCCGCTTAGTCGCCGATTCTGACAATCAAGTCCGCCGCACGGTTGCCGAGCGCATCCCCAGCGTCAGCCTGGGGCTATTGGCTAACGATAGCGATGTCGGCATCCGCCGCATCGTTGCGCAACGTATGGATGAAGACGATCTGGTGCTTCTCAGTCAAGATCCGGATTGGACCGTACGCTACGAAGTCGCTTTAAGAGCGCCGCCGTCGCTACTTGCGGCAATGTTTAACGACCCGGAAGCGGATGTCAGTCAGACTGCCAGGCAACGCTGGGAATCCTTGTCCACAGAAACACCTGACCATGAGTCCTAAAAGTATTATTGGCCTAACCTATGCTGATCGGATGCGCATCGTCACCGAAGCGCGGCATCAAGCAATTAGCCAGTTCTTGGCTGCAGAGTTGCACTCATTGACCTCCTTGATGGGTCCGATGAGCGACGGCCCGGAATGGCCGGCCGGCGCAGCTTGGTTGGCGGCTTGGCACGGCAATAACGGCTGCATTATTTCCGATGGTTTATCCGATCCCTGGGTGGAACGCGACAGACCGGAAACCGGCTTGGGCCTTGAAGTGTTTATCGAGTCACCCGATTCCGGTCTTAGCGCTGACACCCCAGCGACGCGTTTAGCCGATACTTGGTTGTTTCCAATGCTGGCGGAGATCAGCCATACCTTGGCGGGTTATGCTAGGCTGAGCGAGAAATTGCTGAACGGCGAATTGCTTTCTTTGGAATTTAATATCGAACATATTAAGGATGGCCGGGGCCGGGTGGGGGCTTTGCTGAATATTCCCGGCAATTTAAACACCCGCTTTAGCTTGAGCTGCGGCGAAATCCGTTTCGTACCCGCTACTTTATTGACCGTAGCTGAGTTGCGTTTTTTGCGCGGCAAGGGTCATGCCGGTCGTAGCGAACTGGCCGACAAACTGCAAACCGCCGGCATCGGCCATCTGTCTTTACTTAACCGGCCTTCGCTGGTTTAATAACTTAATATACTCATGAACGACATAGACTTTTTTACCACCTGGTTACAGGACTATCATTTCCAATTCGAGCTGCCGTTAAGCGCTAACCCGGAGGGTGAATATGCATTGATTTTGGCTGCTCGCCAAGGCCGTGACGATATTTTAGCTCGCTTATTATCTCTCCAAGCCGATCTACACGTCATCGACCACTACGGCAACAATGCCTTATGGGCCGCCTGCTTTGCCGAGGCTACATCCTGCATCAACTTGTTACTGGCCGCCGGCATTGACATCGACTTTCAAAATCCCAGCGGCGCCACCGCGTTAATTTACAGTTCTTCCAGCGGTAAAACCGCCGTTGTTGAACAACTGCTGCAAGCCGGTGCTAATCCGCAACTGATAACGCTGGACGAATTCAGCGCTTTGGATTTGGCGGCAAATCGGCAGTGTTTGAAATTATTGCGGGCGGTGACGAAGGTATCGGCATAATCCTCAAAACCAACGGTAAAACCTAAACAGGATGTGCTGAACGGAGTGAAGCGCATCAATCGCGAGCAAAGACTTATTTCAGCAGTACCACCAAAAAGCATTTCGATTTGCAAAAATATTTTTGTTCTGGGTGAGCTCCCCAAAAATTCTTGCAAGATAGGCTTGTCGCACATCCGGCTTTTGCCGCCGGAATTTGCCGCCAGAGGACGCTTCAAGTACATCCATGTAACGCTTGGCAACAGCATCCATGCTGTTGACACCTCCGGCAACAAACTCCGCCGGCAAAATCCAAAGCTGTCGATTGTTCAAGGCTTGGAGTGCAAGAATTTTTGGTGAGCTTAATATTCCACTCTAAAATTGTAGGGTATGCATTGCATACTATTCCAAGCTTTTAATAAATTCAAGGCCTTAAGGTTCAACCCACCCCCTAAATTTCTTTAGCCTTTTCTTCTTCCAGCGATAACATACTGCTAGCCGCTGCAAGCCCCAAATTGAGCGACCATTCCAAGCCATCCAGTAAAAACTGCTCAAAGGCCTGAAATTCCCCCGCATCCGATAAAGCAATTACGTCCAAATATCGCCGCCTATCCCGGCTTTTTATCACCAAGGGCAACAATCCCAACCGTAACAGCACATAATTCAACAGCATCCGCACCTCGCGTCTATTTCCGTCATCAAAGGGATGGATGCGGATAAAACGCACGTGTAATTGCACTAAAAGGGCCGCTAAACTCATAGTCGGCGTCTGCAATTCCGCTTGCAGCCACTGCATTAACTCAGCCATCAACAGCGGCGTTTCTTCCGGGCTGGCAAAATAAAACAGCTCTCCGCTCAGCGTCAGCACATGATTGGCTTGTTTTTTATACTCACCCGGTTCTATCCATTTCCGGGTCTGCTCGCCGTCCGGGGTTTGCGCGGTGCGCCAAAAACCTTCCTTGAGGATAATCCGGTTCAAATCCCGAATATCGCCCTCGGTAATCAAGCGCTCATCTTTCGCTAATTGCCTAAGCCATTCTATCGCCACATCATGGCCGCGCATTTCCTCATACTCACGCAGCAAATGTTCCCCGCGCGTTCTGCCATGTATCAACAGCAGCAAAGTTTCGCCATAGGTTAAGGTATTGCCTTCGATATGATTGGAGTTGTAATTCCATTCTATTCGCAAACGCTGCCATAGCCTTGACTCATGACTGGCGGGCAAAGAAACGGCTTGCCATTGTTGGCAAAGGTTTTGTAATTTATCGGGTAGGCTATGGATATATTGAGTGGGTATGTTCATGTTTTGCTTTTAGCTTTAATAAAGCTTGTGCAATTGTAAAGCACTCTGAATTATTTAGCTTGCTGGTAGTCGTCATCCCAATAATTCTTGCAAGAAAGTCTTGTCGTACAGTCGGCTTTTGCCGGCAGAACTTGCCGCCAGAGGATGCCGCGTTTACTTACAAGGCTTGGCAACAGCATGAGCCACATAGATGTGGTGAATGCCGATAGTGCTGGAGCTAATATCTGCCCTTGCAGTTGACACCACCGGCAATGCTTACTTTTTTGTTTTGAGTGGTGCTGATCTGGTGTAATATTGAGGTATGGTAGTTTTTGGTGAGTTCAAGCAATGGTTAATCAAAATATATCCGTATCTGAGACTAATGACGAATGGTTAAAAGCGCAGGTCGCTAGCACTGAATTCAGCAGTAAAAGTGAAGTGATTAATGATTTAATTCGTCGGGCGAGGCAACGACAGTTAGAAATTGAACAGATTGTCACAGAGCTAGTGAAGGCCGAACAGAGTGGATTCACAGACGAAAAACCTGAAGATTTATTAGCGAACTTTAAAGAAGAAGCGCGGCTAAATAGGTTGTTATAAACTAACCCAAAAAGCCCGAACGGATTTGAAGAGAATCTGGTTGTACGGCGTAAAAACTCACGGACATCTGAGAGCAGATCAATATCATCAAGGCTTGCTGGACCGCTTTTCACAAATTGCCGATCAGCCGTATCTATTTCAAACCGTAGACAATATCCGTGCAGGCTATAGACGAAGTGTGTATGGTACTGAAAGCATTTATTACCGTATTAATGGCGACTGGGTTGAAATAATGGCTATCTTAGGCCGCCAGAATAACGAGGACTGGCTATAATCAAACTCCCTCACAAACTACAAATCTTATTTCTAATCGCCTGCTTTTACGTTTCGTCCGTAATAGGCTGGGCAAAAACAATTGGGTAATGTTGCAATGTTGGACTTGACCTTAATACTGGAATGTCGGTGTTGGAATGCTGGATTTTGACCTCAATCGGCGTTTACATGCCAAAATGATTGTTAAAGTTGCCAGAATTAAATCTAACGTATTGTTTTTGAACCCATTATGTTGCTAAGAAGCTTGTTTTTTGAAAAGACTTGTGTTAGTATTAATTTAAGCTTAGTTTTTAGCTAGGTTACCGGTGGGTAGCTAATATTTTAGATAGTATAGTCTTAGCTGTGGTGCTCTGGTTATGTTGGCGCGTTATACATACCACTGGTTTCTAATTGTAGCCATGTTGGTACTGGCCCCGTTGTGTCGCTAATGATTTTTTCGTGCTCAGTTTTAGGGCTTGATTACACCTAAGCAAAACTTAAATTATCCTGGTAATTTATGGAATCCTTTAATAAACAGATTCGAGTTAATCTGCCAACACAAAATTTTCACTGCTTGGTCGATCCTATCAATGATAATCAACTTCGGGAAATCATTGAATACCGCGTACCTATTGAAGTAGACTATTTATTTTTCCTTTTTTTATGTAGAGATCATGATAACGAAATAAATTTGGCTACATTATATGCAGAATTTACAGCTGTTTTTGGCGCATCCGGCAATTATTTCGATTCCTGGAAAGGTGCTTTTAGCTTTGCTTTTAAAATAGAAATTTTAAAAGATAATGAGGTTGTACCATATGCGCTTATAGTTAGTAATATGCGTAGCTCAGTGGAATTTCGCTTTTACAAAGTAATTTCTGCCTCAGAAACTCAGTATAAAAAAGACCGGATATACCCGCCATTTCCTAATGAACTTTCAGCTGCAAACATGAATGCATTATCGGCGTTTCTATGTTCATATGCAAAAACAGTTTATCAAGTAGCTAAAATTGAACAGAACGATTTTATTAAAGCTATTCAGTCAAATCTTATTTTATTTGGTTATCGTCAACAAAAGTTTTTTGTAACCCAATACACAACAGAAGAAGAATTCGAAGTTGATTATAGGTTATTCTCGGATAGAGAGGAAGAGCACGGATAGAACAATGGGAACATTGGGGTTCAGTTCCAACATTGCAACATCATTTCTTTAATTTCAAAACCTTACTTACTGGAAAAGTACTGCCTAAGTAACTTTGTAATGGAAAACATTTTAGTATAAATGTAGCAATGTTGGAACTGACCCCGTTGCGAATAGTGCGACTAGGACGAATTCAGCGCCTTGGATTTGGCGGCGAATCGGCAGTGTTTGAACGTAATGCGGGCGGCGGCGAAGTTATCGGCAAAATCCTTATTACCTAGGGTAAAACCCTCTCGGCCATTAGAGTTAACGATAACCCACGATTTTGAAAGCGGTAAGGTTTTCAGAGGCCGGCATGAATACATCCATGTAGCCTTAGAGGCGGCATCCATGCCGCCTATGCCTCTGAAAACCTTACCGCTTCCAAAATCTTAGCATATAAGCTTCGAGAGTGATAACTTGAAATGCTGGATAAATTTATTAGTTAGATTTTGCGGGGTTTTATTGATACTAAACTAATTAAATTTCACATCTAATTTACAAATATCTTTATTTTTAGGGCAACTGATTACAAATATTGAATACGCCATTAATAGTTAATTAAATCAATACCTTGCAATGTTTGCCCGAATCAAAAACAGTCTCAAGAAGCCAAGGATAGGCTATCAACTGTATAGCGTAGCTACGATTCAGCTACGGTAAACTAGAACCTATTTGGTGGCCTGATTAACCATCGGTAACGCGTAAATCAAAAAAAGGTGTATCCGGGCAATAACTACTCTGGTTTGGCTGGATACCACAAACCCGCCGGGAGGCTCCAACGGAAGGTTTCAAAACAAATAACCTCATTAGCGAAATCAATTTTATCCGCCGCTGTTTGCGGATAAAAGATAAAAAGTGCGTGGCTGCGCCTCTATCAAAAGTAATATGTTAAGAATGTCAAGCCTTAAACTATTTGTTATTCCGACTTCATCATGTATAATTTGACTTCCTGTTAGGGTAGCAACCAACCCTTTCCTGCCCTAGCAATTAACTTTTTGATTTGCTGTTAGTGTTGAAATGATGACCCTCGCAAGATCAATTACATTCAAACAGGTTCATAGAGGTAGAAAGTGAGTCAAAATAAACCGATCATCTTCGTAAGTCACGCTGCTGTTGATGCGGAAATAGCAAATATTTTTAAATCTGACGTGGAAAAAAGTTTTCTAGGGTTGTGCCTACTATTCGTTTCTTCCAATTTAGATAGTCTTCAAGGTGGAAAAGAATGGATGCTAACAATCAAGGAGCAGTTAAGTGATGCGGTGATCTTTATTGGTATGTTGTCCCCGGTTGCTCTTAGTCGACCCTGGATTTATACCGAGTTTGGTGCAGGTTGGATCAGAGGTATCCCGACTATCTCGGTTTGCCATTCAGGACTGAATAAAGACCAACTTCCAGTTCCTCTCTCCCACTTTCAAGCTTTAGATTTGAATGATGAAATGCATCTTGAGCACCTTTATGGGTTAATAAGTAAAGCGATTGGATGCCAAATGCCAGCAAAGGATTATATTTCTGATGTTGAGAAATACAAAAAGGTTACTGAAGTTTACCGGCGGGAGCGTGTTATTCGAGAATGGAACGCCAATTTGCTGCGTTGGAATCCTGAATTCATAAAAATTTACCAGGGCGATGAAGTTGAATTGCATATCCCATTTGAAGCCGATTCCTCTTTCAGAAATTTTATTCATGAATATGGAATTAACCGTTTAATTGCAATAGAGTTTAGGGGGATGTCCTTTGCAAATCGGGTTGGTATGCAAACATCAATGTGGTCCGCCAAACAAGGTGAAAACTTTGATGAATACAAAAGAATTGTTGAATCAAAATCTTAACTATAAGTAATAAATTTTCTATTTATTTTAACAATATGGTTAATGATGTTTAAAGCTTTCATCGTTAGCGCTCTGCATTCCTCGGATAACAATTATTTTATTATCAGTGTCATATATACATAATTTAAAATCTAATCCTAACTGTCGAAAATATACTTCTGCTAGCATGTATTACCCGTTTTGTCTTTCGTAAAACTATTTTCGCATGTAATCAGCCATCCACAGGAGGGACCCGCCGGGGCAGCGAAGCGGCAGCCCCAGAGGTGGGAGGTCCCTGTGAATGGCTGGCAAGTTCGCATGTTAACTTGTATTATTGCCAACATCAATTCTATCTGTCCCGGCACATGACTTCAAAACCTTACGGTAAATTTACATCAGATCAAATCAAAACCTTTTCAATTCAACTTCAGGAAGCCCAACCGCTTGGGGACAGTCTTCAATCGTTGATGAAGGAAGCCGGACCGGAAAAGCTAAAAGAAATACTTGGCAAAAACTTTGCTTGGTATTCCCTCTACGAACAACCCTTCGAAGTTCATATTGCAATTGCTGTCATGGTGTTGGGCTGGCAAGATGAAATTCACGCCGCCGCTTTGGCTGATGATCCTCAACAAGCATTTTTAGATTTCACGGCCAGTCTTGATCAGGATGCTGATTGGCAAGGCGAATATCAAGGTATTTATGAGAAGAAGGATTTAACTGCCATTGTTATTTCAGTTTTTAAGACAATGAAAAGTATTATGGTTTATCAAAAATCCTTATCCAGACTGATAGAGGAAGTTCGTTTAGGCAACGATAAATCATTGTTTGATGCTGTGCGTATTGACCGATCAGTGTTAGCCTGTCCGTCTATTGCTTCTAGAATCAGTCTTGCAGAGTTGCAAGGTTGTTACGTCCGCCTCTATTTAATTCCTAACCCCCGTTTTAGTCCCGATGTCATTCAGGGATATTGAAGATCCAATCACTTTTTTAGCGCGAGACAACTCCAGTTATTAAAAAGGCTGGTGCTCCTCTGTTATCGTGGGAAGTTTCTCACACTTAGTCACGCAGAAAGAGACCAGCCTATGAAGCGGATTGTCGCATCAATTCTTACTCTCCAACAACATCTTGATTCCTTATCCAATCAGCCCATTCTCTATCGACCTATTGCTTGTCCAAATTGTTCTTTTGGCAAGCTGTGGTGTCATGGCTGTTATGAAAGGAAAGCGGATAGGCAATCATTAAATTCCGAGTCGCTTAATCCGATTCCGATTCCTCGCTATTTATGCCGGGGTTGCGGTCAGACCTGCTCCCGATTACCCGAATGCATTGCGCCTCGCCGCTGGTATGACTGGGCGATTCAACAGGCGATCATTCTGATGTTTTTAAGTGGCTGCTCTTTGCATGGATGTTCGCGGCAATGTGGTTTGGATCGTCGTACGCTTCGCCGTTGGTGGACTGAACTGCAAGTGCGCCATCATGAATTCCAATTGTTTTTACGCGCTCGGTTTCCAGAGTTGGGGCGGTCTATCGATTTTGCTGATTTTTGGCGACAGTGTTTGCAAGCCATGCCCTTGAGTCGGGCGATGTATTGGCTGGATAGAGAAGGTGTAGTCGTCCCGTGATGAATTGAATTTAAACGGGCTTGGGACATTCGGCTGGCTTCATTTTCAAGACCCCACACACTTTGCCCAGTTCCAACTGTGTGCATTGTCGTTTTTCATAAGGGCTCCTTTTAACCTGCAGGAGTTTGACATGAAAGAGTTCAATGCCATGGCCTTGTTTCGGCTCTCGGTACTGGGACCATTAGTCAGCCGCGACGATTTGGAGCGCGGCGATCTACAAAAAATTATTCGGGAATTAGCCCAAAAGGAGTACGCCATCCCAGGCTCCCATCGGCGCTTTCTGGGCGAAAAAACCATTGAGTCTTGGTATTATGCTTGGCGACGTAAAGGCATTGATGGCTTAGTGCCCCAGCAGCGTATAGATAGAGGCGCATCTAAATTGTCGACAGCGGTTCAGGTAGCGCTGATAGCCGCCAAGCGAGAAAATCCACGCCGCTCTATTCGGCAACTCAAACAGTTGCTGGAAAGTTCAGGGATGGTGTCGCGCGGCACTGTATCACGGTCAGCCATCCATCGTTTGTTAAAGCAACAAAACCTTTCGCGTCCGGCGGATTCCTCGTCAGTTCCGGAAGAACATCGCCGGTTTGTCGCTGAGTGGGCTAATTCCATCTGGTATGGCGATGTCATGCATGGCCCCACGGTGATGTTAAAGACCGGACGCTGTAAAGTGCTTTTGGTTTCCCTCATGGATGACGCCTCGCGTTTAATCGCCCATAGCGCTTTTTGCACCAGCGAAACGGCTTTGGATATCGAAGGCGTTTTAAAGCAAGCTGTGCTCAAGCGCGGCCTGCCGAAAAAACTGGTAGTGGATAACGGCCCGGCCTATCGCGCCGCCACCTTGCAAGGTATTTGTGCGCGTCTGGATATCCGGCTGATTTATTGCCGACCTTATGCGCCGGAAGGCAAGGGTAAACTGGAACGCTGGCATCGCACCTTCCGTGATCAGTTTCTGAGTGAGCTGGATTTCTCGCGCATCCATGATCTAGAGGATCTTAACGCCAGACTCTGGGCTTGGCTAGAGCAGGTCTATCACCGTAAACCCCACGGTGGCCTTGATGATAAAACGCCGCTGGAACGCTATCAGCAGGATTTGCTCAAGATCCGGCAACTGGGTCAGAAGGCGGCGAATTTGGATGCCATTTTTTATTATCGGGTGCTGCGCCGGGTGCGTAAAGACGGCACGGTATCCTACCAGGGCCGTGATTTTGAGGTGCCTTATGAACTGTCCGGTAAAAACGTGCGTTTGGTGGTCGATCCTCATGCCGGACAGGTCATGGGTATTGAAGATGATGAGGGCAAAAGCATGGGGGCGGCCACACCTCTTGACGCCCTGGCAAATGCGCATCGCCGCCGGCGAAAACCGGAAGCCGTCACGCCGCCATCCACTAGCACAATGCCCCAAAAAGGGCCTAATCTCGTGGAACTGGCCTTTGAACAGCATTATGCTCACACGACAGAGGAGAAGGACTGATGTATCGTCAACACTTTGGTATTAAAGCGGAACCCTTGGGTAAGGCGCAAATTGAACTCTGGGATGATGGCACACTGGCTGCTTTGAACGAACGCTTCCAGTGGCTATTGCAAAGTCCAGGGCTGGGGCTTCTGACCGGCGAGGCCGGCGTCGGTAAAACGGCGGCATTACGGCATCTGACACACGGCTTAAATCCTCATCGCTATCAGGTCATTTATTTGGCTGAAACGGATTTTGGCCGCACCGATCTTTACCGGAGCATGGCGGCAGAACTCGGCATTGAACCGGCTTACCGGCGGGCTCAACTCTGGCGTGATCTCAAAACCCGTATTCAGGAATTGGCTGACAGTAAACAACTGTTACTGGTATGGATCATTGACGAAGCCCAAAATCTACCGCCAGAGTTCTTTCGGGACTTCCCGGCCTTTCTGAATTTCGCCTTCGACTCGCGTGACTTGATGACCGTCTGGCTAGTCGGTCACCCAAGTCTGGCTCAAACTCTCAATCGGGCGCCATACCGCTCTGGCTGGACTCATCCAGGTGCGATTGCAACTCATGCCCATCTCCGAACGCGAACGGTTTACCGCTTTGATAACGCATGCGCTCAAAGTCGTCGGTTGC
>CAVPMI010000054.1:0-78622 GCA_963705975.1 uncultured Pseudomonadota bacterium
TTATGTCCCGCCTAAATTAAGGGAACCCGTACCACCCTATTTGAGGGTTAAAAGCACGGATTGACCCACGCTATCCCAGGCGGCATTCAGTCCTAAGATAGCGCGAGACAAAATGTAGGGCTTCAGCCTGTTTTTCTCCTATTCCAGGGTTGTCTGGGATCAAACAAGTCGAGCTGTTGTCCCTTGTAATATCGCTTCAGTTGGTGATAGTGTTTATTTTCCCACTGTATGGCGATCTCAAGGAGAACATCATTAATGGCGTTTATGGCTTCGTCGGAAAGTCCATCCGGGAAGAGTGTTTCTGTGTCGATATCAATGATCATCGCAATGCCTCAATCGCTTGTTGCAGTAAGTCATCGGGCAGATGGTTGAGTCCTTTGGGAACGGCGATCTGCATAGCGGTTTTCAGAATTCGTCCTGCCTGCCTGGGTAAGCCTTGGGACGCCATGCGTAACAACTCCATGCCGGAGTCGGCCAGCAAGGTATGCTGGCAACCGACGACTTTGAGCGCATGCGTTATCAAAGCGGTAAACCGTTCGCGTTCGGAGATGGGCATGAGTTGCAATCGCACCTGGATGCGTCCAGCCAGAGCGGCATACGGCGCCCGATTGAGAGTTTGAGCCAGACTTGGGTGACCGACTAGCCAGACGGTCATCAAGTCACGCGAGTCGAAGGCGAAATTCAGAAAGGCCGGGAAGCCCCGAAAGAACTCTGGCGGTAGATTTTGGGCTTCGTCAATGATCCATACCAGTAACAGTTGTTTACTGTCAGCCAATTCCTGAATACGGGTTTTGAGATCACGCCAGAGTTGAGCCCGCCGGTAAGCCGGTTCAATGCCGAGTTCTGCCGCCATGCTCCGGTAAAGATCGGTGCGGCCAAAATCCGTTTCAGCCAAATAAATGACCTGATAGCGATGAGGATTTAAGCCATGTGTCAGATGCCGTAATGCCGCCGTTTTACCGACGCCGGCCTCGCCGGTCAGAAGCCCCAGCCCTGGACTTTGCAATAGCCACTGGAAGCGTTCGTTCAAAGCAGCCAGTGTGCCATCATCCCAGAGTTCAATTTGCGCCTTACCCAAGGGTTCCGCTTTAATACCAAAGTGTTGACGATACATCAGTCCTTCTCCTCTGTCGTGTGAGCATAATGCTGTTCAAAGGCCAGTTCCACGAGATTAGGCCCTTTTTGGGGCATTGTGCTAGTGGATGGCGGCGTGACGGCTTCCGGTTTTCGCCGGCGGCGATGCGCATTTGCCAGGGCGTCAAGAGGTGTGGCCGCCCCCATGCTTTTGCCCTCATCATCTTCAATACCCATGACCTGTCCGGCATGAGGATCGACCACCAAACGCACGTTTTTACCGGACAGTTCATAAGGCACCTCAAAATCACGGCCCTGGTAGGATACCGTGCCGTCTTTACGCACCCGGCGCAGCACCCGATAATAAAAAATGGCATCCAAATTCGCCGCCTTCTGACCCAGTTGCCGGATCTTGAGCAAATCCTGCTGATAGCGTTCCAGCGGCGTTTTATCATCAAGGCCACCGTGGGGTTTACGGTGATAGACCTGCTCTAGCCAAGCCCAGAGTCTGGCGTTAAGATCCTCTAGATCATGGATGCGCGAGAAATCCAGCTCACTCAGAAACTGATCACGGAAGGTGCGATGCCAGCGTTCCAGTTTACCCTTGCCTTCCGGCGCATAAGGTCGGCAATAAATCAGCCGGATATCCAGACGCGCACAAATACCTTGCAAGGTGGCGGCGCGATAGGCCGGGCCGTTATCCACTACCAGTTTTTTCGGCAGGCCGCGCTTGAGCACAGCTTGCTTTAAAACGCCTTCGATATCCAAAGCCGTTTCGCTGGTGCAAAAAGCGCTATGGGCGATTAAACGCGAGGCGTCATCCATGAGGGAAACCAAAAGCACTTTACAGCGTCCGGTCTTTAACATCACCGTGGGGCCATGCATGACATCGCCATACCAGATGGAATTAGCCCACTCAGCGACAAACCGGCGATGTTCTTCCGGAACTGACGAGGAATCCGCCGGACGCGAAAGGTTTTGTTGCTTTAACAAACGATGGATGGCTGACCGTGATACAGTGCCGCGCGACACCATCCCTGAACTTTCCAGCAACTGTTTGAGTTGCCGAATAGAGCGGCGTGGATTTTCTCGCTTGGCGGCTATCAGCGCTACCTGAACCGCTGTCGACAATTTAGATGCGCCTCTATCTATACGCTGCTGGGGCACTAAGCCATCAATGCCTTTACGTCGCCAAGCATAATACCAAGACTCAATGGTTTTTTCGCCCAGAAAGCGCCGATGGGAGCCTGGGATGGCGTACTCCTTTTGGGCTAATTCCCGAATAATTTTTTGTAGATCGCCGCGCTCCAAATCGTCGCGGCTGACTAATGGTCCCAGTACCGAGAGCCGAAACAAGGCCATGGCATTGAACTCTTTCATGTCAAACTCCTGCAGGTTAAAAGGAGCCCTTATGAAAAACGACAATGCACACAGTTGGAACTGGGCAAAGTGTGTGGGGTCTTGAAAATGAAGCCAGCCGAATGTCCCAAGCCCGTTTAAATTCAATTCATCACGGGACGACTACACCTTCTCTATCCAGCCAATACATCGCCCGACTCAAGGGCATGGCTTGCAAACACTGTCGCCAAAAATCAGCAAAATCGATAGACCGCCCCAACTCTGGAAACCGAGCGCGTAAAAACAATTGGAATTCATGATGGCGCACTTGCAGTTCAGTCCACCAACGGCGAAGCGTACGACGATCCAAACCACATTGCCGCGAACATCCATGCAAAGAGCAGCCACTTAAAAACATCAGAATGATCGCCTGTTGAATCGCCCAGTCATACCAGCGGCGAGGCGCAATGCATTCGGGTAATCGGGAGCAGGTCTGACCGCAACCCCGGCATAAATAGCGAGGAATCGGAATCGGATTAAGCGACTCGGAATTTAATGATTGCCTATCCGCTTTCCTTTCATAACAGCCATGACACCACAGCTTGCCAAAAGAACAATTTGGACAAGCAATAGGTCGATAGAGAATGGGCTGATTGGATAAGGAATCAAGATGTTGTTGGAGAGTAAGAATTGATGCGACAATCCGCTTCATAGGCTGGTCTCTTTCTGCGTGACTAAGTGTGAGAAACTTCCCACGATAACAGAGGAGCACCAGCCTTTTTAATAACTGGAGTTGTCTCGCGCTAAAAAAGTGATTGGATCTTCAATATCCCTGAATGACATCGGGACTAAAACGGGGGTTAGGAATTAAATAGAGGCGGACGTAACAGGCAAACGACTTAATCGATTTCAGCTATTGCCTTGAAGATGAACAGGAAGGCTACAAAAATTGCCGACATGCCCAGCCCGAACTTTCAAATGCCGAATTGGCTCAATGGGCGCTCGAAAAGGATATTTTTCCATTCAACGAAATGAGTGATGATACCCAGTATCTGGCTGAACGCTTCGATTATCTGCAATCGCTTATCAATAACTCAGTAGAAAAAACATTCGCCAATGTGCCGGAAATGGAAGAAATCAGGGCGTGGGTCATACGCTGTCGGCAGGAATCCAGGGATACGCTTTATTCCAACCCTTGGCTAAGGTTTATCCGGCGCACGGTTACAATCTGGAAAACATGGCAGAACCAAAACAATCCAGATAACCAGCAGGTTTTTGAAATCGGCGACTGCAATTTGGATATGGGCCATGTGATCGGGCTTGGTTTTGATTGGGAAGAGGATTTGGTCGAAGGTCTGTTTCAGGATATTGGGCAATCAGGTGAGACACCCGGCGTATTCGCAGACTTATCGCCCGATACGGTGGACGGCATTGCCAAAGCCCTAATCGATACCGCCCAAGCCAAAGGGCTGATTCGGTTAGCCGAAATCATTTCAATACAGCATTAAAGGTCATAACAATGAAACCGAACGAATTTTTTAATTTTAGCGGTGGCTGTTCTCCTAGAATAGAGCCGCAAAAAGCCATACTTTTTCATCGCGGCACAGCGATTAACCAAACAAACTATTACAGCTCAGAGAGTTTTCTGGCATCCGTCCATGATTTTGTGGTGAATGATCGCAATGAATCGGTCATTGGCGCAGGACGGTTGTTGTCGAAAGAAGATGTAGAATCAATGTTGCGCTCAATCCTGGATTTGGGAAACAGTAACGCCCAATTGTTACCCAGTCATGTATTGTCGATTTCGGAGAGGCATATAGCTTGGACAGTACCCGCTCAGGTTCGGCCTATGATATTCAACTTGCGTGGAGCGAAGTCGGTGATAAAAATTATGGCACCCTGGCCGCGCTTATTATTGGTGGCGAATAAAAATGGGAAATTAGCCGTGGCGGCTTTGAAAACAAAAAGCCGCCGACCCACGGCGAACACAAAACTCTTTAACGCGCCATTGATGAATGTGAGCCTAAATGGGGCGGTCTGTACCGGCACAGCCGCATTACCCAACGGCTGTGAAATTGATCATTTAACCGATTGGGAATCGGTGATGTTTGATTCCGCGTTCTCACATGTCAACAACTACCATACGCTGATTTTAGACGGAAATGCGCAGAACGGCGTTGACGATAAGCAGCATTTCAGATTTTGGAATGCCCTGTCCAAAGGGAAGGAGCAATTCTTTCCTAATCAATATTTGGAGCCTATGAACACGCCATTGGAAATTTTTATCAAGGAACATGCAAAATGCTGACCGATTATCTTGACGATCCTCGTGACCGGGTTGTCTTGGGTGAAACTCCGGTACTCATGCAGCCTTTGTTCGGCAAATCCCTGCTGCCCCCAGAACCCGGCAAGCATCGGTTCGTTTGTTGACAGGACGGCCTTTATATCGAAGCGCAGAACGAAGTCATCGGTGCGCGTATCAGGGTTGCCGAGTCGTCTATTCAGTTCCCCTATGGCGCGGTGCATCAGACCGGAATTCACCTGAAACAAGGCCGGATTCCAAAATGGATTTTGGATGGCATGGTCGAAAAGGCAAAACAACATTCGCCAAAGGAATGGGCGAGTTTGGTGGTGTGGGATAGGCATCAGGAAAGATATTCGCTCTATGAGCCTACCGTAATTGCTGCCGGTGTAGGGCATATTTCCTATGAGAATGTTCTGCCGGACGAGTTCGTGCTGGTCATGGATGTGCATTCGCATGGGACTTTACCTGCGTTCTTTTCCGGTAAGGATAATCATTCGGATCGCGCCGACTTCTACATTGCCGGTGTCATCGGCAGTTGTTTGTTGGAAGCGCCTATGATGGCGTCCAGGTTAGTTTTAAATGGACAATTCCTGCCTTGTCCTGATTTACGTGGATTTTTTGGCGACTAATCCGATGGCAAGAGCAACAGGAAATACCGATATACGCGGATGGCCGGTCATGCAGGCAAAATGTCCAACCTGCCCATTCAATAAAGACCGGGATGGCAAGGAGCAAATGCCGGATTTAGCCGATAAGGTCAGACGGCGTTGCCTCTCCCAGGCTTCGCAAATTTGCCATCATCCTAGACTAAAAGGCAAGAAACAAAACCATCTTTGCCGGGGCGCCAGGGATTTTCAGTTACAGGTTTTTCATCGGCTTGGTGTGCTTGATGAGCCAACGGATGCAGCTTGGAATAACAAAGATGCAGAGATTGCTTGAGTTTACTTGGCCCGAGACGGTTTTCCTTCTGGTACAGTTCGATGAAAAAATCCAAAATGAAGCTTGTATGACATTGAAATAATATTGTGACTATAATAATGGTCATATACTGTATTAATGACTAATATGGCAGTCAATCACTAGAAAACTTCAATGTCTAAAATCAGAACTTATTCAAAGTATGCTCAAGATGCCGCTGCCTTGCTTGGCAAGCACATAAAGCTGGGCCGAAAACAGCGCAACTGGTCGGAGCAAAATTTAGCCGAACGTGCGGGTATCTCCAGGGCTACCTTGCAAAAGATCGAAAACGGCGAAATGAGCTGTGCGATAGGTTTGGTTTTCGAGGTCGCTGTGTTGGTGGGCGTCAAACTGTTTGAGCCTGATAAACTGCCATTGTCGAAACAGTTCGAACAAACTAGCGATAAGATCGCCTTGCTGCCAAAACGTATCCTGGAAAAAAACATAGAGGTCGATGATGACTTCTAACAACATCAGCCGGGAGGCGTTTGTCTGGATATGGTTGCCGGGAAAAACCGAGCCGGTGGTGGCCGGAAAACTGCAAACCTACAATGGCAATATCTTGTTTAACTATGGTAAAAGCTATCTTGAGCGTGTGTACGATACCGCCATGCCGGCCATAGCTATTTATGAACCGGAACTGCCGCTACAGTCCGGCGTATTACCCTTGCTTGACGGACTGGCTATGCCTGGTTGTATTCGGGATGCCGCGCCTGATGCTTGGGGGCGGCGAGTCATCATCAATAAAAAGCTGGCGCTAAAGGGTTCAAACACAGATACCACGATACTGGACGAACTGACCTATCTGCTGGAATCCGGTTCGGATCGCATAGGCGCGCTGGATTTTCAGCGTTCGCCTAGCGAATATGCGCCGCGCTCTTCCAGCCATGTCACCTTGGAGGAATTACTGGCCTCCGCCGAGCGTGTCGAACAAGGCGTACTGCTCACGCCTGAGCTGGATCAAGCGCTATTTCATGGCAGCTCGATTGGCGGCGCCCGGCCAAAAGCCTTGATAGAAGACGAAAACAAAAAATATGTAGCCAAATTTTCTTCGAGTACCGATCTATACAGCATTGTAAAAGTTGAATTTATAGCCATGAGGCTGGCGGCGCTTGCCGGACTAAGGGTTGCCCCAGTTAAGTTGGCGACAGCGGCAAACAAGGACGTGTTGCTGATTGAACGCTTTGATCGTGAAAAGGTTGCGCAAGGCTGGACGCGTAAGGCGATGGTTTCCGCACTGACCCTATTTGGCCTGGATGACATGCTGGCGCGTTACGCCAGCTATGAAATCTTTGCGGAAATTATCCGCCACCGATTCAGCGATCCTAAAAATACGCTGAAAGAGTTATTTTCCCGGCTGGTTTTTAACATTCTTTGCGGCAATACAGACGATCATGCCCGTAACCATGCCGCCTTTTGGAACGGGAAAGATTTAAGCCTGACGCCAGCCTATGATATATGCCCGCAAGGCCGTACCGGTAACGAAGCCTCGCAAGCCATGCTGATTGCCGGAAACAACAACCTTAGCCAAATCAAGACTTGCCTTGAAACCGCACATCACTTTTTTTTGTCCAAAGAGGATGCAGTCGCCATATTTGAAAAACAAAAACAGGTGATCGAAATCAACTGGGATTCCGTCTGCGATGAAGCGCAGCTGCGCGAAGTCGATAAAAAATTGCTGTGGGGACGGCAATTTTTAAATCCGTTTTCCATTGAAGGGTGGGAATGAAGCATTGCTGTTGCATATTACATGACCTGCGATATAAACCTACACAAGGTCAAATCAATAGCAGGTAACCCACATGAATACCAAGAAACCATTCAAATTCTGCACACCAAGCCAATGGTTTACTCGTAAAGTCAAATTTGACGTGATCGGTGTTGGTGGAACCGGCTCGGAAGTGTTGGCGAGTCTTGCTCGAATTAATTACGCTATTTCCGAACTAGGACACCCCGGTATTGAATTGACGGCCTGGGATGCTGACATGGTTGAGCGGCCGAATATTGGCAGACAGGCGTTTTATCCCGCCGATCTTGGACATAATAAGGCTATCGTGACCATTCAACGGGTCAACTATCTATACGGGTTTGGCTGGCAGGCAAAACCTATGATGTTCGATATTGAAAACGCTGGTTTTACTGTAGGTGACTTGGTTATAACCTGTGTTGATAAAGCGCAATTTAGAGCCGATTTTGCAAAAGAATACAGTGGAAGACGATTTCCAAATTTATATTGGCTGGATACCGGAAACGGGTCGCATACCGGTCAGGTTATTCTTGGAACATTAGGGCGCTTGGCTGAAAACGATATTTCGTTACCTACCGTTTACGATTTCTATCCTGAGCTGGATGGTATGCAGGACAATGACACCCCGTCATGCAGCATGGAAGAAGCGCTGGCAAATCAGGACTTACCGATTAACCGAACCATCGCCAATGTCGTGATGCAGTTGATATGGTCACTGTTGCGGCATGGCGGTTTGGATCACCAAGGGGCTTATGTGGATATCCGTAAAGGAATACAGACACCTATCAATATCCTGTCATTTTAACCAACGTGATATAAAATTAGCTTTTGGAGGAATATTTACTTCCCTTTATTCTGGATCACAGTCGATTGCTTTTTTCTCCAGCAATTAGCTCAAATATTGAATCGGGTAATCGTAACGCTATGTTTCGCATAGGGCTGATCTCTGACACACACGGTCTTCTTCGACCCGAAGCCAAGACATTTCTTCGTGGTTGTGATTTTATCGTCCACGGCGGGGATATTGGTAGTCCAAATATCCTCAAGGAGCTTTCCGAACTGGCCCCGGTTACAGCCGTTCGTGGAAATAACGACAAGGCGAATTGGGCTGATGAGTTGAGTCAGGATGAGTTCGTACGATTCGGCGACGTTTTTATTTATGTGATTCACGATCTTGCCGATCTACAAATCGATCTATTAGCCGCAGGCGTTCGAGTAGTCGTTTTTGGTCACTCTCATGTACCGGGGGTCAGAGAACGCGATGGCGTTCTCTTCGTTAATCCTGGAAGTTCCGGCCCCCGCCGCTTCAAGCTGCCAATTTCGATCGGTGAGTTGGTGGTCGAAGGTCATTCAGTCTCTGCGCACATACACGAATTGGCAGTGCCTAGTGCTACTTAACGCATTAATCGATAAAAATATTACAAATAGGTGGCACTACACCTCAACTAGAATCCCTTTGTGGATTCTCACTTAATCAGTTTTCTGGCGCTCCTTTTTTTTGAGAAGCTACAAGAATTGGCTTGTTCGGATAGAGTCTTTAGAACTAAAGCCATTTCTCAGCCACCCATTCGATCTCCTTTAGACTCAACTTGTGACCAGGGAGAATACTGATTGCCTTTCCTGATTGGGCAGTACCATCAGTACCCAGATCACCAAAGCCTTGTAGCTTCATGTTTTCCTTGGCGACATCGAATCCATCAGAGTAGCGAACCATAATTTCTAGGCGTTTTTGGGATTCCGGGCTGATAGGCGAAGGCATATAAAGATCGCACCGGCCTAGACCGCCTTTTCGGGCAACACGGCCTCTTATCTGATGCAAGGTGTTGAGTCCTAAGCGTTCCGGATGAATGATGGTGACATGCCGAAGGCGGGGTAAGTCTATCCCGGTTTCAACTGCAATCGTGGAGATCAGGATGTCGGCTTCGTCGTTTCGCATAGCGGCAATGGCTGATAGTTTCTCTTCGTCCTTTAATTTTCCATGCGTGTACCGGACGCGGCCTGGAAAACTTTTATTCCAAAGCTGATAGGCGCCTTCGGCAGATTTCCGGTCTTTTGCTTGTTCTTCATTGGTTTCAGCTAATGGGTAGATTATCAGAGCCTGGTGTCCGGCCAACACGTTCCTGCTGATAGATTTCCAAAGCTTTTCCCGGTGCTGAAGTTCCACCATTCGGGTTTTAATCGTTTTCTCGACATGTGCTTTTGTCAATCTGGAAACGGCCATGCCGCCGTATTCGAGCAAGGCTGCTGTGCGCGGAATGCAGGTGGCGGTGGCATTCAGAACATTGGTAGCTGGTCCCGCCAGCGTATCTATTTGGTTGGTTCCGAATTTTTGGGATTCATCAATGATGAGCAAATCCAGATAAAATCCTTCGGGCAAGCGATGGTTGAGGGCGGTGGTGCCAATCAGAAATTTGGACTCCGGCGTATCGTCAGCATTGCCTATCACCAAGCCAGGATTAACGTCCGGCCACCAGCTGGCGATGTTTTCGCAAGTTTGCACGGCCAAGGGCTGATTGGGGCACAACCAAACAACCGTACCACCGCCGCGTACAACGCCAGCGCCGGCAGCCGCAGCGACATAGGTCTTTCCAAAACCGACATCTGCAGAAAGCAATCTGAGCATGGGATGGTTCGTGGCGATATCGGTGCAAATTTCCTGAATCACAGCCCGTTGTTCATTCGTAGGCTTTAAATCGGTTTCGGACAACAGTTTATCCATCATCTCTATAGGTATATTGATGCTTGATTTCGGATTTGACTGTCTAAAGGTTTCTGTCCGTGCGCCGTTTAAAACCTCGTAGGTGGCAATCAGTTTCAACAAGCGCCCTGACAAAACCCCTGCCTTGGGCGATGACGGGTAATGAATCGCCTGCAACAGGTTTTCGAAGCTTGGATCGTCTGCCAGTTCAGGTATCAGCGATAAACGTTGATTTTCCATAGCGGACGGCCATTTCAGTTTATCGCGTAACAACTGAGCGGCTGCCGGCAACATCATCGGTAACAATTCCTGCATGTGTTGGTAAACCATGACCGGGGAAATAACTTTAGGTTTGCCTTGATAAACGGGAATCACTTGCCCAAGCAGGTCGAGGTCGATTATTTCAGGGTTTTTGATTTGTGGGAATTCATTCCAGAAACCAACCGTACCGGAGAGACATACATTCAAACCGCGACGCGGCTCCAGCCTTGGTAAAACATCCCGAGGATCGCCAAAGAAGGTGCCTGCTATGGAATGCCCGGTTTCTCCTTGAAGTTTGATGTTTACGCGGCTCGGTATCGAGTCACGTTTTACCTCGATTTGTTGAAGCCTACCCAAAACCACAATCTTTTGCTGATCGGCTAAATTAACGAAATGCGAAATGATTTTTTCCGGGCGAAGATCAAGGTATTTTTTGGGCAGTAAAAACGGTACAAATTCCGGCGCTATAACGCCGAGCGATTTTAAACGGCCAAGGTTGATTTTTTTCTGAGCTTGAGCGTACATAAGCTATCCTGTCATATTCAGATTTTAATGATTATTTTTCTCATAGGATTGAAAATATGCAAGCCATGGATTGGTTGGAATAAAAATGATTTCAAAGACTTAATCTAAAATGCAAAGCCGAAAACAATCATCATTTGTGGACAGACACAAACAGTTGAATACCCAAAATCTCTAAAAGATTTTGTACGTCTAAAGCTGAGGCATTTGATAAATTGCCGGCTTCAATCTCTTCAATCTTCATCAAATTACAGCCAGTCAAATTGGCTAGTTTCAGAACGCTCATGGACTGCGTCTCTCTGGCGAACTTAATTGCTAAACCACTATCTCTAAAGAAAATCCCCGCAGGATGCTGTTCGGATTTTGGCAATAGCCGCTTATCGGCTTTATAGGGTTTTGGGGGCGGTTCATGTTTGCCTAGCCATTCCCAGAGTTTTGAAATGGCCAGCCAATATTTATAAGCTGTGGCTTCCGATAACTCGCGATGAGATTTCCAAAAGCCGATGACATGGTTTTTGCCCAGCCCATGCAGCGCACGAACGTTCTCTACTGATTCGGCCCAATCAAGGAATTCAATCATGCGCGCAACCTGTTTTTTTCGATTGTCCTTGCCGCCGCCGCGTACATAATCCCTAAAATATTTCTCAGCGGATTTAGCCAATGTATACACGCGTTATCCCCGGTCGGTTATGCCCTAATTCACGCGATATCCGTAATCGGGCGTCATGATCAATTTGTTTAGCTTTTTCTTCGTCGATATTCAGCAAAGCCGCCAAATTCAAAATCCGTTCTCGACGCGTCCATCCGGCATTGATAGGGGCCGGTGCGCCGGTGATTTCCGTATAGCGGGATTGCGCGTAAAAATGGCGTTCGCAGTGGAAGCCTGAAATCCCGGCAAGGGCTATCGCCTGGTAACATTCTTTGCGGAAATCGGCGTAGTTCATCGTCTTTGGAATCATCGATCTGCCATCCTGCACCAAAATAGCTTTTTCTAGCGCAGCAATGCCACATGGACGACAGGGAATGCTGCGGCGTTTTCCCCCTTTGGTGCCGGCTTTTAGGGTAATACGGCCATGTTTCAACGCTTCGCGAAGTGCGAGCTTCGGATTTAACAGACAGGATTCTTTAAAACGCAATCCAAAGTCTCTTTGTAATGCCATCATCGCAGCTATTCGTTCACCAATGATTCGTTGTGCCGTTAGGTGAGTCGCTTCCGGTAAGGCCTTGGTTTCAGTCGGCAGATATTTTCTGGGTTGAATCCCGCAATCTTTTCCAGGCCTGACTGGAAGCCATTGATGATCGGTTGCCAGGCGCATCACTGTGTTGACCGCACTGACATAATTCTTTGGGGACGATGAGGTTTTACGCTCTCCGGCGTCCAATTCAGATTGCAGCGATTGTCCGTATTGGATAACCAATTCAGTGGTGACGTTCTCCATTTTTTTTACACCCCGTTCTGCCGCGAATTTTGAGAAAAATCCCCAGCGTTGCGCAATATCTGCCTTGGACTGATCGCTACCATGAAATCGGCGTTCGACGATCATTCGGCCGGCGAACGCCATATCGCGCGAACCGATGCCGAAATTACGGGACATGAGGTGATTTCCTGTTTTTAAGATTTTTGTGCATAAAGTTTCCAACGTTCTTAGCAATGAAACTCAACTCCACCCCAAAGTCGCCGCTATTGCAGTGACTTTGGGGTGGAGCCAGGTATGTCCGAGAAAAAATTCTTTCGCCGTGAGCGAGGTAAACCCTGGCTCCAAAAAACCTCAACTACAACGGACACAAACTCACGACGGTGAAAGATATGCGCTGGTCTGAATACCAGGCGGATTTGTGTAGTGTGGTTTTCTCCTTGCGCGATTTGGGTTCCCGATGCGCGGTCGGGGTCTGAAGAGGATTCGGCTTAATCGTGTGGGTGTCACTCGCTCGCAGCATCCTAATACGATGCTGGAGACTCACGATTTCTTAAGCGGAATCCGGTGGGGTGATAAAAATGACCCGTTTTGCCCCGAATTTCGAAGACAGAAATGGCCGTTAAGGTGTTGATAGACTTGGGTTAGGGTGACTGAAACTTAGAACGTCTCTGTCTGGATTGAGTTTTAAAAAAATTCGCAACGGGCGATTAGACGGCGATCACTGGCGTTCAGTGGATCTGGTTTTGAAGTTGATTGGTATTTAGAGAGCGCACAAAGGCGCTAACGATCAGGCGAGCTGATCATTGCGAGTTTTAAACAGACTGGCTGTTTCAAGATATTGGCATTAAACCACGGGGAAATCCATTCCACCGCACAAAGCGGCGATCCGAGGGAGACATAGCCGTTTTACGTGCGGCCGTTGCACGTCTTATCGGGTCAGATCAATCCTGAGTGTAAAAAACCCATCAATGAATTTATAGAATTTCACAAATAGGTAATGGGAGTCAAGCTCAAAAGCATTTCAAAAGAAGCGATTTTTCGCGGCCTTTCGTCAGGATAGATTTTTGGAGCTTATGAAATCATGTTGACAGGCCAATGGCGATTACTGAGGGGAGAATGACAGTCATAGAACGGTCAGTGAACATCAATGAAGTGCCAATCACCGTCAAAGGCATGTGTAAGGCGTTGACTGACTATCGTCTGGCCGTCACAGACAGGTCTAAGACGATCAATCACGGTTTTTTAAGATTTTTGAGGGGTTTTGAGGTATGAACGAAGTTGTTGCGATTGACGTCGGGTATGGGAATACCAAATTTTGCGCTGCGAATAATGGAACATTAAAAACCGGCCACTTCCCCTCTATCGCCACATTGCAGGTCGGCGTAGCGGATCGCGGCGCCGTTGACCTCTCGAATCGGGAGCTGATCACGGTCATCGCCGGCAATGACAGCTTTAGAGTGGGACCGGATGCCATTGATACGCTGTCGGCGCACGAGGATCGAAACCGGAATCTGGCTAAAAACTATGTGGAAACCCCGCAGCATTTGGCGCTACTGCGTGGCGCGTTGCATTATCTGGGTAAAGCAAACGTCGACTTGTTGGTGACGGGCTTGCCGGTGAATGATTACGCACACCACAAAAAAAGGATGGCCGACAAATTGCGCGGCGTACACGCGTTTCCTAAGGCTGATCCGATTCATGTGCAGGAAGTCTTGGTGATTCCTCAGCCTATGGGTGGGTTTGTCAATTATTTCATGGGGACCAATCAAATCGGCGCCTTGAAAGCGATCAAAAGTTTAACCATCGATATTGGTTATTTTACGGTCGATTGGCTGGTTTGCCGGGGATTAAAAATGCAGGAAGAGCGTTGCGGTAGCGTACCAGGTGGCATGTCGATGATTTTGGATCGGCTGAAACATTTGATTTCAGAGGATAGGCAAACAGCCTTTTCGGATATCAATCTGATTGATGCCGGGATTCAAAACGGATTCAAGACTCGCTTGAATGGACAGGATTACGATTTTTCGCATTTGGTGCCCAAAATCAATTCGCATATTCGAAATATCATGCAATCGGTGCTGAGCAGCGTCGGCAGTCTGGACGATATCGACCTCATTGTGATGGTCGGCGGCGGCACCCCAATTTACAAAGAAACGGCTCAGGAAGTTTTAAATCATCGCGATATCACCGTTCCGGAAAACAGCCTCTATGCGAATGTCATGGGTTTTTATATTACTGGTTTTCAGCGTCTGAACTCACGTTAATAAATAGTTAGGCATAAGAAAAGCGGCATTTTGATTTGTGAAGGTAAGCATGGCCAAAATAATTATTAACTTTTCAGTGGATGAATTTGATGATACCGAACTGTTTGAGTATTTAAACAAAATAGGCCCTAGAAGGCGTGCCACTTATTTGCGGATATTGGCAACCGATGCACTGCGGGGGCAATCGCCTATCGAGCCACCGGAACGAAAACAGAATGCCGAACGGCGATCATTAAAACCAGGAACCGATAATGTTAAAACCCCGGTTTTGGCCAGAAAAAAGTCAGGTTCAAAATCGGATGCCGGATCAAATGTCGGGTTGGCTATGGATACTGGAAAGTTGAGTGAAATTGGCGATGCGTTTTTTGAAATTGGCTGAATCAATTTGCCTTGTCGCCCTAGCAAGTGACAGACACCTCCACCTGTTGCATTTTTGAAAACCTGTGAGAAATTCCTAAAATAGCAATTAAGGATTAGACATGCAGGCAACCTTGGAACAACGACGAATTATCGAAACCGATGCGCCACTTGTGGTGGTGCGCGCCGTGGCCGGCGCCGGAAAAACCAGTACCCTGATTGAATTCGCAAAATACCGCAGAACCAAACGCATATTGTATTTGGTGTTGACTAAATCCGTGCAAACCGAGGCGGAACATAAATTCCGCGGCACCTTGGTCAAGCCTCTCACCTCCCATGCACTGGCATATCGGCACACGGGAGCGCAGTACCGGCATAAATTAGTCAAAGGGATCAAGCCCTACGAAATCGAAAAGGCTCTGGTGCTGGGCAGAGCGCTGCAAACTGAACCCGAATATACCGGCAATCGCAATAACGATTTGGTGGTCTCCAGCATCGTAATCGATACGTTGCAAAAATTTCTGTACAGCACGGATAAAGAAATTTTGGGCAAGCACGTTGGCGAGAATACCTCGAAGCTCCGGAAGATGTTCGGCGATTTGAGCGGGAGTAAGATCAACGAGATTGTAGTTGCCCAAGCAAAACGCTTGTGGGAAATGATGACCGATCCCGAAAATCCGCGCGTCGGCATGTTGCACGATGGCTACTTGAAACTATACCAACTTTCCGAGCCGGTGCTATCCGAATACGATGTCATCATGGTGGATGAGGCTCAGGATATGAACCCGGTCAGTTTGTCGATTGTTTTTCGGCAGAAAGCCAGCAAAGTTCTGGTGGGTGATGACGGTCAAGCCATTTTTGCCTGGCGAGGCGCCAAAAACGCGTTGGGTTTTGCGATCAGACAAGGCGGGGTTGCGTTCAATTTAACCGGCTCGTTTCGTTTTGGTCCAAATGTTGCGTCTGTTGCTAATGCAATTATGTCAATCAAAGGCCATGCCTTAAAAGTTCAAGGCTTATTACCGGGTGACAGAATTGGCGCCATCCCGGATGGCGAAAAGCGGACGGTCATCAGCCGAACCAATGCCGGCGTATTTTCACAAACCGCCTACGCCATGCATGAAAACTTGAGTTGGTGGCATGTGGGCGGTAGCGAGGGCTACCGCTTCGATCAGATCCTGGATATCTATTATTTATGGAAACGCTCTTTTGAGCGGATACGCGACCCCTTCATCCGAACCTTCACCGATTTTGCGGAGCTTAAAACCTATGCGGACGATGTGGAAGACGCTGAAATCAAACCGCGCTGCCGCATTGTCGAAGAATACAAGGATGGCATACCTGTCATCATAGACAACATCACTCAGAGAGTCGGCGCCGCAGCAGATATGGAGTGTGCGAATTTAGTTTTATCGACTTGCCATAAAGCCAAAGGCCTGGAATGGCCCCATGTGCAGATCGATAACGATTTTATCGAGCTTTGCGAAATTCCTGATTTAAGCAAAGTGAGCGAAATCGACAGAATCGAAACCCTAAAAAAGATCAACGAAGATATCAACATTCTCTATGTCGCGGTCACCCGAGCGAAAAAAGTCTTACAGCTAAATCTTGATCTCATGGCGTATTTGCACAGGGAGGTGGCTGAATGAAAGGCAGGGACACCTATACACTGGCTTACGACTGCTGCGATCAGGTTTTGTTCGAAGACGGTAAGTTTCCAACCATTGACGCCATCCGAACGCGCATTGGCGTCAATAGCCCGGCCACCATTACCACAGCCATCAAAGATTGGACGCTGCATTTTGTGGATAAGCATCAAAAAAAGCTGCTGAATCCCAAAATGCCCACCCAGTTAGCGGATGCCGCGGAATCCTTATGGATATTGGCGTTAAACGAGGCGGCAAAATCCTTTGAGAAAAGCAAAGCAGATCTTGAGCAGCGGGATGTTGAACGGCAAACTCAGGTCTCCGAACTGGAGAAGCTGTTAAAAACCCAGGAAAGCGCCTGGGGCGATGAAAAACAGCGATTCACCGCTGAAATCGCTGCTCAAACCCAATTGCTCCAAGAGTTTTCCAGCCGACTGGAAGAAACCGCGATGCGTTTAAACCAAACGGAAACCGCTTTGCACGAAACCCGGCAAGCTTTCGCTCGGAGCGAAGGCGCTTTGGCGGAAGCACGCATTGCCAGTGAAAAACAGGCTCAAGACTGGGAATCAAAATTCGAAAAGGATCACGATTGGCATTTGAAGCGCATTGCAGAAGAAAAAGAGCATTTGAATGCGCAGTTTGTTAAGGCCCTTGCTGATAAAGAGCGAGCGCTAGAGTTGTCGAGAATGAGCCAGGAGTCCTTAACTGCTCGATTGACCCAGATCATGAACAAGGTGGGGGATAGTCTTGAGCGGCAAACCCAACTTGAAGCGGAATTGGAATGCGCCCGATTATCGCTGATCGCGAAAGAGGAAGAACTGCAAAAGGAAAAGCAAACCACCGAGAAATTAAGAGCTCTGGTCAAACGTCAGCGACGGCCGGATGAACATGTTCAACAATCTTCGGACGCCGCTTGATGGATCTCACACAAAGCGCCTTGATTCGAGGCTGGATTCAAGGGGTAGGCTGGGATGTTTTGGGTGAACTTTATCTCGATGACGCCGATAAGGCGGAAGTCATGCGAGTTGTCCGGCAAATTCGTGATCAGCTGGCGCTCAAGGCTCAAAGGCTAGGCATGGATAACCATGCCGGAATTTGGGCAAATGATCGGGAATATAGTCAGGACTGGATAAAAAAAGCCCTTGAATCCGTCAAAACCCTGCAATCCTTATCAGACCCCATACCGCAAGCCAATGATCTATATTCTCTGTGGTTACCAGCAGGCGTTACCGCAAAGCTTGCCAATTTAAGAATAAAACGATTACAAGAGCTAGCCGATTACATCAATGCCAGGGAAGGCAGTTGGTGGTATAGCATTCCCCAATGTGGCCGGCAATCGGCAGAAACGATACAGGACTTTTTTGAAACCCACAAAAACCATTTGGGGATAGAACTCAATTTGCAAGCGCTGCCGATGGCCGTGGAAAAGCCATTACCCTCCAACAGCATTGCTCCTCTGGAAAGGTTTGCGCCACCTAGCCATTTAAGCGGAGAGGCCGGCAGCAATCGGGCTGATGTGAGCCGTTGCCGAATCGATGCCCGGAATGATTACGAGGCGCTTTTGGCCTGGTTGTCGATGTGGGAATCAGGCTCGCCTACCCATCGGGCTTACCGTAAAGAGGCTGAACGGTTTTTGTTGTGGTCTGTGTTGGAAATCGGAAAACCCTTATCCTCATTAACCACGCCGGACTGCGCCAACTACAGGCGCTTTCTTTCAGACCCGCAGCCGGCAGAACGCTGGATAGGAAAACCTGCGCAACGCTGGTCTGCCAATTGGCGGCCGTTCAAAGGGCCATTGAAACCAGCCAGTGTGCGGCAGGCCGAAGTGATTTTAGGCGCGCTATGCGAATGGTTGGTGGGACAGCGCTATCTGGACAGCAATCCCTTTGCGGGCTTGAGCACGCAAGCGTTTTCCAGGAAAAGCCAGGGAACCGATAGGGCGTTGTCCAGCCACCTTTGGGAACATATCAACGGTTTCGCCCTCAAGCAAATCAACAATGAATCTCTGACAGACGGCCAACGCGCATCGTATCGGCGGATACGCTTTGTGATGAGCTTCGCTTACTACACCGGTTTACGCCTGCATGAAATGGTCAACGCCAAAACTGGTGATTTACGGCTGGTTAGTGCCATGACCGGCGAACAATGGTGGCTGGATGTCATCGGCAAACGCCAAAAGTATCGGGAAGTGCCAATATCGCCGGAGATCATGAATGAGATCAATGCCCAACTGCGTGATAGAGGCTTACGTCCGGTTGGGTTTACAGCCGCTGAAACGGCAATCATAGGCAAATTGCGCGGTGATTCCAGAGAAGCCATCAGCGCATCGGCTTTATACCAGGCGCTCAAGGCGTTCTTTAAGGAAGCAGCAGATGAAATGGTAGAGACAAATCCGGTTCATGCAGAACGATTATTGAAGGCCAGTACCCATTGGTTGCGACATACCCACGGCAGCCATGCGGTGGCCAATGGGGTGCCATTGGCGATCGTTCGGGATAATTTGGGGCATGCCAATATCGCCACGACCTCTATTTACGTTCATACCGATCGGAATGAACGCTATCAGGCGATGGTGAAAATGGGAGTGGCTGTATCAAAATGATACTGTTAAGCCGCTAATCTAATTGTGTATCGCTTTGATACACATTCAAGCTAAGAAACCCGCTCTCATAGCGCAGGAAAATCGGCACATCTTATCCAACCACCTATTTAAGAATTATTTTCCCGGCGTTCAATAAATTGCCTAAAAAACACAAAACTCAGGCTTGCATATTTTGTTTTGTGTGGAGAATGAAATTGACATTCGATATGACTATCTTTGTATCATTTTGATACAGGTGCCGAATGGAATCCTTTAACCTAATGATGGAATCAGAAATGAACGATAATCCAAACGAAAAATTGGCGCCGGTACTGGTCATAGCCAATAATAAAGGGGGCGTGGGCAAATCGACCAGCGTCGTTAATCTGGCCGCGGAACTGGGATACAAAGGCCTGAATGTGCTGGTCATCGATGTCGATCCTCAAGCCAATGCCAGTTCTCACATTGGCTCGGACCATCCGTCCGTGATCGGTAAAAACGCTGCGCTATTATTCCGTGGCGATATGCAGGAAGTCGCCGAATCAATATTAACCAATACTAATCCCGGTTTTGAAAACGTTAATCTGATTCCAGGGTCGTTGGAACTCGATCAATCGGTCGAAGAATCCCTCAGAAATTACTCGCCAAGGCCTTATGAAGAAATGTGTCGCAGGATGGCGTTACTCCGTAAAGCCTACGACATTATCATCATCGATACACCGCCTTCTTTGCGATTGTTAACCGGAAACGCTCTGGCGGCCTGTACCCACTACATTATTCCCATAGAAACCAGCAGTCAGTATCCCTTATATGGCGTGTCTGATTTGCGCAATTTTATTGAAAGAATCAAAGAAACGATAAATCCAGGCATGGCAAATTTAGGGGTATTAATTTCGAGGCATGATGAACGCCGGCGGACCTGCAAGGCGATACTGGAAACTGTGCAGGAAAAAATAGGCAACGTATTGCCGGTGATCATCCGTTCGGGCGCAAAAGTGGGTGACGCCTCAATAGCCAGAGTGCCGGTCAGAAAATTGGAAAAGGATGGCAAAGTCGCAAAAGATTTTGATCAGTTAGCCGAGTACGTCATTCAAACGCTAGGGCTTAATACCGGAGTGGTCAGTGAGGCGTAATGCTCGGTGCATCATTTTGATACACCTGTCCTAATTAATCATAAGTAAACCCCCAGCTCTGCTGGGGGACTCACAAAGTTTGACAATTCCGGGAATCATCGAGAGTCTCCTTACCTGAGAACCGCCTAAAGTTCGAAAGATAAGGAAACAAACGATGAATTCACCTGAAAGTTTAAAACATACGAAGTGGGAATGTAAGTACCACATAGTCTGGATTCCAAAATATAGGAAGAAAAGCATATATAAGGAGTTGCGACAATATTTGGGGGCATTGCTGAAGGATTTGGCAGCGCAAAAGGAATGTAGGATTGAGGAAGGGCATTTGATGGCGGATCATGTACATATTTTGATCTCGATTCCACCAAAATATTCGGTGTCGCAGGTTATTGGGTTTATAAAAGGTAAAAGTGCTATATCGATAGCACGAACCTATAGTGGTCGAAGAAAGAACTTCACAGGCCAGAGTTTTTGGGCTAGAGGGTACTTTGTTTCAACTGTTGGTAGGGACGAGGCAACAGTACGGAACTACATAAAGCATCAAGAAGATGAGGATAAAAGAATAGATCAGTTGGATTTATTTTAAGGCACCACCACCTTTAGGTGGTACAAAAATTAACCCGCTTTGAGCGGTTCTCATTTTCAAGCCTCCGGCTTTGCCGGAGGTTCTGACTTGACCGAGTGATATAAGGAATTTGAATGAACGAAGCCAGTAAAAAGCCATCCCCCAAGGACTTGTTAAAATCGCTTGCCGCAAACAATCTTGATGCCCACCAATCGGCAGAACCAAGGTTTTCACTGTTTAACTGCGAAGGAGAAAATCAGCAAATTGCCATGGACATGATCGATCCGAATCCCTGGCAACCCAGGAAGATATTTGACCATGAAAAAATTGTAAAGTTGGCCGAATCAATTTCAGACAATGGATTGATTGAACCGATCATAGTCAGGAAGCACGAGAATCGCTTTCAAATAATTGCTGGTGAAAGGCGGTGGCGAGCCCATCAATACCTCAACAAAACCCATATCAATGCGATCATCAAATGTGTCGATAATATTGAAATGGCTTTACTCGCCATTGCTGAAAACCTGGATCGTGAGGATTTATACGATTACGAAGTGGCAATCGCCATTTTTAATGTCAAAGAATCATTTGCCAGCAAGTCTGAACTAGCTAGATATCTCAACAAAACCAGAGCAGAACTATACCGTTACCTGGCATTTATGGAATTGCCCGATTGGCTACGGGAAATCCTCAATCAAAAGCCTTGGCTGATCAACAGAACCTCAGCCGAGGGGCTCAAAAAGTTGTTTGATAAAGAATCGCCCGAAAAATATTATGAAGCAACATTACTTGCTTTGGAACACATTGAGTCAGGGGAACTACCGCAAATCCATCTCATTAAAGAGATCGAACAATATGACTTGGTCAGCAAACCGAAACAATCCAGTAGCGGCACTGAGCGACCGGAACCCAAACTGTTTCTCAATCAAAAGGGAAATGCCGTTGGAAAGCTGAAAAATAACGGGAAAAATATTACGCTAACCTTGGCTTGCAGTGCTATCAGTGATGATCAAATGATAGCGCTGGATGAGTTTGTGACCAAACTGCTTATTACCAATGCCACCTGTTGACGCCGGTGTAAATCCGCCGAAATATGACGGAGAAAATTGCCGATTTACAACCTTGGGGCGCTGCCCCAAACCCCGCACTCGCCGTGAGGCAGGGGGCAGGAATGTGTTTACATTCCTGCCCCCTGCCCATAGCGTATTTGTTTTGTTTATGAGTCAAGGGTTCGCTTCGCCGAGCCACAAAAAATAGACGCCATTTTGATTTTTAATCGAGTCGATTTTTTGCATCTCGCCCTTGACTCATAAACAAAACGAAAAGTCAATACCCGACCAATGACTCCGGCATTTTTAAGCGGATTTTGACCGGTATCCACACCACCCGTGCATCGGGATAGGGGAAATCTGTATCATTATGATACAAGCCTGGATGTGGCTATAAGGGTTGAACGCATCGCTCATCATTATGCAGTGGATTGTTTACCCAGTCGCTAACCGGTGTTGCGGTCATCAATCCGTAGGCCTGATTATCGAGCAAATCAAAAGCTTCGTTTTCATCGGTCGATTTATCCAGCCATTGACTGTAATGCTCTGGCGTGATGATCACGGGCATTCGTTCGTGTATTGGAGCCATGATTTCGCTGGCCTGCGTGGTAATAATGGTGCAGGAATACAAGGTTTTTTGTTCATGCTGCCACTGTTCCCAAAGCCCGGCAAAGGCAAACAGCTGGTCGTCAAGCCGATGGATATGGAAGGCTTTTTTACCTGAGTCCAGTTTTTTCCACTCATAAAATCCGAGGGCTGGAATAAGGGAACGCCGATGGCGGAAAGCTGAACGAAACGACGGCTTTTCTCGAACGGTTTCAGCGCGGGCGTTGATCAAATGCGAACTGTTTTTGCTGTCTTTAGACCAGGAAGGCACTAAGCCCCAAAACAGATTCACCGCCTTACTGGATTTGTCTTCCAGTTCGACGATATTCAAGATCTTTTGCGCAGGAGCGATGTTGTAGCTTGCTTGGTAATTCGGTAGGCGGTGTAATTGAAAATGTTCGACAATAATCGCCGGCGAAGCCGTTAAGTTGAATCGTCCACACATAAATCATGCTCCTATTCTAATCAATACCGGGACTTATCCCGAGTTAGAAGAATAGCAATGCTGGTTGCGGCAGGCATTGTAGGCGATGTCCTGATGTTCGCAAGCCGAGCAACGCAACACATGAACACCCAATGTCGGGGGGCGGCACTGATTGATCGCGGACATCACTTTCAGTCGACCTATCGTTTATCATTTTAATTTGTCGCAAAATTTTTCAAGCCAGCCTATCCCATTAACATACAGGGCAACCGCAGTAGTTGTTTCGCCGTTATTAGTACGCCTGCCCACCAGACCTAACAGATTCGCTGCCATTGCAAGCGCAAAGCGCTGAGATGCGTTGGCATCCCCAAGTAATTCAGCCATTGACTCTGCTCGGTTGCCAACCTGACAGGCCAGTTGACTAAGCCATCCGGGAATTTCTGGAAATTGGTCGATATACAATACATCATTTTCTAAATGATACCGACATTGTCCAGCCAAATCCCAGTGGTCCAAAGGTCCGCAAAGTTCAAGAGAATGGGCTATTTTGGCGAGATCGAAAACATAATCACCCAGATGCCAGCCCTTAGGGTCGATGAAGCGGATTTCCGGTCGCATTTCTTGAGCAGTTTTTCCTCCTAAACGGACAATAATATTGCCGGGGTGGGGATCGCCATGGACAGAGGTGACGAACATAGGCCAGTCCTCGTTAATTTCCGCGCTATGCATCCTAATTGTGTCCAAGTAGGCATTCCAAGTGTTGTAACTTTTATTCCCCACTTCCAATGGCAATGTAAACCCAGGGAATTTTTCTACTGCCTCTGTCAGACTAGCTTCAATCCTATGAAGATAGGTATCACTTTCAAGGCTGGGCCGGCTGTTAAGACTCCTGGTGCTAATATATACTGACTGTAATTGATCCAAAGCAGCATCCAGTATGTCTCGTGATTGGGCGTAGCGCGCTTGTGGCAGCAAATCGCTTTCAAAAATCCACCAAGCCAATTCTCTGTAGCCATCTTCCTGACGCAGATCTTCCATGATGTAGGCATATGGCGAAGCATCAAGGCGATGTGCCAGTACACGCGGAACCAGCGCCCCCCAGGGAGTTGCACCTTCAACTTCGGGTAATTTGCTTTTAAGCCAGATGATTTGATCAAGCAATTTACGGTCGTTATGAACTTTGACGACAAAGCTCATGTTGGTACGTAAGCGGAAGACAAACTGGGTATCCCTTCCGCCGGATAGTGGAATGATTTCCGGCATACCGTTCCAGTGGGAAATTCCGTTCGCCAGTGCCTCGCTAAGAAGTCGACCGGCAAGCGCTCTGGCAGATCGGGCCTGTTCGTCTGGATCGTTTTCTTCGGTAAGCCCCAACACCATTTCATCGACAGGAGCCGCCGCCATCATGGCTTCAAATACCTTGGCTAAGCCATCTCGCACTTCTTCGAAATCCATCAATCCACTCCCATATTCGTCAATTCAATTGTAATCCGGTTTTGACATACGCCAAAAGATCACACCAGTAGCTATAAAAAGCAACACCTTCTTCGCAGAATCGTTGTGCGCCGCAGTTATGGAGCGCGCGGCTACGTGCGAGTGGGGGAGGATGTGATGATGAAATGCGGTGGTCGTAAGCCGGAAATGTCTGATAGGCAATATCCATCAATTCAAATCCCATCAATGGCGCATGGTCGGCCTGTTTGCCAATTTCAAAATCTTTACGCAACTCATTTTCGAATCTAAGCAAATCCAGGTGCATATCCAACCCTGTACAGTCAGCTTCGTATTCGTTTGCATGAGAGTAAGAATGGGCTTCAGCTATTACGTTGGTGTTGGATGCCGATTGAATCATTTGCGTTGTGTGATTTAAGTGACCATGGCGTAAATGTCCCAGTTCGTGAAAATACGCCCATGTCATGACACAATTGGCTATGCCGACGGCAAATGTGGTGATTTCCTGATCAATGGTGCTGAAGCGATGAATTTCTGTTCCTGAAGGCGTATGCACCGGATCGTTCGTCAACCATGCCAGCATGAATCGACGCATTGCCGACAACGCTATTTCCGGTTCTAGTCGGTCATGAGCATACAGCATGAAGGTCATTACCATCCCGAAGACAAATCCAGATAGCCCTTCCGACATCACGATCAAGGGTGAAAGATTTGCATTGCGAATGATAAACGGATTGGCCCGTCCAACCACTGAAGTAATTATTACCGAAGGATGATCGCCGGGAAGATATTGAGTCCAAGCGCGTTCAAGGTCGCGATTGCGGCGGGCCATCATGTCAAACACTTCAACTGGTTGGACAGTGGACTGGTTATCATTGTTACGCCATGCCCGGCAGAATTCTTTCACAAACTCAGCTGAATTGACGGGAGTTGGAGGCTCATGCATTTTGTAGCCATAATCATTAAATAATGCATTGACTGACTGCTTTTCTGACCTAAATTCTAATAATTCAGGAACTATCAATTTGGTAGCGGATTCTGGAAACAGCATGTTTGCTTATCTAGCTTTGCTTGCCAGCTAGAATGCTGGCCGGATCAATTTTACCGTAGGGAGAACAAGCTTCGTTGATCCAGAGATTTGCGTCATAAAGTTTGAAAAATTCGCGCCCGGCTTCAGTCTGAAGCTTGTCAATTGCATTTTCTGGATCGAAGAAGCTAAGTAAATCACGGGTCAATGGAATAAATCCAATCCTGCCACCCTCGGCCTGCCGATCTAGAAACGGGTCGAGCATTAATGTTCTGGCCATAATATCAAAATCCGCCAACGAACGACCCTGAGTTTCCCGGAGGAAATGATAAGAACTGCCCATCCTGTACTAGGGTGGAATTCAGATAAGACTCGCCATCCCGTATTTCAACAAAAGGCGAGGCCGTTACAACTGTAGTTTGTAGATTTAACAACCTTCCCAATGGGATGGGATAATCACCGCCAGAGCCGCTGTATGAAGCACCGCGCTCAATCAATAAGATCACGGCGCCGGCGGCTATCAACATGGCCCGTGCACGGCTGGCCTCATCCAACACTGCAACATTTTCAAAAAAGTCTGGCAGTCCAATGCGTGCCATCGCCTGTTCATAGCGTTGGTAAGCGCTGAAATTGGCAGTGGAAGCTTGCCGCTGCAGATAGGCCAACAATTGGAAACCTAATGAATCTGCCTGATATTCAATACATTTTCTGGCGTCAGACGCCGTCACCCATGAGGGTGCCTGATGAAGGAGCAGAATATTTTTCAGCCGTTTGGTGATTGAGTCTGCGGAGTTGGCTGACATATCTAGTTGAAACTCTGGATCGCTTAAACAAAGACCTAGGTCAGTCTGGCTGTTATCAGAACCAAGCCACTCAAGATGCCCGGTCAGCCAGTGTGCAGCCTCATGTAAACACAGCCATTGAAAGGCCAAGTTTCGCAGCAGCTTCAACTGGCATAAGCGCCAGGCAGTCAATGGCATCGTGGACAATAAAGCTTGACTAGATTGCGCTCTGGTTAATTGATCCAGCCAAGTGTAATCGTGGTAACGCGGCGGCCCTTCTAATGTGACACGAAAGACATGCAATGGCGCTCGCGTCAGATACTCGTCCTCCAGATCATAAAGGCTATCAAAGTTAAAAAAACCTGGATTGCAAAGCGCATTGAGTAATAGTTCTTCAATGGCCAATAATGCACCTTTGGTGTAAGCGCGCAACGCCGACACGTTGATTATTCAAACCAGTTTCTGATTTTTTTTAAATTCAAAATACTCAGCCGAAAACGGCAGCAATTCATCGATCCGGCTATTCGGCCAGACCGGCAGTTTTTCCAGCGTGTCTTTCAACCAAGCGGCCGGGTCCAAGCCGTTGAGCTTGGCGGTGCCCAGCAAGGTTTGGATGGCCGCCGCCCGTTGTCCGGCGCGCTCGGAACCGGCGAACAACCAATTACGCCGGCCAATCGCTATTGGGCGTATGCAATTCTCCGTCGGATTATTATCAATGGGTAGATGGCCGGTTTCGGCATAGCGGATCAGCGCCGGCCAGCGTCTCAGCGTGTAGTCCAAGGCTTTGGCGGTCGAACCCCCATCCGCCGTGGTAACCCGTATTTGAATCAACCAGTGATGAAGCGTTTTCAAGTGCGGTAGGCTCTTTTCCGCGCGGAGTTGCTTTCGGCCTGCAATGTTCATCTTTGCTCCCTCGGTTTCAATGGTATAGAGCACGGCGATGCGCTGCAGGGCTTCCCAGGCCATAGGACTTTGGTTTGCCTGATGCAGGTCGAAGAATTTACGGCGCACATGCGCCCAACAAGCCAACTCGGTACAGAGCTGTCCGAGGCCATTGTCGACGAACAGCGCTTTATAGCCGGTATAATCGTCCACCATCAGATGGCCTTTCCAGTCCCCCAAAAACTGACGAGCATGTTCGCCGCCCCGTCCCTTGCAGTAGTCGAAGACAATGATGCGTGGCGTCTGCCCGCCCGCCAAGTCGTTGCTGCGATAAGCCCATAAATAGGCTTTTCGGGTTTTTCCCTTCCCGGGGTCGAGTTGCGCCACGGGCGTCTCATCCGCCAACAAGGTCTTACCTTGCTGCAGATGCCAAATCAATCGATCTACCAAGGGTTGTAAGGCCACGCCGACGCGCCCCACCCATTCGGCCAGTGTCGAACGGGCCAGAGTGACTTTGTCGCGTGCCGCGATTTGTTCCAACCGATAGAGCGGCAGATGATCCAAATACTTACAGATCACCACCCAGGTCAACAAACTCACGGTGGCCATGCCGCCATTAATCACGGCAGCCGGAATCGGTTCGGCGATGACCGTCTCGCACGGGCGGCAGGCATATTGGGGGCGAATGTGCCGGATGACGGAAAACTGGGCGGGTTCGACATGCAGTTGTTCGGTGATGTCTTCACCGATTTTAACCAAGGCGGTGTTACCGCATTTTCCGCAAATGCAGTGTTCGGGCTCGTGGCGAATTTCAATGCGCGGCAAGTGATCCGGCAGCGGTTGACGGCCAGCGCGCGGGCGTTTCGGTTTGGCAACGGTCTCGCCCGGTTGCGGGTCGGCCAGTTGTTCGATTTCCGCTTCGATGGCCGCCAAATCGCTCGCCCAGGTTTCGGCGAACAGATCCTGTTGGAGTTTTGACAACATTTCGCTTTTCACACCATAACGCATCCGGCGGATATGGGCCAACTCATGCGTCAGCGCTTCGATTTTGAAGTCCTTGGCTTTGATGACGGAATCTTTAGCCAAGATATCGGCGTTTTTGGCTTGGATTTCCAACTCTTTAAGCTGCAGCAACTGTGCATCGCACTCTACTTGATCCAGTAGTGATTGAACCAGTGCCGCCACTTGTTTTTTAGCGGCGGGATCAAGGTCTAAATGGTCCAGTTCGGCGAGTGATTTCATGGTGAATATTATACCATGAAATACCCTGCAAGCCTTGTTATTACTGGGTTTTTTGTTGTATTTTCTCGATATTTCAGCCATCGCAAATCAAGTCATCCGACTTGCCATTCCGCTTTGGGAGTGGCGGACAAACGCTGCCAATCGACACCGGCGATCAGCCACTGCCATTGCGCCTGGCTGATCGAAAAACCCGCGTCCTTCGCCTTGGGCCAAACAAAATGGCCGCGATGCAAACGGCGCTGGCAACACCAGACGCCGTTGCCGTCCCAAAGCAATAACTTCAAACGATTACCAGAGCGATTACGAAAAACAAACGCCGATCCCGCGCAAGGCGCTTGCCCAAGTGCTTGCTGGACGATAGACGACAATCCGTCAATGCCGCGCCGCATGTCAACCGGTGCAACCGCCAACCAGATTTGAGGCGGGCTGGCAATTAATTCAGGCATGACAACAACTCCGCCAGCCAGGGGGCCGAGATTGACAACGGCAATTCGAGTAGATGGCCCTGGGCATGTTTAAAGACAATCGCTCCCGTGGCCGACGGCTTCACCACAACCGGAATCAACGCGGGTAACGCGCCTTTTTGCTGCTTTCGATAGTCGCTTAACCGCGCTCCAAAGGTATTGTCGTTTAGATCATGCAGGCGGCAATAGTCTGACTGCCTAAGGCCGCTCCGCTGCCACGCCTCAATATGATTGATCCACTTGGTTGTGACTGCCATTGCTCATCCTCATCAAAGAAAAAACACAGGATGTCAGGTTGCGGAGGGCTTTGCTAGATGGCGGGGTTGGGCGCTTACCCTTTGGTTGCCAACAAATGGGGTTGGCCTACTTTGGGTGGATGCGAGTATCCACCGAAACGCCAACTCTGGTGTAAGCCCCAACTACCAGGTAATTGTAATTTGGTGTCCGGAAAAAATTCGGTAAACAGGCGAGAAAGCTCAGCGAATTGAGCATTGGCATCGAAGCTGATAGCAACTTCCATCTCATTCAGGGAAAGGGATTGGCTAATCAGTTCTCCTAAAACTGGATCGAACTGCTGGCCTAAGTGACCCATCGCATTGCCCAAACGTAAATTCATGGTTCGTGAATGTAAAAGCAGTGCGTTGCTCATGATAGCAATCTCTTGTCTGTTTGGCTGCCTATAAAGTCTAAGTATCGATCAAGGGTTTAGGCACCTTGCACGATGTTCGAATAACTAGAAATGGTGACCCCTATGAACATACCGCATAAATCCTCCTTGTACTGGAAGTTGTTTTGTTTGGGCTTGATAGGGGCAAACACATGATTTTGATAGAAGTACCCGACCACAGCATTATTGATCTAGGAACAAACAATCTAAATTAATCACCCAAAAGGTACTTATTACAGATGACTGGAGATTCTATATATGTTAGCACTTTGATACAAACTTTTCTGTTTGGATTAATGAAGGCATCTACAAAACAAGAAAATTAGCGGGTTGCAAGCTGGATAAATTTCATCCGCCGGGATTTGCTGTTTACTGATGATAATGACAATAATCATCAATAGACATTTGAATTAGTAAAATTTTTTACTGTAAAAGCGAAAGAATTTTTCATCATTTTAAGCCAAATTCAGTTCAGACAAGAAAAATTAAAGTTTATGAAAATTATCAAAAGCCAATAAAACCCCCGTTCTTTTTCAACCCGAGAGAGTCCAGGATGGAATAATATTAGGGTGAATTGTAATGCTAAGATAAGACCTGTTGTTATTAAAGAAATTGGCCTGGTATTTCCATCATTGAACGTGAAGTTAACCGGTATGTAGCGAGCTCTTCTTAACGCAACCGCAGAAATTTCGCATATAATGCTCTATTTAAGTAAAGCCCGAGTAGATATTATTTTTATTCCCACCATCCCCCAACTTCTTGAATAGCATTGTAGGTTTGTTTCACCGCATTTACACCGCCAAGCGCAAAAATATAAATAGAAAGAATTTGCAACGCAGCTAATACTTCTTTTCGATTCCAATTTTTTATTTTATGGAAGGTATCTTTCAAAATTCTGCTGAGAAAATCTCGATTTTCACGAACATTTTTATCATAAAGGTAAGGTGAAATCGCTTGAAGAGTTTGGAGACGGCATTTCATATCTAGAATCAAATTTGCTGTTTCAATTGAACGTAAAAACAGTAGTGAGCGCTGATTTATTGAGATATTTTTATAATTCAACAGTGGAACAAAAGCTTGATTTACTAACGCCTTATAATAATCGTCAGCTTTACAGACTTCCTTGAAATTTAGAGTCGAGTCGATAATCTTGGTAAGTGGATTCATAGATATGTGTAGAGGTAATTTAGCTAATACACGGAGCTCTTCATCCCATTTAAGACACTGCGATAAATTCACCACTTTTGGTAATTCTGATTCAAGCAATAAAGGAATTAATTGTGTCAAAGTTTCTGTCTTTGTGTTACCGTCCTGTATAGCACCAGCGATATTTAAAGCTATTGAGTAATATTCTTGTTTAGCTAAACATAACGCAAAAACTGAGCGCACATAATCAGTACCGTAATTTTGAATTTCCAGCTCATTTTTAAGCAAAAAATCTACAATGTTTTTCCGCTCTGCTTTGTCATGGTTTAACGCAATTGCTGCTAATAAGCATATTCGATCATTTTCTTTTTTTAAACTCCCAATATACCCGCGTACCCTCTCAAGCTGAGTCGCGGACAAGCGAGGAACTAATGCTGCCAAAATTTCAGCATCGTTAAGGTCTAATGCAATTTCAAAAGCTTCTGGGACAAGTGAATCAAATAAATAAGGAATTAATGAAATAAATACTTTCTCAAAATCTAATCTTTTAGAAGAAACTCTTTGAAGTAATTGTGTCTGAATCAGGATACTCTCTGAAGTACGGGGAACTATAGCTGCCAACACCTTCTCTTCATGGCTGTCACTTTCTAACTGCAGTGCAATTTTAATTACTTTCTCTAGAAAATCTATGGGCAAATATGATGCCATTTTAACAAGGGTGAGTGCTCGATCTCGTGAATCTTTAATTCTTACAACTAATTCAAATACCTGATTCCAATAATCTTGTAGATAACCCGCCAAAACTACTAATGTTTGTACGCGCTCGTCAGCATCGTTAATGTTTAATTCTGAAAGTGCTTCTTCTATCAAATCAAATGGTTTATCTGAATTTGGCGTATGGAGAAAAAGAATGCCTAAGGCATTTGCTCTCCAGTAGGGATATGCGATGTTTCGGGCAATCGTAAGGGATTGTTTCTGTTGAAACCCAAGTAAACGAGAATGCAAAATAGCCAATGCTTCAACTTGCAGAAAGGATTTTATTATTGAACTTATAAGAGCTAATGCTTTTTCTCCACTTCCAATTTCTACAAAACGAATCGCTAGTGCAACACGAGCTCTATCATAGAATTCCGGCCGAGCATGATATCTTTGCACGATATCTAGTGCTTGATGTAATAAAGGCTCCGTTAAATGTGGAGCCATTATTTCTAATGCTGATGCCTGCCAATACTCGTCATCCTGAGAAGATTTTGTTTTTACCATTGCCTTTGTATAATCAAGTGCTTGTTTTAAAAAAATCATACGCTTTGGTTCAGTTAAATAGGGGATTTCAGCAACCATAAATGCTGGCTTGCACTTCATCTCCCTAGTTGAAAAAATCTGAAGTACTTGACGCATCAATTCCTTATCCTTAGATAGACGAGGAAGTAAAGCTACTACTGCTTTTTCTTGATTATATTCATCCTTTATCTGCTGAATAGCTTTTAAAGCCTTTTCGAGAAGATGCTCCGGTAGGATTGGTGCAACGGTAACCAATGTATCCGTCTTTTCCCATTCCGATTTAATTCTCAAAATATCTGCAAAAATTTTCTCTTGCTCAAAATTCTGACTTTCAAGTTCAGTTATATGTTTGACTATAGTTAGTTGCATTTTTGCTCTTGACAATCCGCCAACACAATTACTAGCTGCGCACAACGCTTTCTTAATAACATCAGAATGTAAGTCTGGAGGCAAAAAGGGGAGTAAAGTACTGAGTGCTTCTGCTTTCTTAAATGGATCAGAAATCTGATATGCATATGTAAGTATTTCGGTTGAAGTCATCTGGTTTGCTTGAAGTTGGGCTGCCAGAATTGATGGAGGGATAATTTCAACGTAACTATTAATAGAGGAAGTAATCAAAAGGTAACGGCACTGTAATTCCAGAGATTCTTGTTGATTCGTATGCTGATCTGCTATTTCCCACGCTTTCGAGACATCCGATAGATAACCAGAAATGTCACCAATATTTTTTTTCGCTACGAACCAAGCATTACATCCATTGACCTCTGTAGACAATAAGAGATGTAACTTCTCTATCCACCTTTTTTTATAAACAGGCAAGCTTTCCGAATTAGCTAGATCAACTATATGGGCACTCAGATAGCGCAAGCCATAGCGAACGCACTCTGACCAATCATTTGGATGATACCGCCAACAATAGTCTACAACCCATCTGTGTCCATCTTTGGGGGAACACCAAAAGTTAGGATTACGTTTTTGGTCTGTCAGATATTCCCGTAAAGACTGATGAAAAAGACGATAGCTTTCTTTACCATGGACATCCCTAACAACATCAAAGAATTGCTTAACAACGCCTAAAGCATGATTCAACTGAGATTCATTTGGTGATCCATCAATTTCAGGGTTATTAGAAATAAAGTTTATAAGTTCGACATTAGTAAGGGGAAATTTTGTAACTGTCAAAATCCCAAAAATAAATTGATACTTGGCAGCCCACTCAGTCTTTATTCGCATGAGAAACTGGTGGTAAAACTCATCAAGGCCCTTTGGAAGAGAGTCTAATTTATTTAGGGTTATATCCTGACCAGCAGCTTCAATATCATCGAGTAAAACTTTGGTATAAAGAAAATTTCCTTCAGAAAAATTAGTTATATGCTCAAGAAAAATTTGGCAATCAACTTTCATCCGAGTTTTAATAGCATCACAAGTAATCCTTGAATTCACATATGCATGAATATCTTCTAAACCTTTTTGAGGTTGTTTATCTAAATCACAAAAATGGGGACTAAGCATTTTCAGGTAGCTCAGTACTCGCTGTTCATCTCTACAAGTCGTGACTATAAGTCGTAACCAAGAAGGCAGGCCATTAATTGCAGACAATAGGGTTACCAAGTTTTCTTTATCACCATAAGTAACGGCTTCATCCAGTGAATCTATTATAATCAAGACAGGTTTTTCTGGTGGGTTTGGTAATTCATCAAAAGTACGTCGTAATATAATATCCAATGCTTCCTTAGGGCATTGCGTATGCAAATTTTCTATAACAATGCCTCGAACATCACTGTCCTTGATGGTCTGAGCATTAATCTCAACTTTGACTGAAAGTTTGAGTGGTTTAATAACGTTAACCAATGACTCTGCATAATCAGCGAAATATTCAACCAATTGCGCCGCTAATGAAAGCAGGACACCATTGGGTTGAATAGTTTCGCCACGACCTGCAATGCAGAAGTGGTAAGCAGCAACAACCTGAAATTTTGTTTGAATAATTTTGGCTGCGATAGCGCTCTTACCAATCCCGTGCTCCCCTATGAGAACGAAAAAACGTTCATTTTTCAACTTCAGCCAGTCTTCAATTTCCTCTAATACCCACTCGCGACCTGTAAACCTTTCAGTTAATCTTGCGATTTCTGAATCAAAAGGAATAGCTTTTAATTGGGTAGAAAAAGTCATAGATGGTGAATAAATGATGAAGAATACTAATTAATTAATGAGGTTTACCATTTTAAAACATAGCATGAAAATCCAGTTCATTTCAAACCTAGTGTTGGCTACCGGTGATAAATTTCGGAAATACTCTTTGGAAATTTCGTTAAATTGTTAACACCCTGAAGTCCAGTTTCAAGATCGTTCAGCAACATTTTGGTATATAAAAAGTTTCCTTTAGAAAAGTTTGTGACTTCAATAATGAATGTTTCTGGTAGCTTTTTTTGGGCAATTAATTGTTTTAGTAATTCGGGTTGGCTAACCCGATCTTCGACATAGCGTCTAATATCAAATAAACTTTCGTTCGATAATGCTCGAAGTTCATAAGGCTTTAATGGTTCAAATCCTCTCAAAACTTGTCGATTAGGACGAGAAGTCAGGATAAAACGCACCCAGGAAGGTAAGCTGGTAGATTGAGATAACTGAGTTAGTAGCCTTACCAAATTTGTTCCTGTGGTGGTAACCGCTTCATCCAGAGAATCAATCAAAACGATTGCCAATTTCGGTTGTTCCAGTTGATACTCAGCATTCATTTTCTGCAATTCATCAAGGGGGGCTCGAATTAAAATATCGAGTTCATTTTCTGGATCGCTTTGCTTTAATTTCTCAAAATAAACTCCAGTAATTTCTGATCCTGTCATTGATCCAATATTTATATTGACCTCTATCCTGAGATGAATCGGCTTGATCGTGTTTGCCAATGCAAGACCATATTCTGGAAGATACTTTCCAAGCTGTGCTGCTAGTGATCTCAATATCCGTCCTGGTCTTGCAGTTTCTACATCACCGGCCCGACAGAAGTGATAGGCAGCAATATCATCGCGAATTTGAATTAAGCGAGCTGTGATTGCACTTTTCCCAACCCCAGGCTCACCAGTAAGAATGAAAAATCGCTCATTCCCATCCTTAAGCCATTTATCAATATCCTCAAACTCCCATTCACGCCCAGTAAAACGATCAGTTAATTTTGCGATTTCGGAATCAAAGGAAATTGCAGATAGTCGAGGTGTACTTGATAATGTCATATTAATAACTAAGGACGCCGCAGTTTGTGTAAAGAGAGAAGGATAACAATTATTAAAGATTTTTGATGTTTTCTCCTACAATCTTAGATTTTTTAACATTATCAAAATTTTGACAAACAGTGTGTTCTCCTGAAGTCTTCTTCCCATTATTTAAATTTCCTTTAATAACTCCACCTTCTACATTCTTGAATTTTAGATGAGCTTTCATCTCTACTGGACCAGTGGATCCATTTTCATTACCAATTACTGTAGTGTTTTTTACATTATCAAACTCTAGAAAGGCATCCATTGCTGTTCCCTGTAAACCAACTTCCAATTTGGGAATCTCCAAGGGTTCTATTTTCCATACATACTGAGCAGCGGCAATATCAATTGCAAACTTAAACGGCCGATTTGGATTTTTTAACTGTTCCAGTCCTGCTTCGATTGCTCGTTCAAAAAGCATATCCCCATCTGATGTTCGCCCTTTTGTTTCGGGTGTATCAACATCGCTAAAACTTTTGGTCTGGGCAAAACCGGTGCATTCCACAGCAATATAAGCCTCATCCTCAAGAAACTTTTGAAGCTTTTTTAGGTTTTCTGAACCCTGAAAAAGCTCGGATTTATTAAATAATGATCGCTCAGCAGCGTAGGCGTCCCATTCTTCACGTTTATGTTTTAGGGAAACAGCAGCAAAGGCATGCCCTTCAATCACTATCAACAGGGGAAGTAATCCATAACCAAAACAAACTCCACAGAATAAAAGTGCAAGGTCCAAACATGTCCCTTCGCCAGGTGTTGATAAAATTTCCAAGGGGGTTCGGATGCGTTGTATCTCGGCAATAGGCTGGTATTTCTCAAAATCGTAACGAATGCCCTTTTGAATAAGCGTGTCATAGATTACCTTAACCAATTTACGGCGACCACAAGGGTTTTGTACTAGTTTCAAGCGATCTTCAATCCCTAGCTTACCTAAAAAATCAATTGCATTTTCATTCACAAATCTTGTGAGATCTTTTTCGTTTGCTTTCGCCCACTCCCATTTCATAACTGTTTCCTCTTAAGTTGATGTAAATGTGCTCAAAACCTTATTTCACAACTTCAAATAACCCATGGACAGGACTGGGTGCTTCCGGTCCTCCATTACTCGTTTGCAGATTTACTCGGTACAGATCTGCCGGCAAATCGCAAAGCTCAAGCTTCCATTCCAAATTTTCTTCTTGTAAATCTAGCTCAAGCGAAGTAGTTCCTGAAACCGATGTGATCTTAGCTTTTACACAACCCGGTTTTTGTTTAACATTTAACAGGCAGGCTCGAATTTCAACGGTCTCATCGGCCAAGAAGAGATCATCCATAATTAAACTAATTGCAGGTGGTTGAGTAATATCAAATAAAATCTCTGGCCCTCTAATAGCTGCTTTATCTTTTGCTTGAGCAGCTTTAATGCGGTCACGTAGCTCTGTTAAAACCTTCGGATGGTTTTGCAAAGAACCATGCTGCTCTGGTAAGTAGGTTTCTCTAAAATCGTTCGAGAGTTCTATTGGCACAGCTGATAGAAAAGGAACTGTTCCATCACCATCAATGAGCAATGAATCGATCCACTTCGGTAAATTTCTGCTGACAACCACCTTTCCATTGACAAACTGAGCAGATTGCAATGTGGGCTGTTGAGTTCCAACAAATGGTATGACCTTGTAGCCATTCAAAAGGTACTCAGCATCCTTGCGATTGTTATCAACCTTGTTTTCAATCTCTCGGTGAAATTTCAATGCGTCCTCAGCCCATTTTTTATTTAAATTGGGTAAAGCAACAGGTGCCTCCGCTATTCGGTAGTATTTGCTATCAATATCGAGCATCTCATAAATAGGCAAAAGCTGATAGGCTGAAGGTTGTGATCGCACAACCTCAGTTAAATCCAGAAATTGATTCTTGTATCCATTCGAAAGAAAATTAAGCGCCATTGGCGACCCCCGATAGGGTGTACCAAAGGTAAACAGTGCCTTAGTATCACGCCAACCTTCCAGGACTTCCAGATAGTAGCGAGAAACAAGTCCTCCCATACTGTGAGCCAACAAAATTACTTTCGCATCCTGAATGCCGGAGAACTTTCGCCATTCGTGTAAACGTTGTTCGAGGTAACGTTTCAAAATTTTAGCATTTATGCGATTATCACGCCGCCAATCATAAGGAAATTCAAAAAAATTGGCTGGTTTGTTTTCGCGTATATTACCTTCAATGATATCAAAGTTATCTTTAATTACTTGCTTAGTAATTGTATAGCCATCGACCTTGACGAATCCCGGAACTATATGGGCATCATCAACTAAACGTGTTGCTTTAATACCATCATTCAAATATTCAGCATCAGGATCATCGTTATCCAATTTTAACTGTTGAAACGAATTGCCGAAGCTTTGTAATGCTCGCCATGCTGCCTGTCCTGAGATTGCCCATAAGTCTTTTTCGTCTTTCTGGAGAACGCTGCCCATAATCCCAGGTAAGATCACAACGACATCTCGCATTTTCACTTTTGTCATTTTAGTAAGCCTCTCTTTCTAGATTAGTGAGAAATTTGGTAACTATTCAGCGTAATTTATCATGTTTAGCCATTTTTGGCGGTCATTGGATAAAATCCGGCAACTTGCCATCAAAAAGTAAGGCCAAAGCTTCACTGGCGGACACATTGTTTTTCCGGCATGTTGATAAATAGCTACGAACTCGGCAAAAAATATCTGCACCTTCCAGGCTACGAAAACAGCCTGAAATTTTTTGGTGTACCTTGGTCATCCTGATGTCGTTTTCCCCTTGGTTATTAGTGAAGGGTACCTTGGCATCAGTCATAAACCTTAAGATTTCCTGCTCGTAGTTGATTAACCGCTCCAATAAGTTTCGCGATCTACTACGTTTAAGTCGTCCTCGTTGTGTTCGATATTGTTCGGTATAGCCTGCCGCTATAGAATCGGGTAGGACACCGCCTTGCACTTTAACAGCATCATTGATAGAGATAAGCAACTCTCGCATAGGCTTAGCCCATGCTTGGCTGTCTTGTTCTTCGGCAAAGGTCAGTTCACGCAAATGATGAGCGTTACATAAGGCATGTAGGCAGCTCAACTGAAAATACGGCTTCCAGTGATCGTGGCAGAGAATACCTGTAAAGCGGGGTAAAACATTCATGGCGGTTATCGCTTCCATGCCTCGTTTGGCATGAGCGTAAAAGAGCGTCCATTGCTGATTCGAAATACAGTGCAGCCAATGATTTGTCCCATTGATGTTGATCCCGGTCTCATCGGCATGCAGTATGGATGAGGCGAGTATTTTAGTGATGAGTTTCAATTCAAATTGTTCGAGCAAGTTATAAGCTTGCTGGTTAAACTCAAAGATTGAGCCAACACTGATCGGTAATTGAAACTGATCCTGAAACTGCTCTTGAACTCGCAGGTAGGGAATGAGTTGATATTGGGACAAATAGACGGCTTGTGCTTTGACGCCATTACCGTATTGCACAGCCTTAGTGACCTCTGCCGGAAAGGGTGCAGTAAAACGTTGGCCCAATTGGTCTTCCAGAACTTGAGCGCGGTATTCGGTCACCAGACGCCGAATGTCAATATCAAAAACTTGACGGATTTCAAAGCCTACTTCTTGATAATTCCCCGGTGGCAAAGTGGTCTGATCGACTTCCAGAATTTCAATTTCATCAGGCTCGTCTTAAAACGATCCGTCGAAGGCGGCTTGCTGCTGTTTCGGCTGGTCAGGCTCAAGCGATTAGCCATGATTTGAACCAGCATGATCATGACTTCCAACGTTGCACGCAAAGCCGAAGACAAATTCTCTTCCTCAGCAAGCAGTTGCCGAACTTTGTTGATGGTGTCTTCAACGTTGATGTTATCGACTGTCAATCTTTTATACCGTAAACCGTGATCGTTAGCGGTATTATAAGCCCGGTTTTAAAAGTCGATTTTTGCCTTCGAGGTTGCGGTATACGCCACGAAAGACCATTTACATCTAGCCTTCTATATGATCTTGCTATTGGAGCCTTGTCGTTGCAATATGCGGGGCTATGCATGACATTAAAGCACTATCTTCAATTCATGATTTTTTTGCTTTTTTTTCGAAAAACCTTGTCAAGCTTTTTTTAATTAGAGACATTTGCGCTGCGACGATTTTTTAAATTTCCATCCAGATGCCTGATCGAGTTTCGATGCATGCAATAACCATTTCCCTATCATGTGCATGATTTCCTGGTTGCACTGAGGCTAAATCGCCTGATTGTTGATGTTTACGAGACAACATAGGCAATACTTTACCTTGGCCGGAATTTGCGCCGACCCCATTTCGGTTTTTTCTGTGAACTATGCTGCCTGTCGAATCGGCTGGACTAGCGAACGCATTTGCTTGATGCGCCCAGCCTTGACATGTCCCAGAGCCATCGCCATCATGATGACTAGCGCAAGGCCCACTCTCGTTTTCATCTTTGCTTGGCCGCGAATGAAGTGGTTTTCGAAGCCGTATCCGTTGTCGATCCGGTTGTTGATACGCTCTAAAGCACTACGGCGCGCATAGCCTCTTTTCCAAGAAGGACTGTCGTAAGGGGTAGGCGTGAAAATGCGTCGATTGTGTTCGGTGATATCAATGCGAACGATGCGACCATAGTCACCGGGGTTAACCTGTCCGGCTGCATGGCATTGTGCTTGCCCTTGGCAGTCGAGGCCATAGGCGGCGGCCGGGCAACGGTATTTCAAACAGTCTCTTTCCGCTTCGAACCCTTGGAACGCCATATCGCGTTGCGTGCCTTCCTGCGGGCATACACAGTGCACGGTGCCTTTCTCGGTATAGACGATGGTATCGGCCCGGTCTGGATAGAGTGGACGGGTGATGGGTAGACTGGGATCGTAGTCGGGTAACTGTTTTTCTTCCCGCCACATCTCGCGCGTATCAATGAGCGGGCGAATTTGGTAATCATCCCATAACACGGCTTTGGTTTGTGCACAGTCTAGTCCACGATCCGCACTAAAATCCTCACAGCGATGGGCTAATTCAGGGTGTTGGTCAAACAGTTCGACTATCATGCTCCGCAATTCAACTTGCTCCGAATGGGAAGCGGGCGTCAGGTGAAAGGCCACCGGGATTTCATAGTGGGTATCGGCGATCAAATGCAGGCCATAACCAAACCAGCTTTTGACTTTTTTCCACGGCTTACCGGTTCGACCGTCCACCCCAACCGTTTCGTGTTTACCCCAATCGGCATCGGGATCGGAGCGTTGACCGGTTTTACTTTTCGCGTGTCCAGTACTGTGACTCTCAATGGCTTTGCCGTCATAGCCCAGATGTTGACCGAAATCCGGCAGTACATCCATCAATTGGCGCCGCAATTCTCCTAGCATGGCGCTGACCAAACCATGCTTTGTTTCCACCTCGATCAAGTTATTCAGAAAGCGCGAAAAATTCCAACTGCTCGGCACAGCATAGTGCGGCGGCTCAAGTTCTGGCCAAATGATCTCCATCCGTCCAGTTAACGTATTGCAAACCAATTCGGCCACTGGTTTTCGTTGCACGGGCAGAACATCGAAACCACAGGCCTGAAGCAGTGAAGGATTCCGAGACAATTCCCTGATTAAGGATTCGATTGACGGGTGTTGGAAGACGACGCCCGCTACCACGGCATTCCACATGGCCGCAACCGGATAATCGTTTCTCCCCTGTCCTCGGATAGCTTCCAGCATCTGGATCAATGCCTGATCCGGCAGATGATCCCGCACCAGATAAAACCGTTCCAGATCTGAGTGAGCCTCAATAGCATCCCAGCCGAATAATGAAGGTGAAATGGGTGTCATGCGATATAATTCATTATTTATCAATAAGTTAATTATATCACGCTATGACTGGGGTGAAAATCTGAAAATTGTCCCGTCTAGCCTCGTCAAGCCCGCATTCTGTCGTTTAAAATTGGGGTAAAGTTCTTTTTGGGGCAAGCTACAAGCGGCGAGAATCAAGGGCTTCAGCGCAGCGCAATTGTCTCAATTATTTACGCTGAATAGCGTAGTAATCGGCCCCGCCGAAAATCGCGCCGAAGAAACACGAGGCCATCGCGTTGTGGCAAAATGGAATGCGGTGCTGCGGAAGACCACAATGGTGCACATTGCCCGCTGAATAGCGTGGTCCTGGGTAACGTCATCGACATTGGTGAACCGGCTTTGCTGATTTTGATCGCTAAGTCGATATCCCGTTTGAGAGAGTGAGTTAGTGGACTTACCCGATGCAGCCCCACATTCCAAATTAAATGATGGAGCAAATTATGGCTAAGCGCAATAGTAATTTCGGCAAAAATGCCGACCAATCCCCTAAACGCCCTATCACGATTACCTACCCAAATGCTGCTGGCATTGATATTGGCAAGGACTCACATTATGTTGCAGTTCCACATGATCGGGATGATGAGCCCGTGCGTGAATTTCAAAGTTTCACAGAAGACCTTTACGCTTTGGCGGATTGGCTGAAAACCTGTGGGGTCGATACAGTCGTCATGGAATCCACGGGGGTGTATTGGATACCACTATTCGAAATTTTGGAGTCACGTAGTTTTACGACCATGTTGGTTAATGCGAGGCATGTCAAAAATGTGCCGGGACGTAAATCCGATGTACTGGACTGTCAATGGCTCCAACAGTTAATGACTTTCGGATTACTCAGCGGTGCCTTTCGCCCGGATGATGAAGTGTGCATCTTACGATCATTATATCGTCAACGCGTGATGCTACTCCAATCACAAGCGAAGCATGTACAGCATATGCAAAAAGCACTGGTTCAAATGAATATTCAGCTTGCCAATGTCATTTCCGATGTGGTCGGTGAAACCGGGCAACGCATTCTGCGTGCGATTATAGCTGGTGAGCGAAACCCGAAAATTCTGTCTGCGATGAGGGATGGACGCATTCACGCCAGTCAAGAAGACATCGAGAAGAGCTTGTTAGGAAATTGGCGTATCGAACATCTATTTGCACTTAAGCAAGCAATGGAGGGTTTCGACTTCATTGGCAAACAGCTAACTGAGTGCGATCAAGAGATCGAAAAACAATTAAAAAAACTACAAGTTCATGAGAGTGAGCCAGTAAAAGGCAGAAAACGGGGGCGTCCACGCAATGAGCCAAAATTTGATCTTTGGACGCTACTATTCCAAATGTGTGGCGTTGATCTGACGCGTATTGACGGTATCAATGTCACAACTGTATTGGCGGTCATCTCAGAAATCGGAACGGATATGTCTCGTTTTCCGACCATTAAGCACTTTACAAGTTGGCTAGGTCTGTGTCCAGGGACTAAAATTACCGGTGGTAAGGTCATGAGCGGCAAAACCAAGCGAACATCCAATCGAGTGGCTCAAGCATTAAAAATGGCGGCTATGTCATTATGCAATATTAAATCGGCATTGGGCGCGTACTATCGCAGAATGTCTGCTCGGATGGATAAACCCAAAGCAATCACTGCAACTGCACACAAATTAGCCCGATTAATTTACACCATGCTTACCAAAGGTGAGGAATATACTGATAAAGGGCAAGATTACTATGAAGAACGCTATCGTGAACGGGTTGTTAGTCAACTTTCTAAACGCGCTGAAAAGCTTGGTTTAAAGGTTGTGCCAGCCGAACAACCTGCTTAAATCATTCATAGTAATCAGATGCCTGTAAAAGTGTTTCTTGAGAGAGAGTTACGAAATTTGTAGAAAAGTAAAACGAAAATGTTACTATCAATTCCATCTCTCTGATACACAAACAAGTGTCTCAAGTATCTGTTCAATTTCGATATCTGAAATCAAAGAAATTAACCATGGGATCAACTCGGTTAGGCTTGATAACAACTCAGGCCTACCTAAGATACAAATATTCCCGATGACTTTAAGAACTTCTTCGATATGTTCAGTCTTTTTTGCAAAAGGTTGGTCAAGTGTATCTTTTAAACGAGATGCAATTACCATTAAAGCCTGAGATCTTTCTTGACAATTTGGAAGTTTACTGATGTCGTGAAGAACAGGAAATAACAATGTATTGGGGCCTCGAAGTGCAATCAGTTTATAGATTTCTCCTAAACCTTTATCTTCAATATTTAAAAAAACAAATATACGCTTGAAAACATCTGAAAGTTCATTTTCTGGGCTACTTCTTGCCATTTCAACGAAAATTCTTTGATAAGTTTCAGGTTTAATGAATTTTTTATTTTCAATCATTAATTCAAATAATATCGAGAAAAACTTAGCAGGGAGTTTGTTCAAAAGTTTATCCCAAACTTTAAGTTCATTAATATAATGATTGAAAACAAGATCAAGAGCAATTTTCCAAACCTTATCAGCTGCTTCTCCAGAACGGTTTTCATTTAGAGCTAAATAAAGGTCTAAACGATCTAATTTATTCGTGTAACTCCAAAAAACCTGTTCAACTAATTCAAGCCCATCATTGATATACAAGTCTGGAATATATCGACCCAGTGAAATGAGTACGGATGCGGCATGAGGTTTGATAATATAATCGGGAAGTTGCAATGATTCAATTGCGATATTTGTTAACTCCTCATCATAAAGCCGAGCAACAGCCACTTCAAGCACAGGCATTGAGACATAAAAATCATAAAGCAGTTCGAGTGTAGTTTTTACAATATCTCGAACATAAGTTTTGTCAATACGTCTGGCAATGTTTGTTAATAGTACAGATTTATCATATTTATCTCTGATAAGAGATATTTCTTGGTAACCATTAAAGCCATTTTTATATTTATATTTAAATAACCATTTATAGAGTCTAGGTAGGTCTTTATGCGGTAGCTCCGTAGCTAAGTTTTGAAAGGTTTTTTCAGGATTAATAATTGTTTCACCATTTAAAATCTCCAATAGTTTAGTTTGAGCAGCTTCTGCTACTAAAGAATCAATTTCATCAGTTTCATTACTTTTGTTATCAACTTTTAGCTGTTCATTAGTTTGGTCAGGTTCAAAATTAAAAGCCTTAGAATTTTCTGCTGTAGCGTTTTCTCTACTCTGTTTATGTTGATTGATTTTCTCTTTTTCAGCGTTGGAAGGTACACTTTCCAACCAATTATTTATTAACATCTGAGCGGGAGATAAAATGGACGTATTTTGATTTGGCAATGCTTTAACTAAATCAATAATTAGATTATATATTATCAAACAATCATTTATCTTATTGCACTTTAACATTAATTGATCATATCCATTTTGTTGATTTTCCTTCGGCAATCTATGAATTAAAGCTTCCATGGCTTCAATACAGATTTTTTCATTCTTATGTGATGAAACAAATTGCCAAGCAGAATAAATTTGATCTTGTGGGATAAAATCGGCATATTCCTGAATGCGTTTAACATCGTAATAACTAACAGAGTCAATATGTAGCAAAAAAAACTTTCTAAATGCCTCTTGCAACATCAAATTTATTTTTTCACAATATTCACAATCGGTTTGTTGTGCTGCTTGACAAAGAGTTTCAATATATGGCGTGTATTCAGAATGGTATAGAGGGTTACTATATTTATTGTTTAGAATTTCAATGTATTTTGGCAATAATTGACATGGTATGTTTTTTGCAATTTTAGTAAAGTCATAATATATATCATCTTTATATATAGCTATATTTGTTAATGTATCTTCATTTAAATACGGCGCAAATTCTATAATATAATTTTGTCGACTCATTTTATCGATTTTAATGATGCTCTCAACTGCCTGGTCAAAGAAATTATCATATTCATCATTTGAAATTTTTCCGCGGAGCACCGGAAGTAATCGCGGAAACCATTCGTTCCACCAAAGCTCAGTCTCACAAAATACAATAACTTCTTCAAGCATATATTCAGGTAAATATGGTATTAATGTAGTTAAACAAGTTATATGATCTTCACGATGGCGACGATCTTGTAATTTGTATAAAGAAAAAACACTAGGCATGACATTCGCTGGGATATTTCTTGATAAAGCGGAAATTATGTTTAGAAAATCACTGTGCCCAGCTATTTCATCTAAGTGGGTAGATGTTAATTTCCATTCAGATGAAAGATATGGGGCAATTAGTAATATTAGTTTATATCTAGTAAAATCATTTTTTAAATTGCTAAAAAAGCAATCAATTAAATTGTCTGCAAAACCATATATGTCAGAAATTATTTTTTTTTCTAGCGACCACTCCAAAACTATTTCGGGGTAAAACTCAGAATTTGATTGTTTGCCTACAAGAAGCGCTATAATCTCATCTTCTACAATTTTTTTATGATCCGCACATAATTTATCTCTAATGATACAAAGAAAATTAAACTTCTCAATTATGGATGAAGTCGCTAAAATTTCTTCAAGTAATTCTCGTTCCCTTTGATGAGCAGCTATTTTGTTAGCTTCATTATGCTTATTATTTAAAGCTATTCTTGTCCATACTAATAATGTAATAATATCATTATCAGGCGAAATAAAGTTATCTAAATTCCAACACTCATTCAATAAGCTATGAGCATCTTCCCATAGGCATTGGGGAAGTAAAGAAGAAATATGATAAAGACCCTGAACACAATCCTCAAGATATTCAAAGCCTCTTATTATCCCAAAAATTTCCGTTACATATTGTTCTTGATTCGGCGCTTGTGGTACATTCTTTGCCAATTGAATAATCAAATTATTAAATTCGAAATTTATTAAATCGAGTACCTCGTTTTTTAAAATATGCCAAGTAGTTTCGTCACGTTCTGCAAAATTATTAATTAAAGTTTGGAGAGCGTTTTTTCTATCTACAAAATTTAATAATACTTTACTTGCGCTAAGAAATTCAGATAAACCATCAAATGGTAATAGTTTAGCCATTTGAGTACAAACTTTTCCGCAAGTTGGTTGATCGTTAATTGTTAAGACAAAATTAAGTAATATCTGCCAATCCAGGTTAATGCCTGATGCCAAAAGTCCTAAAACAAATTCCGCCTTATTATTAGGATCTACATAATATTTAGCATATTCAATTGATGCATTTAATGTCCAGCAACCTTTGGAGGTTCCAATTGTAACTAAACCTACAAGAATTTTAGGCGGAATTGTGGAACTTTGACTATAAATGCTACTGGCTATAATCGCTGATGAAACTGCAGTGCCAATATCACGATTACTTTCTGTCCACTGCCATAATTTTAATAAATTTCTTAAGTACCCACTGTAGTGGCCTTGATTTTTTTGCAAAGTATCAGCCAAGGGCTGCCACAGAGGGCCATTAGTTGATTTGTAAAATTTTATAACTAGACGCTTTACAGTTTCCCAATCATTCAGCAATGCTAAGTGATTTACTATATTAGTCACCCCATACAAATGTGTTGAAAACGCTTCATTATTTTTACTCAAACCTGCGAAGCCAGTATCCCAACCACCCCACTTTTTAATATAGAAGTTCGCTATCTGTTCATGAAGTTGTTTAGCGTTTTGATAAAACATATCTCTATTAGAATTACTACGTGTTTGGTCTGACGTTAAGAACTCCGCGAGTGTTGCATGATATAACCGATATTTGCCATTGTAGATTTCCAGAAACTGTCCCAATAATCGATGAATTTCATCACTGACAAATGCTCGCTCAGTTCGGATATTACCTAAATGTATCAGTTGATCTAAATCTAGGGGCTCCATTGCTACTGAGAGAATTCCTAATATTGGATAATAAACTTCCTGCCATGTTGTGTTGTGCCGGATTGAAATCTTGATTTGATACAAAAAGAATGCATATAAGCTCTCCAAGTCTGGGGGTAGCTCGGTTTGATTAATGAGAACATTTAACGCCTTACCGTTATTATGAATACGTGCGTGATCAATGCCTCTCGCTATCGCATCAAGATAGCCAAGATTACCCTGCGCCTTCGACTTAACCTTGTGTACGAATGCTGACATACCGTCAGGCGTCTCAGATATGATTGAAACGAACGAAGTATCTTGAATTAACTTGGTAACAAACTTGTCAATGTCTTCGGTAACGTTTACGTTGTTTTCAACAATATCAAGTTCTGCTATGCGAGAAGTTACCTTTTCACTGAAAAACCTTACTTCCTCGTCTTGTGGTCGTGAAGTAAGCACAAAACGTATGTTGTCTGGAAGTTTTGGACAGTTCGTTAGCCATGCAAGTATATTGTCTTTAGTCGAGTGATAGCTAATCTCGTCCAGCGCATCAATTAAGATGACAAGAATTTGTAATGGTTCAAGACGCTTCAGCACCCGAGCTGGTTCAATTAAAGCCAGGTCAAATAGGTCTTCTGTTGATAACAATCTCTCTTCGATGTTAAGTTCTTTTACACGCAAACCTACTAACTTACCCCGACTGTGCCCAACTTCCTGATCAATAGAAAACACCTTAAGTTCTTTGTAGAAAGGTGAACATATGATTTTTTCAACCTCTACTCCAACAGCCTCGCTTTGTTCATCCAAATAGCCGATGCGTTGCTTAACTGAAACTGTTAGCTGTTCCCTAGAAAATAATATCGGTCGGCTTGCGGCAAGTTGATAGCCGATCCGCAGCAGCATGGATCTAGAGGAAACATCCGACAATACTTCACGTTGATCTCTGCGAATGAAATAACGCAACCAATCTGGGTGATCGTGGGCCAGTTGGGATATGAAAACTGTTTTTCCCGCACCTGGCTCTGCAGTCAAAAGTACGAAACTTTTATCAGTTTCCGATAGCTTCTTTTCTAAGTCGGCAGCAAGCCATTCTCGACGTAAGAAACGAGGATTCTCTTCTACGTAACCTCTCACGAGCAAGTCAAAAAATAAATCGTCAAATTTGCTTATCATTTCTTGCCTACATTTTTTCGTAACGTTTATTGTCTACACATAAATCTGTTGCGTTGCAATAAACCGATAAACTTCAAGTTGAATTTGCTTATGCTGCCAAATTGTGGGCAATGCAAAATCAAAGTGAATCGGATTGTACCAAAAAATGTTGACCCAACTGATCGAAGGCTGCAGCTAAAATTGATAACGAGACAAATCAAGACAGCTTGATTTTGGAAGCCTTTCACCCCGATCCAAGAACAATCGCCCTTCTAAAATAGCCGTTAAATACTTTGAAAACGTTTAAAAATGAAGATTATTCTTGGTGATGACGATTATCTTTTATCGAAAAATCAAACATCACAAATCCATTGTGATTTTCATCAATTGGTCAACGCCCACATGCTCATCATGGGCAAAACTGGCATGGGTAAAACCACGTTTCTCCGGAGAGCAATACAGCAAATCAGTCAATTTTCACCGGCGCCACGCATCCACATTATGGATGTGCATGGGGACATCGATCTCAAAGAAGCTTCATCAATCCGGTTTTCAGAATCCACTGAATACGGGCTGAATCCGTTTGTTGTCAGTTCAGACCAACATTTCGGCGGAGTCAGAAAACGCGTACAGGATTTCATCACCACCATTAATGGTCGTCAGCCTATAGGATCAAGACAGGAGGCGGTGATGCGGCAATTGATTACCGATCTTTACGCTGCAAACGGGTTTTTTGCGGACAATTATAAATCATGGGTGTTGGATGACGGTTATCAGCGTAAACATCCCAAACGCTATCCAACCATGGACGATGCCTGCCGTTATGCGTTCGGAAAACTCAAGCAGTTGATCATTGGCAGCGACACAAAATCGGGTAGAGCGCTCGAAGAGCTAAACAAGGTCACCTCCAAGCTATACAAGATTGCCAAACAACTCAGCCATCCGGATGCTACACCTGATGGCGGTTTAACCGAAAAAGCGTTGGAATTGCGTGCTAATGCCTTGCGTTCGTACAAAGAGTATATCGAGAATCTTGAGACCGGCAGAGAACTGGAAGATTTTATCAAGTACGAGTCGAAAGAAGTATTGAAGTCGGTTGTTGAACGGTTCGAAAATCTAAAGGCTAGCGGCATATTCAAAAGTCAAACCGCACCGTTTGATCCTGCTAACCCAATCTGGCGCTACGACATTACCGCTTTGCGTGAGGATGAAAAAAGACTGTTTGTCGAATTCAGATTGCAGGAGCTGTTCTCAGCAGCATTGGAAAAAGGGCCGCTATGTCGGGAAACAGAGGGATTGTTACGCGACATTCTGTAAGCGCGCAACGCCGACACGTTGATTATTCAAACCAGTTTCTGATTTTTTTTAAATTCAAAATACTCAGCCGAAAACGGCAGCAATTCATCGATCCGGCTATTCGGCCAGACCGGCAGTTTTTCCAGCGTGTCTTTCAACCAAGCGGCCGGGTCCAAGCCGTTGAGCTTGGCGGTGCCCAGCAAGGTTTGGATGGCCGCCGCCCGTTGTCCGGCGCGCTCGGAACCGGCGAACAACCAATTACGCCGGCCAATCGCTATTGGGCGTATGCAATTCTCCGTCGGATTATTATCAATGGGTAGATGGCCGGTTTCGGCATAGCGGATCAGCGCCGGCCAGCGTCTCAGCGTGTAGTCCAAGGCTTTGGCGGTCGAACCCCCATCCGCCGTGGTAACCCGTATTTGAATCAACCAGTGATGAAGCGTTTTCAAGTGCGGTAGGCTCTTTTCCGCGCGGAGTTGCTTTCGGCCTGCAATGTTCATCTTTGCTCCCTCGGTTTCAATGGTATAGAGCACGGCGATGCGCTGCAGGGCTTCCCAGGCCATAGGACTTTGGTTTGCCTGATGCAGGTCGAAGAATTTACGGCGCACATGCGCCCAACAAGCCAACTCGGTACAGAGCTGTCCGAGGCCATTGTCGACGAACAGCGCTTTATAGCCGGTATAATCGTCCACCATCAGATGGCCTTTCCAGTCCCCCAAAAACTGACGAGCATGTTCGCCGCCCCGTCCCTTGCAGTAGTCGAAGACAATGATGCGTGGCGTCTGCCCGCCCGCCAAGTCGTTGCTGCGATAAGCCCATAAATAGGCTTTTCGGGTTTTTCCCTTCCCGGGGTCGAGTTGCGCCACGGGCGTCTCATCCGCCAACAAGGTCTTACCTTGCTGCAGATGCCAAATCAATCGATCTACCAAGGGTTGTAAGGCCACGCCGACGCGCCCCACCCATTCGGCCAGTGTCGAACGGGCCAGAGTGACTTTGTCGCGTGCCGCGATTTGTTCCAACCGATAGAGCGGCAGATGATCCAAATACTTACAGATCACCACCCAGGTCAACAAACTCACGGTGGCCATGCCGCCATCAATCACGGCAGCCGGAATCGGTTCGGCGATGACCGTCTCGCACGGGCGGCAGGCATATTGGGGGCGAATGTGCCGGATGACGGAAAACTGGGCGGGTTCGACATGCAGTTGTTCGGTGATGTCTTCACCGATTTTAACCAAGGCGGTGTTACCGCATTTTCCGCAAATGCAGTGTTCGGGCTCGTGGCGAATTTCAATGCGCGGCAAGTGATCCGGCAGCGGTTGACGGCCAGCGCGCGGGCGTTTCGGTTTGGCAACGGTCTCGCCCGGTTGCGGGTCGGCCAGTTGTTCGATTTCCGCTTCGATGGCCGCCAAATCGCTCGCCCAGGTTTCGGCGAACAGATCCTGTTGGAGTTTTGACAACATTTCGCTTTTCACACCATAACGCATCCGGCGGATATGGGCCAACTCATGCGTCAGCGCTTCGATTTTGAAGTCCTTGGCTTTGATGACGGAATCTTTAGCCAAGATATCGGCGTTTTTGGCTTGGATTTCCAACTCTTTAAGCTGCAGCAACTGTGCATCGCACTCTACTTGATCCAGTAGTGATTGAACCAGTGCCGCCACTTGTTTTTTAGCGGCGGGATCAAGGTCTAAATGGTCCAGTTCGGCGAGTGATTTCATGGTGAATATTATACCATGAAATACCCTGCAAGCCTTGTTATTACTGGGTTTTTTGTTGTATTTTCTCGATATTTCAGCCATCGCAAATCAAGTCATCCGACTTGCCATTCCGCTTTGGGAGTGGCGGACAAACGCTGCCAATCGACACCGGCGATCAGCCACTGCCATTGCGCCTGGCTGATCGAAAAACCCGCGTCCTTCGCCTTGGGCCAAACAAAATGGCCGCGATGCAAACGGCGCTGGCAACACCAGACGCCGTTGCCGTCCCAAAGCAATAACTTCAAACGATTACCAGAGCGATTACGAAAAACAAACGCCGATCCCGCGCAAGGCGCTTGCCCAAGTGCTTGCTGGACGATAGACGACAATCCGTCAATGCCGCGCCGCATGTCAACCGGTGCAACCGCCAACCAGATTTGAGGCGGGCTGGCAATTAATTCAGGCATGACAACAACTCCGCCAGCCAGGGGGCCGAGATTGACAACGGCAATTCGAGTAGATGGCCCTGGGCATGTTTAAAGACAATCGCTCCCGTGGCCGACGGCTTCACCACAACCGGAATCAACGCGGGTAACGCGCCTTTTTGCTGCTTTCGATAGTCGCTTAACCGCGCTCCAAAGGTATTGTCGTTTAGATCATGCAGGCGGCAATAGTCTGACTGCCTAAGGCCGCTCCGCTGCCACGCCTCAATATGATTGATCCACTTGGTTGTGACTGCCATTGCTCATCCTCATCAAAGAAAAAACACAGGATGTCAGGTTGCGGAGGGCTTTGCTAGATGGCGGGGTTGGGCGCTTACGACATTCTGATCATAGATGAGGCGCATTTGTTCTTCCGCGACGACCAAAACAACATTCTCAACACCATTGCAAAAGAAGGTCGTAAGTTTGGTTTAGGTCTGGTCTGTTCCAGTCAGTCGCCAACCCACTTTTCAGAAGATTTTTTTAGCAATGTGGCTACCAAAATTGTACTTGGAGTTGATCAGATGTATTGGGACAACTTGGTACGGAAAATGAAAATTGAGTCGAAGGCTTTGCAATACGTCAAACCTTTCCACGTCATCGGGGTACAAATGAGCAACAAGGGGGAAACCCGATCTCGATTTACCATGGTTAGGGTTTCTAGTAAGCAAACAGTCTCAACCTAATACGGATATATGCACATCGTCTCGGACATTCAAATAGAAAACGAATTAACAAAACACAATGCAGATTTTACCGAATGGCATTTAGTGCTGAGTCAATACGCCAAAACAATCGGGAAAAATTCAGATTATGCAGAAGCATGGCGAGATTGTTATGACGATGGATTGACACCGGCAGAGGCCTGTAATTTCGTATGGTTCAAAGATGCAGCAGGGGATTGATATTGGAAATAGGATTGAACGCAGGGTAAGCCATGATCAAAAAAATTGCGTCTAAATTATTCGGAAAAAAGCTAACACCACAGCCATTGGAAAACGAAGTTGCCGAGGTTTTCGACGAAGCGGCCTTGGAAGAATATTTCCACCGGTTGCCGGGGTTTCCACAAGGCATACCGGTTATTCAGGTAGAAATTCTGATACGAAAAAACGAAGAAATGATCAAGCAGATTATTTTGGCCAGAGGCATGGCCGGAGCGCACAATAAAAAGGAAGTTGAGGCCAAAGTTTTGTCGCCGATACGACATCTGGCCGAAATGACGCATCTATTGCCGGCGTCTGAAAAGACTCACTTCAAATTGCCGGGAGGCTTATTCGCATTTTGTCTGGAAGTATCTCTTAGCTCGATCAGATATGCGGAGCGCCGAATACTGACCCGTGCCACGCCAGAGATTCGTAAGGAATACGAAGTATTGTGGGCTCACGCAGCCTTTCTGAATGGCTTATTTAGCGAGGCGATTACGGCTATTTCGAAAATATCCGTGTACGCAGAAGATGTAGGATTCGAATGGCATCCTGGCGCAGAGTCACTCTATGCATGGCTGCGCCGGAATAATTTAAAACGTTACCACATTCGCTGGACCGCAAAAGAAGATCGCTCAATGATCTATATCCTGGCAGGCAAGGCCATCAATACTCAACAGGCTGAAATTCTGGCTCAGGGCGAGAAGGCGATTTACAAGACCTTGTTAGCAGCGCTTCACGACCAGACCGACTTTGCCAATCCCTTAGCCAAAATCAACGATCAAGTTAAATACAAAATCATGGAGCGTGATGAGTGGAGTTATGCAGGCCGCTACGGAAAACCCTTGGCGGGGATGCACCTTGAGCCTTGGTTGATCGACGCTATGCGGCATTTGGTCAATAAAAAACGTTGGGCGCCGAACGAAGATAATGGGCGCATTTGGTGCGGAAAGGATGGGGTTTTTCTAGTCTGGCCTTTGTCGGCTAGTGACATGCAATACCAGCTAAAAGAGTCTGAATGTCCCTTTTCCCCCAGTACCCAGGAGATTTTAGCGGAAATTATGTTGGACGCTGGGATTATTGAAAGCAATAACGGTCTGAATGGATATTTGTTCGATATCTCAGTCCCGGTTGCTGACAGTGAAGAAAAAAAGTCTATTGTGGTGCTTAAATTAGCCCGGCATGAGATCTTGTTCGTCAAAAACCAGGTCAAACCATTACCCGTCAATTTATTGATCGAAGTCACGGATGATGAGGGAAATAAAGCCGGCACAGAAGAAACTCCGTCAATAGCTGTGGATCATGTAACTGTCCAATTGAATAAGCCCTATACCCAAAACGACATAAATATTGCCTCCATAGCTGTAAAGAATCCTGAATTACAGGGCGATGATTTCGGCCAAGACTCACCATCACAAACTGGGAGGGCGGCAGAATCCATTAGGAATTCACAGAAAACCGATTTCGAACCTGTCGACATGGATATCCTGTTCGGGAAAAAAACCGATCCAGAGGTCATGCCTAAAGGCGTTCAGAATAAACCAACCTTTATCGAAGATGAACCCGAACTTGAGGCGCTATCAGGAATTGAGCGATTTTCATTACACGCCAATCAATACGACGATGATTACGCTGCCGATTACCATCATCCTGAAGATACCGGATACGACGGCGATGCAGTACTGATCAATAGCGATTCAAACAATATACAAAAACCGGGTAATAACGATCAATCCGCAAGAGCGGTGTTGATACTGAACCGTTTGAAAAAGTTGTCGACTGAATTCCTTGAAAAGAGACCTGGCGGCATGACAAAAGTGATGGGAGCGGGGCTCAAAAATACCAAGCTGGAACTGAATGATTGCGTGTCCGTGTTGAAAGCAGCCGGTTTGCTGGAACTGATCAATGGTTTCGAAACCGGATTGGATAGTACTGGGAAGCCAAAGTCGCGGTATTTTCTGGTCAAAGCGGATTTGTTAGATGGCAAATAATCATTACGACCCTTACATCCGAAAACCTTACGAGCTGTATATTGCCGGCGCTTGGTTTGCTGCTACGGCAACCACCTTGACGGCTTACATCATACTTCCTGGCGGGAATACCATGCTGATTCCCTGGGTGTGTTTTGGATTTTTGACCTTGCATTCGGCGGCAAAAGGCATTGGCTTATTTGGACGCGGCAAATTGGGCGTAATGCTGACCTTTATGGATGTCGGCAAGCTGTTGAAAATCAGCAAACCGGCCATGATGTGGTTCGGCTGGGGATTCGACTGGACGCCTACGCATACCCAGCGAGCGGTTGATTACATGCTATCGGATGTCAAATTAAACCATGACAATGAACATCCGGGTAGCCCATGGATACACAGTCTCAACATGGGTAAGGAAAAGGACATCCATGTGCCTCTTAAATCGCTGGAAGGTCATACCATCATGTTCGGCACTACCGGCGCCGGAAAAACCCGAGCTTACGAACTGATGGTCACGCAAGCCATTCATCGCGGCGATACCGTCATTATGCTCGATCCGAAAGGGGATAAGGAATTACGGGATCGCATGGAGCTGGAATGCCAGAGGGCAGGGCGGGATGACGCCTTCTTGTTTTTTCACCCGGCCTTTCCCAGAACGTCTATCCGACTCGATCCCATGCGTAATTTTACTCGGACAACTGAAATTGCCTCACGGATTGCGGCATTACTGCCCTCGCAAACAGGTGGCTCCGATGCATTTACAGCGTTTGCGTTTCGGACGCTGAATTTAGTTGCCCAAGGCTTGATTGAAACCGGAAAACGGCCATCCATTAAGCAATTACGCTATTACATTGAAGGCGGCGCCGAATCTTTACTGGTTAAAGCAATACAAGCCCATGCAGATCGGGTAGATCCAGACTGGAAAACTAGCGCCGAACCTTATTTTGAAAAGGCAAAAGCCGGGAAGGTTAAAAAAATGGAAAGCATTACTAATCCGGATTGGTTAGCTATCGTGGAATGGTACAGAACTACCTGGAGTAATGGCCCAAATGGCTCGGAAGGCATAGATGGCTTGCTCTCGCTCGTCGAACACAACCGCATGCACTTTTCAAAAATGATCGCTTCGCTGATTCCGGTGTTGAATATGCTGACTTCGGGTGAGTTAGGTGATCTATTATCGCCAAACGAAGCGGATTCCAGTGATCCCAGGCCCATTCTCGATACCTCAAATATAATCGCCGGCAAGCATGTGCTCTACGTGGGACTAGATTCCTTATCGGACTCGATTGTGTCGTCGGCTATTGGCTCAATCATCTTGGCTGACTTCGCTTCGGTTGCCGGGATGATCTACAACAGCGGCAATAAACCAGGGCGTATCTCCATGTTTGTCGACGAAGCAGCCGAGGTGGTCAATTTGCCCTTCATTCAAATTCTCAACAAGGGACGCGGTGCCGGATTCCAGGTAGTAATGGCTACTCAAACCTTGCCGGATATTATCGCCAGGTTGGGTGACGAAGCGCGGGCCAGGCAAGTGGTCGGTAACTGCAATAACCTGATAACCTTGCGTATTAAAGATGGCGAAACACAGAAGTTTGTAGTTGAAACTTTTGGGCAAACCTGGATCAAGACTGTGCAACAGAATATGTCCAGCGGGGTAAATACCGCCGAAAATATTGTCAATTATTCCGGCAACAATGGGCAGTCATTATCGTTTGGCGAGCACGATCTGTTTCCGCAACACTTGCTCGGGCATTTACCAAATTTCCATTACATCGCATCAATCGCGGGCGGGCGTGTCATTAAAGGGCGGCTGCCCATCATTACCCATTAGGATTGAAGTTATGATGGATCAACTGATTGTATTTTTTAAGAAGCTGAAATTGACAGGGATGCTGGCCTAAACCGTATGGGAAAACATTTTCTAATTTGGCTGATGATATTGTTTTTTACACCGCTGCTGTTTCCGATGATTTTAGGCCCAGAGACCATGAAGGGGTATATCAAGAAGGATTACAATGCAGCCATCATGATTTTTGGCGGGAAAGAACAGATTAATAGGGAACTGATTGATCTGTATCGAAAAAACTTGATGGTCGTTGCTGCGGTCGCCAATGAATTTAAAGATCGGCATGACGATTCGGCTAAATTCAGAAATAGTGGCGATCCTGTTGTTGAAACCATTGCTGATATTCCGGGAGATTGGTCAGAATCGGTAAAATTGGAAGCGTATAGCTTAGCACTTCGTGTCGTGATTTTGTCGAAGTGGGCGGTCTGGTTATTGATCCCCATGACAATGGGTTTCATAGCTGGCGTTTTAGAACGTAGACTAAAATCGGAGACTTTTAGCCCACCCATTCCCCCGATCTACAATACTGCGTCACATCTGCTATTGGCCTTAAGTAGTATGTTATTACTTTGGTTGATGTGTCCTATCCCAATTCCCTTATCAATTTTCCCAATAGTTGATTTTCTATTCAGCTTATTTATAAGTTTGGCAATTGCCAATTACCCGAAGTATTGATTCAAAAAATACTGTCGCGGTTAATTTTGGGGATCGTCATTAGGATATTCGGCTAATTTCTCAAACAGTCAATTATAAGATTAGAGATATACAGGTATTTCAAAAGAGCCATTTTTTGATCCTCTTTCATCATGACAGGCTTAAGGCTGCAAATGTAGTCTATTTAGTTATCAATGGCTGCGGCTCTGAGTCTTTCAAAATTATTTGTCGCCAACTGTTAACAAGCAAAGTCCTAACTCCTCCGGGATTTTTTATCACATTCTCAAATATTCCCCAGAAATGAATTTTCGAAACATTTTAAGCCAAGCTATGAAAAATCAACGACACAAACACTATATTGGCGAGCTTTTTAAATATCCGGGTAAGACTTAAGTTTCTGTATTTTTTTAACAAAATTTAGAAAATGACTACTCACTATCCACCAAGGATTTTGCGTCTACCAGAGGCGCAATATTACTCTGGAATGGGGCGCACTCTTTTTGATCGTGAAATTCGCCCACACTTACCAGAAATTCAGATGGGTAATCAGGGTATAGGATTTGACCGACTTGACCTGGACCACGCTTTAGATGATTATAAAACCCGCAACGTGAGGGTAAAGGAGCAACCTTTATGGCAAGAAACAAATTCCCAGGACTTTACTGGGACAAAAAAACAGGGAAGGGTTCGGTCGACAAACGTATCGACGGGATCGGAAGAGTTCGCCACCGCTTTACAGCGAGCTCGCAAGCACAAGCGGAAGCGGAATACCACAGAGCAGTAGCGCAGGCAAAAACTGAAGCTTCCGCGCCTAAGTTAAGGACATTCCGCGAAGCTGCGACCAAATATTTGACTGAGGAAACAAAGTCAAGCATTGGTCGTGATGCGGAATGCCTGGCAAACCTTGATACATGGATAGGCCAATTACACGTTGACCAAGTACATCAAGGGACAATTCAGCCTTATATTGATCATAGGCGAAAACAGGGGATTAAAAGTGGAACAGTGTGTCGGGAGTTGGCTGTAGTACGGAGGATTTTAACGTTGGCGTCTCGGGTTTGGCGTGATCTGGATAACCAGCCTTGGTTACCAACAGCTCCATTGTTGCGTATGCCTGACTGGAAAGATGCTGCGAAGCCTTATCCATTATCTATTGATGAACAGAGACGGTTTTTTCAGGAGCTTCCTGATCATCTTGCGGAAATGGCGTTATTCGCAGTTCATACAGGTGCGAGAGAGAATCTGATTGCAGAGTTGCGCTGGGAATGGGAAATACCCATACCGGAAATTCGATCATCAATTTTTCTGGTACCCGGCGAGTTCACCAAAAATGAGACTACTTGCATGTTGGTACTGAATAGTACAGCTCGAAACCTGATTGAAAGACGGCGTGGAAAAATTGATTCTCACGTATTCGGCTTTCGGGGTAATCCGGTTGATAGAATGCATAATACTGCCTGGAAAAAAGCTTGGTTAAGAACAGGGCTTCCTGTTGGAGCAGATGTTTTGTCGGGACCGCATAACTTACGCCACACTTTTGCTAGGCGGTTACGTTTAGCAGGGGTGCCGCTGGAAACCAGAAAGGTATTAATGCACCATATCGATGGAGACATTACGATCCATTATTCGCCAGCAGAAGTTGGGGAATTATTGGACGCAGTTGAAAAGCTGACGAGCGTAGAAAGTGTGACTATGTTGCGCTTAGTATCATGATTTACCCAGTGGGTAAAAATGAAAAAAGTGCGGGCATAAAAAAAGAGGTCTCCTGCAAAGATAACCTCTTGATTTTACTTCTTATAAATTGGTGGGTCGTGTGCGATTCGAACGCACGACCATCGCATTAAAAGTGCCTACCCAACTGATTGAAGCAACCTGAAACTGTAGTTTACTCCTTATATAGCGCAAGTTTCAAGTTGTTTCTAAATAGTTTGGTTATGTGTTAGGATTGTTTGACTAGTGCGCCTAAATTTACGCCTAGCATTTTTCTAATTCGCGGAGGTATTCAGTCATGCGGTTCAGTCTAAAAAGTCATCTTATCGCTTCAGCCTTAATGTATGGCTTGTTGTTAGCGCCTGAACTTCATGCCGATAGCTACTTAGTAACCATGCTTGGCAACCTGGGGGGTGGTCACCCCACAGGCATAAACGACAGTGGTCAGGTAGTAGGTTCTGACTATATTGGCGTTACAAGCACTGGAGCCTATACAGTACAGGCCGAATTGTGGCAACCCGGCTCGACAACGCCAATTGTTCTTGGCGGCTTAGGCGCAAATTATAGCAGCCCCGCAGCAATCAACAACAGAGGGCAAATTGTTGGGAGTGTCGATTTTAACGCTCCTAGCCAAAACAACACAGCCAATGCAGTGATATGGCAACCTGGCTCGACAACACCATTAATACTTGGTGGATTAGGGGGTAATGACGATTGGCCCGCAGCCATTAATGCCAACGGGCAAGTTGTTGGAAATTTACAGGGGAATGGTACGCAAGCCGTATTGTGGCAAGCAGGATCAACAACACCAACAGTCCTTGATGGGTTTGGTGGAACCACTGCCGCTAACAGCATCAATGTTAGTGGAGAGGTGGTTGGTTCATCTATTGGCGCAGGGAATACATACGCTGTTGTGTGGCAACCAGGCTCAATAACACCAACTATCTTGGAAAATACGCCAACTATTCCAACTACTATTGGTGCATATCAACAAAGCTGGGCTACAGCTATTAACGATAATGGTGAGATATTGGGTGTATCCAATGGATATAACGTACTATGGCAACCAGGCTCAACAACACCAATTGTTTTAGGTGGGAGTCTAAGCGGGACATTTGCATTAAATAACCTAGGTGAGGTGGTGGGTGCGTCTTCGTTTGCTGGTTCATCCGAAGGTCATGCCGCATTATGGCAGCCGGGCTCAACAACACCTATTGACCTTAATACCCTAATTTCATTGTCGAGTGGTTATCTTATTGGAGCATGGGGAGTCAATGATAATGGTCAGATTGTTGCCCTTGATTCTAATGGTAATGCAGTATTGTTAACTCCAGTCGTCGCCGTACCATTACCAGCTGCCTTTTTGTTATTTGGCTCGGCTCTTGCTGGGTTTGTCGGCTTAATTCGTAGTAAGACAAAATAGTTAAATAATACACATTCCTAAAGTATTATATGCAAATCAAAATTACTGCAACATTACCAACCTTTCCAAAATCAAACGCGCGTAACTATGCCGACAAAAATGAAATTATCGAGAGCTACATTGTCATTGCCTACGTTCCAAACTATTTACCGGAAAGCAATTTTAAAGAATTAATAGCTTGTCAAGTTTGTATGGACAGGGAAAAAAATTCTTTCTCGACTGTCTATGCCTCAATCTGGATAAGAGGCGACAGCATGCAAACTTCCGGCACTGGTAGTTCTTCTACTTGGGAAAAGAATAAAGTTATCCTAGCTATTGCTGAGGCAATAGAATCAGCAGGCGTAAGACTGGACCAAGACATAGGTAGGCGGGGTGGACATGGGATCATAGAAGCTTTAACCGCCATAGCGCAGGCTATGGGCTACACAGATATTCATATTATCAATTAACTTATTGGCTTAAAAAATTAACATGAATACTGTACAACTGACCGCTATTCTCCCCGCGACTGGCATGAGTAATGCCCGAAATCACGGGGACAAGAAAGAAACCATAGCTCGATACGTCGTCATCACATACTCTCAAAACTATTCATCACAAAGCAATTTTAAAGAATTAGTTGACTGTCGCGTATATAGATCATATAGGTCAGACGATTTTAGCCCGGTTTATGCATCAATATGGTTGTCCGATCCTTGCCAGACAAGCGGTATGGGTTCTGTCTCAGGCCTCAGAGACCATAAGCAATCCGTAGCTATTCAAAATGCTATAAATAGTGCTGGTGTCCAGTTATCATCACAAATTGATGACGAAGGGGATTTAGTTGTTCGAGAAGCATTAAAAGCGATAGCTTTTGCAATGGGCTATACAAATATCAGTGTAATAGGGCGGGATAATTCCCACCCTGATATTCTTAAAGAACTAAATTTTTTATAAAATATTACGGTTCTTTAATTAGCACCGTGCGCTTATATAATCGCAACTGACTTTCCACATCCGGCAGGGCAGCGAAAAAAATATCTAACACGCCAAAGTTACAGGCATTTTTTACGAGTTTCGCCTGCGAATTGCCATAGAGACGAGGGCGGCTCCCCATAATTCCGAAAATTTTTTTTAGAAACCTTCATTCTAGAATAAAACGCAGATTTTATCCAAAATTTCAGCCCCTACCGCATGGCTTGAAAAGTAGAAATGGCTGTCAGCTAAAAATAGTCGTTTTTCTACAGTTTTCGGATGTAATTAGCAATATTTCATTGGTAATTTACAGTTTATTTTCTGATCAAGTCGTAATTTTTACTAATTTTTTTCTTAAATTTTTATTTAACATAGGCTTCAGTTTGGGGACACCCCTTATTATCTAAGCGCATATCAAAAAGGGGGGCTAAGCGGCATCTCCGGTGGGGGTGTTTTAGGTATGCCTTTTTACTTGCCGGATTTACAGGTTTGATTTGCATATTTTAGATCAGTTCGAGGGGGGGGGTATGGAAATGGTAATATTGGTATATTTAAGTTTTTTTATATTTTTGGTAAGTTTGGTAAATTTAGGATACTAGGTAAGTAAGTGGTTTTACATTACCCCCTCGTTCAGGGTTGATAGGTCAAAACCCCTTATCAGCACTGAGTTTTTCTAAAATCACCAAATTTACCACTTTCCACCCCCCCCCTGTTTTTACTCAATCAGCGAATAAATGCTGGTATTTTTATTTCCGCTTGCCACCTTCCAATTTGTGCCTAAATAGTCCTGAAGTACAGTATCGACACGACGCCTATTGACTCCCTGATTTACGCAATAACTTTGAATTTTGGTTTTTGTACTTTCGCCACACGTAATAGCGGCAATAATTGCGGTGATAGCATCGTTATCTTGGGCCCGCTGATGAGCAAGTTCATTCTGTACCTTCGTATCAATATGATCATCAGCCATTGAAACCTTACGGTCTGTGCTAATTATGAAAGTTACGGGCTGAAATGCCCCTCGTACCTTATCCGGAAAGGTTGAAACAGTCATAGTACCATCAGGGTTTTTATGCGGTATAAGATAGATTAGTTCATCGACATCAGAACGCAAATCGCCAGTTCCTTCAAATACCGGCATGCCATCTTCACCCTTATACTTATTAGTATGCGCCAGCAAAATTATGGTAGCACCTTTAGCAGTTAAGCCCCGAAGTAATTCATATAGCTTTTTAGCTCTAGATTTGTCGATGACATCAGTCATTTTTTTGAGGGTATCGAAGATAAATACATACTTACCCAGGTCATCGCCTCCAGCTTTCAACCCTTCAAGTCGCTTCACCACCTCGTTCATAGAAGAACCTTTGAAATCTGGCAGTACAAGTGTAACTTTCATTGCTGCCGCTTCAGCCCGCATACTCTTGGCATCTCCCCCGGAAATGTCAGTATTTACGTAGTAGACTTTAAATCCCTTTTTAACCATTTCGCCAGCCAGATGAAAAAAAATAGTCGTTTTCCCGCCGTTAGGTTGCGCCGGAATTACTATTAAATGCCCTTGAATAACAACATCCACAATTATCCATTCTGGGTTTGCTATTTTTTCGGCTTCTTCTTCCGACAAAGTTAACGCTTGCATACATGCATCAAAGCCTTTTACTGAAATTGGGTCTGTAGATTCCAGCATTTTTTCCTCTTCCCAATACCATCCATTTTCAAAAGCAAGTTTATATAGAGTAGCAATGGTTATACTATCTTCACGGCCTTTTAAAGAAAACCACGTTTCTTCGGTTTGCCCGTAAGCGCCATCAGCTTTTTGGCTCCATTCATCGAATAAATTGAAACCCTCATCGTCACCGCCGAATTCATCGTGTAGTGCGCAGCAAACCTTAAGCCATGTATCACGCTCACGAATCAGGCTAATCGGCAAGCTGTCCAACGCTGATTTGATTTTTTCAATGGGTTCTCGGTTCGAGGGTGTGCATTTTTTTAATCTAGTGGGTTTGGGTTTTACACCTAGCCAATTATTAATCTGTGCTCTAATATCTTCGGTAAGATCGATAATTTCCGATGTGTCAGAAAGTCGATTGCCGGTTACGGTTACAAAGCCGCTATCACCAAAAATCTCTATTCCTTCCGGGATATTTTTCTTAGAGGACATAGAGCCTCGGAAAAATGCTCTTATACCTTTGCCCGAAGGTGACAGTTCGTAATATGTGACTTTAACAAGTTCTAAAACCCTTGGGTTTATGTTCCCCTCGTCATCGACGCAGTTATCATAATCTGCTGCTACATACCCGCAGCCCGGCAGAATAGCGAGGCCTACGCCGTTACTATAACCGCTATAAACTCTTTCCAGCGCTTCGGCCAATACGGTTAGTTTAGCCCGGTCTGCGGGGGTTCCCTGTTTCCCTCGTCGGGGGCTTCCGTCTGCGTAATAAGGAATTTTTCTGAACTTATCAGGTTTGGTTTGATGTGGCTCCTTATTCCAGTTAAGCCAGCCTTTTACCTTGCAAAGTTCTCTGGGGATATTGCTAAAGTCAGGCTGAATTAAATTGCAAGTATTTTGCCTATCAGGCGTATAATTATTATGTACACTCATTTGCTTATATCTCTTTGCCTTCTCGGCATTAGTGATCAGGATAGCCGCTCCTTCTACGAGCGGCTTTTTTGTAAACTTAAAATTTACCGATTCAGTAAATTAAATTTCTTTTTTTCAATCTAGCCTTAGCTACGCGGCGTTGTGCGCGGTTTCCGTATTTGCTCATATATCTAACATCTGCGAGATATAAAGAAAGTGCTGAGCTAAGATATTGAGGCGGTTCACCGCCTGTACACTTACTGATATAAAGGTCATATTGGTTGAATGTCATTTTTGAACCCCTTTTTGGTTCAGCTCACCAAACAACATAATATTTTGGTGAGTGGGAAATAAAATCACTGTGGTTTCCCGCTGCAAAGTACATAGAATCTGGCATATTCCCCGTTCGCTTTGCCCGTCGAATTGAAGTCTTTTTGTTAAAAAGTTGGGAAATTTGCGCCTAGATTTACGCCTTTTAGGCTGGAAGCCTTATCGTATATAGGTTTGCACCGCAATTAACATGCAATTCAGTCTGCCGGCTGCGCGTCTATGCACTCTGCAAGCACCCTAATATTTACAAACAGGAATTTAGATACTTTGCGGAAAGCTGGCGCTAAGCCATTATGCTGGCGTTGCTTAACAGCCCATTGCCAGCTTTTTTTACTGTAGAGGTGGGGGTATTTTTCAGGCACATCTTGATAAGGTATCAAGTCTGTTAGTGTTACGGGAGTTTGGTCTAGCATGGAATAGCCTCATGTCGATAAGTGAGGCTTGAGTATGAACTTGCGGAGTCTATTTTGTAATTTGCAATCTGGAAGAAATTTACCCTCTGATTGCAAAGGCTACCGGTTTATAAGGTTTGCTACGTCACTTTCATTATAATTTGTACCAAAAATAGCGTTTGTAGCGGCTGCGGTTACAGCATTTAGCGGATAGCCGTACCACTGCTTATTTCTCGTATTTATTAAACGAATAAATCGAATTGCTTCAGCGTTCTTACCCTTTTTTCCCTTTGCTATGTCCGTTAGGATTATTTTCTGAGAGCGATCAGCAATACCTGTAAGTATTTCCGACATCTTTAACTTGTTAGTATTTGCCGTATCTAAACACGCCTGATTAGATTCTCCGAAATCTTCATAATAATAAAAGCCATTAAAATTTATTCCATTTGAGTGGATAAGGTGTGCATCAAGGGCATTGACTACAAGCAATCTAGACAAATCTTTAGTTAATTTATTTATATCTTTGGCTAGCTCCTCCCGCTCTTTTTCGGATTTGTAGTGGTATGGGGGTAAGCTACAGGCTTGATAAGCGTCGCTTAGGAAGCTCCATACATATTCATAGTTCGGATCATCCGGGTGTTTACGATGTTCCAGGCTTCGCCACATTGTTACTAAATCTGGCGAATTTTCATTAATTAGTTTTCCGGCGATTTCTGCGTATGGATCCGAAGGATCGCGCAAAAAGCCTTGATATAACTGAATTACACCTTTCGGAAGTTTTGTCTTGTCGTCAGTTTCAGCGGAATCTGTTTTTTTAGTTTGCATTGCCCAACACCCATTAAAGTGAAAGTCATTAAGAAAGGATAGCCAGACAGGCGGTTAATGACTCCGCTTTTCTCCCCGTCGGGATAGACTGGCTAAAACTGATTATAAACTAAACGCCTCCGCTAATTCATTCACAATCTGGCGTTTTTGTTCCCGGCCTTGGTGTATGTAGCGCATAGTGGTTTGAATGCTCTTGTGGCCGGCCAGCTTGGCAATTTGGTTGATTTCCTTGCCGGAGTCGGACAGCGCCGAACAAAAGCCATGCCGTAGACAATGGAAGGTGAATTTTTCCTGCTTGATACTGCCGTCGGCGTTAAGCGTATCGACTTCTAAAATATTTGCTGCTTTTAATGCCTTGCTCCATGCTTTCCGGAAGTCCATATACTGACTAGGTATTTCCGCAGAAGAAAATATCAAGCCGCTGCCGATTTCTTGAAAGCGTTTTAACTCAGTCATCACGACCGGGGCAAAATGCAGCACCTTGCTAGTGCCGTTTTTGGTGTCGCCTAAAAAGGCGGAATTATCTTTAAAATTAACATCGCACCAGCGCAAGGACAGCAGTTCGCCTTTACGTGCGCCGGTAGTCATCGCCATTAGCACCAGTAGATGTAATTTATCCCAGTGTGATTCTTGGCAGGCTTTCAGCAATCTAGGCCGCTCGTCTTCGCTTAAAACCCGATCCCGGCGTTTGGTGTCATCATCTACCACGACATTGCGCACGATGTTGGTGTCCACATAACCCCGGCTTAAAGCGAATTTGTAGACGCTGGATAATACCGCTTTTTTGCGGTTGATGGTTGTGGCGCGTTCGCCGTTGTCTATCATGTTGTCAACGTGTTCGCGGATGTCGAAAATATCAATGTCGGTCATTATCCGGTCACCAAATACCTTGCACCAATAATCAACCCGTTGCATCTGGCCTTGATAGTCTTTTTTGTTCCAGCGTGAAAGGTATTCGTTACAGACTTCGCGCAAAGTTTTGTATCTGATGCGTTTGCCGGCCTGCAAAAACAGCTCAGCACCGCCCATGCGTTCAATATCTTGCGGGGAAAGTTGCAGCAACTCTTTTTTGCTGAGTGCGTTAATGGCTTCTAGCCGGACTTGGTTGCGGACTGCAAACAGATCGACGCCTAATTGCTTGAATAATTCTTCGCCGCCCATGCTTTCGATGTCGCCGACGGATAGCGCCAACAATTGCGCCTGATCCATTGCGGGGATGGTTTTAATACTGAATTCGATTTTATCCGCCCATGTTTCAGCAAGGGGCAGGGTAGGGAAGGTTTTATTTTTGACAATGCCCTTCATGCGGACATCTGCGCGAAAGTTGCCGTTTGCTAAAGGTCTGATGTAAGCCATCATGCACCTCCGACAATTGCGAAAAACGCAAAACAGGAAAAGAGCAAAGCTTGCTCAAAATAAAAATTTTTTTGGTTTGGAAATTTAATCCAGGACTGGACTAAAAAAGACAGTTTTTGCTGGTTCATTACGCCACCTCATTAAGCAAATAATGCAGCAGTGCGCCTAAATTTGCGCCTTACTGCGTTTATGTTGCTTCAACTCGACGGGCAATCTAGCTGATTTGCTTTGAATTTCAAAGCCTTAAATTGGTGGGTCGTGTGCGATTCGAACGCACGACCATCGCATTAAAAGTGCGGTGCTCTACCGGCTGAGCTAACGACCCAATCTATCCAACCATTATACACTATTTATTTAAGTCTGCAATAAATTATTTTGCATTGTGACAAATTTATTAAAATAAATGATCTATTTTAAACGAAACTCTTGCCGAATTTTTATGCCCGGCAATCAAAATAAAAAGTTTTTTCTTTCTCTCATAATCTGAAAAAATTTCATTATGTAAACTTTTCTGATTATGTGCTGATTGGGCATGCTCCAATTAGCTTAATCATTTAGTTACAACTACTTTTGTCAAAGTTGTAACGATTTAGGAGTTTTATTACTCACTAAAACACCAAATTATAACATGGAATTCTGAGTTAGAATACCCATTTCTGACTAAATTGTAACTGGCTTTATCCAGCATCAGTAATGGCGCCCTTAAATATTGGTCTTCTGCGGCTAATTTTAAAAACTATCGCCCCAACTACTGGAACGGCGGCGCCAGCTCAGTTTAGGCAGGATGAAACCCAGTAAGACGCCGATTAAAGACAGCCCGCCGCCGTACAGGAACCAATCCTGGTTAGTACTGTCGGTTAGAGCCTGATTATCGCGTTTCAGTTGTTGCAACTCGCGTTCTACGGCTATTACCCGTTCCTGGAGCTGATCCCGCTCATGTTTTAATTGGATGGCGTTGGCGGCAGTTTGCTGTAATTCGCTGAGTTCTGTGCTGAGTTTGTCACGTTCTTTGCCAACTTCTAGGCCAGCCGCATGCGAAGATTTGAGTTGTTTATTCTCCTCTTGCAGCTGCTCCATTTTTTTTGCAGTGGCTTCTAATTGCGAGGGACTTACAGGCTCGTCGCTAAGAAATCGAGATAAGATATAACCCTCGGCGCCGCTGGGTGTTTGCACATAGCTAAAACCATATTGATCTTTTTCTTGCAACAAAGTCAGCATGGAACAGTTTGGCACCATTTTGGTAATTTTACTATGCTCATTTTGTCTGACGCGAAGGGGAATCTCGACGTTATCCGTTACATAGACCGTACGGGCGTTCGCCAAGCTGCTGAAGCAAATCAAAACAAACAAAAAAGCTGACGATCTTTTCACAATAATGCTCACAAGCTAGATTAAACCGGGAATTTTAACGAATTTATCGGCAGATGAGAAATTCCAGCAGCGCTTTTTGCGCATGCAAGCGATTCTCGGCTTCCGGGAATATGACACTTTGCGGGCCGTCTATGACTTCCGCTGTCACTTCTTCACCGCGATGCGCCGGCAGGCAATGCATGAAGAGCGCGTCTTGATGCGCAACGCGCATGGTTTCGGCATTCACTTGAAAGTTCTGAAAGGCGAATTCGCGTTTCTTTTGCTCATCTTCTTGGCCCATGCTGGCCCATACGTCGGTGACGACCAAGTCGGCGTTGCGGGCGGCATTTTCCGGCGTGTTGAAGAAGGCGATGCGATGACCGGCTGCATCAACTATGCTTTGCTCTGGCCGATATTCGATAGGGCAGGCAATATTCAATTTAAAATCGAATTGCCGAGCCGCGTCTATATAGGAGTGGCACATATTGTTGCCATCGCCAATCCAAGCTACGGTTTTGCCGGCTATGTCACCGCGCCGCTCAAAATAGGTTTGCATATCCGCCAGTAATTGGCAAGGATGTTGTAAGTCGGTTAAGCCATTGATCACCGGTACGCGCGAGTATTTGGCAATAGTGGTGACGGTATCGTGCTCATGCGTGCGCAGCATGATGCAGTCAACCATGCTGGAGATGACTTTGGCGCTGTCTTCCAAGGGTTCGCCGCGCCCCAATTGCGTGTCGCGCGGCGACAAAAATAGCGCCGTGCCGCCGAAGTGCGCCATGCCGGCTTCAAAAGAGATGCGGGTGCGGGTTGATGATTTTTCAAAGATCATTGCCAGCACCTTGCCTTTCAGGGGTTGATAATCCGGGTCGCGATGCGTTTTAAGCTGAATGGCGCGATACAGTAGCGTGCGTAATTCGGTGCTGGAAAAATCCAGCAGGGTAAGAAAGTGTCTTGGTTGCATGGTGTGCTATGAACGGGGGATGAGTTCCTGAATGAGCGCTGCCAAAGTAGTGGTCAACTGCTCAATTTGCGTGTCTTCAATGAGTAAGGGCGGCAGCAGCCGTATTACGCAGTCTGCAGTTACATTAATCAGCAGTCCCCGCGCCAGGGCCATGCCAACCAGCTCTGTGCAGGGGCGATCCAGCTCGATACCTATCATCAAGCCCAAATGCCGGATATCGATAATGTGCGGGTTGTTGGTAGTTTTGCTGCGGATCTGCTCGCAAATCTGCCGGCCTTTGGCTGACGCTTCGGCGATTAAACCGCTGCTGCTAAGGGTATCCAGTACCGCTAGGGCTGCGCTGCAAGCCAGCGGGTTCCCGCCGAAAGTCGAGCCGTGGTTGCCGGCTGTCAGCACTTGCGCCGCTTCGCCTCTAGCCAAGCAAGCGCCGATAGGCACGCCGTTACCGAGCGCTTTAGCCATAGTGCAGACATCGGGCAGGATGCCGTTATGTTGGTAAGCCAGAAATTCACCGGTGCGGCCGACGCCGGACTGGATTTCGTCCAGCATCATTAATAAATGGTGTTGGTCGCACAGCGAGCGTATTTTTTGCAAATAATCGGCAGCCGGAATATTCACGCCGCCTTCGCCTTGCACCGGTTCGACGAGTATGGCGACAATATTCGGGTCTACGGCAATGGCCGCCTCAATTGCGGAGATATCATCATAGGCGACGTGGGTAAAGCCTGCTAGTAAAGGCGCAAAGCCTTGTTTAATTTTGGCGTTGCCGGTTGCGCTCAGCGTACCCATCGTGCGGCCATGAAAACTTTTCTCCATGGTAATCACCACCGGATTTTCGATGCCGCGCTGATGCCCGAATTTACGGGCTAATTTGATGGCGGCTTCATTAGCCTCTGCACCGGAATTGCAGAAGAATACATTGTCCATGCCGCTAAGTTCCGTCAGGCGGTCAGCGAGTTTCGCCTGTAAATCGATACCATATAAGTTAGAGGTATGCAGGAGCTTGCCGCTTTGTGCGCAAAGCGCCTGCTGCACAGCCGGATGCGCATGGCCCAAGTTACAGACCGCAATGCCGGCGATGGCGTCCAGGAATTTTTTGCCGCCGACATCCCACAGCCATGCGCCTTGACCGCGTTCAAAAGTAACTGCCTGACGAGCATAAGTTGACATGATGTGATTAGTCATTATGGTGAAACAGGGTAGGGGAGGTTAAAAATGTATTATGGCTCGAAAAAAGTTCGCGATTATATTTTTATAATTGGAAGTTAGCAATAATTAGTTTTGACTTTTTTCTGCTGCCAAGAAAATTGCAATGATAAGGATTTTTAATTTAGCAGCGACAGACAGTAGAACTAATCTATTGGCTAACTTGAAATTGGCGTCGATTTTCCGGCGGCCTATTTCCGCACGACGGCAAAAAATTGCCGTTTTACGGCTTAAACTTTAATGTTATTAATTTAATTTATTGTTAATTAAAAGAAATATAATTACTGGCACACTATTGGCTTAATCAAGGATATAACTATGATTCAAGACCTGGGGAGTGTCATGAAAGACAAGTCAGCTGAATTAGCCGTCGTTAGTAATAGAAGTTTTGCCGCTTCGACCGCCGTCAATCTGCATCATTACGATATTAGTAGCGCCTTGCAAACCACGCTCGAATTCGATGAATTAATAGCCATTTTTTGCGATAAAATCCAAATCACTATTCCGCATAACGGCGTAGAATACAGCAATGAGCTATTCGAACTGAATTACAAACGCGGAATTTTCGCCCGGCATTCCTGTACTTATGCGTTGAAAGTTGAAGAACAGAAATTGGGTGAACTGAAACTGATGCGCAGCAATCGTTTCACCAGGGAAGAATTGAGAATGCTGGAAAGCTTGTTATGTTGTCTGATTTACCCTCTCAGAAACGCCACCTTGTTTCATCAAGCTTTGAGAATGGCTTACACCGATGCACTAACCAAGGCGCACAATCGTGCGGCGCTTTACGATTGCCTGCAACGGGAAATTAAACGTTCCGACCGGGCCACGCAACAGCTGTCTCTGATTTTTCTGGATGTTGATCATTTTAAAGCCATTAACGATAACTTCGGGCATGATTGCGGCGATCTGGCTTTGGCTTCCGTAGCCAGTTGGCTAATGGATAGTGTGCGGGGCAGCGATGCGGTCTATCGCTATGGCGGCGAGGAATTTGTGGTTATGTTAACCGATACGGATAGCGAAGGGGCGGCAATTATTGCCGAACGCTTACGCGCCGACATTGTTGCGCATACTTTGGCTTACGGCATGGAAGTGATAAATATCACCGCCAGCCTAGGGGTTTGCACGTATAACGGCGCTGAAAATGCCGACGCGCTAATTAGACGCGCCGATGCAGCCATGTATGAAGCGAAGCGCCAAGGACGAAATCGCGTCTGCCAGGGTTAAGCCAAAAAATGGAAGTTAAACCACAAAGATAGGCGTTGTTGAATAATCGGAATTCTATCGTGCCGTCAAAACGTGCCCAAGTATCTCTTGACATTAGAAAATAGCCAACGCTTCATTTGGCTATTATTTACTGAGCCTGTTTCGTCTTTTTTCGTTTTCAACGGTTTGGTTAAACTTTCTTCTATCTTCACCGCCAAGCGCAAACAGCATAGTTCCTAATTTAAGTATCGTTTCCTGATATTCACTTTCCGGGTTTGAGTTGGCCACAATCCCGCAACCAGCAAATAAATACCCTAAATGTTCGTCGATTAACAATGCCGAACGAAGCGCCACGGCAAATTCTCCGCCGCCATGGACGTCAATCCAACCTAGGGCGCCGGCATACCAACCACGATCTAATTTTTCATGTTCGCGAATATAGCTTTGCGCCGGGATACGCGGCAGACCGCAGATTGCGGGAGTAGGATGCAGGATCTCGATAATGTCGAGTAGTGATTTAGTCGTGTTTAAGCGAGCGGTAATAGGAGTAAATAAATGTTGCACATTTCTTAGCTTCAGTAGTACCGGCTGTTCAGGTATATTAATCTCGTTGCAAAAAGCAGCCAAGGTAGTACGGATCATTTGTACTACTAATTGGTGTTCATGCAGATCTTTTTCGCTGCGTAGTAATTGTTCGCCCAGCAAGTCATCAGCCGAGGGAGTAGCGCCACGCCGGCAGGTGCCAGCCAAGGCGGTAGTCATTACTGAGTCGCCGGTTAACTTTAACAAACGCTCAGGAGTGGCGCCTAAAAAGCAGTGCTTTTTTCTTATCACGGCAAATACATAAGCATCCGAATAAAATTTGCATAAACGCTGTAACGCCAGTTTGATATTAAAGGTATGATTACTCGTAATCTTGACCATTCGGGCCAGCACGGTTTTTTCAAATGTGCCGGAAACAATGGCGACAATGGCGTCATGCACAATTTGTTTCCATATCGGCGCAGGCAGGACATCTTCGGTATTTATCATATATCCGCCGCAATATTGTTCCTGATCTATGAGGAGGCCGTTAATGACTTGGCTCCATAAACTTATTAAATTATCCGCCTCAATTTTTACATCAAGTTGAGGGGTAACTATTACGTTAATAGTCAGATAGCTTTGTTCTTTAGTAGTATTGACTTGCAAGCGAGGTAGAGCAAACGATCCATCGGCAAAATGTTGCCAAATACCGGTTGCTGGAATCTCCGTATCATAGGCGAATCCGCCTGACAGTATCGGCCCACTAACAATACCTGCCGGTAATTCAGAGTTCTCTGGATCGTGAATGACGGCGTGTTCAAGTAAATGTTTCCAAATGCTTGCGGTCTTACTAAAGCGATGAGGACCGGTTTCCTGAATCAGAAAGGCCGCGCCAAGACTAATAATGGCGGAATCATTGTCGGGATTCATCCAAAAAAATGCATAGTCATCATCAAGTTTGTGAATAGATGCGAACAAATCGATAGGGTTCGGAGCAGCTATTGGTTGCATAACGCTAACCAAAATCAGCCGTTGTAACTTCTGAGCGCGGTCCATGCCTTGTTGCAAGAGCGTTATTAGCAGATTGCTGTCAATTGTGATTTGCATAAACGTTAACCTGAATTAATGTTTGGAGCGATAGAAATCCACCTGTTCGTTGATAAACCATTGTATTAACAAGCTAAAAATGTGTTCAATAAAGTCGGGCTCCAAACCGGCTTGTTCCGCCCATAAGCGGCGTTGCGGCAACATGACCGCAACCCTTTCCGGGGCAGGAATACTTTCAACATTTGGTTTAAAAGCCGAAGCGGCCTTTACATATTTAAGGCGTTCGCCAAGTGCGAGAATAATTTCATGATCAATGGCGTCAATTTCATCACGAATTTCCTGTAGGTTGGAGCACTGCTCAGGCTGCATTTTCACGTTCACCTCATAATAAATTGTGGACATTATTCTAATTCAATGTGTAGTGTGGTTAAAAGGTGTACGGTTTTTGAATTTAATATATGAGCCTAAATGAAATATTCACCTCTCAACAATAGTGATACCCTGGGGAAAATCAGCCAAGCTTTGTGAGGAGCGAATGCACGTCGGGAAATTAAAGCTTAAAAAACTTGTTCCCCGGCAGGGAATGCCGGGAAACAAGCTTGTCAGACTAAATGAGCTTGTTAAGCGGCAGTCAGGCTGTTTTTATTGCGATAATTTTTGATAAATAAAGCGATTAAACCGGAAACTATTAACAATGGTGTTGCCGGCTCAGGAACCGACGAAATCTCAGCCTGTCCACGGCTGATCAACTCACCGCCGGCGACTAGGTTATAATCAAATTGAACCGTCATTGAATTGAGACCTGGATCGTTCACGCCAACCAACCCAGAATTATACGAAAATGATTGGGTAGCTTGAGAAACATTAAAAGTATAAGAACCTACTTCAACCCCGGGATGGACACCTGCGGCAGTTGCGCCTTGAGTATTAGTTGGGTCGTTCCAAAAACTCACGGTGATGGTTGAACCGATAGCGTTAACAAATGTGCCGCTAGCAGTTGAGTCGACTAAGGTTTCAGGCGAAAAGCCGGTTGCACTGACGTCACCTATGATATGGACGGCAGCTGCGGTAGTATTGTCTACCGAAGATGATCCGCTAGCAAGAGTTTGTGTACTAAAATTGGCGCTATGCGTCGAGCCATCCACTATCAAACCCGGAGTTGGCTGAAAGCCATTCGCGAGGGTGATAATATTTGGAGTTGGATTTGTATCCTGTGGACTAAAGTTATCAATTACAACTGTAGACGGACCACCGTTTGCGTCAAACGCAAGCTCCAGGGCTGCGTGCGCCGAACCGGCGGATAAAAATCCAAAACCAGCCAAAACTACAGCGAGTTGCTTTTTTAACAAATAGTGTTGCATATTCATAATCATTCCTTTACGTAAAATTAAAAAACATACACTTAAGTATATAAGTGAACCTTGAAAAACCCCGCTTCGACAAACTCGCAAGAAACAGCTTTTTAGTATTTTTTAATCAATGACTTACAAGAAGTCAAAAATATAAAAATGTGCCAAATAGCGGCTGTTTCTTAGTTATGCTGCGACCGAAGGGGGATGACTTTGCCCAGCCCAAATGGCAGTCATGGCTAGTTACCAGAATAAATATTTAATTCTGGTATTGATTAATGAGCAATATTTTTGCCAATTGTTATTTGAATTTTTATATTTTTTGAATAAATATGTTTAACATTTTGATTTTTAAAGCATGAATAATTTTTAGCGTCTATAAACAGATACTGCGTCATTGAGTAAAGCAGATCAAAATTGATTAAGGTGTAAAATATTTCGACAATGGTAATATCACCTATGTATAATTACTCTTTTATTATGCAAAATATTTTAAAGTATTTCTAAATCAATATATTATGCCTTTTTGTTTAGGAGGAATATTTTATTTGTTAGTAGGCAGCATAATTATCTTGTAAAAACATCCAATATTTAGTTGTAAAAAATTCCGACACTGTCAATTGGACTGAAGTACAGTTTTTCTCCATCATCAAGCTGTTATAATTATTATTATTTGTTGTGTGGATGAAAAAAAATCAAAAACTATTTGATTTATTTACATTTATTGTCCCCGTCTATCGCATTTCAAACGGTTTTTTCAGATTGTAAATTTCACCGACACTTGCGAGAGCATGCAAAACCGGAAGAGGCAGCGGTGTACTTGAGTAAATCAAAAAATAGGTAAAACTACCCTATATAGATGTGGTGAAAGCGTATAGTGAAGAAGCAAATATCCGTCCATGCAGGAGGTAAGCAATTGCCGAGGGAACGTTGTCCATGTTCAGCCTTAAGTGGATAGCCTGTTAAGCCTTTCATGGTTCGACAAGCTCACCACGCACGGCTTAACTCGGTGCTATTGAGAGGTCACTTTGCCCAGCACGCTGAAAGTTACAAATGCTTTTTAATGTTAAGCTCAGTTCTGAAAGACATCGACGCCTTTAGGCGGGGTAAAGTTAAACAGCGACTCATTCAATGCCGGATTGATTTGGATATTGCTAAAGTATATCCGGGTCAGCTGGCCGAAGTTGTCGCTGAGTTCCATGCCGACTAATTGGCCTTTTTCCAGGCCGATAAAGATATACTTGAAGCCGCTTTCTTCGTCTTTAGGCGCTAGTTTTATCCAATTAAGTCCATCGCCACGGCCTTGTTCCTCCAGCTTAAATTTTTCGTCCAGATTTACCTGCCCGGTCAGCAATAGGGCAGGGGTGGAACCTAAGGAATCATCCAGTTTTTTCACCGTTACTTGTTCCAGATCGGCATCGTAGAACCAGACTTTGCCTCCGTTGGAGACGATTTCCTGCACAAAGGGCTTTTGATAATTCCAGCGGAATTTACCGGGTCGACTCAAGTAAAATTTGCCTAAACTGGTTTGTTTGGGATCGCCGTTTTTATCCAGGCTGACTTGTTTAAAATCGGCTGACAGCGCGGCGCTGCTGTGTAGAAAGGCTTTTAATTGCGCAATTGGCGTGTCTTCGGCAACAGCGCAGGAGATTGAAAACGTAGAGATAAGCAGTATATATAGGAGTTTTGCAAGCATGTTTAAAAGGGATTTATGTTTTCGAGCCAGGTAGTTCCGGGCTCTTCTGAGGTGGAAGCGCCGCAATCGCCGTATTCGCTAGGGCCTGAGCCATCAACAAAGGGTAATCTGCTCGCGCCTGGACAGTTTTCACGGCTAAGCATGCCGGACGCGTCTATCCATTTCATATCGATATTATCCGGCGGTACTAGATTAACCGGTTTTTTCGAAATTTGCCGCATTAATTCCGCCCAGATTTGCAGTGCGCCGCTGCCGCCGGTTAGTCCGGCCGGTTTGTTGTCGTCGCGGCCAACCCAGGCCACGGCTAAAAAATCGCCGCTATAACCGGCGAACCAACTGTCATGTAACTCGTTGGTGGTACCGGTTTTGCCGACCAGCGCCATTTCGCTCGGCAAGTATTTGTAAGCTGATTGGCCGGTGCCTGAACGCATGACTTCTTGCAATATGGTATTGGTGATAAAGGTCGCCGCTGGATCGACAGCTTGGCGCACGGTGAACGGATAACTTTGCAAAGCCTTGCCGTCGGCGGAATTCACGGCGCGGATAGAACGTAACGGGGTAGAGAAGCCATCGCCGGCCAAGGTTTGGTACATTTGCGTGACTTCCAGCGGCGTCAAGGACATGGCGCCCAACAAGAAAGACGGATAAAGTTCCACCGGTCTGCTGACGCCCAAATTTTTCAGCGTATTGGCGACATGCCGCAAACCGATGTCCATGCCGATGCGCACGGTGGCCATATTGTATGAATGCGCCAACGCCGAGTGTAGCGGCACCATGCCGTGTTGGTGGTTGTCGTAATTTTTCGGCGACCATGTTTTGCCGCCTTCTGATGGGATGTCTATTTCAGTATCGCTGACCGGGGTGGTGATGGTGTAACGGTCTGGGTATTCTAAAGCCGTTAAATAAACCACCGGCTTGATCAGGGATCCTATCGAGCGAACCGCGTCCAGGGCGCGATTAAAGCCGGTGGCCGAAGAATTGCGGCCGCCGGACAGCGCGACAATTTCACCGCTGTCGCGGCGCGTGACGATCACAGCGCTTTCCAAGTCATCGCTTTTCGGGCTCTTCTCCAGTTGTTTTAACTTCTTGGCGATGGCAAGCTCCAGCGTATCCTGAATGCGCGTGTCCAGAGTCGTGACAATGCGTAAGCCTTCGGACGTTAAATCTTCTTCTTTATATTCCTGCTTCAATTGGCGTTTGACAAGATCGATAAAATCCGGATAACGGTTAGCGGAGCGATGTGTAACAGTGGCCACGGATATGGGCTCTTTTTTTGCTTCGGCGACTTGTTGGGCGTTAAGGTAGCCTTCTTCCAACATCGAATCCAGCACCAGATTACGGCGTTCCAAGGCGCGTTCCGGGTTTTTGCGCGGGTCGTACAGGGAAGGGCCGCGCACCAGCGCTACCAGCGTCGCCATTTGCGGCAGCGTGAGATTTTTCAGCGATTCGCCAAAATAGAATTCGCTGGCTAGGCCAAAACCGTGCACGGCGCTGCCGCCATCCTGGCCGAGAAAGATTTCGTTCAGATATGCTTCCAGAATTTCGTCTTTGCTGTAACGGTATTCCAGTATCATCGCCATCAAGGCTTCATTGACCTTGCGCACCAGGCTGCGCTCGGAGGTCAGGAAAAAGTTTTTTACCAGCTGCTGGGTAATAGTGCTGCCGCCCGCCACCATGCCGCCGGCTTTGGCATTGGTCCACATGGCCCGGATGATGCCTTTCGGCGATAAGCCAAAGTGGGTGTAAAAATCCCGGTCTTCGGTGGAAAGTAAGCCTTGCACCAACTGTTTTGGCGTCTCATCTAATTTAATCAGTATGCGGTCTTCCTTAAGCGTGGGATAGAAACTGCCGATTTGGACCGGGTCCATCCTAACTATCGCCATCTCATTGCCGCTGTCGGCGTCAACGATACCTGCTATCACGCCGTCACCGAAAGTAACCTTGATTTTGCGGCTTTCTTGAGCGGTATCGCCGAAATTGAAGGCGCGGGTATTAATGCCGACCTGTCCGCCCTTGAGAAAATAGGCGCCTTCGCCATTGAGTTGATCGTCTTGCCGGTAATGCAATTGCACCAACAAGTCTTCAAGGTTTTTGGCGGTGAAAGCCGCGCCGGCATAGAGTTCCACCGGGCTGGCGTATACGCGGGCCGGAATAGACCAGCGCTTGCCCTCGAATTGTTGCCGAATATTGTAATCCAAATAACCAACGTAGGAGAACCCGGCTATGCCGCCCACGATAATGAGAGGAATAAGCAGATAGGCGAGCCAGGTGAAAGAAGTGGACTTCGTCTTTTTATTCCGGCGTCGGGTAGTCGATGTTGTGGTTCTGGGTCTTCTTGCCATTAAATAATGCTGTGGGTTGGCTATAAGCTACGCAGGTAGCGGTTTTTATGAGATTGATCCATATTAATTTTTAAAAGTTCTTGCAAGATAGCTTTATCATCCCACCGGCAAAATCCAAGCTTACCGATTAATCAAGTGCTGGATGCAAGAACTTTTGTGATGATTAATGTGTGGGCTTATAGGCAAATAAGCAAGTGCCTATTATGCAACAAATCAGTTGGTATCGTGATTGTCATAATAAAGTTATCTTTGCTGGTTTGACAACTGCTAAACTTTCCTTGACATAGCAGCTATATTTAGAGTGAGTATTCAACCAATGTCAGAGGAAACTATGGATAGAAGTAATCAGCGTAGACATATGCGCTTGAAACATCCAGCTAAAATTAGAATTTTTTTAGCACAAAACTCCGGGGTCTTTCTGACTACGCTTAGGGATTTTTCTGAAAGCGGATTATTTTTGCTCTGCCCCGACTCGGAATTGCCGGCTGTGGGTACCCTGATAGAGGTACAAACCACGGAATTTCCGGATGCGCCTATCCAAACAGTAAAAGTAGTGCGTATTGAGCCGAGCCAAGGCTTTGGCGTGGAGTTTATCCCGGATGTTGCAACCGGCGGGG
>CAVPMI010000055.1:0-34821 GCA_963705975.1 uncultured Pseudomonadota bacterium
GCGCGGCATTGACGGATTGTCGTCTATCGTCCAGCAAGCACTTGGGCAAGCGCCTTGCGCGGGATCGGCGTTTGTTTTTCGTAATCGCTCTGGTAATCGTTTGAAGTTATTGCTTTGGGACGGCAACGGCGTCTGGTGTTGCCAGCGCCGTTTGCATCGCGGCCATTTTGTTGGCCCAAGGCGAAGGACGCGGGTTTTTCGATCAGCCAGGCGCAATGGCAGTGGCTGATCGCCGGTGTCGATTGGCAGCGTTTGTCCGCCACTCCCAAAGCGGAATGGCAAGTCGGATGACTTGATTTGCGATGGCTGAAATATCGAGAAAATACAACAAAAAACCCAGTAATAACAAGGCTTGCAGGGTATTTCATGGTATAATATTCACCATGAAATCACTCGCCGAACTGGACCATTTAGACCTTGATCCCGCCGCTAAAAAACAAGTGGCGGCACTGGTTCAATCACTACTGGATCAAGTAGAGTGCGATGCACAGTTGCTGCAGCTTAAAGAGTTGGAAATCCAAGCCAAAAACGCCGATATCTTGGCTAAAGATTCCGTCATCAAAGCCAAGGACTTCAAAATCGAAGCGCTGACGCATGAGTTGGCCCATATCCGCCGGATGCGTTATGGTGTGAAAAGCGAAATGTTGTCAAAACTCCAACAGGATCTGTTCGCCGAAACCTGGGCGAGCGATTTGGCGGCCATCGAAGCGGAAATCGAACAACTGGCCGACCCGCAACCGGGCGAGACCGTTGCCAAACCGAAACGCCCGCGCGCTGGCCGTCAACCGCTGCCGGATCACTTGCCGCGCATTGAAATTCGCCACGAGCCCGAACACTGCATTTGCGGAAAATGCGGTAACACCGCCTTGGTTAAAATCGGTGAAGACATCACCGAACAACTGCATGTCGAACCCGCCCAGTTTTCCGTCATCCGGCACATTCGCCCCCAATATGCCTGCCGCCCGTGCGAGACGGTCATCGCCGAACCGATTCCGGCTGCCGTGATTGATGGCGGCATGGCCACCGTGAGTTTGTTGACCTGGGTGGTGATCTGTAAGTATTTGGATCATCTGCCGCTCTATCGGTTGGAACAAATCGCGGCACGCGACAAAGTCACTCTGGCCCGTTCGACACTGGCCGAATGGGTGGGGCGCGTCGGCGTGGCCTTACAACCCTTGGTAGATCGATTGATTTGGCATCTGCAGCAAGGTAAGACCTTGTTGGCGGATGAGACGCCCGTGGCGCAACTCGACCCCGGGAAGGGAAAAACCCGAAAAGCCTATTTATGGGCTTATCGCAGCAACGACTTGGCGGGCGGGCAGACGCCACGCATCATTGTCTTCGACTACTGCAAGGGACGGGGCGGCGAACATGCTCGTCAGTTTTTGGGGGACTGGAAAGGCCATCTGATGGTGGACGATTATACCGGCTATAAAGCGCTGTTCGTCGACAATGGCCTCGGACAGCTCTGTACCGAGTTGGCTTGTTGGGCGCATGTGCGCCGTAAATTCTTCGACCTGCATCAGGCAAACCAAAGTCCTATGGCCTGGGAAGCCCTGCAGCGCATCGCCGTGCTCTATACCATTGAAACCGAGGGAGCAAAGATGAACATTGCAGGCCGAAAGCAACTCCGCGCGGAAAAGAGCCTACCGCACTTGAAAACGCTTCATCACTGGTTGATTCAAATACGGGTTACCACGGCGAATGGGGGTTCGACCGCCAAAGCCTTGGACTACACGCTGAGACGCTGGCCGGCGCTGATCCGCTATGCCGAAACCGGCCATCTACCCATTGATAATAATCCGACGGAGAATTGCATACGCCCAATAGCGATTGGCCGGCGTAATTGGTTGTTCGCCGGTTCCGAGCGCGCCGGACAACGGGCGGCGGCCATCCAAACCTTGCTGGGCACCGCCAAGCTCAACGGCTTGGACCCGGCCGCTTGGTTGAAAGACACGCTGGAAAAACTGCCGGTCTGGCCGAATAGCCGGATCGATGAATTGCTGCCGTTTTCGGCTGAGTATTTTGAATTTAAAAAAAATCAGAAACTGGTTTGAATAATCAACGTGTCGGCGTTGCGCGCTTACAAACTTTGCGCCCTTTCGAAAGAGGTCAGATCGCTCATGTGGTTTCGAATGTAATAGGCGCCATTCGATTTTCGGAAGCAGAACAAGTACCGCCTGCAGAATGGCTTTGCGTATTTGATCCTACGCGGCGCTATGAACTTCCTGGAACCGATTTATCTCCAGAAGATAGAATTGCTTCATTTTTTGATAATACTAATCAAGAGCCACTGCTAAAATTAAGTGATGAATTAGATCAAAATGATATTATCATTCCTTTTGATCTATATGGTTTGGATAGTGATGACCCGCCAAATTTAGATAATTTAAGTATTTTCAAACACTCAATTCCTGATACTGCCTGGAATGCCTTTATTTCAACTATACGAGATAAAAAAAACCGACAAACTGACATAATGCCTGCTTTTACGGGGCATTGGGCTGTTAACCCTAGTCCATTATGTGAAAGATTATACTCATTAGGTATTTGGCTGAGTAAAGTTGCAAATCAACCAGCGGCAATTTGGTGGGTTGCTCAACAAGTAGTATTGCATCCAGATATTCAGCAGTTAATTCATTCGAAAATGAAGCATGATTCAAATATGAATCCAGTTATTCGTCAAGCGTGGCGCTATTTATTTGAATCCTGGAGCCATCAAATTGACGCTCATCAAGGTTATGATAATTTAAAAAATATTATTAACCAAGATGGTTGGAACCATCAAGTCTTGAGATCATTGATTGTTTTGCAACAGCCATTTATAAAAATCGAACCAAACTTTTGGAAAAAACGAACTCCTCCTGAAGATGCCGAAAATATTGGCCTTACCGATCTGTTAAAGCTTGAAGTTGAATATCCATTGCCCCCGGATGAAATTGAAGTTAATGACGAATGGCTTGCTATTTATATTAAAGGTATGCGTAAAAATTTGGAGCACGCTGTATTGCTAGATAAGGAAATTAATGGCTTGGATAGATTTATGATTTCTACAATTTCGGGTAATCGTTCAGAACCCTATAGTTTGTCCAGCCAAGTCATTTTCTTTTCGCAGCTTTTCGAACGTTTAGTTAAACTGGATATTTCTTCTGCTAAACAAGAGTTTACAGCTTGGCAGATCAATGATAATAGTCTTTTTGATAGATTACGTATTTGGGCAGCAGGTATGTCAAATCTTGTTTCTCAAGTAGATTTGAAGGATATTTTTCTGGGAATAAGCGATGAAATATTTTGGGATAGTTATAGCCAACGCGATATATTATTTTCCTTATCGGGGCGTTGGAATGATTTATCAGAAGATTCAAGAAAGGTATTAGAGAAAAGAATTGTTACTGGTCGTCCACCCTTTAACCAAGAGACTGAAGAAGATTTTCTTCAAAGTAAGGCTTGGGAGATATTGAATCGTTTGCACTGGCTAGCTGATCATGGTTGTCAATTCAGCTTTGATCTCGAATCCTTAAGTCAAGCCCTACAAGAACAAGCACCTTTTTGGAAATATGAACAAACTCAAAATGCTGTTGATTCAATAGGTTATGTTAGAGGTGGATATGTCAGTAGTAATGAAGATTATTCGGAATTAAAAAGTGAAAATTTAGTAGATATTTTGCCGAAAGCACTAGAGATCAGTGGGCGAAGGGAAGATTTTTTAGTTGAGAATGATCCCTATGCTGGACTATGTAGAGAAAAACCTATTAAAGCTTTTTCTGCTTTAACCCAGAGAGCAAAAATTAACGACTTTCCCGAAAGGGCTTGGCGCAGTTTTCTTTGCTCGCCTCAACGTGAACAGGATCCCACGAAATTTAATATATTGATCGCAGAGCGCATTGCCAATTATCCTGCGGAAAAATTATTCACATTTATTAGGCCGATTTGTAATTGGTTGAAAAAAATAGGAAAATCTCTTGCAACCAATTCATATACAAGTTATCTAAAAATTATTGATAAACTTTTGGATTGCCTCGAATTATCACCAGACATTGGCGGCACATCAATAATTCGTAATAATTCACCTGTTGATTGGGTTTTTGAAACAATCAATTCAACTGTCGGTGATCTTGTCGAAATATTGCTTTATGATCCAAATATTATCGATTTGAAACTAGGAGTAACGCTACCGAGTCCATGGTTATCCAAAATCAATAGGTTATTATCGTTACCCACTGAATTAAAGCGTTTAGTTTATGTGCAGTTAGCAAGCCGGCTGGACTGGTTTTACTATTGGGATTCAACTTGGACTGAAGCTTACTTATTGGCTATTTTGGATTCTGGAGATAATAACGATTTGCAGGCCTTTTGGAGTGGTTTTTTGAGGTCGCGGCTTCCTCCACATCAAAATCTTTATATGCAATTAAAACCCCATATGTTGAGTTTTGCGAAAAATGAGCATTTTCCTAGAGACAGACGAGAAAAGGAACTTATTGCCCATTTGTTAGGCGGCTGGGGACGTATCAATGAACAAAACAGCAAACGTTGTATTTCTAACGAAGAGTTACATGATTTGATTTTACATTGGAACGATGATGCACGTAACGAGTTGATTTTACGAATTGAAGGATGGTGTTTCGGTGATAGTGAAGCCTGGACCAGACAATTGCCAGAGCTTTTTCAAGATGCTTGGCCTAGACAAAAAGCTGCTAGAACACCGATTGTTTCTTCGAGTTTATTTAAATTTACTTTCTCTTCTTTGGAAAGATTCGAGCAGGTGGCATCGTCGATTTTACCCTTGTTAACACCGTTTAAAGCATCATCTTTAAGTATTCATGGTATAGATTTTATTGTTGGGAAATTTCCAGAAATGGCCTTAGAAATTTACTATAAAGTTTTTTCAGAAAACTTTAGGACGGATCTACCATCTGGTTTGGGATATGCATTAGATAAAATTGGTGAAGTTAATAAAAATTTAAGAACAGACTACCGTTGGTTGAAATTAAAACGAAAATTTGATGACGGATAATAATTCTATGAACGTTAATAATGTTTATGTGCCAGGTTTAATCGTACGTGTAACCGTAAATCCTGATTTTGATTTTGATGAGTAAATTTTAATGTTAATTAAAACCAGTCACGTCGCAACTTTTATAAAGACAGATTTAAGCGTAACTATTTTTCATATTTCCGGTCGCCAAATAACGGTAACTACTTTGGAGAGCTCCGTTGCTTAACAAAGCGGCAAAACTCGCCTTAGTTTCCACTTCGCTGGCACCTATCTGTTTAACCTTATGGTTTGTTGAATTCAGCAAAACTTGGGATTGGCAGCAGGGTTGGGGATATTTGCTGATCACATTGCTGATGAGTCTTATCTGTTATGGACTTATACGATTATCGGCTCGCAACCTGGAATCACTACCTATAAAGATTAAATCGATAAAAACCGCTGACAAAGAAATCGTTGGCTTTTTATTGGTCTATTTGCTGCCGCTGATCAAACAGTCGACAAATTCTATCAGCACACCGGTGTTGATTTTTGTTGCCGCACTCTTTTTTCTGATTGTGTACAACGCCCATGTTTACCACTTTAATCCTTTGTTGGGCTTTTTTGGCTACCATTTTTATGAAGTTACCATCGAAGGCGACATTACCTATGTGTTGATTACCCGTCAGAATCTTACCCACTGCAAAGGGATTACTAAAGTTGTGCAACTAACTGAATATATGATTTTGGATGTCAACCATGCCTAATAACATAAATTTGTTTGCCTTGGTCGAGGACGAGCAAGCGCCTATTCGCCGTATACCACTAACGGCTGATCTTGGAACCGAATTGGCCCAATTCTTTGCCAGTCAACAAAGTGATTTTGTGGAAAACAAACAGCAAATAGCGTTTTCAGGCAGTTACAACGTAGGGAGCGATGAAATATTCACCATTACAGACTATCCATTGCCGGATGCTATAGGCAGTGCTTTAAGTAACCCGCTGCCTTGTCAACTGCTGAATTTGAACAATGAAACGCACCGTATCAAGGCGTTGTTTACCGGCAGTTGGTCGAATAATAATAAAATTGTGAATTTTCAGATATTTGATTCCGGCAAGCTCCTTTCTAAGGGTTGGACGCTAATTGGCTCCGGCGATCTCTACAAGAAACTCGAAGAGCCTGGTCTTGTATTACAAGAAAAACTCACTGCGCATTATGCAAACGGCACACTTTATTTCTCCTCATATCACAGCACAAAACGCTTCCTAGACTTAAGTTCCTACTTCCGTGAAGCCACTGATACTGACTTAGACGCCTTTGTTGCAACGGAGTTATTTGCTTTTGAGGATCAAAGCAGTTTCAAAAACAACGCCGACTCTATCATCCGCAAGAAAGTTGCTCTGCTGCAAAAAAACAAAGTGCTTGAGGACTTAACGGTCGTCGACATTCAAACCGTTGCCAACAACTTTAACCAAGGATTACCGGCTGAGCATCACATTAAAATCAACATAAGCGAAGATGGTAAATTAGTGGTGCCGCAAGATAAAAAGCAGCTTAAGGAATTGATTCGCTTTCTTGATGAGGATTATGTCGAGGCTCCATTAACAAAACGTAAATGCCTGACAAATTCAAAGCAATATCTAAATCAAGCATAATCTTTGAGTAAATTTGATCTTTAGCCTAACTAAAATTCTGCAAACATAATTTAGAAAATGAGCAATAAATCAAATGAATCAATAATAAGTCTGGATTCGGTAATTCGCAGTCTTAACACTGCCCCTGTTAATTTCGAACAGCTTTGGCTGGACTTCGCAGAGTTCTGGCAACAATTAAACTGGCAACCACCCCAACTGAAACTCTGGCTGGCTTGCCTACCGGGTATAATTACCAATACCACAGCAACGGGCGAACAAACCTACCAACTTGCAGGCACAACAAGCACTGGCGAAATATGCCTTGCCGATGAAATAGCCGCATTGCTGGAAAAAGCCGGTCGGCCTATGCCTCTGGCGCAACTGCTAGCCAAGCTGCCTGTCGGCATGGTAGGCACAGAGCCGATGTTACGCGCAGTCGCACAGGCGGATGCACGACTCGAATTAAAAGGCCCGCTGGTTAAGCTGGCATAAACATAACAACGCTGGAAGGATAATGGCAACCGAACAAACGCTGGAACTACGCTATCAACAAATCAGAAAGCACTACGCAGCTTACACAGAGGAAACACCCTTAACCACGGATCACGACTTCGTTAAAGCCGGTCTGATTTGGGGGGAAGATCAGGGTAACCAAACCCCTAGCGTATTGTTGATCGCCCTGGAACCTAATCACTGGGAATATTCCCGTGAAGACCAACTGGACAAGCTTGCTTATGAGTTGTTGAGCAGCGTGACCGGCGATTGGCCGGTGTTTGCGCATTTGCAGGATGACAAAAACAGCCGTTGCTACAGCCTGTTCGGCGTGGACGGCAGTGATGGCACCCATTCGGTGGACGAAGTACCGTCTGTGCAGTTGATCCGAAACTATGAGAAGCTGGAGAAAGATCCAACCTTCCGCTGGTCAATGCGCATCTATACCAAGTTAATGGATGACTTCAATTACTTTCATGAGCAAGTCTATCATTCCAGGGATCAGGTTAGTGACAAGAACGATATTATTGAGGAAGTCGCCAAGCTGTTATTTTTGGAAACCTTTCGAGTGCATCACGGCGAACAGCTCACCTTTACCGACCATGAGGGTAAGACCCAAAACTTCAGGGAAGTATTTGATTACCACTATGTCGCCAAACACGGCGTTAACGCCGTCAATCAAATTAAAGCAGCTTTCGATGAGCTAAAACTACACGACGATTATGTTGTTACCGCAGATGATGGTGAACAATACCCGATATTTCCAGTTAAAAGCTATCTGCGCTTTGATAAGCCGGAAAATTACAAGACCTTGTTGGAAGCCATGCAAAACCTGGGGCCAGTCACCGATAACCAGGGGCGGATAATTGCCGGAAAAGAAATCGGCACGCTGGCCGATGTGGCCGGTGACTTGTTGGGCCGGGTCTTCGATGTATTCCTGCGGGCCAATTTCGAATCCAAGGGTGGTTTGGGTGTTTACCTCACGCCCAACCCGGTTAAGCAGGCGATGCTGGAAATCGCCATGCATGATATTCAGCAAGACAATGCGACGATGGAGCGTTTGACCTCGGGAGCGTTTCGCTTCTGCGATCCCACCTGCGGCTCCTTCGGTTTCGGATCGGTTGCGCTCAGCCATATCGAAAGCGTGGTCGATCACCTGGGTGGCATCAGCGATGCACAGAAGACTAGGTTAAAACAAACCTTGCGGGATACTGCCTTTACCGGTGCCGATGCCGCGCCACGTATGGTCATGTTGGCGCGCGTCAATATGGCCTTGCAAGGTGCGCCAAAGGCCAAAATTTTCTATACCGACAATTCTCTGACCAGTAAAGCCTTCAAATCCAATAGTTTTGATCTAATTTGCACCAATCCGCCTTTCGGCACCCCAAAATTCACTAACGACAAAAAGGGTAAGGAATCCAAAGAGCGTTACGAGGCACAGATGGAGCAAGTACTGGGTGGTTTCCGCCCGACTGAGAAAGTGGTGGATTCTTACAACGCCTATTACGACCACCTGAAAATGAAATGGCAGGATACCGGCGATCTGACCCTGGATGAAGACGGATCGCCGAAATGGCCGGGGTACCGTAGCGATTTACGTAATGTCTCTACCAGCAAAAAGCCGGAATACCATTTATACCCGAGCACTTCCGGTTTGGCTTTAGGCAGCAAACCCGATAAAAAAGGTATTTGGAAGCCGGTTGGGGCGACCATAGATCCGGCGGTGCTGTTTATCGACCGCTGTCTGCAATTGCTCAGACCTGGTGGCCGCTTATTGATCGTCTTGCCGGATGGTGTGCTCTGCAATTCCGGCGACCGCTATGTGCGGGAATATATCATGGGCAAAAAAGACGAAAAATCCGGCCAGTTTGTCGGTGGCAAGTCTATCGTTAAAGCTGTTTTGTCCTTACCGGCGGATACCTTCAAACTTTCCGGCACTGGGGCTAAGACTTCGGTTTTGTATTTGCAAAAGCGAAAAGCCAGCCCGGAAAAACCGGAACAGTTTATGCCGGAACCGCAAGGGGATGTGTTTATGGCGGTGGCGGAAACCTTAGGCTATTTGGTGAAAAACAATATTGAGGATTATTCGGCGGGGGTGCCGAATGATTTGGATAAGATTGTTGGCGCTTATCGACGGGGGGAGTGATGTATTTCGTCCGCGTAATGACTGAGCTAGAAGATCGATTGGATGCGGAGTTTTACAATCCTCTTGCATTGGAAACTCTTAAAAATATTCATGAATATGGCAAAACAAGAACCTTAGGGGAACTCCTATCTGAGGGCTATCGTGTTGTATACCACGGTACCGATTCTACAAATGGACTCGCTGATGATAAGACGCTTCCTTTTTTGTCGCCGACACAGATCGATGATCAAGGAGCAATTGATTTTGAATCTACTGACAAGCTGCCGCTTTATTACAAAGATAATTATCCAAAAGGGCTTGCAAAGGCTGGAGAATTACTGATTGAGGTTAAGGGAAATGTCTCGAAAGTCGGTGTGGTTCCTGATGAATTCCCCAAAAATCTCATGATAAGTGGATCTTTATATAAGGCATCATTCAATCTCGACACCAACTCACGTTATATCTTGTCTTTCCTTAAATCAAGGCATGGACAAATATTAAAGAATCGGTTAACTAGCAATACCATTATTAACTACATTGCTAAAGACGCACTTTATTCAATTCCTTTGGTGAGCATTGATATAAGAGCACAAAAATATGTCGGAGACAAAGTCCGCCAAGCTGAAAATCTGCGGGCATGGGCTCAACGACTTGAAAATGAAGTTAATGCAGAATTTCAGACCGATTTTCGTTGGGATTCGACTGTTCTGACTGTGTCTGCCTACAATCGTGTAAGTGTCGAAGAGTTAGAAAGTAGACTTGACTTAAAATTCAACTCACCTCGCAGATTAGCCGCATTGAGGCACTCAAAAAGTGTTTGTGCAAATTTGCAGCAATTAGACCATCTGGTTGAGATAACTGCAATGATTGGTTGGAAAGGCTTAACGACTGAACATTATAAGGAATTTGGCCCGTGGTTATTACGCGGGGTTGAGTTTAATAAAGGGGTAATTTTTACAGACGAGTTAGTTTGTGTAGATGAGGTGAAATATTTGGAGCAGCCTCAAATTCATCTTATTGAAGGTGATATTGCTCTTACTAAGGATGGAACTATTGGCAAGGCCGTTGTTATCCCCAAATTGTCAAATCGAATTGCGGCGGGATCAACAGTTGCACGTTTAAGAAAATTGTCTGGTTCTAATATCGATCCGTATTATCTGGAATTTGTCATAGGTCATGAGTTTGTTCAAACCCAAATTGAAAGTTTTGCAACTGGAGTTGCTCAGCCTCATATTACTCAAGAGTGGATTGCTCTGTAAGCGCCCAACCCCGCCATCTAGCAAAGCCCTCCGCAACCTGACATCCTGTGTTTTTTCTTTGATGAGGATGAGCAATGGCAGTCACAACCAAGTGGATCAATCATATTGAGGCGTGGCAGCGGAGCGGCCTTAGGCAGTCAGACTATTGCCGCCTGCATGATCTAAACGACAATACCTTTGGAGCGCGGTTAAGCGACTATCGAAAGCAGCAAAAAGGCGCGTTACCCGCGTTGATTCCGGTTGTGGTGAAGCCGTCGGCCACGGGAGCGATTGTCTTTAAACATGCCCAGGGCCATCTACTCGAATTGCCGTTGTCAATCTCGGCCCCCTGGCTGGCGGAGTTGTTGTCATGCCTGAATTAATTGCCAGCCCGCCTCAAATCTGGTTGGCGGTTGCACCGGTTGACATGCGGCGCGGCATTGACGGATTGTCGTCTATCGTCCAGCAAGCACTTGGGCAAGCGCCTTGCGCGGGATCGGCGTTTGTTTTTCGTAATCGCTCTGGTAATCGTTTGAAGTTATTGCTTTGGGACGGCAACGGCGTCTGGTGTTGCCAGCGCCGTTTGCATCGCGGCCATTTTGTTTGGCCCAAGGCGAAGGACGCGGGTTTTTCGATCAGCCAGGCGCAATGGCAGTGGCTGATCGCCGGTGTCGATTGGCAGCGTTTGTCCGCCACTCCCAAAGCGGAATGGCAAGTCGGATGACTTGATTTGCGATGGCTGAAATATCGAGAAAATACAACAAAAAACCCAGTAATAACAAGGCTTGCAGGGTATTTCATGGTATAATATTCACCATGAAATCACTCGCCGAACTGGACCATTTAGACCTTGATCCCGCCGCTAAAAAACAAGTGGCGGCACTGGTTCAATCACTACTGGATCAAGTAGAGTGCGATGCACAGTTGCTGCAGCTTAAAGAGTTGGAAATCCAAGCCAAAAACGCCGATATCTTGGCTAAAGATTCCGTCATCAAAGCCAAGGACTTCAAAATCGAAGCGCTGACGCATGAGTTGGCCCATATCCGCCGGATGCGTTATGGTGTGAAAAGCGAAATGTTGTCAAAACTCCAACAGGATCTGTTCGCCGAAACCTGGGCGAGCGATTTGGCGGCCATCGAAGCGGAAATCGAACAACTGGCCGACCCGCAACCGGGCGAGACCGTTGCCAAACCGAAACGCCCGCGCGCTGGCCGTCAACCGCTGCCGGATCACTTGCCGCGCATTGAAATTCGCCACGAGCCCGAACACTGCATTTGCGGAAAATGCGGTAACACCGCCTTGGTTAAAATCGGTGAAGACATCACCGAACAACTGCATGTCGAACCCGCCCAGTTTTCCGTCATCCGGCACATTCGCCCCCAATATGCCTGCCGCCCGTGCGAGACGGTCATCGCCGAACCGATTCCGGCTGCCGTGATTAATGGCGGCATGGCCACCGTGAGTTTGTTGACCTGGGTGGTGATCTGTAAGTATTTGGATCATCTGCCGCTCTATCGGTTGGAACAAATCGCGGCACGCGACAAAGTCACTCTGGCCCGTTCGACACTGGCCGAATGGGTGGGGCGCGTCGGCGTGGCCTTACAACCCTTGGTAGATCGATTGATTTGGCATCTGCAGCAAGGTAAGACCTTGTTGGCGGATGAGACGCCCGTGGCGCAACTCGACCCCGGGAAGGGAAAAACCCGAAAAGCCTATTTATGGGCTTATCGCAGCAACGACTTGGCGGGCGGGCAGACGCCACGCATCATTGTCTTCGACTACTGCAAGGGACGGGGCGGCGAACATGCTCGTCAGTTTTTGGGGGACTGGAAAGGCCATCTGATGGTGGACGATTATACCGGCTATAAAGCGCTGTTCGTCGACAATGGCCTCGGACAGCTCTGTACCGAGTTGGCTTGTTGGGCGCATGTGCGCCGTAAATTCTTCGACCTGCATCAGGCAAACCAAAGTCCTATGGCCTGGGAAGCCCTGCAGCGCATCGCCGTGCTCTATACCATTGAAACCGAGGGAGCAAAGATGAACATTGCAGGCCGAAAGCAACTCCGCGCGGAAAAGAGCCTACCGCACTTGAAAACGCTTCATCACTGGTTGATTCAAATACGGGTTACCACGGCGAATGGGGGTTCGACCGCCAAAGCCTTGGACTACACGCTGAGACGCTGGCCGGCGCTGATCCGCTATGCCGAAACCGGCCATCTACCCATTGATAATAATCCGACGGAGAATTGCATACGCCCAATAGCGATTGGCCGGCGTAATTGGTTGTTCGCCGGTTCCGAGCGCGCCGGACAACGGGCGGCGGCCATCCAAACCTTGCTGGGCACCGCCAAGCTCAACGGCTTGGACCCGGCCGCTTGGTTGAAAGACACGCTGGAAAAACTGCCGGTCTGGCCGAATAGCCGGATCGATGAATTGCTGCCGTTTTCGGCTGAGTATTTTGAATTTAAAAAAAATCAGAAACTGGTTTGAATAATCAACGTGTCGGCGTTGCGCGCTTACATTGCTTTCTTCAAATTCCCCGTGTAGATTGCGAAGAAAGTATTTCAGAAAATTGGCGTATACACCATGATTGTCTGAATTTTGCAATAGCTCTAACTTCAACGGCAAAAATGATTGTCGAAGGACTAATTGAAGGGATAATTGAAGAAAGTCAACTTATCTCTGCCCAATCCCAACTAGATATTGGCGACAACACACTTGATCACAGCATTCTAAACCGCCTAAAAACCGACGGCATGGACGGCACAGGCCAAGCTTTATTTCCCGATCTCGATCAACTCTACAGCTTGCTCGAACAGGCCCGATAAAGCGTATGATAGGCACGGAACAAATGAAGATTAACTACCCAGACAGCTTGGATACTCTGGGTTTGCGTTCCTGGTACGGCCATGATCTGCCGTTGATGTTTGACTGGTTACAACGGCAAGGTTTAACCGATACCTCCGAGGTGTTTGATGGTTCTGCCGATGATTTTTTGCCGGGCGCTCAAGCCTTGGGGAATAGCCTGGCCATAGCCCAAGCCACCAGCCGATCAGCCGCTAGCCCCCTCAACAAGGATGAACTAAAAAGATTAAAGGAAAAATTCCAAAAAACCCAGCTCGGTATCAATGAAGAAGCACTTTGGGGTGTAGTGCAAAATCCGGCTAGCAGTGTCCGCACGTTGGCCTGGAATAAACTGCCAGCCGAGGCAATGGCGTTTTACCGGCCCTTTCACTTTCCACCGTTTGAGCAATGGGGCATTTACTTGTTGATTGGCCCCTTGCTGCAATACCACTTTGGCTTAGTGTCGGTTAATCCCACGCTCAAGGTGTTTTCCCCGGAAACCTTAATGCATTTGATATTGTTCGAGATATTCAACCATGAGTTTTTTCATCATCTGGTTGAATCCACTGCCACCACTCTGGAACTGATTTTTGCCAGCCAACGTACGCCGCAACCCGTGTATTTACGGCATAGGCGGCAACAGGCAAGGAATGAATTTCAGCATCCGCATGCGCCGCTGGAAGAAGCCTTAGCCAATGCTTACGCCTATAATGCCTTAGGCTTTATTAGCCGCATTAAGGCTGGTTGTAAAACCGCCAGCATTAAAGCCTATCAACACGCCATTGTGAATCATTGGAACTGTGAACCGGACGGTTATCGCCATGCCGGTTTTTATAAAGGTGGCGAATATGTGGATGGCGGTACGTTTTTATTGGCGCAGTTGCTGAATAAGCCCGAAATTGTCCAAGAAGTGCCAATCGGTGTGGTGGCTAAGCATGTGATGCCCAATGGTTTTACCGCACTCTATTCTAAACCGGAAATACCCACCTGGCTGGTGGGCAGTTCTGCGGAATTGGAGCGTTTCCATGCCCTGGTGCCGGCACCCAACGAGGCTTATACACAATTATTCTGGCCGTACAACACTGAGAAACTTGATGCCTATATCGCCGAAAAACAAGCCGAGGAAAAAGCCCGCAAAGCCGCGCTAAAAGCCAAAGGCGCGGGTAAACGGTAAGCAGCCTTACAATGCACGATTATCACCCCTAAAAAAATGAATTTTGCCCAATTACTCTCTCTATTTCAGCAAACCCATAGCGAGTTGCAAAAGCGTGCGGTTCGCTCGGTCGATATCAGCCTAGTGATACGTAATTGGCTGTTTGGCTGGTATTTGCTGGAATTTGAGCAGGCCGGGGCCGATCGCAGCGAACTCTACGGTAAAAATTTAATCAACCGTCTGTCAACAGAACTTAAAACTCTGGGCCTGAAAGGGGTTTCGGCGACCAGTCTCAGGCAGTATCGCAGCTTCTACAATGCGTATAGGGACATAGGGCCAGTAGCTGCTAACTCTGATCTGCCCCAGCTAAAGATTCAACAGGCACTGCCTGTTGAATCTCAGTTAGCCCTATTGGCTAATCCTGATGCTTTACAAGCCGTGACTGTGGACTTGGCAAGCCGGTTTAAACTCGGTTGGACGCATTATGTGGCTCTGCTGACGCTTACTAACCCGGATGAACGCCGCTTTTATGAAATTGAAGCCCATGCCAATAGCTGGGGATCACGGGAGTTGGAGCGGCAAATTGCCGCTTCGCTTTATGAACGTCTGTCCTTAAGCCGCGACCAAGTCGGCATCAGGGCCTTGTCACAAACCGGCTTGCTGATAGAAAAAGCCGAGGATGTGGTCAAAAATCCTTATGTGCTGGAGTTTCTGGATTTGGAAGAGCAAGCCGCTTATTCGGAGCATGAACTGGAAGTCGCGATTATCAACAAGCTTGAGCATTTTCTGCTGGAACTGGGCAAAGGTTTTCTGTTTGAGGCGCGGCAAAAGCGCTTTACCTTTGAAAATGATCATTTCTATGTGGACTTGGTGTTTTACAACCGCTTGTTACGTTGCTATGTGTTGATTGATTTAAAGCGCGACAAGCTGACCCACCAGGATTTAGGTCAGATGCAGATGTATGTCAATTATTTTGATCGCTATGTCAGGACAGAGGACGAGTTGCCGACTATCGGTATCGTGCTGTGCCATCGTAAAAATGATGCCTTGGTAGAGCTAACATTGCCTAAAGATTCCAATATTTTTGCCTCAAAATATCAGCTGTATCTGCCATCCAAGGAAGAATTAAAGAAGCAGCTGGAGGAAGCGGCTGGGATAGCTCATTTGGAAGCAACAGACCGTGGAAGTGCAACTGATGACAGCTCAGATTGAGACGGCTTATGTTGCTTCATTGCAGCGCCTGCTGGCAACGGGCTATGTTGTTGATCCCGACCAGACGCTAAGCCATACACTTAAGGGCTTGGCGCATCCTTGCGATACCGGCTGGGTGCTTAGCTATCCGTTATTAAGCCAGCGTCAATTTTTAGCGAATGACCAAGAACTGGTGTTGGCCTGTTTGGGTTTGTTGCCGCCTGTCAGGCAGGCGTGGTCAAATATTATGGCTGCGCGTTGCAAGGAAGCTGGACAAATGACCGATCCTACCTGCTTGCCACAGTTAGTCAGCGCCTTAGGCGCTGCGTCTGAATGGGTGCTTGCCGCCTTACAACAGGCGCAACTGACAGCGACAATTTATGCCAGTATCGAGCGCGAATTGTTGGGGGTGAGCGCCGAACAAAGCGCCGCCACACCCATGCTGGCCAGAATTTTGTGTGTTTGTTTTGCCTTGCAAAAATTTCAAAGTGTCGCTTTATCGATACTGCCAAGCATTGACGACAGCGGTATGCAGGCCGACCGGAACTGGATAGCCGGCAGGCTGTTGGCCTTGCCGGGTTACCCGGTGGAATCCGGGTATTTATTGTCCGCAGAACTGGATACGGCAAGCACCAAAGCCGATGTCACCGGGGTTTTAGCTAGCCCTTGGACTTTGGTGCTGGCAATGCTGGTTTATGCACAATATAATTGGGCGGCAGAAGGTTGTGGTGGTTTATTGCTGGAATCAGCCGGTGGCCAAAATGCCTTTCAACCTGCTGAAATCACGGTATTGGTGCAAGGGGCGGACGGTGACGAAATACGCTGTGGCACGCTGGCGGAAATGGTATTGCGAACTTTAGCTTATTTGCAGGTGCAGTGTTTTCCTCACAAGCCGTCCATAGGCTATCTAAATAGCATGTTGGCGGGGATGGTTGGCCAAATGTTAAAGCAACAGGTTTGGCGTTATTTGGATGGCGCCAGTGGGCAAAACGGCCAATATTTAATCCATCCGGATTTCGCCGACGCATGCTACCGCTTACCGGCGAGTAAAGTATTTCATCGCACCGGTAAGCATATCTGGCGGGCGATTAGAAGCGTGGCTGAACAATGGCGTAACGAATTACGCAGCAATAAACCTTAGGGAGAGTTTTAGTGAGTTCCAAAGCAGATCAACTGTCAGCGGATGTGGTGGCCGGTCTAAGCAAACGCCATGTTTGGGCGGCGACCGGTGTTTCCGATTATCCGCCGCGCGATCCTTTGGTGGGGCAAAGCCGGTTTTTTAATCGTTACCGGACTTTTATCCATACCGTCGATCAGGATGATGATAATTTTGCCCATGTATTTGCGGTTGAAGCTGAATGGGGCCGAGGTAAATCGCGATTGGGACATGAACTGATTGCGCAAATCAATGATTGCTCCAAGGGATGGTTTGTTAGGGAAAAGGACGGCAAGCTGACTGATAAGCAACTGTTTGATCAAACGGCCCAGGACAACTATCTGGCCTTGTATATCCGTTATTCACAGGTGGCTTCCGATTACCAAAACTCGGATAACTGGTTTGGTTTTGGCTTGTATAAAGCCTTAATCCCCCTAGCTACCGGCAAGTTTGACGGTTCCATTCAAAGCAAGATCGCCGAGCAGGCTTTGCATCGCTTGCAGCCGGCGGGTTTTGAGTCCGGCCAGTTAGCCGAAAAACTGGAGCTTGCCAAACACTATGATGAAGCCCTGTATGAGGAAGACGGTCTGGTGGTGCGCCTGGTGCAGGCCGCGTATGCCTACTTGCAACAATTTGGCATTCATTACCTGTTGGTGGTGCTGGACGAACTGGAAACTGTGGCCGAGGCAGCCACTTTTGGCTTGGAGCAGGACGATACCAAACGCCTGGACGGCCAAGCCATCCGTTTAATCGGCAAAGCCATTAAAGAAGAAGATCCGCGCCGCAAGCTGCCGTGGCTGCGTTATGTGGCCTTGTGCTCGCCGTTATTAGGCCAGCAGTTGCGGGAGATTCAATCCGTGGCCAGACGTTTTGAACTGGTGGAACTAGAGCACAACGCTTTTGCCGATGTATCCGACTATCTGGCGCAGCTAAAGGCTGAACGGAAGTTGGGGTTTGATTACCCGACCGGTCTGGTTGAAGCTGCTTATGCCATGAGCGGGGCCAACTTTGGCTGGTTTAATGTGATTATGGCGAATGTTGATGCGGTATTGTCGCAATTTGCCGCGGCAGGCAAGTCTCTGCCGGACATAGGCGAATTGTTTGATGCGGTGGTGGAAAGTTCCGGCAGGGTGGCAAAACATGTGCTGGATGCGCAGGCCATTGAAGGTATTAAAACCCATGATCATGACTTAAAAGTTGTGGCCAGAACTTTATTATACGGACAACTGCCGGTTGCATTAAGTCAGTGTCTGCCGCGCACCAGCGAATTACTCAATCAACATAACTAAGATGGCGAGCCGGTAGCCAGCTTGTACCGGACCATTCCATTTGATGCCTTGAAATGCCGGCAAGCGCTGGAGGAAGCCAAATTCAAGCGCGATAAGGAAGAATGGTTTTACCCGGCTGTGGAGCAGGCGCTTAGTCTTACCGGGCTGTTGCAAAATCTGCGTACCTTTGCCATTAATGAAACGGCAAGCGATGTATTGTTGCTGCCTTTGGCGCGTGCCGAATTCAAGCATTTGTTGAGCCTGCTTTATGACCATCCGGCAGTGGAGTTTGCGGCGGATGCGCTCTGGCAAAAACTGATAGGCAGCGAGCAACAACTACCGGATACCGACGCGACCCACATTGGGGCTAGCGTGGCGATGTTGTTGCGTCTGGATTTGCGCTATCGTAATCAACAGCAGAATTCCATGATCTTCCGCGACCCGGTTCAGGCGGATGCCTTTGAGTTGGCTATGCAGCAGTTTATCAAAGACACCAGCAAGAATACCGTGCTGCGCTTTCAAGTCCGGTTGACCGGGTTGCTGCGCTTATTGGATAAGAACTGGCAGTATGCTCAAGCACCTTATGCTAATAAAGAGTGTCTGGCGATCCAGCTAAGTCCACGCGGACAAGGCGCCGGCCAACGTGGTGGTTTGTTGTTTTGCGAAGCCTTAAAACTGCATCCGGACAATCTGGCCTGGTTTGCCTGGGTAAACAATCGCCAGGAATTGGAGTCGTGTCATCAACTGGCTCTGCTGCGCCGTAACGATGACGGCCGTTTTCCGGTGATGGCATTTACCGCGTCCACGCATTTGATGGAGCAATACAATCGTGGCGGGGTCAGTGAGAAATTACAGGATGATTTGTTACTGTACTATTTGAACGCGAGTGAGGTTGATCAGATTGAGCGGATAGGTTTGTTGCCGGAATACTGCCAGGGCTTTGAACTAAGCGAAGTTGTGCTGACCAGCAAGTTTAAAAACAAACTTTATGCGTTACGGGATTTTGCTTATCAGGCCATGCAACAATGGCGGCTGCGGCTTAATCAACGCGGGCTGATTGCTTGGCCGCTAAGACCCACCGGCAAGTTGAGTCCGCAGGAACGGGATTTACTTTTTCGCACCTGGAAATTGCTTGCTGTTGATGAGCCTAAGCTGTCTGGGCTGAATGATATCGAAGCCAAACATGGCGTAAATGCGGAAGACGCCGCATCGCTACTGCAACGTTTGGCATTGCCGAGTAAATTCCTGAGTTTAGGTTTTTTAAGCTACGAACATGCCGGTTTGTTTTCGGATCTGGCTAATCCACAGCAGGCGCAAGTCAGGGTACCGCTGTTTTTGGCGCGGATAGCCAATCCCGCCAAGACGCAGGCGTGGAGCTTGGACAAAGCCAGGCGTGATTGGTATTGGGTGTATTTATCCCAACCCAGTTCGGGTATAACCCCTAAAAATGTGTTTGATGACTGGATGTGGTGGTGCTGTGAACTGCATTTGCTGCAACTAGAGGATGCCACGGCTAATCAAGCTAAATGGCTTTCTTATCCGCGTTCTAAGTTGGATAACGCGATTACTGAAGCCAAAAACTGGTTTGCGGACGAGCAACTGAATGGCTACCAGGCCAGCGTTAACCTGCTGGAACGGGTTTTTGGTTATGATAAGATTCCAGCGCTATTTGCGCCATTGTCTAAGGCGCCGGCTGGGACTGAAACGGTGGAAGCCAACGATCAACTTGTGCTTGCCCGGCAACGCTTTGATTTTCTCAAGGTTGAGGAAGAGGCTTTGGCCTTGTTGGCTGATGAGGATCTAGCGGCTGTCGCTGAAAAATTACCAGTTTCCTTACAGGGACGGTCCGAGGTGTTGTCCAGGGTAGCACGCGTCAAACCCTTATTGTTGCCGACCATTAGCTTGGGCAATATCCATACGCTACGCTTGGATGATAAGACTCAATCTTTATATCAGCGCATCGCCCAAGCGCGGCTATTTGCCGACTATGTTGAAAATGCCGCCAAACACATCAAATCGCGCGTTGCCGTTTTACTTACTGATATTGATGCCGACTGCTCAGGCTTGAAGTTTTTTCCCAAAAGCCTGTTTAGCTTTTCCTTGCATACTGTGGCCAATATTCTGGATGGCGCCTTGCAACAGGAAAATGCTAGCGGCACCAGCAACATTGAAGCTAGCGCAAGCTCTGATACCTTGTTGCACTATTTGCGTTCACTCCAGTTGGATAAAGCCGCAGAACGTCTACAGTTATTGGCTGAGGAAGTGGGGCTGAATCTTGATAACGGTAGCCAGTTAGCCTTTACCGAAATAAGCGGTTATGTGTTGTCGGCCTATCGGGCAGGTAAACAGAAACACGAAAATATCAGTGATTATTTAGCCGAGTTGCAGGCGCGTTGCCAGGCGCTGCTCAGATTTTTGGAGCCATTGCCGACAGACTATGCAGAAACCGCACATCCGCAACTGCTGGTCAGTTTGCAACAAAAGTTGCATTTAATCGGCGATGCCTTTGAAGATTTGGGAGATAACGCCAAGCATGAACGGGAAAAGTTTCGAGAACTGGCCAGAAAAGGGCTGTTCTCTGCCATAAATGATGTGCCGGAACGTTTATATAAACCGATTCAAACGCAGTTAAATCCGATTGGCGGGGAGTTGCTGAAAGTTGAAAACAGTATTCAAGCCTATCGGGAAGCTAAACTGATAACGGTCAACGAACAATTCTGTGCGCCATTGCAGCCCTTATTTCTGGCTTGTAAAAAAGTTGGCCCGGAGCCGATTCGGCTCGAACAGATTAAGCTATTGAGTCTGCACGATACCCAGGTGTTTCTGGATACGCAAGTCCAGAAATGGGAACAACAAGCGAGCGTGCTGCTTGAGAACACCGGTTTGGACGTGCAGGCCTGGCTGGAAGTCGCGGCGAAAATTGCAGCGGGCGATGATCCGGCTATTGATGCCCATATCCAGGAAAAATTGGTTAGTAAAGGTATTTTAAGAGTAAAGCTGAGTTTTGGGAGTGGCGCGTGAAGTTTTTACTCTCGCCGGATTTGTTTGCACATAGACGCGGGCGTTTTCTGGCTAGTTTACTGGATGTTGAATTACTTATTGATGCAGTGCTGCCGGAATCCGGATTCGTGCTAATTAGCGGTGAATCGATTCAGGACGATATTGACAAGCAGCGAGCATATTTAAGCTGGGCAGAGCAAAGTGCTTGTACCTTATTAGTATTGCCTCCTTATAGTGAAGGTCGGTTATTTACGGGGTTGGACTGGTCGATTGGGTTTTCTGCCAGTCAATCCGCTGCCGTGAATATTGATACACTGGCCGGAGTGTTGGCGGCTGAAACGGTATATAAGCTGGATGGCAATGATGGCGGTAGCGAGCTTAGTGAAGGCCATTTTTGGTCGGATCATAGTTGCCATACCCGTTATTGGAAAGTGCATGCCAATAGCGGCCTGCTGGCGGCGACCACCTTGCCGCTTTGGTCTATCAGCCTAATGAATCATGCCGAGCTGATGACTGCTTTTCTGGAATGGTTTAGCAAGCAAACCGGTAAGGTTTCCAGTGTGATGTCAGGCGCAGCTGCTCAGGAGCAAAAACCTGTCTTGTTGCCGCAGGATACTTCCATTTTAATCAGTTGTTACGGCATGAAGGTGAGCACCGCAGCTCAGCTTGCGGTCAGGTTTAAACATATTTCCTTCCCGTTTCTGAATCTGGCTGAGTTTGATTTGGATGACTGTATTGAGCGCCTTATTAGTCACGGATTACTAGATAGTCATGGCGTGACTGAGTTAGGGTTGGAACATCTGCAAACTTCGCCGTATTGGCCGTTTGCAAAAGCGCTGCGGGGTGCTGATCAATGATGAAAACCACCAATCTCGCCCAAGCTTTGGCCATCGATAGTCAACTTCGCCTACCTGGCAGTGCCGGACGTTTGTTAAAACAAATACGTGATATTGAGCAAGTTGCCCCCTTGTTTAGGGATGCAGGTTTAATCAAAGCAGTTAAAAGACCAGTGCTGATTAATTTGCGAGTGTCCGGTATTGCCAGTCATTCTTGTATCAAGAAAGCCTTGGGTGGTTTTATTTTTGCCTCAGCAGCAGTACGTACCGATTTATTGATTCAGGACAACAAGGTCAGCACTTGTGGCGCCGATTCAATTTCTGAGTTGGACGATATTGATTTTGAGGCGCAGCGTAAGCGACTTGATTTAATTGAAATGCGACATTGTTATGCCTTGGTTGAGCAATTATTAACCCAAGGCAGTGCTGCAGAATTAATATTGATTGATACGCCGCTTTTTATTGATAGGGATATGGTGCCTTTAAAGCGCAATATCCGCCATTGGCGTGAATACGAACAAACCAGTGATGCGATTACTAAATTTTGGCAGACTTACCGTCAAGATTTGTTTCCCTGGAATCCTGGCGGACCAATACTTACCAGTATTCTTGCTGAACGTTTCAGCGCCATTGTCAGTATTGCGCGGCAGGATTTGCGAACTGAAGAAGGACGAAAACATATTCTGCTGTCGGATGGCTTTTCTGAGCAGTCATCCGGCAAACTGGCTGGATTGGAGGAGCAATTGGCCGGTATTGGTGACATTCGGTTTATCAATGGTATTTTGGGTAATTTTACTCGCACGATTGCTTTCCGAATGACTGAAAATCGTTCCCGAATGGAACCGGAAAAGGAAGTTGAACAGGGGGTCATAGCTTTTCACTTTCGCAGTGCGCGAGGTGGTCAGATTCAAATGGCCCAGTTAGCCGGGGAAGAGACTGATTGGAATGCGGAGTTATTGGATACCGTGGCTGCCAGGTTGATGGTGCTTGATATGCAAAGTCAGAAAAAAGCTATGCCGTTGCCGCAGTTACTGAGCAGGCAACAATTGAAAATTTTGGATAAGTTCTCGGCCTATTACCGGCAGGGATTGAATGAAGCACTTAGGAATAACGATGTGGAAAATACCTGGTTATCCGGCTTAGACGAGGGGTTTGATTAATGAAACATAAAGTATTGGGGAAGCTGGTCGGCAATACAGGTGATGCCGGACAACTGACTATGGTGGTGCAGGATTCATTTTCCGTGCGGCGTGGTGAATTTGTGCGAATTATGCATCAAGAGCGGTCCGATGAGGGTGTGGTGCCGGTGCTTGGACGGGTGACGCGGATTCAACGATCCAATATGCTGTTCAATGCCGGCTTTGGTGACGGTGTCACAGAGTTGGAGTTGTTGCCTGGCGCTACTGTAACTGGTGAGAACTTGTTTGCCAATTTGGAATTGGTAGGGTATCGCGATCCGGCCACAAGACAAATCAAAATTCCGCGCCGTCCACTTGATCCTGGAGCGACGGTTGAGACAGTGGATTTCCAGTTCTTGAGTGATTTTTACGAGTTTAATGAACATACCAGTCTGCATTTAGGCAATTTGGTTGGCTATGAGCGCGGTGACAATACTGTGCCGGTTTTTCTGGACGTGAACAAATTAGTCACCGAACACATGGCGGTGTTGGCTATGACCGGTTCGGGAAAATCCTATACGGTCGGTCGCATTATCGAACGCTTGGTAGCGTTGAATAATGGTACGGTAGTGGTGTTTGATCCGCATGGCGAATACGGTAAAGCCTTGGCAAAAGGCCAATTAAATTTCTCGGACGGTTTGGCCGATGTTGAAGACATTCGCGACCGCGAGGTATTGCCTAAGATTCGCGCTACCCTGGAACGCCTGCAACAAGCGGGAGCGGGTATTCAGGTATACACCCCACAAAACGAGTCGTTCAAACATAAATATGCCAGTAAGAATACTCAATTGGCTTTGCAGTTTGATCATTTTGAAATGGATGATGTTGCGGAAATCTTACCGGGTCTTACTGAGCCTCAACAACGGGTGCTGGATGTGGCGATACGCTATTGGCGGACTGCTGATAAGACAGAGCCTAGAGATATCAATCGGCTTAGACATTTATTGGGTGATGGTATAGAAGAATTGCGGGAATGGGATGATCTTTCCGATGCCGAAGCCAAGGCTTTGAATGGCCGGAGTGCGGCTGTTGCTTCCATGAAATTGTCACGGGTGCTGAATGAAGCGCAAAGTTTTTACTCTGCGGCGATGGATGCTCCGACCGATATATACAAAATGATCGGTCGTCCGTCTAATCGTCAAGGGCGTTTAGTGGTGATTGATTTGCAAGGTTTGAGCGATACAGCTAAACAAGTTATTTGCGCCTTGATTTCCAGTGAAATTCTGAGAGCTGCCTCCAGCAAGACAGATCCTTTACGTCCTTGTTTTCTGGTTTATGAGGAAGGTCATAATTTTGCGCCGGCTGGCGGTAATGCCGTCAGTCACCGGATTATCAAGAAAATTGCCGGTGAAGGCAGGAAATTTGGGGTAGGTTTTGCGATTGTCAGCCAGCGGCCTTCCAAACTGGATGCCGATGTGACTTCGCAATGCAACACGCTGATTACCATGCGGCTTAAGAATCCGGATGATCAGCGTTTTATCGCTAAAGCTTCGGATATGGTCAGCAAAGCCGATCTGGATGAATTACCCAGCTTATCTACCGGAGAGGCGCTGGTTTGTGGACGTTCCATTCCGGCCCCATTGTTGGTAAAGGTAGGCGGCAAAGCTTTGATTCATGGTGGCGAGTCGCCGGAAGTGTTGCGGGTTTGGGGAACATTTGGTGAATGATTTGCCCGGCCGTATCGTTGCCGCAATGTCTACATTGGATTTTATGACTAAGACGTATCCGATGCTGACGGAATGGGGCGTTCGAGATGAAGATGTGTTGGTGCATAGTCTCGGTTGTTCAGCTTGGAATGCGCTTGGTCAGGAGCTGGGCTTTATGGCTGTCACTGAGTGCCCGGCGCCAACCACTCATGGCGCCGACATTCGCTCAGATTCGACTTGGTTTAGCTATCAGGAGCGTAAGCCTGAAACATTAATAGAGTTTGAACGTTTTGATGGTGGTGCTCGGGGAATGCAAAAGCTCGACATTAAACTGTGTAATCTCTTGGAAGCCGCGATGCGATGGAATAAATTGCCTTCCGTGCTGATTTTGTCGGCCTGGAATAAAGGCGTGGTTGCCGCGCCTGAAACAGATAAGTTGTTGGGCCGCTGCCGGGATGGTTTCAAATCATCTGCAGGCGTGCAAGTGGCGCCACTTGATAATGGAACGGTTTTGTTTAATCGATTTATTTTTGACGTTGAAAAATCGGGTTGTTTGTTACTTAAAAAAAGCCGTTGCTTGAGGTTGCTGTGAATATTAAGTCGGCACATTTTCTGCCTGGAACCAATAAGCGTTTAGGTGATAAATATGTATTGCTGGAATGCCTTGGCGATGGCAGCCATGGTTGGGTGTGGCGGGCTGAACGTCTGGCTGACGGGGCTATCGTCGCTGTAAAAATCCCGAAGGATTTGACCAAGGAAGATCGGCATCTGGCTGAGGGTAAGGAGTTGCTTAATATAGAGCAGCATCCCAATATCGTGCAAATATTCGATATGGGAAGAATACCACCTGAAAACGAGTGGTTCTTTATCGAAATGGAATACTTCCCCAGTCAAAGTTTGGCGCAAAAGTTGGAACAACGCAGTCAGCATTTTGGCAATACCTTTGAGCGCTTATTCAATATCTATACGCAAGTGATCGATGCCGTGGGCTTTTTGGCTGGCCTAGCTACGCCTATTTCTCATGGGGATATTAAACCGCATAACATTTTGGTTGGCGCTGGTGATTTGGTAAAGCTGACCGATTTTGGCAGCTCCGCGCTTCCTGAAGAGATTTATGTGCGCACCCGAGAAAATGGCGGTACCGTGTTATATGCCGCTCCCGAGTTTTCAGACAGTGTTTCCCGTAAGGGCAGTTTTGAGGATTTGCTACGTGGTGACGTTTATAGTCTGGGGGTATTGCTTTATCAATTGCTGACTGGGCAGTTGCCTCACGATACCCCGGCGCAAGTCAGACGGCATGCCCCCATAAAAAAACCTAGCGAGATTAACTCGGCAATTCACGCCGATTTGGATGCATTCGTCAGCCGTTGTCTGGAAAAGCAGCCGGCAAATAGATTTCAGGATATTCAATCATTGGGCATTGCGTTTAATGCTGCTCGGCAAAAACAGCAAAAGGCTCCAAGCTATTTTTTAGCTATACCGGCGGCAACTTCTATTGTCGATTGGTCATCATCTGTCGTGGCAGCCTTGGATGCAAAGGAATATTTAAAAGCAGCCAGAATCGCTGAGGCGGAATATGCAAGAACTCAAGATTGCGCTGCTTTACTCCAGCAGCTAAACGCCTTGTATCGCGCGGACAGGTTATTCGAGTTTGAAGCGGTATTTGACCGGAAAGCTCATATTCCTCTCCCCGATGATGAGGATGCTAAAGCCATTCGCTTATTAGGGATTAAAACCTTTCTGTCATTGCGCAAGATTGATAGAGCTAAGGTGCTGTTGGAAGAAGTGAGAAAAGTTGATGGAGAATCCATTGAAATGGAGTTTTTAATGGCGACCGTATTTGGGTTGGAAGCCAATTTTCCCGCAGCTAGGGAGGCGCTAGAAAAAATCAACAGAAAATCACCATCAAAAGCACAGGTACTGACTCGATTAATTCAGGTGTGTGAGCAAATGCGTGATTATTCGGCGGCGGTTGGCTATTTGCGGCATGCGCTGCGGGTTGCCAGAGATGTACCTGAACTGGAATCGAAGCGGTTGCGTTATCAGGAAATGGGGCTTTGGTGATGGATTTGTTGGATTGGACGTGTTAGATAATTGATTAAGGAGAACGAATGGCGACACACATGACATTACGCTTGGCTTGGCACAATGATGGCTGGAATGGGCGTGTATGTGAGCGCCCGGAGCAGAATACCTATTGTGTTGGCTGCGCTTCTTATCCAGGGGAATTGATTCGAGAGCAGCGGGATTTGGAATGGGAAAAAAATCATGCCGGCGAAGCAATAGCCGATCTTGATAAGGGGCCCGCTTGTATGTTCAGCGCAAGTGCTTTTTCTGACAGACCTAATCGCGTATCGGCTGCTCCTCCTGATTTTTTTAATGATGATACTGAAATAAAGTATTGGGATATCCCGGCAGCCACAGCATGCACATGGCCGTATGAAGCTATGTATAACAAGGACGATATAAAGAAGGACGGTCTCTATGATTACGATAAGCGTCTTGAATATTCTGAGGAGCATTTTCAGCCACTGGAAAAAAATCGTAGTCTGGTTTTTTACTATGCCAATTACTCCAATCCTCTTAGCGACGATTTAACCCCAAAATATTTGCTGGTTGGTGTTGCCCGTATTAAAGAGATAGCCCCAACGATTTACTATGACAACTGTTCGGAACGAACATTGGAACGATACAAGGGATTTGTATGGCAGCGCGGGATTACCAGTCATTATCCCGAACAGGGAATGCGTTTACCCTACCACCGATATTTAGATAATCCGAGCATACTTCAACAGTTTGCCGCTTATCCGGAAAACGAAAATTTGTGTAAATACGCAACCAAGCACGTTTCTGACGATGAGGCCTTGGGACTGCTTGAGAAGTTATTGGAGACCGCAAGAATTGTTAGGGATGACATCGGTGATAAAAGTGAAAACTGGACTCAACGTATAGAGTGGCTGGAAAATCTGATCGCCGAATTGTGGAAGAGTCGCGGAGCCTATCCGGGAATGCCGGCAGTTTTGCAGTTTTTGGGTTTGAAGGAAGCGGTTAGCGGATTTCGCGCTCAGGTTGAGCAAGGGAAAGAGCAGCAAGCTGTTGCGGAAATTAAAGCGTTTCTTGATGGTAAGTCAGATTCTGTTACAGGCTATGCTCCAATTAAGAAGGACTTGGATGAATGTAGGCGCAGCATATTACTTGAGGCGGGTGATTATCTTGAGCTGTTGACCGATGTTTTGGCTCGCTGTGCTGTTTCTGAAGCACAGCTAACAGCCATTATTTCGGATGAGAGAGGAAAAGTCGGGATAAATGCTTCACTGGATGAGATCCAAAATAATCCCTATTTGTTGGCTGAACAATATAAGGGTATAGATAACAGCGACAAACTCCGCTGGAGTGTGATTGATAGAGGCATGCTGCCATCCTCGGAGCTTTCTGCGACTTTGCTGTTTAATAAAAATTCTAAAGAACGCTTGCGTAGCCTATTACTTGAAACAATACGCGGGAATGCCCAACAGACATTTGTCAAATCTAGCCAGTTGATTGAGCAGGTCAATTGGCGTATCAGAGTGCAGCCTGAATGGAAGCAGAATTTATTGTCAGAGAAATACCTTAAGATTGATTCTGAGTTCTACTCCGGTGCTATCTATCAACGGCACGAAGCTGGAGAAAATTATCTGTATGACCTTGATGTCTGGAACGATGAGCGCTTAGTGCAGAAAATATTGGATGATTTGCTGGTTGCAGCCGACATTAATCTTAAGCGACCTATCGGTGATGCATTCTGGGACAAGGTGTTGTACCGACAAGATAGTAAGTTGGCAAGCTCGGCTGCCGATTTTTATCGAGTTGCGATTAATAGTCAGATCCAAGCATGCAGTCAAATAATTAACAAACGTTTTGGGGCGATAACGGGGGGGGCGGGAACTGGTAAAAGTACTGTTGTAGCGGCTTTAATTAAAGCATTACGCAAAATTGATGGTGATGGCATCGGGGTTGCTGTGATTGCACCAACAGGTAAGGCTACTGATCGTTTACGCAGGGCTTTTATGGAGGCTGACTTGACCTCAGTCAGCACCTCTACAATACATTCGATTTTGGCAAAACATGGTTGGCTCTATGACAACATGACTTTTCGTCTGAAAGGTGGAAAACGAATGTCAGAGTACAGTACGATTTTTATCGATGAATCTTCAATGATAGATTTATCGTTGATGGCGGCACTTTTTCGTGCAATTGATTGGAGTGCTGTTAGTCGTCTAATTTTGGTAGGTGATGCCGCGCAGTTGCCCCCAATTGGTATAGGTAAGGTATATGCTGATGTTGTGACCTATTTGCGTACGAATTTTCCAGAGCATTTAGTCGTGCTTACTGAAAACTTGAGGCAAATGGAAAACCGTGTTGTCGGAAGAGGAGACGGTATCCTGTCTTTGGCTTCATGTTTCATTAATTCCGCTGTGCGAGGTGGAACCGATCAAACTGAATACGATGCAATCAAAAGAGAAAAGCTGCTTATTCGACTTCACGAAGGCGGAGAGGTTGATAAAGATTTGAACATTGTTTATTGGGATGATCCAGAACAGATGCAAGAATCCTTAATCAATGCGATCACTGATGATTTGAGAACTGATGACCTGAAAGAAAAAACGGCTGCCCAAATATGGGGGGAACGCTTAAAAGATGATGTCAACGTAATGCAAATTTTATCCCCGGTACGTGGGAATTTGCATGGTACTGAATCTATTAACCAAAAGGTGCAGCAATTTAAGAGTAAATATTGGCTTGAAAAGGGGCATGTCGATGGGATAACGATGTTTGATAAGGTAATTCAAGTTGTTAATCGACCGCGTTCGCGAGCTATTAAAGCGTATAACTACGATACCAAGCAAGAAGAGAAGATTGAAGTATTCAATGGCGAAATCGGAACAGTCACGCCTAAGGGATATGAATGGTCGAAGCTTAAATGGAGCGGCTTTAGAGTTAAGGACCTAGCTGTAAAATTTGCCGGTAAAGAAAAGTACTTGGTGAATTATTTTGGCCGGGCTATGGATAAACCTGAAGCCAATCTTGAGTTGGCTTACGCCATCTCTGTTCATAAAGCACAGGGCAGTGAGTTTCAACGCGTCTACATCGTATTGCCGCAGTCTCAGTCTATGTCGCAGATGATGGAGCTACTCTATACCGCTCTAACTCGCGCCGTAATGCATTGCACTGTTTTTGTTGAGAAGAGCGTTGATAGTTTGGTAAATGCTATGCGTCCAGAACAATCAGCACTCCAGTCGATAAATTCATCGCTATTTGAATTTAAGCCCGTTTCAGATGCTTTTGCCTCTAAGCTCGACTGGTACGAGGCTGGACGAATTCATCAGGCCATAACCGGCGATATGGTGCGCAGTAAGTCTGAGGTAATTATCGCAAATATGCTCCACGAAAGAGGTGTGAACTTTTGGTACGAAAAACCCTTGCTGGCGGCAGACGGTACCCTATATTTGCCTGATTTTACTATTCAGCATCGTGGGGAAAATTATTACTGGGAGCACTTAGGATTATTGTCTCAACCGGAGTATAAAGAGCATTGGGAGCAGAAGCAAAGCTGGTATGAAAAACACTTTCCCGGTAAGCTTTTGGTGACTATGGAAGGGGGGGATTTGTCTAAATTGGCTGATGAATTGATACGTAATTTGTTGTCGAGTTAACCATTTTGATAAGGTAGGTGATTGATAGAGGATGGTTAATTTAGAACCAAAGATGAATTGGTTTATAAAAACTAATGAAATGCATGTTCCAGATGGTACGGTATGGAGGGTATCACTACTGAATCCTGTATTAAATCCCCATGATCCTGAATTTCAATTTTTAGCCGGTAAACTTTAATCGACCCAGGTTGGTTAAGACATATCCAACGAATTTATCCCCATCATACAGCTCGGAAAACAAACCTTCCTTTTCCAGTGGTTCGATGATTTTTCGCATTGCTCGACCAGTACTGCTGTAACCAATTGCATGTCCCCAACCGGCTTTGCCGGATATGCTCGGAAGATCTCCGGCGCACAGGAACTGCCCCTTATGGTAAGCAATGCCCAGCGCAACAATCCGCGCATCTTCGATTGCCATCTTTGCTTTGTTCCGCCTACGGCCTTGACCAACTATCCGGTTGATCAGTTGTTTTCTGGCGGCATCAAAACGCCGCTCTGCCTCGTTCTCATCAACGCCATCAAAACCGGCAATTTCGTAGATGGCATCCTCCCTTGACCATCCATTCAAGCGCACCATTTGATGAGCAAGCGAATTGCGAGGGATACTTGTTTTTTTCACGCTGAGAGTCTGTCTGATGATGGCAAGTTAAGAAATTTAATAACATAGAACAGTGGTTTTGCAAGGCGTTAATAGATCAATTAAACCTTAATATTAAATCGACATCGATAGTTAAACAACAAGTGGCCATTTATTATGGGAATTTTCCTGTCCAGGATGAATAATTTCAAATAATCATCAATTTTAAATCAGAAAGGTTTTATTTCTGCAAAAGACCATGAGAGCATTTTCTATTCAGGAATAGCTGGATAGTTTCTATTGGTATTTTTGGATATATACAAAATCATGCCCTGGTTAATTTCCTATCCAGAATGGAAATTGACTAGATAGCAAATATTCAAGAGGAATTATCACAGCTACCATTTGAATTTGACTTGTTTTTTATTGAGAAAGAACTCGATAAAAATAATTAGTTTTTAATTAAAAAACACGCTTGCATATTGATGAACCTATGAGAATTTAATCCTGTAACTATTTTTTATTATTTACAGGGGTTTTATTAATGAATAATATCGCAGCACAAGGCCATTTAAGCCATTTATCCATTGCCGAAATTCATATTAAGGATGTATTCAATCCAAGAAAGTTTATCGATGATGCCAAATTCAAAGAATTGGTTTCATCCATCAAACAAAATGGCATTATTCAGCCCATTGTTGTCAGACCCACGCATGATGCCCAATTTGCAGGTTATTGGGTGGTCGCCGGTGAACGGCGTTACAAGGCGGCGGTTGAGCTTGGTCTGGATTCTATTCCGGCACTCAGGAAGGAATTAAGCGATCACGAAGCGAAATTGATCGCCACGGTGGAAAACACCCAGCGCGATGACATGTCACCCGCCGAAGAATCGCAAGCGGCTCGTGATGTGCTGATGGGATGCCATAATGACCGGAAGGAAGCCATTAAATTACTGGGGTGGAGCCATCACAAATTTGAAGCCAGACTGCTTTTACTCCATGCCGATCAAGCGGTGTTGGATGCTTTAACCGAACGCCATATCAAACTGGGTCATGCCGAGTTGCTTTCGCAATTACCGAAGGACTTTCAGGTTGCCACGCTTGCCAAGATATTGGAGTCCGGCTACTCGGTATCTGATCTAAAAAGCAAATTGGCTGCTTTCTCTCTCGATCTGTCAAAAGCCTGTTTTAATCCGAGTGATTGCAACGGATGCCCTCACAATTCCACGATGCAATCGAGTCTGTTTGATGATCATATTAGCGCCGGGAAGTGTGCTAACCGGGAATGCTTCGAGCAAAAAACAGAAATTGCAATGTTAGACAAAAAGGCTGCATTGTCCGAACAGTATGCAGTGGTATATCTGGATACGGAACGGACACACGATTCATACAAAGTGGCTTGCCAATCTGGCGCCACCGGCGTAGGCCGGACTCAATTTGAACAAGGTTGCAAACAATGCGCTCATTTTGGCGCTTTGCTTTCGATAGCGCCCGACAGCATGGGCAAGATCACTGAGGATTGCTGCTTCAATATGGATTGCCATCAAGGCAAAGTTGCTGCTTACCAGGCGAGTCTTGTTACAAGCAACACCAATGCCGCCAATCATAAATCGACTTCCGCACCGGCATCCAGCCCTAAAAGCGGCGGTCAACAACAAGCGAAGCCCGCTCAAAAAAATGTGGCGATTATTACAGCAGGTGGTTCAGAAAATGATGCAGCCAGTGTAGCGGCCTTACCTGGGCGAGTCGTCGAGAAAATCGAAGACTTTTATCGGGAGTTGGCGGCAAAAAGCGTCAACGATCATCGACTGGCGGTGCTATGCCTGAACACCTATGCCGTGTACCGGTTGGTGCGTGGCTCCTTACCGAATGAGCATCTACCAAAATCTTTACAGGAATCGGGCCGGTTTGGGCTTGATTTCGATAATTTCGTACAAGCTTTTTCAGAGATCGGTTTTGAAGAGACTTTGACATTCAACCGGAATTTGCTCAGTCATTTACTGGGTGTCCATGAAAACACAACTCCCATTCTCAATAAAACCTGGGCTAAAGGTGCGGCGGCAACATTGTCTGTAACGGAAACCGATCTATCCCAGCATTTTTACTTAGACAAGGAATTTCTAAGCTCATTTACCAAGTCCGGCATTGAGGCCGTTTTAAGGGAAGCAGTTAACGGCAGCGGCCTTACTTTTGTCGATCATTATGAAAAACAGGGCGATAAAAAAACACTGGACGGGTTGATGAAAAAGAAAAACAGCGAAATTCTGGATGAAGTCTTTGGCTGCGGTTACGACTTTTCGGGGTTTGTACCCCGTTGCATTTCTGCCTTTATGGGTAAAGATAAAAAGCAAGCGGTTGCTCCCATTCAACATGGTCAAAACCCGGTTGAAGTCAGCGCGGGGGAAACCGAACCTTTGTCAAAACCGCAATTACCGGAGCCGCAAAACGAAGACGAAAGCATTCTTGATACCGTAATGGCTAATGTGAGCTTTCTAAATCATCAGCTTAAAGAAAACGCTGCTTCTGGTTATTCGGATGATGAATGGCCGGACTATGACGAACCAATCCACAGTAACGACTACACAAAAGACCCTGAAATCGAGGACGAATATGTTTAAAACATTCCATGACATGCTTAAAAACGACGAGCGCATTCAATTTACTGTCACCCGCAAGGGTGACCAGCTTGCCGTCTTGGTTCAACCGGTATTGCAGGGAGCGGCGGACGACAAGGCGTCAGAAACCATACTGAGCCTAAGAGGGGCGTTATCCATGCCGCTCTACGTGATCACCCACCCTGAAAACTTGGATCGGGATTTTCCGCAATCCTTGGCTGATTTTGCCGGGTTCCGTGAGCAAGGGCATGGCGACCTTAACGAGGTCATGAGCCGAATTAAGGAAGCCGGAATCGGCGCTCCGCTACGCGACCGTGCTTCCGATCGTGCACACGCAGGAGTGGCACTCGCTGCCGACAAGCGGGCAGCGGCGGCTCGAGGCCGATCTCGATCGCGCGCTCAGGCATCAGGTCGACGTGCTCGTCAGCCTCGTCTGCACCAGCGGCCTTGGTCCGCACGAGCTGCTGCTCGCGCTCGAGGCCTGCGAGCCGGGCGCGCCTCGTGGAGGCCGTGCGCGACCTGGAGGCGTCCGAGGCCCGCCGCTACATCGATGGACCGCTCGCCGCGGTCACCGGCGTCCGCAAGCCGCTCGGCGAGATCATCGACTCGCTTCCATGAACCGCCGGGCAGCCGCGCCGCGCGTTGCCGGCGGCCGACTCCTGTGGGGGCGGTGCACCGATGAATGACGCCCCGCTCGGCGGGCGATGCCTCGTGGGCAACATCCGTCGGCGCTCAGTCATCTAGAGTCAAGTGGCACGCTCCATCCTGATCGTCGGTTGTGGCCGTGTCGGATCAGCGGTTGCCAAGCGCGCCCTCGATGCGGGCCATGAGGTTTCGGTGATCGATCGCGACCCGCTGTCACACGAGCGCCTCGACAAGGACCAGACGGTCACCTGGGAGGATGCGGGCGGCCGTTTCACGGTCGGTGCCGCGCTCGAGATCGACGGCCTGATCGAGGCCGGGATCGAGCAGGCCGACGTGTTCCTCGCGGCGACCAGCGGTGACAACACGAACCCGGCCATCGCCCAGCTGGCGAAGCGCCGCTTCAACGTTCCGCGCGTCGTCGTCCGTGTGTCCGACCCCGGCCGCGCCGCCGGGTAATCGCAGCAGGGGCTGCAGACGATCTGTCCGACCCAGGCGGCGATCGACCAGTGCGAGGCGCGTGGCGCTGGCACCCAGTGAGGAGGCGGCCGCCGCTATGTA
>CAVPMI010000056.1:0-69383 GCA_963705975.1 uncultured Pseudomonadota bacterium
ATGTTGTCAAAACTCCAACAGGATTGTTCGCCGAAACCTGGGCGAGCGACTGGCGGCCATCGAAGCGGAAATCGAACAACTGGCCGACCCGCAACCGGGCGAGACCGTTGCCAAACCGAAACGCCCGCGCGCTGGCCGTCAACCGCTGCCGGATCACTTGCCGCGCATTGAAATTCGCCACGAGCCCGAACACTGCATTTGCGGAAAATGCGGTAACACCGCCTTGGTTAAAATCGGTGAAGACATCACCGAACAACTGCATGTCGAACCCGCCCAGTTTTCCGTCATCCGGCACATTCGCCCCCAATATGCCTGCCGCCCGTGCGAGACGGTCATCGCCGAACCGATTCCGGCTGCCGTGATTGATGGCGGCATGGCCACCGTGAGTTTGTTGACCTGGGTGGTGATCTGTAAGTATTTGGATCATCTGCCGCTCTATCGGTTGGAACAAATCGCGGCACGCGACAAAGTCACTCTGGCCCGTTCGACACTGGCCGAATGGGTGGGGCGCGTCGGCGTGGCCTTACAACCCTTGGTAGATCGATTGATTTGGCATCTGCAGCAAGGTAAGACCTTGTTGGCGGATGAGACGCCCGTGGCGCAACTCGACCCCGGGAAGGGAAAAACCCGAAAAGCCTATTTATGGGCTTATCGCAGCAACGACTTGGCGGGCGGGCAGACGCCACGCATCATTGTCTTCGACTACTGCAAGGGACGGGGCGGCGAACATGCTCGTCAGTTTTTGGGGGACTGGAAAGGCCATCTGATGGTGGACGATTATACCGGCTATAAAGCGCTGTTCGTCGACAATGGCCTCGGACAGCTCTGTACCGAGTTGGCTTGTTGGGCGCATGTGCGCCGTAAATTCTTCGACCTGCATCAGGCAAACCAAAGTCCTATGGCCTGGGAAGCCCTGCAGCGCATCGCCGTGCTCTATACCATTGAAACCGAGGGAGCAAAGATGAACATTGCAGGCCGAAAGCAACTCCGCGCGGAAAAGAGCCTACCGCACTTGAAAACGCTTCATCACTGGTTGATTCAAATACGGGTTACCACGGCGAATGGGGGTTCGACCGCCAAAGCCTTGGACTACACGCTGAGACGCTGGCCGGCGCTGATCCGCTATGCCGAAACCGGCCATCTACCCATTGATAATAATCCGACGGAGAATTGCATACGCCCAATAGCGATTGGCCGGCGTAATTGGTTGTTCGCCGGTTCCGAGCGCGCCGGACAACGGGCGGCGGCCATCCAAACCTTGCTGGGCACCGCCAAGCTCAACGGCTTGGACCCGGCCGCTTGGTTGAAAGACACGCTGGAAAAACTGCCGGTCTGGCCGAATAGCCGGATCGATGAATTGCTGCCGTTTTCGGCTGAGTATTTTGAATTTAAAAAAAATCAGAAACTGGTTTGAATAATCAACGTGTCGGCGTTGCGCGCTTACGAAATATCGACATGACGCACAGGTCTGGTTTTCGCCAACACTCTGGCCGCCCAGGCTGGATGATAAATATAATGCTTGTCGAAGGGGGTGTTGCTGTTCTTGTCGTCCAGGCACGGCAGGCGTTCACCCCAGCTTGGCGACGGAAACCTGTTTGGGCTTTCCGGCCTGAGCTTGCGGAATTTCAGAAACTCATCCACAAAAATAGCGTATTTGATGGATTGTTTAAGCCATCGAGGCGCGAATTCGCCTGCTTTGCGTACTCCGGCAATCAATTTCGTTTTCAAGCCCGACCTCGTATTTGCAATATATTATTTTCCATAATTAAGCTCAGACTCTTATAGACTGAACATGGCAGTTGAATTGCTGCAATACGCCCGATCCTATGTAGTTCCTGGGCATCTTGTTCAGCAGATTCAATATCACCCAGATGGCCGTCTGTTCTACAATATGTGGACGGCGTTTATTGCTATACAGAGTGGCGGCATCCTCGATCCGCCGGACTTCCTGAGCGACAAACTCGAAAAAGTTGCCGTTGGACTCGATGACCACAGACTGAAAGCCGTTGTCGGCAAGATGCTTCTCATAGAAATAGCGATTAAAGCAGGTGGCATAGTGATAGGGCTCAAAATGCGTCAGGCTGCAAAACGGCGCAGTGATCAGCAACTGGCCGCCGCTTTTCAGCAGTCTGAAGAATTCTTGTATGGCCAGCACCGGATTGGGCAGTTGCTCGAACACCTCTTTACACAGTATCACATCGAAGGAGTCGTCCGGTTCAAAGATATCTACAATGTCGCCAACAATATCCAGATTGGAGTTATACCATTTGCCCATTTGCAAACCGACATTGTCGCCGATGCCATCGTATTGCCCAAAATCCTGGGATACATTCTGCAAATGCGTGCAATATTTCTTGTACTGCTGTTCGCCTGCACCGGCATCCAGAATGCGCAAGCCAGCCGGAAGCCTGGTTAGTTTGCTTTCTACCCAGGATTTCCGGGCAGCTTCGTTCCTGATGCCCACCTTATTGCTGCTGGTAATTAGGTTAAATGCTTTTCTTAGGTACGACATTTATTAATCCAGTTTCTATGTTGGTCTCGCCAGGTAAACTAGCTCTGGAGTTTGTCCAGTTGCAGACGTATGACTCTTCTCAATAACCGGTATGGCAATGAGGCAGTTTCCAGGACCAGGCTTAACAACAGTAGCAATCGGTTAACTAGAGGCTGCAGGGGACTTTGGGTGATAATCTGACCGTGGCCATCACGCAGCATGTAGTTGAATTTTCCAGAAAGTACGCCTTGGCGATAACGCTTCCAGGCCTGAATATAAATAGCCATGTCCGCCTGAATTTTTGGGCTGAACTGCGACTGGTCATCATGGCTGCGACCAAAATTGGCCAGCGTCGGCAAATAAAAGGGTAGGTAGCCTTGCCGGTTAAACTCGAAATGGAAACGCAGGATTGGATCGATGAATTCTGGAAATTCCGGGCTCGGAGCGATTAACCGTTTAAATATATCCGCGCGTACACAATAATTCAGTTCCGGCAAATAAGACGAGCCGAAACCGCCAAGCAGCCACATCCTGGGCCATTTATGTTTTTGCGGTACCTTGTGGAACGGAAATTTAGCCGGATAGCAAGGTTGCAAAGCGCCGTTGCCGGACAACAGGGCTGAAGCGCCAAACACCAGCGTCACTTCCGGGTCTTTGTCCAGAACGTCGGCGGCGCTGCTGAACCAGTCTCGCGACAAGTAGCCGTCCGTGGAAGTAGTGAACATGATATACCGCCCGCGCGCCGCCGCCAGGGCGCGCATAACGCCCTCTTCCCTGCAGGTATCCTTGCCCGTAACCAGGGTGATAAATTTATGCCTGCCGATAATTTCCAGGGATGCGTCTGTCGATCCGCCATCGGCTATGACAAATTCGAAATCGTCATATCTCTGGGCAAACACCGATAAAATGGTGTCTTCCAGGAATTTTTCATGGTTCTTGTTGAGGCATATCACCGAAATCGCCGGGTTTTCCGGCGGCTTTCTGTCCAGGTCGAAAAAAAAGTTGCTCATAATCGTTGCTCCAATACTTTAGCCCAAGTTGAACAAATACTGCTACCTGGAGCAGCGGACTTCCTGGCAATCGCCTGGGTCTGATAGTACATATAGGCTGTTCACGTTCAACCGCTGTTTGTAAATGATTGCCACGGTGCTGGCGTCCTCGATTTCGCCTTTGGCGATAAGATTGTCGATTTCCCGGCTGTCGAAAAAAGCCAGCTCGCCATGTCCAAGCTCCCCGTCTACACCTCCGCCGATTTTGCCGGTCACCACTGCGGTAAACAGCCGGGTGCGGGCCTGGATCACCCCCGCCTCTGGCGTAACCGCGCCCAGATCAACCAGGTCTGCGGCTTCCACCTCAAAGCCGGATTCTTCCTGAAGTTCGCGTACCGCTGCGGAGCATATGTCTTCATTCGGTTCGACATGACCCTTGATCGCCTCCCAGGACCATGCGCCCAGCGGATGCCGGTATACTCGAATCAGGCCGACTCTATCACCGTCTACAGGCAGCACCGCTACTCCGGCGATAGATCCATCCACCAGACAGCGGGGCACTACGCTCAGATATCTTTCTACCCGATGGCCGTTTTTATCTGCAATATGGTCGGCATACACCGAAAATACCGTATTCTCGAAGACACTGGTTCGGGATATAAGGCAGATTTTAGCAGCGCTATTATCGTTCATCGAAAATGCAGATCAGACATTGCCGTACTGGCTATTCTTGATCATGGTATAGCCTTTGACCAGCTCAGCTATGCCTGCATCCAGAGATACCGAAGTTTTATAGCCTGTCGCTTCAATTTTTTCGTTGGAGACTACATAGTTGCGCTGATCGGGGTCTTTACCTATCGGCGCATCGATAAACAGAAAATCAGGAATTTGTTTTTGTATGATTTCGCAGAGTTCTTTCTTGGAAACATTGGCGTCGGACAACCCGACATTGTAAATCTGGCCTTTCATTTTATCAAAATTGACGATAGCGTGTTGAAAAACCCTGGAAACATCGCGGACGTGCACGTAATTGCGTTTGAAATAGCTTTCGAACAGCACCACAAACCGATCATTGACGGCGCGATAGGTAAAGTCGTTTACCAGCAAATCTATGCGCATCCGCGGCGACATGCCGAATACCGTGGCCAGACGAAAACTGATAGCATTTTCAAGCTGCATCAGCTGTTTTTCGATGCCGACCTTTTCTATGGCATATTGGGAGATAGGCCGCAACGGCGACTCTTCGGTGCAGAAATTATTTTCGTCGCCGGTACCGTAGGCGCTGTTGGTGGTGGGCATCAATACAATCTGTTCCTTGGACAGTAACTTGATCATCATGGTGATTGCGTCGTGGTTGATGGTGGTTGCGCCTATCGGATCCTGCGTGCACAGCGGAGCACCGACCAGCGCCGCCAGCGGAATAACCACATCAGCTTTTTTAAGCAGCGGCGCCATCACGCTTTCGAGGCGGATATCGCCCTTGACTACGGAAAAATCGGGATTGTGGCAGATGTGATTGAGGCTGGACTGCTTATACATGAAGCTGTCCAGCACCGTCACCCGGTGGCCAGCATTAAGCAGATCGGGAACCATAGTGGAACCCAGGTATCCGGCCCCGCCGGTTACTAATATGTTATAGCTCATTGCCTTCCTTTAATTTATGTTCAAAAATTCGATTCAAACAGCGATGATTAAATCGCCATTGATTTTTCTGCTTTCAAGAAGCATGCTGAGTATCTTCCTTTGTTTACATTCACTTAAGCATATCCGGTGCGCGATAATAATCGTCTGGTACGCCTATGTCTATGAAATCACCAGAAAATTCCACGCCGAACAAGCCCCTGCCTGAGGTCATGGCCACCTGAAAAAAATCGTCTTCCAAAGAGAGCTTGTCTCCAGGCAAAAATCTGGTACTACGCAAGGACCGGGGATTAACCAGATACACGCCGCCGTTCGCCAGGCGCTCCAACTGGTCGGCGCCTGACTTCAGCGAGATTATGCGTCCTTCCGGGGTGAGATCCATGCCCATGTAGCGCCCCGGTTCCCGGGTACGAAACAGGGAAAAGCACCAATCCGCCTGATTCGCCTGGAAGAATTTAATTAACGTCTGTAAATCCACCGCAAAGTAAGTGTCGCCGTTCAACAGTAAAAACGGTTCGTCGCCGCCGATTTTTTCAACCGCCAGCAATAAGCCGCCTCCGGTGCCCAGCGGTGTTTCCTCGATGACATAATCGATCTCCACGCCCCGATAAGTATGACCAAAATGACTGATTATCAGCTGGTAGCGATAGCCCACGGACAACATAAATTTGCCGACCCCCTGGTTTATCCAGTAGTCCAGCAGATGTTCAAGAAACGGCCTACCGCTGATCGGGGCCATAGGCTTGGGCAAATCCGGCACTGCGCTCCGCAACCGCGAGCCCAATCCGCCGGCAAGAATTACCGCTGTGATCATGCCCACAAGCTTATGCCGAATTTATGATTGCACAAAGTTCGTCTACTTCCACATTTTTCAAATCAGGGAAGTTGCCTATGTAAAAGCCGTAAAAATGCACGTGCTCGGTTTCAGGAAACTCAAGATGATGATCTTTTGGAACGATACCCTGCAAATAAATCTGGCGAATCTGATTGCCTCCGCCTGCGCTGCCTCTGCGAAACTCCACGCCGGACTCCCTCAATTTCTGCATCAGACGCTCTATCAGCTGATCGTCGGGCTGTTTTAAAATCAGATTGAAGGCGTAGTTGCTGGAGCCTTCCAGTTTGAAATCGGTACGGTATTTGCTGGAATCGATCCGGTTAAGGAAACGCAGCAGGTTTTCGGTGCGGCGTTCGACTATCTGATCCAGGCGTTTAAGCTGACTGCGCCCCATAATGCCGCCAATTTCGGTATTGCGGACGTTGTAACCGGCATAGGCGAAGATGAAATCCGGGTTTAATTCCGGATTTTGGTTCTGGTAAACCGCCCGCAAATCCAGGTCGTTGGCCTCGCGCACCATACCGTGAGAACGCAACATCCTGACCTGCTGGTAAACTTCCGGGTCGTTGGTGCAGATCATCCCGCCTTCTATGGTGCTCATATGGTGAGCATAGTAGAAGGAAAAGTTGGATATCCAACCAATGCCGCCTAAGCGAACGCCATCATGGGTTGCCCCGTGTGATTCGCAGACATCTTCAATCAGCGGAATGTTACGGCGTTTTAATTCTGCCAGCAATTCGTCCGTAAGGCCGTCAAAACCCTGAACATGAGTCAGCAATACCGCTCTGGTTTTGTCGGTAATTTTGCTGAGGATCTGCGCAGTATCCATCGCCAAAGTAGCTGGATCAATATCGGCAAATACTGGAGTAAAGCCATTTTGCAACACCGAAGCGACATCGGATACCCAGCCCAAAGGTGGAGTAATCACTTCGCCGCCTTCCGGGTGACGAATCTTCAGGATCGCCAGCGTTAACAGGTTAGCCGAAGCTCCGGAGTTCACGAACACGCTGTATTTCACGCCCAACCAAGCCGACCATTCGGCTTCAAAGGCCCTGACGTTGGCGCCATGAGTAAGGATAGGATCATCCTGTTTTAAATGTTCTATCACTGCGTCCAGGTCTTCGCGCAGGATGTTGTTACGCATCAAAGGAAATTTCATGTATCTCTAAGTCTCTAGGGAAAAGGTGATTCGTCATTACCTACAGCGCCGTAGGTTGGGCTAACCAAGGTGCAGCTCAACAAAAATCGAAGTAGGTTAAAAATTGTATCGCTTGCATTGAAGAGTCTCACCTACTCAAAAATTGCGCTGGTTCGATGCTAGGCTGCCACTGTCGCTGGTTTACTCAAAGCATCCGATTTTCCTGCTAATTAGTAAAATTATACAGCAGCAGGTTTTGTTTGTCTAAAACCTGAAACAGTTCAGCGGAGCACTGACAATTCCACTGAAAATGGCTTTAACCCCCTGGATTACAACTTTCATGAACTGCTCTGAATAGTTTCTACAGTGTATCTATAAAAGCCGTTACACTGGCAAACACATATTCCGGGCCTATGCCGACCTGTTCATGCAGTTCCTCGCGGCTGCCCAGTTCGAAGCGATATCCGCCTTCGACGCCTATATTGAGCATCCGCGCCTTTAAGCCGCGGCGAGCGATGAATTCGAAAAGCATGGCATCTACGCCGCCTCGACCGCGAAAACCCTCTTCCAGCGTGACTATGCCCGCGTAAGACGACAGCACTACCTGTAGCTGGTCGGTACTGAAACCAGTGATCTCGAACAGGTCTATGACGCCTACCGTATTTCCGGCTGCGGCGAGTTTATCCGCCACTTTCAGGGCAGTGTGCAGCATGTAGCCGGTCGCCAGCAGACAGACCCTGTTGCCGCTCCGATGGACGTGAAAGCCGACTTCCAGATCGGGAGCGCCGTTTTCATAAAGCACCGGCAACAGTTGGGCATCCAGCCGCAGGTATTTCGGCCCCATAGTGCCGATGCAGCGATTGAAAAGCGCCGCAGAGCTGATATGGTCGGCAGGCGAAAGAACACGAAAATTGGGCAGAGCCCGCATCAAGGTCAGATCTTCGTAACATTGGTGAGTCGGCCCAGACACCACATAACTGTATCCTGCTCCCACCCCGATCAGATTGACGTTCATCGGTCGCACTTCGGAAAGCAGCGCCAGACTGACCCGGATCTGCTCGTAACAACGCATGGTGATAAAGGGGGCTATGGCGTAAGCGAACACGACATAACCTTCCAGCGCCAGACCGACCGAAACGTTGATCAGGTTTTGTTCGGCAATGCCGACATTGACGAAACGATCGGGAAAATCGGCGCGTATCCTGTCCAAAACCGGAGAGCCGAAATCGGCGCTGGTGAAGAAAATTTTCCGTTCTTCCTGCATGGTCTGCCAAATCTGCTCCAGCAATACATCGCGCATGGCAAGGGGTTTGATGCTCATAGGTATTGCTCCAGCAAACTGTCTATCAGTTCCGGCTTCGGGTTCATGATGTGGGAAAGCGGCGCATTTTCCAGACCAGGTACGCCGTGACCTTTCAGGGTTCTGGCGATCAGAGCCTTAGGTCTGCCGGTACAGCAGGCTTTCATGTTTAACAGGGCGGTCTGCACTGCTTCAACCTCATGGCCGTCTACTACCAGACAATCGAAACCGAAAGCGGTCAGCCGCGCCGACAGTTCGCCGTGGCTGACGATTTCGTCGGTGTATCCCAGCATGCTGATGCGGTTATCGTCTACGATCAAATGCAGATTATCCAGATTATGCTGGCTGGCGAACATGATCGCCTCCCAGTTTGCGCCTTCGTGCAATTCGCCGTCACCCACAACCACGAACACGCTTCGATCGCTACCCTTGCGTTTCAAACCCAGAGCCATACCGGTACCGACGCCCAAGCCGTGGCCGAGAGAGCCGTTGATAGTTTCGTAACCCGGTATCACCGGGTTCGGTATACCGCCCAGAAAACTACCAGTCTTGCAGACCCGTTGCAATTCTTCCAACGGAAAATAGCCCAGATCAGCCAGTATCGGGTACATGCAGATCGAGCCATGCCCCTTGCTGATCACACAGCGGTCCCTCTGTTCGGCCAACGGCTGAGCGGGGTCGAAGCGCAGCACGCCGCCGTAGTAAAGCGCTACAAATATTTCTATTGACGAGAGCGACGATGCCACCCTAGTTTCCGGGGCACGGCGATGTATCGCCAGGGTTTCTCTCCAAACCCAGTGCGCTTTTGCCCGCAGATCAACGGGATTAAGACACAGCAGTGCGTCATTGATGTCTATCATAGCTGTTAATTTAACCTTATCTGTTATCCGCCCATCGATCACAGGCCGTAGGGTTGATAGAGTACTATCCGGCTGCCGGAATCGTCGAATTTGAAAGTTACATGCACCAGATTTTTAAGGCGTTCGCGGATGGCGGCATGCTTTTCGGGTTTGGCAAAAAGCAGCATGAATCCGCCCCCGCCCGCCCCGAGAATTTTGCCGCCTATCGCCCCGGCGCGCATGGCTTGTTCATAAACCTGGTCGATTTCCGGGGTGGAAACCCGGTCAGAAAGACTGCGTTTGTATTTCCAGCTCTGGTCCAAAAGGGTTCCGAATTCATCGATACTGACTCCGGGGTCAGCAAGTATGTCGGTGGCCTGATAAACCATTTCCCTCATGAACGTCAGTTCTGTTTCGCGATTTTTCAGGTTGGCGATCTGGGATTTGGCGATTTCATCAGCGATACGCGAAACGCCGGTGAAGCAAAGCATCAGGTGGTCGCGGAGTTCGTCCTTGCGGTGCTCGGGCAAAATCACCGGCGATACGTCGAAAACTTTATCCCGATGAAATTCGATGCGATTGAAGCCGCCATACGCTGCCGACACCTGATCCTGAGAGCCGACGTTTTCGCCTATCAGATTTTGTTCGATGTGGATGGCGTCTCTGGCCAGATTGTCCTGGCTGACCATTTTGCCGCGTAGACCGTGCAAAGCGTGAACCAGGCCGACGGTAAAAGCCGAACTGGAGCCTAAACCCGAACGGGCAGGCAAATCGCCATCGTGATGAATTTCCAGACCTTCGGTGATATTGGCCCAGTTAAACACCGCCCGCACCGAAGGATGCTGAATTTCGTCGTTATTCCGGACGTTTTCGATTTGCGAATAAACAATGCGGTGCTTATGCTCGAAAAAAGGTGGCAATCGCCGGCAACTGATGTAGCAGTATTTGTCTATGGTGGTCGCCAGCACGGCGCCGCCATGTTCGCGATACCAAGCCGGATAGTCCGTGCCGCCACCAAAAAAAGAGATTCTGAACGGAGTTCTGCTGATTATCATGCTTGCTCAATGCCCAAGTATTTTGCGTTTAAGTTGAATGCTGGCCATATCTTCGATATTTTTTCTTTCGATTGCGCCAAATTTCTGTTCCACCAGTTGCAGATAGGCAGGATTGGTAAAATAAGTTTGCCAGGCCTGATCTCGGAAGCGCAAAACCTCTTCCGAGCTGACGTATTTGGTAGGCAGCGGCTGGCATTCGTAGGACAGAAAAGCGAAGCCTTCGTAGGAATCGGGCAATGCCCATTGGTTTTTCTTGGCGATGTTGTACATTGGACTGCCCGGCAAGGCCTGACATGGATACATGTTCGCCATTTCGGTGTTCAGGTCCAGCGCCAGATCCAGGGTTTGCTGCATGGTCTCAAAAGTGTCTTCCGGAAATCCGAAAATATAATTGCTGATGATTTTGATATCGGAATCAGCAATGGTTTTGCAGACATCCCGGATATTGACTTCCTGGAAAGAGCCTTTGGACACTTCCTTACGCACTAGCTGATTGCCCGCTTCGACGCCCAGCGCCAGCCAGTTAATTCCTGCACGTTTGAACAGATCCAGTGCGTCTTTACGCACCGTGTCTACTCGCGAGTAAGTCCACATATTGAAGCCAAAATCCTGATCTATTGCCTGTTGCAGTATTGGCGCGTAGAATTTCCGGTTTAAAAAGAACATTTCGTCGCTGATCCGCAAGGTGCGCACCCCCATGCCAGCAAGCTTCTGCATCTCTCGGCTTACCCACTCAGGACTCCAGAACCGCATGCCGCGTGAATCTCCGGCGTTGATTTCCTCGCCGTTATCGATACGGTTAACGATGTTGATCATGCAGAAATTGCAGCCAAAATTACAACCCAGAGAGGTGTAGATAGCGGCAAAAGGCGTACGTTTGCCGTGGTCGAATTCGGCATGCCAGAAATGGGCGCGATACAGGTCCAGTGGCTGTTCGCGGTAAGGCAGCAAATCCCAGGCGTAACCGGGCAGGTCTATATCCATGCGTTCTTGAGGAACGACGGCTTGCGGCGGGTTGAGAGTGGGGATTTTGCGGTTTGCCTGGTCAGTTTTTTTGTAACCAATGCCCTTGATGTATTGCAGATCATCCGCCAGATTACTTTTTAGCAGATTATGCAAGGCGTAGACGCCTTCGTTGAGCAGAACTATGTCTATGCAATCGTTGCCCAGCACTTCCATGGGCAAGGCGCTGGTATGTGAGCCGACAAAAGCCACCGGCAATTCAGGATGGTGGTCCTTAAGGGCTTTTGCCAACGCCAGAGCGCCTATCATGCTGGTGGTTCCGGAATTGGGATTTTGTCCGTAAACCACAAACAGGGCTAGACGAGGAGCTGCCTCTTCAACCCTGCACACGGATTGTTCCAGCGTCAACCTTTCGGCGTCGCAATCCAGAATCGCCACGCCAAAATTTTTGGAGCGACAGGATTCCGCCAATAATAAAGACCATGTAGGTGGCTCTATTGCAGAATATACTGCTGCAAGACCCTGGTATGCCTTGGAGGACGAATCGGGATTAATAAAAAGTACATCTAATTTTCTATTCAAAATTTATTTCCCCGATACATTGATTCTATCTTGCCTTATGTTAAAGTTTTTAAAAGTCGTAACTATTCAGCTTCCGCGCGAATATCCGCAGCCGTCTCAGTCCCAGCCATCAACATATCCATAGGCAGGCCATCATCCACCACTTTTCCCCGCTTCAGCCGGTACAGCCGGTCACAATGTTCGACCGTGGACAAGCGATGAGCAACTATCAATAGGGTCTTGCCGCCCCGCAACGCCATCACCGCCTGCATGACGCAGACCTCAGTGGCGGTGTCCAAGGCGCTGGTAGCCTCATCCAGCACGAGGATGGCCGGATCATGATAAAGCGCCCGGGCTATGCCGATGCGTTGCCGCTGACCGCCGGATAATCTGGCCCCGCGTTCGCCTACTATGGTTTCCAGTCCGTCCGGCAGACCAGCGACAAATTCTTCTAATTGGGCGTCTCTGATGGCCCGCTGGACGGCGGCGTCATCGATTTCTTCTTCAGCAAGACCAAAGGCGACGTTTTTTCTAAGGGTGTCGTCGGTTAGGTAGATAGACTGCGGCACATAGCCGATCTGATTCTGCCATGCGCGCAAATTGGTCTGGATATCCTGGCCATCCATCAATATCGAGCCTCCGCCAGGAGGCAGCAAGCCAAGAATGACGTCCACCAGCGTACTTTTGCCGGATCCGCTGGGGCCGATGAAGCCTACTGATTCGCCTTTGCGGATAGTCAGGGATATGTGGTCTAGCGCCAGGTTGACCGCGCTGGGATAGCTGAAACAAATGTCGTTCAAACGAATTTCGGTTTGCAGCTGGCCCGAGGCGGCGCTATCCGATTGCGGTTTGACCTCAGGATTGGTCGCCATGAGTTTGACTTCATCATAAAGAAAATTAACGGTCGGCATGCTGTAGCGGATGAACTGAAAACCTCCCAGCACCCGGTTTACCGAGGGTATCAAACGGAAGGCCGCTGCAGAGAACAGCCCTAAAGTGGGCATGATTCTATCGGTGCCGACACCTTGGCTTATCATGCTCAACACCACCACAGACAATCCGGCTACGGCCAGCAGTTCCAACCATAGTCTTGGCAGTTGCTGGAGTATGGCCTGGGAACCGGCTATTTGTCCTCCTCTGTCGCTATGCACCTTGAATTGCGCCAGAAAGTTACGCTCGCGACCCAACACTTTTATATCCTTGACGCTGCCGAAACCCTGGTGCATGTGCAAATTGCCAAGATCGTTGTGCATTTGTCTCGCCACACCCCAGCGGCTAATGCGTCCCTTGGTAATGAAATGGAAAATCCAGATCACCAAAGCCATCATAGTCACTACGATCATCACCCCTTGCGGCTCGGAAACCAGCAAAAGTCCGCCTATGCCGAACAAAGCCAGACCTTCTGTGATAATGATGCTGTAGTTATTGATCGCCGAAGTAAACACGTTTACGCGTTCGATGACGGTGTGCCCCAGTTGTACCGAATTGCGCTGCAGATGAAAGGTATAGGGCTGGCGCAGGTAAGCGCTGAACAAGCGCTGGGCAAGCTGTGCATAAATGCCGTAAGTAAAGCGCGACTGCCGCCAGGTCAGAAAAATCAGGGAATAGATTTTTGAGCATATACACCAACAGCAGCCCGAGCATGGCCCCGGCAATCAACTGGCTTTGCGAAGGGTTGCCCAGATATTCCAGTATAGGTTTGATGATGGGATGGCGAACCGCTAGGTCGTTTTGGCCCAACACCACCATCACCGGAAACATCATGCCTACGCCGAGCATTTCCAGTATCGTGCCGATGAACATCAGAAATAGTAAAACAATTGCGCTTTTCAGTTCGGAGCTGGTGAGAATGACGCGGAGTTTCCGAAACTCGTTCATGATTCAGGCGGCATTGCAATGTGTAGGCATTATAATTTTTTGATTCGGCAACATGGATCAAATCGGAGGATTGCTCTCGATAAATAAAAAATCAATGGTGATAGATGCGCTCAGCACCTATAGACTAAATTACTGTCCACATTCTATTATAGCAGATTGACAGCCATTTAGGATGGCGATGCCCACACTACAGCGAATAACGCTTAGAAAGCCTCGCTGCTGTTTACGATCATTTCCGCAAAAGCGAAAGAGCTAGTGAAAGCCGGGGAAATCGCATTGAGCACATGGGTGGAATGTTCGGTATGTTGGAGGATGTAATCCATTTCCAGCTTGCCCTCGCGCAAATTCACCAATTGCGGACGGATGCCAGCCTTGGCGGTCGGTATCATATCCTCAGCGGTCAGCGCGGGCAGCAGACGCTGAGCCGCGGTCAGAAAATTATGCTTTCTGTACTTCGCCAACTCCAGGTGCGCCATGCGCCGAAAGTTGTTGCGATTGCTCCAGTACATACTAGCCAGGTGATAGCCCACTTCCAACGCTTCCGCAGGCCGTATGCCTTGCAGCAACCCATAATTTTCCCGGCCCAACGCCGGTATGGCTGTTGGCCCAACATAGACATCACCGCTGATGACACGGGTTAGATGCACCCCCAAAAACGGCAGATCGATATCCGGAACCGGGTAAATATTGGCCCGCACCAAATGCTCCGCTTCCGGCCTAAGTTTCCAGTATATGCCTTTAAAAGGCGTCAGCGCATATTCTCCGGCCAGATCGAAGTTTTTAGCCACTACATCTGCGTATGCACCCGCACAATTAAATAAATAGCCATACCCAAGCTTTCGCAGGCTGCTGACCGCTACTCCGGGCCGATCCAAGTTTTTAAAGTCATGACCCCATAAAAACGCCACACCCCGCTTTTCCAGCAAAACAGTCAGGCGGTTGACCACCGCATTACTGTTGATAACTGCGGTGTCAGGCGAGTAGATGGCGTCCGGGCCTGGAGCTGCATATGGTTCTATCTCCATCAGTTCCTTTTCGGTGATGCGCCAGGAGCGTATGCCGTTTTCATGGGCATTGCGGAGCAAACGCTCTACAGTGGAAATATCCTTCTCGGAGGTCGCCACGATGACCTTGCCGGATTTTGTATACGGAATTTGGTGTTCCTGCGCAAACTCCATCATTCGTGCAGCCCCAGCGGCGCATACCTTGGCCTTTAAAGTGTCGCTGCTGTAATAAATGCCGCTATGCAATACCCCACTGTTGCGGCCGCTGGCATGCAAACCCGGTTTGAGTTCCTTGTCCATAATGGCGATCCGCGCAGCCGGGTTTCGGCCGATCAGCTCATAGGCCACGGTCAGGCCAACAATACCGGCCCCTACTATCAAATAATCATAGGAATTTTCAGTCATCAATTTCACTGGTAGGGTGTGGCTGGACCAGATGAGGTGAGCCAAACAACATTTCATTAATTGCGAGCAAGCAGTTGGCTTGAAGATCCGGCCTGGGAGTGACGACCACATGAGCCGGGGCCAGCAATACGGATTTCCCCAGTTTCGCCGCCCGCGCGGCGGCAAGATCAGAGGCCTTGTCTCCTACCAGAATGGAATTTTCCAGCGTCAACTCCAACTCGTCTCTAGCTCGTAAAAACATGCCGGGATTGGGTTTACGGTCAAAGGATTCCGCTTTGTATTTGCCAACGCCATGTTCGGCATGGTAAGGACAATAATAAACCCCGTCAATTTTCACGCCCTGTTCTGCAAAACGCGCGCACATCCAGTCGGTCAATTGTTGAAACTGGACCTCGGTATAATAACCGCGACCGATTCCGGCCTGATTGGTGACCACCACCACCGCCATACCTGCGGATTTGGCATTACGGCAGAGATCGAAGATACCGTCAATAAATACGAAGTCTTCGATGCGGTAAACATAATTAGTTTCAACATTAATGACGCCATCACGATCCAGAAACAAGGCCGGCCGTTTTGGAGGGAAATCGGGAAAAATCCCGGCTTGAGGTTGGGTCATTTTGATTATAATGGTTGTAAGTCGATCACGCGATCCGGTTTCGAGTTCGCATATAGGTTTGGAAGCGCAAGCTCTGTGGGGTTCCCGAACCAATTAACACTAAGCCTAACCTTGGCCACCGGCAAAAACAACACCCCTCTCAGACATTATAAATATCCGCCTTGTATTTCCTAAGGTTTTCCGTCTGCCTAAACCAGTCAATAGTTTTTTCTAAACCTTCTCGCAAGGAAACCTTTGGAGAAAACCCCGTAAATTCGCAAATTTTACTATTATCGCACCAAAGCCGCTCAACTTCACTATGCTCTGGTCGGAGTCGCTGGTCGTCCGTTTCAACACACACCTCTGATTGCATAATGTCTTTAATCAGGTTGATGAGATTGCCAATTGAAATCTCGCGATTGGAACCGATATTTATAGTTTGACCTATAGCCGCATCGCTTTCAGCCAAGCCAATAAAGCCCCTACAAGTATCTTCAACAAAATTAAAGTCGCGAGTTGGATGCAGGCTGCCGATTCGAAGTGACGTCTTGTTAGCCAAAATCTGAGAAATTATAGTCGGAATAACCGCACGTGCAGATTGCCTTGGCCCATACGTATTGAACGGACGCACAACCGTTAAAGGCAGTCCAAAAGTGTAGAAAAAACTCATAGCCAATGCATCAGCAGCAATTTTAGTGGCGCTATAAGGCGATTGCGGCTGTAGAGGATGTTCCTCATTTATAGGCACATAACGCGCCGTGCCATAGACTTCACTGGTAGACGTATGCAAAAAACGCTGCACACCGCTGTCGCGCGCCGCCTGCAACATATTCAGCGTTCCGGCAATATTGGTCGCTACATAACTATCAGGCGCTATATAAGAGTATGGAATCGCTATCAATGCCGCCAAATGAAATATGACATCAATATCTTTTGAAATTTCTCGACAAAAATTCGGATCACGCACATCGCCACAAACCACCTCAACTTTATCCAGACAGCCGATGTTTTCTAGCCAACCCCAATTATTAAACGAGTTATATTGCGCTAAGGCTCTGACTTTCGCGCCACGGCCTATAAGCATTTCGGTCAAATGCGAGCCAATAAAACCATCCGCACCTGTTACTAGTATGCTTTTTTCAGCAATATTCATGACTTAAAAAGAAAAACTTGGCAATCACGCTGGACCTTCAATGATCTGCAAACGCACTAAACTTCCCTTCTTTATCGAATGACACAACGCGGTATGCATCCTTTTGCCCTGCCATCTCCATACCCGGACTCCCCAGCGGCATACCCGGCGCGGCGATACCCGCTAAATTAGGTTTGGTTTGCAGCAACTTTTTAATATCCTCGGCTGGTACATGACCTTCTATGACATAGCCGTCTACAATAGCAGTATGACAGGAAGCTAATTTCTCCGGCACCCCGAATTTTTCTTTAACCGCCTGCATGTCGTCGCTGATCACGCTCTTGATATTGAATTGGCTTTGCTGAGCATGGGCTATCCATTTGCCGCAGCAACCGCAGCTTGCGCTACGATAAACTGTCATTTCAACAGGATTAATAGCTTCATCGGCTAAAAGATTCAGACTTAACGAAGCTAACAACAGTGTAGCGATCAATTTTAAACTTTTCATAATAAGCGCCTGCTCATGAAAACGCAGCTTATAACTCATCCAGACTCACTTCAACATAAGGGCCTGCTGCCCTTTCTCTGACTAATGCAGCATCCTCAAGATCTTCCAAATACGCCATCAGTGATTCGTAATAGGCTTTTGGCAACAAATAGGCTTCGGCACGATTATGATTAAGTACCGCTACCGGCCCATCATCCGCTTGCTCAATGATTTTGGCAAAAATACGCTTTAGCTCAGTCACACTGACTGTCATTCCTGCAATTATCGTATTCATATCTACGCCATGAATCTTTATTCAGCATTTAATATAGCATCAATTATGCTATTTATTCGTCTTTAAAGTTTTTTTAGCTGCTGCAACTACATCAGTAAGCCGTTATGATATTGCGGGCTCAGTTCTTGTACCGCATCCACCATGGCTTTGACGTGCTCGGGATTAATGTCCGGCAAAATACCGTGCCCCAAGTTAAACACATGGCCTGAACCATGACCATAATTTTGCAGGATCCGCCCCACTTTATCGCGGATCACTGCCGGCGGCGCATACAATGTAATGGGATCCATATTGCCTTGCAAAGCCACTTTATCTCCGACGCGTGCTCTAGCATTACCAATATCGGTTTGCCAATCCAGACCCAAAGCGTCATAACCGCTTTCCGCCATGCTTTCCAACCATAGGCCACCGCCTTTGGTGAAGAGAATGCAGGGGATTTGCCGGCCATCGCGCTGGGTGTGCAGTAACTGCCTGACTTGTTTTGTATAACGCAAGGAAAATTCCAGATAATCGTCATGGCTAAGCATGCCGCCCCAGGTATCAAACACCATCACCACATCTGCGCCGGCAGCGATTTGCGCATTCAGATAGGCGGCTACGGATTGCGCCAGTTTATCCAGCATTTCATGCATCAGTTGCGGCTGCTCAAACATCAAGCCTTTGACTTTCTGAAAATTTTTACTGCTTTTACCCTCCACCATATAAGTCGCTAAAGTCCAGGGACTCCCGGAAAAACCGATTAAGGGTACTCGGCCTTGCAGATTGGTTTTTATCAAGCGCACCGCGTCGATAACATACCCTAGTTCAATTTCCGGATCGGGTATCGGCAGTTTTTTGATGTCGTCGGCAGTGCGAATCGGGTTAGCGAATTGCGGGCCATCACCTTCAGCAAACGAAAGACCTAAGCCCATCGCATCGGGTATGGTCAATATATCGGAAAATAAAATCGCCGCATCAAAAGCAAAGCGTTCCAATGGCTGCATGGTCACTTCACACGCCAGTTCCGGATTGGTGCAGAGTTGCATGAAGCTTCCGGCTTTACTGCGTACCGCCCGATATTCCGGCAAATAACGTCCAGCTTGCCGCATCATCCAAATCGGCGTCCGCTCCACAGCTTGTTTTAACAGCGCTCTGATAAATAAATCGTTTTGTATATATGTCATGCGTTTGGTTTCGTATGCGCTTAGCGGCGGCTTTCGTTCTGGATCAGTTTAAATCGCTTTTCCAGGCTATATTTAAATTCGGCGGGCAGTATATCTTTGCTGTTTTTAGCTTCAGCGCTAGAAGCAAACGAGCCGTAAATCAGCACGAATTTCTGTTGCGCAGACTTGTTTATCACGTAGTACTTAAGCCTATCACTGTATGCGGGATATTTTTTCAGGAAACGTTGTGCTGCAGCTTTAGTCGATAACACCATGACCTGTAAGGTGTAATTTTCAGCGGGTTGCGCCATAATCCAATCCACATTCTCATCAGCACCAGCCATCGTTTCAGTTTTAGGCTCGGGGGATTTTTTTATTGGCTGCACAGGGGGAAATATGGCTGGCGGCGGTATTACAGCGAGAACTTCCAGCTTGGCCACCGGCTCTGCCGCTTTAATGTCGGGCGGTAATGCGCTGGATTTTAGTGCGGCTGGCTTAGTTATCAATATTTCACTGCTTTCGTCGCTATTTTTAGCTTTAAGCGGATTGCTCACCGGCCCCGCAGGTTCCACAGGCATAATCGCTGGACTGGATTTTTCTTCTGAAGGCATTATAGGCAAAACCGGATTTAGAACTGGGCCAGGTCCTGTTGTCTGCTCGAGAAAAACTGGTTTTTCAACTTCGACCTTGTCTGGAACGCTGACTTTCGGCAAGGCGATCGGCGTGATAAGTTGCTGTTCTGTCGCCGCCTGCTGCAAGTTTTTGCTGGGCATGCTTGGTGGCATCAGGCTTATCATAAACCAGCCGGCAATAAGCACAATGCAAGCGACGCCTAGCCACAAACCTATTCGGCTGTTACTACGTTTTTGGTATTGATTTATTTTCGGTATTTCCGATAGAATTCTACCAGGGATGCCATGGGTTTCCCGATAAATAGCGGCAACCAGACTCTCCGTCACTGCTTTTAATGCCAGCAGCGCGCCAGGCTGTGTAGACAAGTTTTGCAAGTATTCGCCGCATTGCTTTTCGGTCAACGCCGGTAGCTCAATAGAATGACTATCTTCAAGCGCCTTATCGGTGACAACTTTGATATGGAACTCGTCATAAGTCATGGCGAACACCAGTCGCAAACCGGAAATAGCTTCGGCTAAACCGACTAAAGCATCAATTAAGCCCGGCGCAAGAAGACCGGCGTCATCAATGATTAAAATGACTTTTTGCCGATCGCAATAGGCGCTCAGAGCGGCTATATCAAAACTGTTTCGGGTATCTCGCAGATTCAAAAACCGGCACAAATCAATAATGACGGTTTCATAATTGAAAGTTGAAGCACCCGATAAACGGCAAATATCCCATTGATCTTTGCGACTATTTTCTAAAGACTCCAGCAAGGTGGTTTTACCGATGCCGTTCGGGCCGCAGACGATTAACACTTTGCGTAAATTAGTCAGCAAATGGATAAGTAAATCCAGCTTTTGCGAGCGCTCAAGGGTAATCAAACTTCGCTCAGCTAAATTGCTCTCCAATTTATTCTGGTACTTATAAATAATACTATCCTTATCCGGCATAGTTTCTCAATGTTTCCTGCAACTTAGCCAAATCAACGTTTATGGGTAGCGAAGCTTTGCCGATGGCTTCCAACAAAATAACCCGAATTTTGCCGTCGACATTCTTTTTATCTACGCCCATTAGTTCGACATAGCGCTCGCAAGTCAGCTCGCTAGGCGGCGTTATCGGTAAGTTTGCTGCTTTAAAGATAGCCTTGACGCGTACAACATCTTGCCCATTCAGCCAGCCCAAACGTTGTGACAAATCGGCAGCAAAACAAGTACCGATCGCTACCGCTTCCCCATGCAGGTAACGGCCGTAACCGCATCCGGTTTCAATCGCATGACCAAAAGTATGGCCCAAATTTAAGGTAGCGCGTTCACCCGATTCAAATTCATCGGCCGCCACAACCGCTGCCTTGTTGGCGCAGGAGCGTTCAATAGCATAGGCCAAGGCAGATTTATCCCGCGCTAACAGCTTAGCCATATTAGCTTCCAGCCACTGCAAAAATTCTATATCGCGAATCAGCCCGTATTTAATAACTTCCGCCAAACCGGCCGACAACTCTCGGTCTGCCAAAGTATCCAGCACATCGGCATCGGCAATCACGCATTGTGGTTGGTAAAAAGCGCCTATCATGTTTTTACCCAGCGGATGATTGACGCCGGTTTTACCCCCTACGGAAGAATCAACCTGGGCCAGCAAAGTCGTGGGAATTTGCAGAAAAGCGATGCCGCGTTGATAGCAGGCCGCAGCAAATCCACCCATATCGCCAATGACTCCGCCACCCAAGGCAATCAAAGTCGCGTTACGGCTAAATTTTTTGGACAATAACTGATCGAATATTTTTTCCAGATACTGCAAGTTCTTATATTGCTCGCCATCCGGTAAAATCACGGTTTCCACTTGATAATCCGCCAAGGCGGACTGTAGTTTCAACAAATAAAGCGGCGCTACGGTTTCATTTGTGACAATCACCACCTGTTTAGCAATGATATGTCGCGACCACAATTCTGTCTGCGCCAGCAAACCGGCGCCGATATAAATCGGATAGCTTCTATCGTGATTTAACTCAACTAGCAATTTTTTCATTTTCTTCCATAACGGCATGGTATTGCTGCAAAATCGCTTTCACAACCGCCTTGCCCGGCATAGCGCCAGAATCAATTTTAAAATCGGCGCATTCCTGATACAAAGGTTCGCGTTGCGCCAGTAAGCTTTGCAGACGCTGTCTGGGATTAGCGGTTTGCAATAAGGGTCTTTGCGTATCATGTCGCGTTCTATAAAGAATCTTGTCAATAGAACAGCGCAGATAAACCACAAAGCCAGTGCTTTTCAGAACTTCGCGGTTTTCCGGTAAAATCACGGCCCCGCCGCCAGTCGCCATGACCATGCCCCGCAGATTTGACAGCTCCTGTATCACAATATGCTCCCGCATTCTAAAGCCGTCTTCGCCTTCGTAAGAAAAAATAGTAGGGATATCGACACCTGTAGTTTCCTCAATCACTTTGTCACTATCAAAAAAAGGCCGCTGCAGCGCTCTGGCTAACTGCTTGCCGATGGTGGTCTTACCCACGCCCATCAGGCCAATTAGATAGATATTCTCCATTTTGTTCATGAGCAAGGGCAAGTTCATGCATTAAAACTCGGCATTATGCCCACTTTTAAGCGGTGAATAAAATATTTTCCAGTCTAGCCGGATTATGGTTAGCTAAACTGCGCGGCAATTTGTGCCTGGATTTTTTCCGCCATCGCTTTTCTATTTTCAGCGTCACGGATAGGCCGGCCGACAACGATGTAATCCGCGCCATTCCGGATGGCCTGCTCGACACTGACCGCACGCTTCTGATCATCGTCTACGCGGTTATCGACCGGCCTAATGCCGGGGGTAATGACCAGCAAGCGTTGCCCTAATTCCTCACGTATCATAGCCACTTCCAAGCCGGAAGAAACAATACCGTCACAACCAATTTGCAAAGCTCTTTTCGCCCGCGACAACACCAAATCCTTAACATCACAGTGGAAGCCAAGATCATCAAGGTCCCCACGGTCCAGGCTCGTCAGTGCAGTGACGGCCAACACCTTCAGGTTGCCTTTGGTTTGCGCTGCAGCCTGCATCATCGCATCATTACCGTGGATGGTGGCCAAATCCACGCCTTTGCTGCTCAAGGCTTTAATCGCTCTTGCTACTGTTTCCGGAATGTCGAAAAATTTAAGATCGACAAAAACTTTTTTCTGGCGGGCCTGCAACCATTCGATAAAACCAAAATAATCCCCGGTCATAAACAGCTCCATGCCCACCTTGTAAAATATCACCGCATCTCCCAATTCTTCCACTAAAGCCTGGGCCTCGCTAATACTTGAAACATCCAACGCCATGATGAGGCGTTCACGGCTAGGGATGGGTTTGCTGGAAATAAATATTGAGTTGGTCATGAGAAAATCCAGTGAATTGAGTTTTATGATGCGGTTGGCAAATTTTAGCTTAACTATTAGAGAATGGCCGCAATATATCTTTCTCAGACTGATAAATTAACAACCCCCCAATATAACGGCATATATTTCTTGACTAAAAACTACTGCCTTTCATTATGCATTTTAGCAAATGCACATGCCGAATAAGCTTCCACTTACATCAAGCGAATTAAGAAAAATTTTAACTAATTGATTATTATGATTTTTTTCAAAAATAAACCCTACCAATTCAACTGCTGCGCAGATTAAATATTCATGCAACGGCAACAATTAGCTAAGATAATAGATCAGCTCAAAACGAAATGTTGCCTCATGAACCATACACGTTCAAAAAAACTTATTCGACCATTTTATTCACAATTGCTAGGACTAAGCCGTGCTGTTGATAATTTGTTGATATTTTTAGCATTATTCACATCTTTACAGGTTTATGAAATACCTCTAAGCCCGGAGTATTTACTCATTTGTTTGATCAGCATAGTCCTTTTCAGTTTGTTTGCGGAGAATCAAGAACTTTATCAGGGCTGGCGGGGAGCACCGATGTTTGATGAAGCCGTACGGATTTTAGTGTCTTGGTTGACAACCTGTTTTTTGATCGTCAGCGGCTTGTTTATCTCGCATAGCAGTTTCGATTACTCAAAAACCGTGATTGAGTTATGGCTACCCTTAGCACCACTCGCTATCATACTGGTACATACCATGCGGCGTAACATTATGTCTTTTCTAAGGATGCATGGCCTAAATACCCGCTACTACGCTATCCTTGGCGCAAACACTCTCGGTCTGAGATTAAAAATTGCTTTATCGGAAATGCCTTGGCTGGGCTATAGCTTTGTCGGTTTTTTTGATGATCGCATCGAAGCGCAGGAGGGCCGCATCAACGAAACCGCAGAGCCTCTATCCGGCAATTTTAAAGATCTGCTGACCTTGGCGCAGAACGAACAAATCGATCATATCTACATTACGCTGCCGTTACGAGCTGAAATTAGAATCAACCAACTGATTCAGGAACTGGCGGACAGCACCGTTTCCGTCAACATCGTACCCGATTTTTTTACCTTCAATTTGATCCAGTCGAAATGGAGTAATGTCCAAGGCATTCCGGTGGTCAGTGTTTTCGACACGCCGTTTAGTTCCTTGGATGGGGCCACCAAGCGTATCGAAGACCTACTCCTTTGCGCCGTCATTTTACCGCTGATCGCCATTCCAATGCTGATCATCGCAATCGCCATTAAACTGACTTCGCCAGGACCGGCGATTTTTAAACAAAAACGTTACGGCATCAAGGGCGAACAAATTGAGGTATGGAAATTTCGCTCCATGTCAGTTTGCGAAAACGGCGACACCATTAAGCAAGCTACTGCAAACGACAGTCGCGTGACACCTTTAGGGGGTTTTTTGCGCCGTACGTCCCTGGATGAACTACCGCAATTTCTCAATGTATTACAGGGTACCATGTCTGTGGTCGGTCCTCGCCCCCACGCCGTTGCACATAACGAATACTATCGTAAACAAATTCAGGGGTATATGTTACGCCACAAGGTGAAACCCGGCATTACCGGCCAAGCGCAAATTAATGGATGCCGTGGCGAAACTGATACTATTGAAAAAATGGAGGCACGGGTGCACCATGACCTAGAGTATCTCCGCCATTGGTCCTTGTGGCTGGATGTGAAGATAGTGTTTTTGACCATATTAAAAGGCTTTGTCAGCAATCAAGCCTATTGAACGCTGATTGCAGGTCACCGTCGTACGATGCCAAACAATATTAGCGTTCTTGTGTTTTATTAGAAATACACTAATCTGCTAAACGTTTTTACCTAGCCAACGCTCTAAAAATCGCACTGGCTTACCCAGCACCCAAGATTTGGAGCGAAAAATTTTATTCAAGGTTAATTGTAACTCTGAACGTATTTCATAAACATCTCTCAAGCTCTCGACCAATAAAGGTGAAAAGGAATTCTGTATTTCGCTTACCGCCAATCGTATCTTATCAAGATGAACAAAATCGGGTTGCAATTCAGGATTTGTTGAAACCGCAAGCAATTGCTCATATACTTCCATTCCTAATTTTACCAAATGACACTGGTTATCATTTTCAGATTGCTGATCTCGATGATGAATCAAATCCTTTGAAATAAACTGCGACAAACAAGCAGAAGCTTGATTCAAAGGGGACGGAAATACTACATCCAAGCTTTTTTCTATACTGATAAAAGCCTTGAAAGGATCGTTAACCATAGAATCAAAGGTAACAAATGTTCGCGGCAAGGAACGTGTCCAATATTCAGCGTCAATATAATGCAAAATCCACAACAAATAGGATTTTTCCAATGAAAAGCCATCGCGGCGGTTTAAAGAAAGATAAACTTCATGTGGTGGACGAATAATAATTAGATATTTTGCATTGATGCCTTCATCTGCCAGAATATCGAGCCACCAGGGAAGCATACGACATATACGCGGATCTTTGACTGCCCAAACAAGCGATTTAGAAAAATCTTTTCGCAAATAGTATTTTATCTTTTGGGCATAATGTTCCAGCTTCTTATCTTTCCACCAATTAGCAGGTTTAGGTAGAATATCATCCCATCCCGAATTTAAGGCTAATAATGCCTCTTCATCGGTATCGGCAATGTCACTGTGTTCAAAATAACCTTTAGCGTTAATTTCAGCATGCCCGGAATAAAGCTGCTTTCCCAGCATAACACCCAAGCAGCGAAGCATCCCGGTTGATGCAGAGGTACCGCTACGATGCATACCTAGAACAATAATGGCTTGGCTATTCATAATAATTATACAAATGGTTTAATTTAAATCTAAATTTAGCATAGCTGTATTGAAAACATCCACCATCCACGCCTTAAATTAAATATATTAAATATGCGGCCAACTCAATGCTAATCAAATATTTAATACAAAAATATTATACTATCATTCGTCTCAAAAATCGTATATTTATATACCGTAGGTTGTCATTATTAACAATGACTAACGCAAGTTCGAAATGCGACGACTTTAAAGTAAGAGGTGAACGGAAAAATATCCGGCATTTTCCTGAAAAGCAGGGTTTATTCTGACCTAAATCCGTATTTCATTTCAGATATAATCCTTTAACACTTTGATAAAAATAGAACAATTATGCTTTTAACATGCTTACCCATTTCAAATAAACAGCACAAATTGATGACGAAGGGTACAATGTAAAAACATTATAGAATACAATTTTCGCCTATTCGTGAATTACCGGATCACAGAAAGCCAAAACCATGCCAAAGCACTATCCGCTTAACGACCACTCCCCACAACGGTTAAATACCCGAAAGAAACAGAAAGTTAGATATACAAACTTTTTTGTGCTTAAGAAAATTCAGAATCGACCATCCAAACATGAGCAATGAAGGACTAGCAAGCAAACTTCTCAAAGGATCGGCGTGGATGTTGGCTATGCGCTGGGGCATGAGATTAATGGGCCTGTTCTCCATGAGCATTATCGCTCGCTTGTTAGCGCCCGACGACTTTGGCGTCTTTGCAGTTTCAATAACCCTGGTCGGATTGCTTGATGCACTCACTGATATAGGCTCAGATCTAGCAATTATTCGGCATCCAAACCCACAACGACAACATTACGATACAGCCTGGACGCTGAAGATCCTAATTAGTAGTTTTGTGGCATTGCTGATCGCACTATCTGCTCATCTCTCAAACTATGTGTATGCCGACTCGCGATATGAAGAGGTATTCTATGTAATGGCGCTTTCAATGCTGATTGGCGGCTTTACCAATATCGCCATAGCAGATTTTAGACGAAACTTACAGTTTCACAAAGATTTTCAGTACACTTTTCTAGTGCAATGCCTAGGTGTTGCAACAACTATCACGCTCGCATTTATACTTAGATCCTATTGGGCTTTAGTTTTAGGCGGTTTGGCGAGGAGTTTAGCTGGTGTTTTACTCAGCTTCTTAATGCACTCCTATAGACCAAAACTTTCTCTGGCTGCTAACCAAGAGCTGTTTGGGTTTTCCTTCTGGGTTATGATCCGTTCTTTAGCGATTTTCTTGAGCAGTCGAGGCGATCGTCTAGTATTAGGAGCATACTTTAGCCCTGCCGTAATAGGTTGGTATGCAATCGCCAGCGATTTGGCACAAATGGCTGTCTTCGAATTATTATACCCTATCGGCCGCGCCTTACTGCCTGGAATGGCTAAAAAACAGGATGATAAGGAGTGGGAACGACAAAATTTAAGGAAGATATTTAATGGAGCAGCAACAATCGCGATAGCCATGGGATTTGGAATAGCCGCACTTGCCGAACCGGTCATCACACTTGTTTATGGCGCGAATTTCTCTTCGGCAGGGCCGCTACTGTGCATACTAGCATTTGCAAGCGCAATCGACGGGTTTAGTCAACCTGTTGGTCAGTATTTAGTGGTGCATGATAGAACTAAAGAACTCGCTATATTATTTATCATTGCGAGTATAGTCAACGTAGGCCTAATTTATGCGCTTGCGTCTCACGGAGAGGGAATATTAATGATCTGTTATGCACGCATAGCTGTTTCTTTGTTTTCTTTAATCCGAGTATTTTATATAGTTGGCTCATTGCAAACCATATCCTGGACAGACATAGTGGCTGCATGGATAAGACCATTATTTGCCGGCGCCGCCATGTTCGGGGCGGTATGGGAGTTAAAGCAAGTACTAACCTTTGCTTTTCTTTCGAGATTGGCATTGGATTTAGGATCACCATGGATTAATTTGCTGGGTGGGATAAATAGTTATTATGTTTTGCTTTTAACATTGGGAGTTCCACTAGGAGCATTAGTGTATTGCAGTTCACTGATAGCCATCTGGTATATAGCAGGACAACCCTCTGGAATTGAAGAAGAAATCTTCCAGCGAGCGTTTAAACAAAAGCGATAAGACTCGCAAAAATCAACAAATACTAGCCTGCGGCCAATTTAGCGTATGTATCTTCAAAAATTCTAAGTCACTGCAGGCCTCAGCCAAAACGTTTAATGTAGCTCCTTGACCGGAAGCCGGGATAAAATAAAGAGTCGCGCCAGCTGATTATCTTCTGATATCCGACACATTTTGACAGCAGCCTTTTTTCATACTGTAATAATGCCACATAAAGACTGGTAGCTTGAGTTTTTTGACAATGCCTTGCCGATGTCATAAAATTAAAAATTGACAGTTTTGGGAATAGGCATAGCATGTTTGTTGCTTCCATTTTGCATACAAAAATAAAAGCCATATTTATAATTTACTGAAGATTGTACGTAATCAAGAAAAATTTAGGTTTAACTTAAAGATGAAAACCAAAACACAATTTTTAGTATCAGTTATTATTCCATCCTATAACTGTGAAGAGTATATTGCTGAGACCATAAATAATGTTTTAGCTCAGGATTATCCTTATATTGAACTTTTGGTTATTGACGATGGTTCCACAGATAAAACTCTAAACATTGTTCAAAGTTATGGCGATAAATTGAAATTAATCTCTCAAACTAATGCAGGAGTTTGTGTAGCTCGCAACCGGGGCATAAAAGAATCTAAAGGGGAATTTATTTGTTTATTAGATCATGATGACTATTGGTATCCTGAAAAGATTTCAAGCCAAATTAAAGCCTTCGAAAACCATAAGGAAGTGGGCATTGTTTTTAGCAACTTTACATTATGGGAATCTGAAAGTGGTGGTAATTTTCCACATCCTGATTCGTATAATAGGGCTTCAGAGCTTGACGAAATAGATCAAGAATATTCCGGCTGGATATATCATTTGCTACTATTAGATTGCTGGGTATTAACCAGTACGGCAATGTTTCGTTCAGAAGTTTTTAATAAGTGCGGTATGTTTGACGAATCATTACCTTTCGGCGAAGATTGGACTTTGTGGCTGATTATCTCTAGAGAGTACGCCTTCCTCAAATTAAGTCTATCTACGACTCTTTATCGCCAACATCCGAAACAAGGAAATAGAAAGGTTCGCGCTATTGATCACCGCACGGTTTTACTTTCCAATGCTAAAACTAAATGGGGATTAAGCAGTCCAGATGGGCACTGTATAACACCCTGGCAATTTCGCCGCCAAATAGCCCTATATCACGCACAATATGGCCTTTATCATTTAAAAGCAAACAGCACAAAAATAGCCTTTGCATCTTTATTCAAGGCATGGCTAACGTATCCATTTAAACCAAAATTCTTAGCGTACATTATCGCCGGCTCCTTTGGTTGGCGGCAGAAGAACTAGCCCAAACATGAATAAACTGTTTTCGACAAATCTTTGCCTGCCGGCATGACGGCTCCGAATAAAATACAAATTAGCGAAGCATCTGGTTAATAAGGTAAACTTTTATGGTTTAATACACTCATCGACTCATTTTTTCTCGAATGGATGACAGGATCTATCAATGAAACCAATAATAAAAAGACTGCATCAATCTTTATTAGCCACTACTATCGCTTTAGGGTTTTCCTCAGGAACTTTCGCGGAAGCGGAAGACATGAATCAGCTCTATCAAGAGAATTGCGGCAGCTGTCACGGCGCCGATTACGGCGGTTATCTAGCCCCGGCCTTAAACGCCGAAAAATTAAAAGGCCGCAGTCCAACCGCTCTGCGCTCCCTCGTCATGACTGGCAGTTTCAACACCCTAATGCCGCCATTTTACGGCAAATTGTCGGATGAACAAATTCGCGGCGTGATACAACATCTGCAAGCCACGCCTAAACAAGCGAATCCGGCCTGGACCCTCGAAGACACCAAAAAATCCCTGAAAGTTTACGTCAAAGACGAAAGTAAATTGCCGACTAAACCGAGCTACCAAATTGACGATATGACTAATTTGATAGGCGTGGCTGCGCGGGGCAAATACGGTCGCGGCGAGGGCGCCAAAGCCGTGTTTATCAATAGTAAGACCCAGCAAAAAGTCGGGGAAGTCGCCACCGGCACAGCTGCGCATATTATCGAATTCAACCCAACCTTCCCACGTTGGGCCTATGTAAAAACCGATACGGCGGAAATTTTCAAGGTCGACCTGTATTCGATGCAAGCGGTTCGCAGTGTAAAAACCGGCTATAACGGCCCCGGCATAGGCATTTCCCGTGATGGCAAATACCTGATGGCCGGCTCGTTTGTACCACACAATGCAACAATTCTGGACGCTGATACTTTAGAGCCTTTAAAATCATTTGAACTTGAGGGCATAGATCCCGACGGCAAACAGGTTTCCTCAGATTCCGGCATGATTATCGGCACGCCTTATGCGGATATTTTTGCTATTGCGCTGGAAAACGCCGGCCAAGTCTGGGTCGTAGATTTGAAACCCGGTTTTCCTTTCACCCGTATCGAAAAAGTCGGACGGCATTTACATGACGCCTTCCTGACGCATGGCGGCAAAAAACTAATGGTTGCTTCGTATGACGACAGTATCGTCGCCGCTATCGATCTGGAAAAACGCCAAATCATCAAAAAATTGCCGGCCGGCTGCGTCCCGCATGTCGGCGGCGGCTCGGCGGTTGTGGTTGACGGACGCACGCTGGGTTTCGGCACCAACTTTGGCGATTGCGATAAAACCGTAGTCAGCGTTTGGGACCTGGACAAAATGGAAGTGGTCAAGCAGATCCCGGTTTCCGGCGGCACCGAATCTCCGGCCGCGCATGCCAATGCCCCCTATGTTGCGGTGGATATCATTAGCAAAGACCGAAGAGCCCGCACCGTGCAGTTGATAGACAAGAAAACCCTGGAAGTGGTTAAAACTCTGGATGTCGGCGGACATGCTTATTTCCCGGAATACAGCGCCGACGGCAAACTACTCTATATTAGCGCCGGTTACAACGGCGATCAAGTGGTAGCCTTCGACTCTATCACCCTGCAACAAGTCGCTACCTTTCCTATGGAAAGCCCTGCTGGCATATTCTCCCGCGGCAGGGTTAAATACATGACTCGCGGCTTATCGCCTGACGAAATGGGGCCTACAAAATGAGAGCCATTTACTGCATGTGCTTGCTGTTGACCGGTGTATTGTCAGCCAGCAATAGTCAGGCGGCCAGCCCCTATGCCGGCCATGAAAAAGCAGCGGCGGTTTGCTCCCAATGTCACGGGATTAAAAACCCGAGCGCGGATGCGCCGTTTCCGTCCTTGGCCGGTTGGGATGCTCCTTATTTGACAACCGCTTTGAAACAATTTCGCGATAAGTCGCGTACTTCCGAAATCATGAATGCTATTGCCGCTTCCTTAACGGATGCAGACATTAACGACATAGTCAGTTACTACAGCCATGTTAAGCCGTAAGACTCTGGCTGCTTTGACGCTGCTATGGCTGTCCGGAAATGTCAACGCAGAGGCGCCGACAACAGCTAGACAGCAAGTTATCATAAAACTGCTGAAGAATGATTGCGGCGCTTGTCACGGCCTGACGCTAAAAGGCGGCTTGGGACCGTCTTTACTGCCTCAGGCTTTAAGCAATAAAAGCGATGACTTGCTGCTACAAACCATACAGCAAGGCAGGTCGGGTACTCCTATGCCGCCGTGGCGAGATTTTTTGAGCAAAGACGAAACGCTCTGGCTGATCAAAAAACTGCGACAGCCTTAAGCAAAAAATCCCTGCCAACAAAACTCTTGGTTGGCGCACCCAGCAAACCTGTGTATGCTTAAATTATGAAATCCACATTTCGCTGAATAGTTATAAATTATGAAATATTTGCTGCAAATTCTTTTTTTCAACATCTTGCTGTTCAGCAATTTCGTGAGCGCCGACCCACGCGGCACCGGCGATTTGGGGGTGGTGATCGAACGCGAAAAAGGCAGCCTTCAGATCATCAATACCAGCAAAATGTCAGCTTTGAGCCGCATTGAAGGTTTGGGCGATCTTTCCCATGCTTCGGTGGTGTTTTCGCATGACCAGCGCTATGCCTATGTGTTTGGCCGCGATGGCGGCTTGAGCAAAATTGACCTACTGCAAGACAAAATTGAAAAACGCATCATCCAGGCTGGCAATAGCATAGGCGGGGCGATTTCGCAGGACGGCCGCTGGATTGCCGTGTCAAATTACACACCCGGCGGCGTGAAAATATTTTCTGCACAAACGCTGGAACAAATTGCAGATATCCCAGCAGTTTACGGCGACGGAAAATTATCCAAAGTGGTGGGTTTAGTCGATGCGCCGGGTGAACAATTTGTGTTTTGTTTATTCGACGCCGCTGAAATTTGGGTTGCCGACATGAAAAACCCACGCGAACCTAAGCTGCAAAAATTCAAAAATATCGGTAAAGAACCTTACGACGCACTCCTAACTAAAGATGGCCGCTACTATGTGGCCGGCCTGTTCGGCGAAAGCGGCTTGGCCAAGCTGGATTTGTGGCGGCCGGAAGCCGGCGTTGAGCGGGTACTGCCGGATTACGGCAAACAGGATGAGAAATTCCCGGTTTATAAAATGCCGCATTTGCAAGGCTGGAGCATCAGCGGCGACTTGTTGTTTGTACCGGCAGTAGGCGAACATGAAGTTTTAGTCATCGACAAACATAGCTGGAAATTAATCAAGCGCATTCCTGTGGCTGGCCAACCGGTATTTGTTAGAGCCAGACCGGACGGACGGCAGATTTGGGTGAACTTCGCCATGCCCGATAACGATCAAGTGCAAGTACTGGATGCGAAAGACTTAATCGTCAGCAAAACCTTAAAACCCGGACACGGAGTATTGCATATGGAATTTACCCCACGCGGCGAAGCAATATGGTTGGCCTTACGCGACGACGACCGCGTAGCAGTGTATGACACCGAAACCTTAAGCGAGATAGGCCATCTATCGGCGGATAAGCCTAGCGGCATCTTTTTCACCGCCCGCGCCAACGAATTAGGCTTGTAAACCTATGCTGTCGGCCTTGCATAAACAGCTGCTAAATAACTATCAGCAGGATTTTCCGCTTAGCCTGACCCCCTATTTGGATATCGCCAACCAGCTAGGCGTGGCTGAAAGTGAAGTTTTGGCGGCGTTTCAGACATTAGCCGCAGAAAAGCTAATCAGCCGGATTGGTCCGGTGATCGCCCCCAATCGTTTGGGCAGCAGTGCGCTAGCGGCGATGGCGGTACCAGAATCGGAGCTGGCGCGAGTTGCGGGGCAAATCAGCCGCTACCGGGAAGTTAATCATAATTATGAACGCGAGAATCGCTTTAATTTATGGTTTGTGCTAATCGCGAACGATGAGCAGCATTTGCAAACCGTGGTCGAAGATATAGAGTTAACCACCGGTTTTAAAACCATGCTGCTACCCATGCTGGCCGATTTCTATATCAATCTGGGATTCGAACTGAATTTGCATGATTGACGACCTGGATTTTCGGTTGCTGGAAGCCGTACAAGCAGGCTTACCTATTGCAACTCGGCCTTATGCAAGAATTGCCGAACAATTAGGCGTCAGCGAGCAAATCCTGCTTGAACGCCTAAAATGCCTAAAAGCCCAGGGATTCATCAAGCGCTGGGGGGTAGTGGTTAAACATCGCCAGCTGGGTTATCGCGCCAATGCAATGATTGTGCTGGATGTTCCTGATCACTTGGTAAGCGCTATAGGTCAACGACTTAGCCAACAAACGTATATCAATCTTTGCTATCAACGCCCCCGGCAAGGCCAGCTTTGGCCTTACAATCTATATTGCATGATACATGGCAAATGCCGGGAGACTGTGTTGGCGCAATGGCGGGAGTCAGTTGAAGCTTGCGGCCTGTCCGGCATCAGCTATGAAATTTTATTCAGCCGCCGCTGTTTTAAACAACGCGGCGCACTCTATGCGCAAACTGAAACGCCTATTTTAGAAGCAGCGCATGGATGAGTTAGATAAAGCCATCATTAACAGGCTACAGCAAGGCTTTCCGATTTGTGAGGCTCCTTATCAACAAGTTGCGGAACAACTGGGCATCGCTGAAGCCGACTTACTCGAACGCTTAAAGAATCTTTTGGCTGCCGGTGTGCTGTCGCGTTTCGGTCCCATGTACCACGCCGAACACATGGGTGGCGCTTTAACTTTGGCGGCGCTGAAAGTCCCGGACGAACGCTACGCGGAAGTTACCGAAATTGTCAATGCGTTCCCGGAAGTTGCGCATAATTATGCCCGCGAGCATAGCCTGAACATGTGGTTTGTGTTGGCGACTGAAAGCCCGGAACAGGTGAAGGTGGTGATTGCGGCGATAGCAGCGCAAACCGGCTTACAGGTTTTTAATATGCCTAAAATCAGCGAGTATTATGTCGGCTTGCAGTTGGAGGCCTGATGCTTTTGGACGCTTTTGACAGAAAAATCATCCAGCTAACCCAAGCCGGCTTACCGTTGGTCGCTGAACCTTATCAAGCTATCGCAGCGGAATTGGGTTTAAGTGCTGCCGAAGTCATGCAGCGCATGAAGGCCATGCAAGACGCCGGAATCATCCGCCGGATAGGCGCGGTGCCCAATCACTATAAACTCGGATATGTCTATAACGGCATGACGGTGTGGGATATTGCCGACCAGCATATCGAACGCTTGGGTAAAGAAGTTGCTGAGTTGGCTTTCGTCAGTCATTGCTATCAGCGGCCACGGCATTTGCCGGATTGGCCTTATAATTTGTTTGCCATGATCCATAGCAAAACCCAGCAGGATGCCGATAAGCAGGTCCACGCTATTGCCGACTTACTGGGCGAGTATGCACGTGGACACGAGGTACTGTACAGCACGAAAATACTCAAAAAAACCGGTTTGCGCATCGCGGAGTAATATGTTTCGTTTAAGCCAATATATGCGGGAAGTATTACAGCCGACGCCGATAAAACCACCACGCAAACCTTCCGGCCCGGTGGTCATCTGGAATCTGATCCGGCGCTGCAACCTAACCTGCAAGCATTGCTATACCACATCAGCCGATATAAATTTTCCCGGCGAACTGACTACCCAGGAAATTTATCAAACAATGGAGGATTTGAAAACGTTCGGCGTGCCGGTGTTAATATTGTCCGGCGGTGAACCCTTGCTGCATCCGGATATTTTTGCCATTTCGCAACGCGCGAAAGAACTGGGCTTTTATGTGGCCTTGTCCAGCAACGGCACTTTGATTACCGCAGACAATATCGTACAGATCGCGGCGCTTAATTATCAGTATATTGGCGTCAGCCTGGACGGCATGCGCGAAGCACACGACAAATTTCGCCGGAAACAGGGCTCGTTTGCCGCCTCACTGGCCGGCATCCGCTTATGCCGCGAGCACAAGATCAAAGCCGGTATCCGCTACACGCTGACACATGACAATGCCGCCGATTTTCCGGCGATGTTACAGTTAATGGAGGATGAGAACATTGATAAATTTTATTTATCGCACCTAAATTATGGCGGGCGCGGCAACAAAAACCGCAAGGACGACGCCGAGTTTATCCTGACTCGGCAGGTGATGGATACCTTGTTCGAGCAGTGCCTGACGTGGGAACAACAAGGCCAGCACCGGGAAGTGGTGACCGGCAACAACGATGCCGACGCCGTGTATTTTCTGCACTGGGTGCAACGCCGCTTTCCTGAGCGTGCCGCCCACCTGCAAGCCAAACTGCAGCAATGGGGCGGTAACGCTTCCGGGGTGAATGTCGCCAATATCGATAATCTGGGCAATGTGCATCCCGACACGTTCTGGTGGCATTATGGCTTGGGCAATGTTCGGGATAGGCCGTTTTCTGAAATTTGGCAGGATGTTTCTGATCCCTTAATGGCAGGCTTGAAAGCCTCGCCACGCCCTTTAAAAGGCCGTTGCGGCAGTTGCGCTCATCAAGCCATCTGCAACGGCAACACACGGGTGCGGGCGCAGCAATTAACCGGCGATTTTTGGCAGGAAGATCCGGGTTGTTATCTGACGGATGCTGAGATTGCCGCTGAAAGTCTGTCATTTTAAACTTGGAGAAATGGGCATGACGTTTTTCAAATTTTTATTTTTATACGTGCTGATCTTGGTCAGTAACACGGGTTTGGCGCAATCGACAGCCGAAACCGGCCAGCATAAAATTCAGCATGTGGTGATAGTCTGGCTGAAACAGCCTGGAGATGCTGAGGTTCAGCAGCAATATATCGCGGCCAGCAAGCCATTAGCCGCGCTGCCGGGGGTGTTGTCTTACACTGTTGGTGCGCCGGCCAATATTAAGCGGGAGCGGGCTAATCCAGCGCTGGATGAGTCTTATGATTTGGCTGTTTCCAGCAGCTTTGAAAATCAGCAGGCTTATGAAGAGTTTTTGAAAAATCCGGACTATGTGAAAGTGGCGATGGAGGTTTTACGGCCTTTGGTGGATAGGTATCGGGTTTATGATTTTGTGGAGTGATTGCTTAGTTTATGTGTGGGGGAGCAACCAAAGAAATTCCGCATGGTATACGTTATTCCCTGACTTTACATGAACCGTATGGCAAACGAATACTGGGTTATGACAATGCCCATGCCTTCAAGCGGCCGAAAAAATTCAAATTTGCCGGACAGCGTTTAGCCTACGACCACAAGCACCGGAATATTTGCGACCAAGGTGTGCCCTATGAATTTCAAAATGCCTATCAACTTTTAATGGACTTTTTCGCAGAGGTTGACAGAGTATTGGAGGAGATTAGAAAGCTATGAATACAGTTATTATTGGCATCCTGCCACAGGAAAAAATGCGGGAACGGGTGCTGGCTATTGCCAAAGGTGAATACAAGCCGAAACCGACAGAGCCTAAAATATGGTTCACTTCAATGCGCTCCCTTGCAGAAGTGTTGAGCGACGACAACCGGGCGCTACTGAAAATCATTCAGGAAACCTAGCAATCTGTCTCGTACCCTGAAAACCATGTCGAATTATGGTTTAGTTGAAATGCGACGCGAAAAAAATCAAGTCCGGCCAATTGCAGTGGCGACTGAATTTCAGATTTTCGCTTGAGTTAATGCCGACTTTTGGATAGCTATTCGGCCTGTGCCGCTATGTCGATTTCTTCTTCCGTCATTGAACGCATAGGAGTTTCAGGTATTACGTACTCTTGACCATCTTCCATCACCTCAACAACTGCACCATCATGTAGAATTTTCGCTGTATTAGTGGGCTTGTTCATGTTTTTCCGCACGTCTGGCTGGGATGATTCTTATTTATGAAACCTAGTAAGTCGTCGCCACCTTAACGATTTTGGAATCGGTGAATTTGTCAGAGGACGCCGCGAGTACGTCCATGTAGGCTTGATGCCAGCATCCATGCTGGCAGCACCTCTGACAAATTCACCGATTCCAAAATCTCAGGTTTTATCCTTTAAGTGCGTGATTTTGTAGCTTAGAATATCTGCAACTTTTTATCATGAGTAACTGCTAACTACTTTATCTGTTCATCAAACGCTATCACCGGAATTTATTTGCTGATTACGCCAAGCCACATAATCGCTAGCAGCCACTGCCAATTTTGGTCGAAGTTGGTCGACATTATCCAATGCTGCAAAAAACGCATCCCAATCCCGAGGGGATAGGTTCAAGGCCTCAGTTTCAGCCAATAATTGCTGGGCGCGGTCTTGAGCGCTCGCAATCATGAAGTTGCTTAACGAAACACCGGCTGTTGCCGCTGCTCTTGAAAGTAAGTACTTAGTTTCGGGAGAGGTACGCAATTCTATGCGCTCATTGTCCTTAGCAAGAGTAACCATAAAGCACCTCCTGGGGTATTGCGAAAATATCTTGCAGAATTCTAAAACTCTCTGCTGAATATTGCAATGGTTCCGTACATTTTCCGTAATGGTAGTCAAAGCTGGGTTGATGCTATGATTGTTTCAGGACAGCTCGCACAATTTAAGATCTTTATTCTTTCGTTGTGTTCGCAATAGGTTACATGCTTATTAGGTTGCATTTTTTAGTTCAGGCCAATCCTCAGGCACTAATGCAGGTGGCTTGGTCCATGGCTTTTCCACCAACGTCTCTTGGAACCATTCATCCCGAAGGTTGGCGTGCTCAGTCACTATGAGCTGGAAACCAGGAACATCTTCCTTAGTGAACTTCATTAACAATTCGAACAATCTCCGAACAGCAGCCAAGTCGGCATCAGCTTCCGTCTTCTGAATTGAGCCATCAGCTTCCTGATAAACTTTCTCAGAAGGAAAATAAACTTGTGTGGGTTGGTCGATTAATAAGAACTGCGGTAAAGGTCGCTTGTTCTTCGTTGCAAAGAAGTGCAATGCAAGCAAGGCTGAGAGGTGGTAGGCAAGGTGGTTCTCTCCACCTCCTGTTCGGCTCATTGGTACGGGGCGATCAGGACGGTCGAAGATGATCGTTAGATTGTTGATATCGAATCGGGCAGGAAACTCACTGAATTCAGCTTTAAAATCTCTAATATACTCGGAGACCTTAGCTGAAATGTTGTTCAAAATCGATTTTAACCGCTCACTACTGTCGTCGGCACCAATTCTCTTCTCCAGTTCTTCCACTTTTAATTTAAGTCGACGGCTTTCCTTTTCTCGAGCAATAAGTTCCTCATTCGGGACCAATCCTTCTAAAAAGAAACTAATTCGCCCAATAACGCGGGCTGCTGCATTATTACGAGCACCCATTTGAGTAAGCACTTCGTTAGCCGTGATCGCAGCTGAAAGCTCTGACTCCTTACTCTTAATCTTGCCAAAGACTTCTTGGACAATTTCTTCCAGCTCAGCAAGGTATGCCTCCATCTTGGGTCTTTCGCCAGCTACAATGTTCATCTCAGCATCAAGTGAAACTAACTCCTTAAGCAGCAACTCAGCAATCGGCGTATTCAAGCCTAAGTTAACTTCGCAGAACGGCCATTGCCATTCGCCCGTCTGTGGGTTCTTAGGAAACGCCTTAATTGAGGCCAACCGATCCTTTTGTTCGGTCGCCTCATTTTCAAAACCACCTGCCTTCTTTGTAAACTGACGGGCGGCATCAATTCTAGCCTGAACCTCACGCCTTTCTTTGCGTAGTTGGCTTATTTCTTCTTCGAGTCGTGAGGCACGGCCACCATCATCATCGGGAACTGTGGCGGGTCTCCAATGTAATGCATCTCGTAAGGCCTCAAAAACTCCATCTGTACCCGATTGTTGGTAAGCGGTACCAATGATTCCAACTGCCTTTGCCTCCGATAACAAGCTAATTCCTTTTTGCAGTGATGTATTGATTATATCTCTTGCTTGTTCAAGGAGCTTTGCACTAATCTTCAACTCTCTCTGCGCAGCCCGAAGCTTCTGCTCAAGTTCGTACCGATCACTGTTCGAGATGCCAAGAAGAATTGGCAACGTATCACGAATGGCTTGCGGCTGGAAAGCTTCATTCTGCCTGTAAAGGAGTTGATCCTTATTTGCAACAAGCCCTTCCTTCTGGAAAAGGTAATAAAACGCATGCCTGATGTTAGTATCGAAGCTATCACGGCTATGCTCTATTGCAACTTGTGTGCGGTTCTCCGGTATGCCAAGTAAGCGTGACAGAAGAGCTACAACAGAATCGTCATCGGTATTCGCCACCAGTTCTTCAAATGCTGGAGGCGTCAATTGATAGCCACGACGCTGCATTGCAAAACTACAACTGATGTATCCACTAGCTGGAGTCGGCTTTGCGATGAGAACCTGCTCTAAGGCAAATTGATAAATTACGCAAAACCAAGATACTTTATCGCGAATGATGCCTTCAGGAACGTTGAATGCGGAACGACCCATACAGTATTCGATAATTTCAGAAAGTGCGGACTTCCCCGTTGATGAACGACCAGTAATTACGTTGAGGCCATCAATCTTGAAATTCAGGTCTCGGCGTTGACCATCATGGCTATAAATATGGATTGATTTAATTTTCATGGCCGAATTCCGAATGTTGTATAAATTGTAACGCGATCCGCGATACGTGCGAACTCCTTGCCGAGAATACAAGCAACACGTTGACAGGAGATTGATTCGCTTGTGCCAGAAACAGACTTGCGCACCATCTTGGGAACTGTTTTTAGACGACCATCATGCGAAACGACAAAGCAACCCATATCCATGAGCAAGCCGAATGCCTCAAAAGCATAGGGCAATAACTCGCTCACACGTTCGGCAAAACCTACCATTATTTGAGGATTTTTTTCTATTGTTTTCAAAAGATAACTTCTGTTGTTTGACGCTATTACCTCTCGAGAATCCTTGTGCAGGGAAAGAGGCAAGACGAGCAACGAGAGAGAAAACGGCATGCCATCAGGGTTCTCTTCTTCATAACCCTGCAATGCCCTGAACATAACCAGACCGCAGAATGCCGGATTGAATAGATTACGTACTTCAAAAGGGCGTTGATCCCAGGGCTTCATTCAGATACTCCTAATACTTTTTCAATACGATGCAAGAATTGTGGATGCCAATAAACACGTGGCATCGGTTTATAGTTAGCCAGAATATGGAACCCGCCTCTAATTACATATGGTTCGGTCACACGCTCTCGGATACGAAGTGAACTGATATTGCCACTCTCCAAGTCGGCCCATCGGTATAAGTATCTACCAGCATCTAAAAGCACAGTTTCGGCGCTTAGCTCGTCAAGTTCTTCAAAGGCAACATCCCTATAACGACTCCACTCATCGACTAAACGATCTTCGTAGTCATCCATTTCGCCCGAGATCAAGAGATTCTCACGCGCCCATGCTGACCGCTGCTCAAAAGCTCTGTAATAATCCAAAATAGCGTTGCGAATTCTGTTCGAGGTTATACCAATTTCTCGAAGCTGAACGACGAACAGCCTATTGTCATTCTCAACATTGACCTCACTCGTCGGAGCTTTCCCTCGGAAAGTAATAGGCAAATTATCGGTCTTATATTCCTCCGAAATTGCGGACAATTTGTCTGAAATCTCAAAACCATAAATCATTTCCTTGCGATGACCAGTCAAAAGGGCCACAACTGAGTCATTCCACCATCCTTCGAGGCGTTCAAAAACCGCCTCTCTATACTCACGCCGAATGCCACGCATGTGTTGGTTCCGAATTATCGTTGGCACATCGGTGATTCGGGGGCTACCGTCGAATATAACAATTCGAGAGAGAAAGTCGTCCTTCTGATCGAGGTTGAGATCATGGAATTCTTTAGAGATTGCTTTGATAAGTTTAGAGTCTGTCTTAGAAAGGACATCGTCTGCAAGTTTCGAAAGAGGTGTTGCATCGGCATCGCTTAGCTGTTGATCAGCAAGGAAATTTCGTAAGAAAGACGTTTCCGAAACCTGCCCTGTAGTGAATAAAAAGAATCGAAGAGTTGCTTCGCTACACCTGTCGCGTTTATAACGGTCTAGCCAGATTCGAACAGACTTCCAAAAATCGGTGGAAAGGTCTGTTAGGCGATCACCAGGAGCCTTGTGCTTGAGTGAGGCCAATGTCTTGACCCCATTCTGGTCTATGAAATCAAGGTCATCGTCCTTCTCAATCATAACAGACGTACTCTCCGGCATTTGGAGAATTCGAAGCAAGGCAAAGCGCGGCTGGTAGATATAACCCAGTCCTTGCTCACCAGCAGAAAATTTACTTCCCGAAGCTGCCATAACTTGTTACCCCAGTATATTTATTTCCCTCAGAACTTTTAACATCTGAAAAGTTGAATCCACTACTATCCTAATCAATTCTAGAAAAAAACACCGGCCCGCGATCCCCGCCATTATGTGAAATGATACGACCATAAGAATTAGAGCATGAACTGATGGTCTAACAATGCGATCACTGCGGGGCTAAAGCCATAACAAAAGTAAATGTAAATTGGTCAATGATTGGTTATTCCAGAATTATAATTTGAACATTTTTTCCTAACATAACACTAATTCAAATTATAACAAAAAACGCATTAAGTTAACACAAATACTTAGTTGCAAAGCCAGGCTTTTCTCTCGTATGCCGAGCCGAGCACCGAAGCTTTCGGCGGGAATAGACCGTTAGGGTCGCAGTATGGATGCCGCGAGTCGGCAGAGTGGCAGGAGGTCCCTTCTGCCGACCTCCGACGAAAGCTTTGGCGCGCAGGGAAGCGGCATCCGAGTCGCCTTTCTTTTGGGCACTTTTCTTTCGACTACATGGATGTAAGAGGTAAAGCAATGTAGGAGCAATTGCCGAGGCGAAGCAATGAAAAGTACCTCGGCTGTCGGTCCGCGACCCGACGTCTAAATAAAGCCTCGCGAAGCGTAAACTTAAAAAATTTAAAATGAGGTGAACATTTGTCAAAAACAGCATGGCTATGCTTAGGTTAAGATTCAGGTATTGCTTAGGCACTGATTAGGTACTCATCTTTTGCAATCTGTAGGTTATTTATATTCCTATGAATCTTTTATACGCAACAGACGTATTAACAGCAGGCTTTGGAAGTCGCGCCGCGTATCAATAATGGCATGAATATAAACTCTTTCCTCTCGTACTTCATAGATGATACGATTCATACCAGATATAACTTGCCTGAATTGGGTTAGATTTAGTTTTTCTATCTCTTCCGGCACAGTTCCAGCATATGGGTAGCTTTTTAAATTGTGGATGGCTTTTTTAATTTTTTCATAGCTTTGCCGCCATGTTGCAAACGAAAAATTCTTGACGATATAAGCCTTTAATTCATTTAGGTCATGCTCAGCAGATTCAAGAATTACAACTTTTGCTACCATCAATTTTCGGTTTTATCCAATTCAGCAAAAACATCCTCAACATTGCGGAACTTACCTTGCTCTATCTCACGATTACCTATGGCTAAAATTTTCAATAACGCAAGGGTTTCAGCCTGTTCCTCATAACTTTTCACATCCATGATTACTAACTTTGCCTCACCATTTTCAGTAATCAGTAAGGGCTCTCTGCTTTCCGAAACATCCTTAACAATTTCGGCGGCATGGCTTTTGAGGTAGCTGATCGGTTTGATTTGCGATGAAAATTTCATATCGATTCCTGGGATCATTGATGTTTGATTTTATTCCTAATCCTGTCATGCACCTAGAACTTAATTTGGCAAAACTGGATGCAGGAGGTAGAGCAATGCAGGAGCAATTGCCGAGGCGGAGCAAAAGAAAATGCCTCGGCTGTCGGTCCGGGAACCGACATCTAAAAAAGGCCTCGCTATAGCGAATCCTTTTGCAGATGATCTAGAAAGTTTACGCAATCAACTTGGTAGACTTAAAAAATCAAGACCGATAATCTAACAATTTTTACTTTCATGGTTGGTTTTCCCTATACAGCGTCAATATCTCAACGACATTTTTGTTAACACGATAAACAAAGCTGTATTTCTGAAACACAACGCGGCGAATATCCGGGCCATACTCTGGCATTAGCGAACCAGATTCTGGGAATTGTCCAAGTAATGTTGTCAGCCAATCCTCAAAACGTTGAAGATAATCCAACACAAATTGCTCGGATAAGTGCTGCTGGTACAAATAATCCGCAATTTCACCTAAACGCTGTTGCGCACGGGGAGAAAAGATTATCCGGTAATTACACATACTTCTGTCGAACAGCCTGCATAACATCACGTAAAGGCAACCCTTCGCCGGCTTCTATCTGAGTAATGGATATGCCAATATCCTGTTTGATTTTTCGTTGCAGCACAAAATCCGCAAAGTCCTTAGCAATCGATTGCTTGTTAACCCCATAAAGTTCTTCAAGACTTTCTTCGAGTTCCGGGTTATCAATTTGTATGTTCAACATAAAAAGCTCCAAATATGGTCAAGACTGATACGAAGGGTTATCGAACCAGCTTAAAGTTAAAGCTGATTATACAAAAAAGCACTTTAAGTTAACACAAATACTTAGTTGCAAAGCCAGGGTTTCCCCCCGTATGCCGCGCCGAGCACCGAAGCTTTCGGCGGGCATAGCCCGTCAGGGTCGCGGCATGGATGCCTCGAGTCGGCAGAGGGGCAGGACGCCCCTTCTGCCGACCCCCGCCGAAAGCTTTGGCGCGCAGGGTTAAGCGGCATCCGGGTCGCCTTTCTTTTGGGTACTTTTCTTTGGCGAAGCAAAGAAAAGTACCTCGGCTGTCGGTCCGAGAACCGACGTCTAAAAAAGGCCTCGCGAAGCGAATCTTTGTTGAGAAAGTACAATGCAATTAAGTTAAGTATTAACCGTTCGCCCTGAGCTTGTAGAAGGGTGTGCGGTTAATCCGATCATGGTTCGACAAGATCACCACGAACGGATTAACCTAGGCATTGCCGAAAACGAGTCTTCTAAATCAACCAACATCGTGCCATCAGGCAATAATCAAAGCCTCTACCACACTAAATCATCCGGCACCTCAAACCCCGCATAAGCATCATCCCCAGCAACCTCTGGAACATCCTGATTCAACACCAACACACTCCCAGCATGCCAGCCCTGGATTTTCAAAGCCACCTCAGCCGACACGATTTCATAGCCCTTATCGTATCTAACAATCCCGGCCTTGCCGTTAATCAACGCCAGCCGGACTTTTTCCGGCACATACAGTGACTTAACCTTATTGCCATCATTAAATTTATAGGCGAGGCCGTTTTCATCCTGAGCAATCCGGTTCTGCTCGATAATTTGCCGGATTTGCGCAACTAAAGATTTTTCCTCTTCTGTCTGTTTCCGCAACTGGTTAAGCTCGCGGTCGCGCTCAGCCTGCTGCTTACGAGCCTGCTCCAAGTCCAGCTTAACCTTGTCGACAATTTCAACGCCATTGTTACGTTGCTGCTTGCCTTGTTTACGCTTCTCGGCCTTGACTTCTTTGGCTTTGGTTTCAGTAGCCAGACCGGATTTAAGCAGTTGTTCCTGCAAAGAGAGTGTTTGCGGCTTTTTCATACTTGTGCGTGGGTTAAATAATGAAAATGTTTGCGGTGCAGCATACCACAGCTTAACGCCCCAGCATTTTTGCCGTCGCGTCTTGCCACCATTTCATACGCCGGGTCAGGGGCGTAGTGCAGCGGTCATAGCCCTGATATTCGATACCTTGAAACACTGAGTCGCGCAACCATGCATAAGCAGTGGGCGCACTGACCAGTAAACGCTCCGGAATCAGAATGTACTGAGCCAATAGTTCCGCTAGTTTCTCCTGAGTAGTGCCGTCATAACGGCCATTATTGACCTCGCCCATATACTCGAAGGCTTCAAACCATTTGGAAGGCCACAGCGCCAGCTTGGCGTCAGCGATGATTTTGGCGGTGTCTTCGTCATTGGAAATTTTCTTATACCGGTAGAAAAAATACAAATCATCCTGACCGTTCCAGAAATGGAAATTATCGATAGTATGCGCGATTTCGTGCACCACAATCGGTAAGCGGAAATCTACTAAATATTCCACGCCTATGTCGCGATAAGTACTGCCTTCTTTACCTTTGTCGAACGCTTTGGTGGTGAATATGATCAAATTCTGGCCACTGAATACTTGCGCCACCGTTTGCTGGCGATAACCGTAGCCGGGCACCAGGGTCAAGGGATGCGTATGATCTTGCCAAATACTGGTTTTATAATCATCAGGGAAGGCGTCTCTGATCAAATCCTGCATTGCCGTCGGCTTATCGGCAATTTCCTGTTCCAGATGGTCGTTTGGCTTGGCTTTGCTGATACTTTGCCGTAAAAAAGCCGGAATTTTACGGATCGCTTTTTCAAAAATGCGTAAATGATCGGCAGTGAAGCGCGGAAACTTATAATCTTCAGCCCGCTTGATCTCATCGCTGTGCTTGATGACGGTTTTTGTGTCATAAAACAAAGCCAGCGCTCGCCAGGCTGCTTCCTTGTCATTCCAGTATTTTTCCAGTACGCATAACTCGCCGGCTGGGCTATTGGCGCATTCCTGGCGATATTCCTGCAAATCGGCCACATGATCCAGGTTTTTATGATCGGTCAGCACCGCCACCGCTTGTTTGCGCAAGCCGGGATGTCCGGTTTCGTAAAAGTTAATGATTTTAGGTAGCTCGTCCGTTGGGATAAACTCCTGCTGACTGGTGGCGCACAATAAATCGGTGTTCTGCGAAAGCGTGAAAAACCGATTTTGGAACAGCGGCTCAGACTTAAGTTCCGCAAAAACCAAGCTTGGCAAGCACAACACCAGCCAAGCCAGACTAGAGTGCTTCATGCGCAATCGCCTCAAAAAACCAGGCAAAACCATGCGAATTTGCTTAACGTGTATCTAAGCCCATTGCGTCCCAAACCTTTTGGATCACACCATTGTCCTTGTAATCTCCAGTCGGCGCGCCATTAGGATAATTGAGCTTGTAAACGCGTTCAGCGTCGGCAGCCAATTCATCCATGCCCAGCTTATGATAACCATCCTGCATGATTTGTAGCGCAAGCGGCACCGCCGGAGTGCGTTGAAATTCCTTGATCACATAATTGGCGCGATTCACCGCCGCCTCATAAGCTTTGCGACGCATATAAAAATCGGCGACATGAATTTCATACATGCCGAGATTATTCCGCAAAGCTGTCATCCGCTGCTTGGCGTCGTCTGCATAGGGACTATTAGGAAACCGGCGGAGCAACTCCTTAAAATTATCGAAAGAGTCGCGGGCTGGGCCGGGGTCGCGCTGAGAGGCGTCGGTCGGTAAAAATCGATCAATAAAGCCTATACCGCGGTTATAGTTGATTAAACCTTTCAGATAATAGGCGTAATCGACATTTTGGTTGCGGGGATGGGTTTTGATAAAGCGGTCGGCAGCTGCCAAGCCGGCTTCCGGGTCGTCGTTTTTATAATAGGCGTAGGCCACGTTCAACTGCGCCTGCGGCGTATATTCGCCAAATGGATAGCGTGATTCCTGCGCCTCGTATAATTTCACGGCTTTCTGATAGCTTTTGGCTTCCAATGCGGCTTTGGCCTCGTCATTGAATTTTTTTTCATCCCAATTGGCATACTCGTCTTCTTTGTCTTTGGAACTGGACGAGTCTTTCATCAGTCCTTCCAAGGTTTCACAACCCTGAATTAAGCAGGCCAGACTGACGATAAAAACAATTTTAACTAAAAGTAATCGCATACAATAGACAACACGTTGTAACATTGCGGGTTTTGCTGCTGAAAGCGGCATTCTAAGCCAGCGAGTATAACTTAAAAACGATTATGACGATATTAACGACTAGGGTTCCTGATGAACTCGCAGGCATGCGCCTGGATCAGTGTCTAGCGGAGATTTTCCCCGACTATTCCCGCAGCAAGCTGCAGACCTGGATTAAAGCCGGGCGGGTGCGGGTAAATGGCGTAGCGCTGAAGGGCCGCGAGAAGGTGGACGGCGGTGAAGAAATAGAGCTGGACGCCGAAGCGGAAGTGGTCATGGAAGACGATGCGGAAGATATTCCGCTGGATATTGTTTATGAAGACGATGCTTTATTAATCGTCAATAAACCTGCCGGCCTAGTGGTGCACCCGGCAGTAGGCAACTGGCAAGGCACTTTGGTCAACGCTTTACTCAATCATGAACCAAAATTAAATATTCTGCCGCGGGCCGGCATTGTGCACCGCATCGACAAAGACACCACCGGCCTGCTGATGGTCGCTAAAACCCTACAGGCGCATAACAGTTTGGTTGAACAATTACAGGAACGCAGTATCAATCGTGAATATCTGGCGTTGGTGAAAGGTTGGATGACTGCCGGGGGCAGCGTGGATGAACCGATAGGCCGGCATCCGGTGGATCGCAAGCGCAATGCAGTGCGTCGCGATGGTAAGGAAGCGGTTACCCATTTTCGGCTGGAACAACGCTTTAAGCGCCATACGCTCATCCGCGTCAAGCTGGAAACCGGCCGTACGCATCAGATTCGGGTACATATGACACATATCAATTATCCACTGGTAGGCGATCAGGTGTATGGCGGACGCTTTCAAATGCCGGCAGATTGCAACCCGGCATTAGCCTCTGCGTTGCGTAGTTTCAAGCGCCAAGCGCTGCATGCCGTTAAACTTGGCCTGGAACACCCGGAAACCGGCGAATACTGTGAATGGGAGCAAACATTACCGGACGATATGCAGCAACTTTTAACCCTGTTGGCAGAAAATGAACTGGCTTAAACCGGATTGGCCCCTGCCTAAGGGCGTGCATGCCGCCGTAACACTACGCACCGGCGGTGTCAGTGGCGGCAGTTACGCCAGCCTGAATCCCGCCGGGCATGTGCTAGACGATCCTAAACATGTCGCAGAAAATCGGCTTATCATAAAAACCATGTTGCAATTGCCGGCTGAGCCGATTTGGCTACAGCAAGTCCATGGTGTCACAGTCGTGAGAGCTGATCAGGCAGAGCCCTTGACACAAGCTGACGCCAGTTATACCGAACATTCCGGCATCGTCTGCACAGTGCTGACGGCTGATTGTCTGCCGCTGTTATTTTGCGGCGATCATGGCCGAGTTATCGCCGCCGCGCATGCCGGTTGGCGAGGCTTGCAAGCCGGCGTCATAGCCCAGACAATAAAGCACATGCATTGCCGGGATGTTCAGGTTTGGTTGGGTCCAGCAATTGGGCCGGCGAATTTTATTGTCGGCACTGAGGTATTCAATGCTTTTGTTGGCAACAACTCTGCCAACAAAAGCGCTTTTCGTAGTAGCGGCCCGGAAAAATGGCTGACAGATATTTATCAATTAGCCCGCCTTAATCTGGCTGAATTAGGTATTGATCAAATTTATGGTGGCGGGCTGTGCACCGTTGCCGATCCGCTACGTTTTTATTCTTACCGCCGCGATGGCGCCGCCAGCGGTCGCATGGCCAGCATGATCTGGAGAGATTAATTGTGAGCATCCTATTGTTCATCATCCTGTTTACCGCGATTGGCGGTGTGCTTAGCGTGTTGGCGGCCAGCCTGTTTTTACTGCTGCCGGAAAAACAACGGCAAAACGTATTACCGCACGGTATTAGTTTTGCAATTGGCGCACTGCTGACAGGAGCGTTCTGCGGCCTGATTCCACACGCGTTTCAAGAAGTGGCGACGGCAGATATGCCAAAACTATCCGCCACCATCCTGATCGGCATCCTGTTGTTTTTTGTGTTGGAGAAACTGTTGATCTGGCGGCATTGCCATTCCCTAGCCTGCGAGGCCCACGGCGAAGATGCGCACAGCGACCACCACGCGCATGGACACGCCGCGCATAGCCATCAAGCTTCACCCGGCCCGCGTCCCGCCGGCCTGTTTATCATTCTGGGTGACAGCATGCATAATTTTGTCGACGGAGTGTTGATAGCCGCGGCCTTCATAACCGATGTACAACTTGGCATTGTCACCAGTTTGGCTGTTGCTGCGCACGAAATCCCCCAGGAAGTGGGGGATTTCGCTATTTTGCTGCACAGCGGCTATAGCCGCCGCAAGGCTTTGTTTTATAACATTCTCTCCAGCCTAGCTACAGTGGTCGGCGGGGTCCTGGCTTATTTCAGCTTAGGGAATTTGCACGAACTTCTGCCTTATTTCCTGACCTTGGCCGCCTCCAGCTTCATCTACATCGCCGTTGCCGACCTGATTCCATCCTTACACCAAAAAACCGACAGCAAAACTTCTTTGCAGCAAATTGGCTTTATTTTTGCCGGCGTGGCCTTAATTCTAATCATGCAGAACATTGCGCATGGGTTTGAAGAGCAAAGGGACGCAGACCAACCCCTAGAAACCTTAGGGATTTGAAAGCTACTCAACGCCCAATCGAATAATATTGCAAGCCGCTTTGCTTCACCAGTCTCGGCTCATACATATTTCGGCCATCGAAAATCACTTTGTCGGTTAATTGTTGAGATAGTTGCTCAAAATCCGGACTACGGAATTGTTTCCACTCAGTGACAATGACCAAGGCGTCCGCTGCGAGCAAGGTATCAGCTTGTTTTTCACAATACACCAAGCCTTGCTTGTCGCCATAAATCCGCCGCGCTTCGAGTAATGCTTCAGGGTCATAACATTGCACCGTAGCGCCTGCGGCAATCAGCGCTTCCAACAATACTCTGCTAGGAGCTTCCCGCATATCATCAGTGTTGGGTTTGAAAGCTAAGCCCCATAAGGCGAAGACCTTGCCTTGCAACTGGTTTTGATAATGGTCGTTGATTTTTTCGAATAAACGCAGCTTTTGCCTGGCGTTGACATTTTCGACTGCGCTCAGTAGTTCGGCATGGTACGCATATTCATGCGCGGTTCTTTCCAGCGCTTTCACGTCTTTTGGGAAGCAGGAGCCACCGTAACCGCAACCGGGATAAATAAAACTATAACCTATGCGACTGTCGGAACCAATGCCGTGCCGCACGTGCTCAATATCCGCCCCCAGTCGTTCCGCTAAGTTGGCCAATTCATTCATAAAGCTGATTTTGGTCGCCAACATCGCATTTGCCGCATACTTAGTCAGTTCCGCTGAGCGGATATCCATAGTTATAACGCGCTCCCGGCTACGATTGAACGGCGCATAAAGCTCTTTCAAAAGCTCTGCTGTTCTCGGGTTATCCGTACCAATGATAATGCGATCCGGCTTCATGAAATCGTCTAGCGCCGAACCTTCCTTCAAAAACTCCGGGTTTGAGACTACGTCAAATTCAAGATTCTCCTGACGTTGTACCAGGACCTTAGCGACTGTTTGCTTCACCTTATCAGCGGTGCCAACCGGAACTGTAGATTTATCGATGATAATTTTGTAATTCGTCATATGTTCGGCGATGCTGTTTGCAACCGCCAATACATATTTTAAATCGGCAGAGCCGTCTTCATCAGGAGGCGTGCCGACTGCGACAAATTGAAACAGACCAAACTCTACGGCTGCCTTGACATCTGTCGTGAAGTGCAAGCGGCCGGCAGCTTGATTTTCCCTGACCAACTCTTCCAGTCCAGGCTCATAAATCGGAATCTGTCCCTGCTGCAACTGCTCGATTTTATGCTGATCAACATCCATGCACATGACCTGATTCCCTACATCCGCCAAGCAGGCACCGGTGACTAATCCAACATAACCGCTACCAAACACTGTAATTTTCATCCAAATCCTCGATATATTATTATTTCAACAATGCTGTGCTAAATACTTCATTATCCTAATTAAATACGCAAAGCCAGACAGATAAATGCATATATGACGCCCAATGATCACAATCTTGGCTGCTAGATCATTATACGAGAATTTTCGGCAAAATTAATAGCTAAGAATTTCTGTAGCCTTATTTTTCAAGATAGGTGTATGCGTTTAATCCAGCTAACAACTCCAGTTGAAAACCCTGTTTTTGCTCAGCACTCAAAGCGCAGCTATCAAGTTTAAGTTTATAGGCTGCTTTCAACGACTCGGTATTGATATGCACGTATTCCAGCATCTCTGTGACATCTTCGCCCTCCATAAAATCGCCAAAACGGTAACTTTCACCATGCAACTCAATATTAATGGAGTGGGTGTCGCCAAATAAGTTGTGCATATCGCCCAAAATTTCCTGATAAGCTCCCAGCATAAAAAAGCCAAGCAAATAGGGCTTACGTATATCTATATCATGCAAAGCCAGGGTGTTAGTGATGTTTTGCCGATCAATATATTGATCGATACGACCATCGGAATCGCAGGTTAAATCCTGTAGCACGGCACGTCTACTTGGTTGCTGATCAAGCTGATGGATAGGCATGATCGGAAAAATCTGATCTATCCCCCAAATGTCCGGCATTGATTGAAACAATGAAAAATTGCAGAAAACTTTGTCGGCCAATTTCTCATCCAGTTCCTGTAAAATTTCCCGTTGATGATGGTTGTCCGGATTTAGATGGCTCTGGACTTGCCGACACAAGCCAATATAAGATTGCTCGGCTTCTGCGAGCTCTGTCAACGACAAATCTCCCTGCACAAACCGAGTTCGAGCTTCTGCCATATCAAATTGGGCATTATGATAAAGTTCGGCTATGTTTTCATAGCTGAACTGTTCCGCCTCTAATCCGCCGCCCTGCAAGCGTTCGACTTCAGTAATATTGGTAATCAGCAGTGCATGATGGGCGGTAATCGCCCGACCGGATTCAGTAATGATATTAGGTTGCGGTAAACCATATTCCCTGCAGGTTTCGGCAAAACTGCGCACAATATTCTCTGCATATTCCCCCAGGCTGTAATTGATGGAGCATTCTCGGCGCGATCCGCTGCCGTCATAATCCACGCCTAAACCACCGCCAGCATCTACGGTAGTTATCGGTGCGCCAAGTTCTATCAATTGCTGATAAAATTGTCCGGCTTCTTTCAAAGCCACTTTAATATCATGGATATTAGCAATCTGCGAACCCATGTGAAAATGCATCAATTGCAGACAATCCAACATGTTCACCTGTTTTAAACGGGTGATCAGCTGTAAAACTTCACTGGCATGCAGACCGAATTTAGATTTTTCGCCACCGCTGTTCTGCCATTTTCCAGCGCTGATTGTGGATAAACGCACCCGCAAACCGATCACTGGCCGGACGCCTAATTTAGCAGCTTCCTCCATGATCATTTCCAATTCCGAAGGCTTTTCAATAACGATAAATACTCTCAACCCCATCAGTTGCCCCATCAAAGCAACGCGAATGTAGAACCTGTCCTTATAGCCATTGCAGACTATTGTACTGCCGGGTTTTGCCAAGCCGATAATGGCCAACAATTCCGGCTTACTCCCGGCTTCCAGACCAATGCCCGGAGCGGAAACGATGCTGTCCACGACATTACCTTGCTGGTTAACCTTGATCGGATAAACCGGCGTATAGTTTCCAGCGTAGTGATGCGCACTGCGAGCACCGGCAAATGCCTGCTGCAATCTGCGAATCCGATCACGCAAAATATCGGTAAAGCGTAATAACACCGGGAAATGCAAGCCTTTCGCCTGTAAGGCTTGAGCTATCTCAAACAAATCGATTTCCGTAACGCAATCGGATTGCGGTTTTACATAAACATGCCCATCAGAATTGATCGAAAAATAACCATCACCCCATTGCTGGATGGCATAAAGCTGTTTTGATTGTTCAATCGACCATTGCTGTGTTTGCACGCATAACTCCTATGCTGTCATAAAGTGGTTAAGATTCTAAAGTAAAAATAGAAATTAAAGTAGTCGGCTGGCATATGAATTATTTATAGCATTACCTTACCTGATCAAGTTGACATGTTTATGAAAAACTCATAAAACCCACAGGCATTTTATCTTTAGCTTATTGAATTTAATAACGTAACAAATCTGACACGGAATCTAACGTATAATAGTTCTTTAATCTGACTGTTTAGGACTCTATCATGCTTGATGATCAATGGTTTAGCGAACCGGTCGCTACCGATGGCTCTGCTTTTTCTCTTAAAATTAAACGCAAGCTTCATGAGGAGCAATCGGAATTTCAGTTTTTGGAAATCTACGAAACTGAGCATTTTGGGAATTTGATGGTGATTGACGGCTGCACCATGGTTTCCACTCGCGATAATTTTTTTTATCATGAGATGATGAGCCATCCCGTGCTTTTTACACATCCAAATCCCAAAAAAGTTTGGATTATCGGTGGCGGCGATTGCGGCACCCTTAAAGAAGTCCTCAAACACCCTGGTGTTGAGCAGGCAGTGCAAATCGACATTGATGAACGCGTCACGCGATTGGCTGAAATTTATTTTCCGGAATTGTGTGAATCAAACCATGACCCGCGCGCCGAATTGAAATTCATAGACGGAATCAAATGGGTCAAAGACGCCGCGCCAAATAGCGTCGATATTATCATCGTCGACAGCACTGATCCGGTCGGTCCGGCTGAGGGCCTGTTCTGCGCTGAATTTTATCGCGATTGTTTCAATTGCCTAACCGAAAACGGTATCGTAGTGCAACAAAGCGAGTCAGCATTATTCCATATGAAAATTTTGGCTGAGATGCGCGGTGAAATGCAAGCAGCCGGCTTTCAACAACTGCAAACCGTGTTCTTCCCACAATGCCTGTATCCTTCCGGCTGGTGGAGTGCGACTATGGCAAGTAAAGGCGACTTGTCGAAATTCCGGGAACAGGATGCCGCAGCCAAGGGTTTTGCCACAATTTATTACAATAACGATATTCATCGGGCCAGTTTGGCTCAGCCGGAGTTTTTTAAGAAAGCATTTGCGTAGAGACACCTGAGTTAAGCTGGTGAAAATCCTGTTTGTACATAATCTTTACCAGCAAGCCGGAGGCGAGGATACTGTGGTTGCAGCGGAAGTCGAATTGATGAAAAGTCACGGCCACGAGGTGCAATTATGGAATGCTGACAATAAAGATTTGCCAACTGGTCTAAGCGGAAAAATCAAAACAGCGCTAAATACAGTCTATTCTAAAGCTAGCTTGCTAATAGCCAGGGAAAAACTGCGGCAATTTCAGCCGGATATCGTGCATGTACATAACTTTTTCCCGCAAATTAGCCCAGCAATCTACGATGCCTGCCTGGAATTCGGCATCCCGGTAGTGCAGACTCTGCATAACTATCGACTGATTTGTCCGGGCGCATTTCTGTTGCGGAAAGGCAAAATTTGTGAACTCTGTATTAAGGGAAGCCCCTACCAAGCTGCTAAATACGGTTGTTATAGGCGTTCCAAAGCAGGTAGCCTGGTAGTAGCGCATATGGTTGCGCAACATCGCCAACTTGGAACCTGGCAAACAAAAGTAAACCGGTTTATCGCCTTGACTGACTTTGCTAAGCATAAATTTATTGAAGCCGGTTTTCCGGACGACAAAATCGCAGTTAAATCCAATTTCCTGCATGAACCGGAGTATGATCCCACTATTGCTAATCGTTCCCAACCTGGCTTTGCCTTGTTTGTCGGTCGTATTAGCGAGGAAAAAGGCATAAGAACATTGCTGCAAGCTTGGGCGGCAATGGACAATGGCGTGGAACTAAAAATTGCCGGCTCAGGACCACTTGCCGAATTACTGCCTGGAAACAGCAATGTTATCGCATTAGGCCGGCAAAACCCGCCCCAGATCCGACAACTTATGCAACAGGCGGCTTTTCTGGTTTTTCCATCCGAATGGTATGAAGGCTTTCCGATGGTATTGCTTGAGGCATTTGCCCTAGGCCTGCCGGTATTAGCCTCAAGACTAGGCAGCATGATCGATATTATCCAGGACGGCGAGAATGGTTTGCTATTTTCCCCAGGTAATGCAGAAGATTTGGCTCTAAAAGCAAAATGGTTATTGCAAAATCCACAGCAAGCCCTGGTACTCGGTGAAAATGCTCGGCATAGTTTTTTGACAAAATACTCAGCCGAACAAAATTACAGGGAATTACTGACGATTTATGCCGATGCTAACCAACAAGCTTTAAACTAAGAGCACGCTTAGTTTGCTTGATAATATCCCGTATTACACTCGCGTCATGCCAGCTATAAAACTTTGAAAGTTCTTTTGCTGGCATGACGCGCTTCTACATACCAAATTTCGCCTAGTTCTTTGTCTACTTCAATACCTCTGTACCTGCCTGAACAATCTCCTTGCCTGGCAGATACGCTGGTAGCTCAGGCAGCAAGTTCGTCATAAATGCTTGTAAACGCTTATCAGCAAGTGCCGGATCTTCGTTTTTATTGATATTAGTCACTAAGCGAATTAAAGCGCCGTCAGTTCTATTCAGAGTAATTGCATCATAAAATAAATACCATTTCACCAAAAATTCGTTGGTAATAATCCGTCCGCGCTGAGCAAACCAGAAATACACCAATTGCTTGTTGTCACCTTTGGTAATAATTGCCCGGTCCACCTGTAACTGTTGACCATATAGCTGCATCTCAGGAAAATCCCGTTGCTCAAAACTGATTATTTGCCAGCCATCACCGGGTATGCAACTGCGCGGAGAATGTACCACAGCCCCGTTACGTTGCGATTGGTAATATGCGCTATAAAAATTTACACTGCTTTGGGTTTCGGGTTGAAAGAAATTAATAATCACATAATCAGTCAATTTAAGTTCTTTGAGGTAAAAATCGGATAAATATTCATTACGCCCCCGCCAATTGCCTAATTGCGTTGGAAAATTCAAGAACACATTGCGTTGCGGAATAATATCAGCCCTATCTTTAGCCGTTTCGGAAACTCCGCCGCCTAGCAAAAGCAGTAACAATACCGCATATACCGATATATTTAAGCTAGGCACACTTGTTTCCGTGCTGTTTGCACCCCATTCTTCGGGTATTTGCACTAGCTCGCGCATCGCTAAATTTCTGCCGCTGATCCTGCTGAAAATCCACATTTCTATAAATAGCAGCATCATACATAACAAGAAGACCACCCAACCTTCAAAGTCATGCAAAAAACCTTCCGCCATTTCTGTGCCCCAGTTATCCACCAACACGCCGATTACGCCAATCCGGAAACTGTTCATAAAAATGGTTAATGGCGCAGAAGATAAAAAAATCAACAATTTCTGCCAAAAAGGGCCTTTAAACAGATAGGCACACAAAAAAGCCAAGCTGGAAAGAGGGAACAGGTATCGCAAACCACTACAGGCATCTACCACCTGTAATTTGTATATCCCTAAATCAATTACGTTACCTTCCAGGTAGACCATGATGTTGCAGGAACGGATAAACTCGACACCCAACCACGAAGAAATTAATTGTAATTTTGAGGACAGATTATTAATGATGAAATTTGGAAATGGCACCATAAAAATCAAAAAAAACAAGGGTACCCACGCCACTCGCAGACCCCGTAAACCAAAGGCTGCGGCAAAAATACCGGCTATTTCAATCAAAAATGCATATTGCTCAAGCGTTCTAATGGCCGCCAAGTTTCCCAAAAGGAACACAGCCAAACCAAAAACCATTACCAACAGTCCGCTTAGCGAATCTTTAAATGTCGATGCCAGACTGAGTTCGGACCGTCTAAGCCAGATTAGATAAATTGTTATACAGGGAATAAAATAACCATGGCTATACTCCGGGGTACTCCACCAATCCAGCATATCGTCCAGTCCCGAACGAAAGACCAAAAGCAGCAGCAACAGACAGCCGCCCCACATTAACCAAAGCAGGTGATGCTGAGTGGACTGAGGGTTTGATTTTTTTTCATCGACTAAAGTCATGCTTAACTTCTGGGATTTCATAAATTTAAAAAAGGAAAAGGCGTATATTTAGGCAACCCTGCTAAAATTTTGCTCGAATTGTTTTTCTACAACACGTAATATAAATAATCCTAAAAAAATTAATAAAATGATAACATGAATTCGCAAATTACACTTTACATAGTAATGATTAGTTCAGGCATGATGAGTCTATATGCAGAAGTTTTTTGCGCCAAATGTTAACCATTTTGTAATTTTTTGTTGAAATTTGTTTAGTGTGTAACATACACTTTTAAGTATTTAATTTTGTGTTTATTTTATTTAGGAATCAATATGGCTAGGCAGGTAGCTTTAATTACAGGAATAACCGGACAGGACGGCTCGTATTTAGCCGAGCTCTTGTTGGAAAAAGGTTATGAAGTTCACGGCATTAAACGGCGAGCGTCACTTTTTAATACCGATAGAGTGGACCATATTTATCAAGACCCGCACATTAAAGATCCGAAATTCTATCTGCATTATGGGGATTTGACCGATAGCTCTAACCTGACTCGTATTCTCAGCGAAACCAAACCAACCGAAGTTTATAACCTTGGCGCGATGAGTCATGTCGCCGTATCCTTTGAATCGCCGGAATATACTGCTGATGTGGATGGCATTGGCACACTGCGCTTGCTTGAAGCTATCCGGTTTCTGGGCATGGAAAAATCGGCTAGATTTTATCAAGCCTCAACTTCGGAACTATACGGCTTGGTTCAGGAAATTCCACAAAAAGAGACCACTCCGTTTTATCCTCGTTCGCCTTATGCCGTTGCTAAACTCTATGCGTACTGGATCACTGTAAATTACCGGGAAGCTTATGGCATGTACGCCTGCAACGGCATTTTGTTTAACCATGAATCACCCCGTCGCGGCGAAACCTTTGTTACCCGAAAAATAACCAGGGGATTAAGTAATATCGGCATGGGCTTAGAACAGTGCCTGTATATGGGGAATATGGATTCCCTCAGAGATTGGGGACATGCCAAGGATTATGTGCGCATGCAATGGATGATGCTACAGCAAGAAAAACCGGAAGATTTTGTCATAGCCACAGGTATCCAGTATTCGGTTCGGCAATTTATTGAGATGTCCGCGTTAGAGCTTGGCATTATATTGCGCTGGGAAGGCCTAGGCATTGAAGAGAAAGGTTATGTTGATTCTATAACTGGTAATAAAGCGCCAAACTTGAAAGTTGGCCAAAACATCGTTGCCATTGATCCGCGCTATTTTAGACCTGCGGAAGTCGAAACCTTGCTTGGCGATCCAAGTTACGCCAAAAGCAAACTTGGCTGGACGCCAAAAATCACGCTACAAGAAATGATTAGCGAAATGGTGGCATTTGATTTACAAAAAGCCCAACAGCACGCCTTGTTAAAAAACCAAGGTTACAATGTTGCAGTCAGCAGGGAATAAGCATATGACCCAAAAAAAAATCTATCTGGCTGGTCACCGCGGCATGGTCGGATCAGCAATAAACCAGCAATTGCTGGTTGCCGGCTATCAAAATATTATCGTACGCACACATGAAGAACTGGATTTAACAAACCAGAACGCCGTCAACGATTTTATGCAAATGGAAAAACCGGAGTTGGTTATTATAGCTGCAGCTCGGGTTGGCGGCATCCAAGCCAATAATAGCTATCCGGCTGATTTCATCTATCAAAACCTAATGATAGAAGCCAATATTATCCATCAGGCTTGGCAAGTAGGTTGCCCACAATTACTATTTTTGGGGAGCTCTTGTATTTATCCAAAATTTGCCGAACAACCCATGCAGGAATCTGCATTGCTCACTGGCATTTTAGAAGCAACTAATGAACCTTACGCCATAGCTAAAATTGCCGGTATAAAAATGTGTGAATCTTATAATCGGCAGTACGCAGTCGATTATCGCTCCGTGATGCCCACAAATTTATACGGTCAAAATGATAATTTTCATCTAGAAAACAGCCATGTTATTCCTGCCTTAATTCGTAAATTCCATGAAGCTAAAATAAATAGCGCAGATTCTGTCAGCGTCTGGGGTACAGGCAAAGCTATGCGGGAGTTTCTTCATGTCGACGATATGGCAGCAGCTTGCCTGCATGTACTAGGTTTGGATAAAGATAAATATCAATCAGTCACAGAACCTATGCTTTCCCATCTAAATGTTGGCGCCGGTGTTGATGTAACTCTGCGCGAACTAGCTGAAACAATAGGCTCAGTTGTCGGTTTTAAAGGTGCAATTAGCTGGGATAGCAGTAAGCCGGACGGCGCCCCTAAAAAGTTAATGGATTCTTCAAAATTACGAGCTTTAGGGTGGCAACCAAAAATCACGCTGAAAGATGGCTTACAAAAAACTTATCAATGGTTTCTTGAGCACCAAGAAGAATTCAAGTCGAAATAGTTTGCCGTTATTAAACGCGTAAATCGACTATGTTAAAAAAGTCACTCTGCCGAAAATGGCAAAGTGACGCCTTTAATTAACGAGCGGCTATATTCTGAACATCTCGCTTTGCAACACCTTGATAAAGCTGACGCGGACGACCGATTTTCAATTCCGGATCAGAGATCATTTCATCCCATTGTGCAATCCAGCCTACTGATCTGGCCAGCGCAAATATCGCGGTAAACATTTCCGTGGGGATACCTAAGGCCCGTAAAACAATACCTGAATAAAAATCCACATTTGGATAGAGCTTCTTTTCTACAAAGTAGGGATCTTCAAGCGCTATTCGCTCAAGCTCCATCGCCAATTTGAACAATTTATTATCATGCAATTGCAATTCGTTTAACACTTCGTGACAAGTCTCGCGCATCAATATCGCGCGTGGATCGTGGTTTTTATAAACCCGATGTCCGAAGCCCATCAATCGGAATGGATCGTTCTTATCTTTCGCCTTATTTACATATTCACCGATGCGTGAGACATCACCAATTTCTTCCAGCATATTTAATACAGCTTCGTTAGCTCCACCATGCGCAGATCCCCAAAGACAGGCAATACCAGCTGCCACACAAGCATATGGATTGGCGCCACTGGAACCGGCTAAACGTACGGTTGAAGTCGAGGCATTTTGTTCATGGTCGGCATGCAGAATCAATATCCTATCCAATGCTCTGACCAAAATTGGATTAGGGATGTATTCATCACAGGGATCACCCATCATCATGCGCATAAAGTTTTCTGCGTAACCCAATTTTCGTTTAGGATACATAAAAGGCATGCCTATACTATACTTGAAGCACATCGCCACAATAGTCGGCATTTTTGCAATCAACCTAATCGCCGAAATATAGCGATCTTCCTTGCTGTTGATATCCATCACCTCGTGGTAGAAAGCAGACAAGGCGCCTACAACGCCAACTAATACCGCCATTGGATGCGCATCCCTGCGGAAACCACTGTAGAAGCGGCTCAATTGTTCATGAACCATAACATGCTGACTTATACTGGTGACAAAACCTCTCATTTCGCCACCCTTAGGTAACTCACCATTCAGCAACAGATAGCAGACTTCCAGAAAATCACATTTTTCCGCTAATTGTTCTATAGGATAACCTCGATACAGCAAAACACCGGCATCGCCGTCAATATAGGTAATCCTGGAGGTGCAACTGGCAGTAGAGGTAAAACCCGGATCATAGGTAAATAGACCGGTTTGCGCATAAAGGCGGCGAATATCTATGACATCCGGACCTATAGATCCGGATAATACCGGTAATTCATACTGTTGATCCCCGGTATTCTGTTGGAGGAAAATTTTTTTGTCAGCCATTAAAGTTCTCCTGTTGAATTTTCATTCATTGCCTGTATGTTTAAGCATTCTAAAGCAATTTGCTAAGCAATTGTTGACAATAAACTTAATTCCAAACAGTTTAAACACTCTATTTCTTACTATGAAACAATCTTTAAGCAAATCAGCTTAGGCAGACGCTATAAAAAGCTCGCTATCCATAGGCTAACTATCAGTATAAGTCATCATTTTCATCCGGTTCTGTGACGAGCATACTTGATAAGCTTAGTAATATTACTTAGTTACCGGTTCTAACGGTTTTTTCCAACTCTTCGCGGCTAACATGACGTACATCTTTGCCTTTGACCATGTATATCACATGTTCACAGACATTACAGGCATGATCACCAATACGCTCCAAGGCTCTGGCCGTCCACAACATATCCAAGGCACGGGTAATGTTTCTAGGATTTTCCATCATCTGGGTGATCAATTGTCGCGTGATGCTGGTATATTCTCTATCCACCTTGACGTCCTGGGCGGTAATCTCGACCACTTCCTCTACGTCTGTTCTGGCATAGGCATCCAGAGCGCCATTTAGCATATCTTTCACTAACTCCAAAAGATGTTCGATCTCAAAATATTTATCTTGGTAGTAATCGGAACCTTCCAAGCGCATGGTCATACGGGCGATACGTGCGGCTTCATCACCTATCCGCTCTAAATCGGTGATTATTTTAATCGTTGCGATCAGCATGCGTAAATCGAATGCAGCCGGCTGGCGTCTGGCTATGATTTCGCTACATTCGTGATCAATATTTTTTTCCAGCTCATTTACCAATTGATCTTGTAGTACCACTTTCTCAGCGCTTTCCATGTCATAGCCCATGAAAGCTTTGGTGGCGAGATCCACTTGCTGTTCTACCAAACCGCCCATGGCCAACACTTTGTTACGAATGTCTTCCATTTCCTCATTAAACTGCCGGGAAATATGCTGTTTTATTTTATTGTTATCCATTTCCTTTGTCCTCTTAACCGTATCTGCCAGTAATATAATCTTCAGTCTGTTTTTTTTCCGGATTCGTAAACAACTCGCTGGTTTCGCCAAATTCGATCAATTCACCCATATACATGAAAGCAGTATAGTCAGAAACCCGCGCTGCTTGTTGCATATTGTGGGTAACAATAACAATAGTATATTTATCCTTCAATTCATTGATAAGCTCTTCAATCTTCAAAGTTGATATCGGATCCAGCGCTGATGCCGGTTCGTCAAGCAAAATCACTTCGGGTTCTATGGCTATGGCTCTGGCAATAACTAAACGCTGCTGTTGACCACCTGACATGCCTAAGGCATTATCGTTCAAGCGATTTTTGACTTCATCCCATAGCGCTGCGCCACGTAAGGATTTTTCAACCACTTCGTCGAGTACATGCCGATCATTGATACCCTGTATTCTCAAACCATAAGCCACATTTTCGTAAATGGTTTTGGGGAACGGATTAGGCTTTTGAAAAACCATGCCTACCCGCCTGCGCAAGGCTGCAACATTGACAGATTTATCGTAAATATTTTCGTTGTCCAATAAAATTTTGCCTTTGATAGATACCCCATCCACCAAATCGTTCATTCTATTGATACAGCGCAGCAAGGTTGACTTACCACAGCCGCTAGGTCCAATATAGGCAGTGACTTTCTTTCTTGGCATCTCCATGTTCACGGCATGCAAAGCCTGTTTTTCTCCATAGAAAAGATCAAGATTTTCTATTTTAATACAGGTTTCAAGCTGTTCGCTTTTTTGCAATCTATCGTCGCGGTTTAAAGCGCCAATATTGATGCCGTGGGTACGTATTTTTGCTGTTCTCATCGTTTTTGTTCCAAAGTCTTAGCTTGGAGAAATATTAATTTTCTAAAGCGCGAAATTTTTCGCGCAAATTGTTGCGTATGGTAATTGCAAACATATTCAGACCGACGATCACCATGACCAGCAACAAGGAAGTTGCATACACCAAAGGCCTCGCCGCTTCCACATTCGGACTTTGGAAGCCTACATCGTAAATATGAAAACCCAGATGCATAAACTTTCTATCCAAATGCAGGTAAGGAAAATTACCATCCATGGGTAAAGTCGGCGCTAATTTGACCACACCAACCAGCATCAACGGCGCTACTTCTCCTGCCGCTCGGGCAACCGCTAAAATCAGTCCTGTCATAATCGCCGGACTTGCCATGGGTAGAACTGTACGCCAGAGTGTTTCCGCCTTGGTCGCTCCCAGCGCTAAACTCCCTTCACGTATTGATTTGGGTATTCGCGACAGACCTTCTTCAGTAGCCACAATGACCACTGGCAAAGTCAGCAAGGCCAGCGTCAAGGAAGCCCATAACAAACCCGGCGTGCCGAATACCGGGGCAGGAGCAGCTTCAGGATAAAATAGCCGGTCAATATTTCCACCAATAATGTATACAAAAAAGCCTAAACCAAATACCCCATAAACAATTGAAGGTACGCCGGCGAGATTATTTACGGCAATGCGGATTACCCGTGTTATCAAGCCCTGCTTTGCATATTCACGCAGATAAACCGCAGCAATAACGCCAAATGGTGTGACTAACACCGCCATCAGCAAGACCATCAATACCGTGCCAAAAATTGCCGGAAAAATCCCACCTTCCGTATTGGCTTCACGCGGGTCTTCGCTGATGAAACTAATAAAATTTGACACGTACTCGATGGCTTTATCGAATAGGTTCATTTGGTTTGGGCGGGTCATTTTTACAATTTTTGTCAATGGAATACTGAGTTCCTTCCCGCTTGAATCGACAACCAATAAACTATCCAGTTTTATTTCTTGATTTAACTTACCTATTTTTTCTTGAATGATTTTGTATTCTTGCTCGTATACCTGTTTTTTAGCAGCAAATTCCTGATGAGTCTCCTCATTCCAGCGATTTTTTAATTCTAATGCCCGTTGTTTTAAGCGTAAGCGTTCTAAATTGTAATTGATAGCGCCAATCTTCTTGTCTTGGAGCGCATCAATTTCCTCATGCAGCACCAGCACGTGCTCCAGTTTCTGCTGAGCAATAGACCATGCCTGCTGATCCTCACTTATGACTACACTGTTTTCTTTTACTGCCAATAAGCGACCATAAAAATTACCCCACTCCCGACGTTCAATACTAATCAAGTCTGCGGGCTTGGCTATATTGTGGATATATTGCGCTTGAATCCAACGAAAATCCGTACCGAGAAGATCGCGATTCCCGGTTTTTATCAGATACTGCACTAGGTATTCGCCATTGTCCAGCAATTCATGCCCGGCGGCTCTAGCTTGTGCAGCCGCTAACAAAGAAGTTTCGGTTTCTTCACCTATAATAACGGTTTCTGGGCCCTCTCTATCTTGATAATGATACTCCAGTATATCTGCAGGCCAAAAATGTCCTAATCCCCGAATGGCGATCAACATTAATAAGCCTAACACCAAAATCAAATTGATACTGACTGCACCGGCGGTCATCCATATCCACGGTGAACCGCTTTTAAACCATGCCTTAATCATAATGAACTGTATTTTTGTCTGAGATTTTGACGAACGACTTCTGCTAGGGTATTGACTACAAAGGTAAACATGAATAGCACTAAGGCTGCGAAAAACAAAACCCGGTAATGCGTACTATTGACCTCTGACTCCGGCATCTCTACGGCAATATTGGCAGCAAGAGTCCGCAATCCTTGAAAGAGGCTCCAATCCATCACCGGAGTGTTGCCGGTCGCCATTAAAACTATCATGGTTTCACCTACCGCTCGACCGAAACCGATCATGATGGCCGAAAATATACCCGGGCTCGCCGTCAACAACACGACTTTGGTCAAGGTTTGCCAAGGCGTAGCGCCTAAGGCCAAAGAGCCAGTAGTTAAATGCCCCGGCACACTGAATATGGCATCTTCAGCAATCGAGAAAATCATCGGAATAACCGCAAAACCCATTGCCAAACCAACAACTAAGGTATTACGCTGATCATAGCCAATGCCAAATTCTTTACTCATCCAAGTCCGCAGATCCCCGTTAAAACACAGAGCTTCAATGGTCGGGCTTAATTGGAACGCCAACCAAGCACTAAAAATAATCACCGGAATCAATACAATAGCATCCCAACCTTCTGGGATTTTGTGGCGAATTTCCTTAGGAACTTTTTGCCAAACAAAGGCAAAAATCATTACGCTTAATGGCACCAACATCAGTAGGGCGAAAATGCCTGTCAAATGTATTTCGACAAAAGGCGCAAGCCATAAACCGGCTAGAAAGCCTAATATGACAGTTGGCAACGCACCCATAATTTCTATGCCGGGTTTGACATATTGACGCACCCGTGGGGCCATAAAATATCCAGTGTAAATTGCCCCAAACAAGGACAAAGGAATCGCCACCAACATTGCATAAAATGAGGCTTTTATAGTCCCAAAAACCAGCGGTATTAAGCTCATTTTCGGCTCAAAATCATTACTGGCTGAAGACGATTGCCAAATGTAATCCGGTTTAGGATAGCTTTCGTACCAGACTTTTCCCCATAAAGAGGACATGGAAACTTCCGGGTGTTCGTTTTCGACTTTCCAATAATGGATTTTACCGTCTTCACTTTGCAATATAAATGCATTTGCGCGCGGAGATAAGGCCACACCATTCGGCTTGCCAATCGCTACCTTTTCCTTGATTAGCTCGCGCTCGGAGGTAGTATTATAAATACCGATATCGCCATTCGCATCGGCGACCAGCATACCTTTCCGGCGTTGTTCAGGATTGATAGTAATAATCGGTGCATCCGACACCTTAAAAGAGCGGAGTTTTACGACACTAAAATGATTCTGTTCATTGCGCACTATAGTCCATTGCGATAACAAGCCGCCGGTATCACCGATGAGCAGTGAAATATCACCATTCAAAAACACCAAACTGCTGATTTGGGCTCCTTGATCCATAACATTAATAGTGTGCTTTATGGTAGGCTGGCTTTTGTCGGCAATATCGAAAACCGTCAAATCTCCTTGCCGATTTGCTAAATACAGATTACGCTGCTGCTTGTCCAGTAACAGAAAGTCTACCTTATTACCGAGTGTTGGCAGCACGTATTCAGAGCGCTCCAAACTGGTATCTTCATCAAATAAAGATTCTTTCTTGCTAAAATTACAAAGGATGATACGGTTGTCGGCAGTTTTAGCCAGTACAATATTGTTTTTGTCCGCAAGCTTGAGTTCTATTTGCGTCAGAGCTTGTCCTTGACTATCAATGACCAAGGGCTCCTTGCCCATTGGGTATTGTATTACAGGTGTAATAGTCCGTTTGCCGGCAGCATAACTTAGTTTATATTCATGCTTGACGACCAAAGCCCTGCCGTCAGAGAGTCCATAAACAACCACACCCTTGTCGAAACCACCCTCAGCAAAACTTACAATTTGCACCTGCTCAGGTATGGCCAAATTTTCTTCGGCAACCACGGAGCCATTGGCAACACTAAAGAATATAGCTTTTCCGGCATCAGTAAACCGCACAGCCACTTCATTTTGTTCTTCTATAGCCAAAAATAAAGTCTTACCAAGGCTTAACTCAGGAACATCGTAACTGACAACGGCCTTAGCATTAGCCGGCAGCAATAATGGAAATACCACATACAATAAGTAAAAGAAAATCAGAACCACAGCAAGAATAATGCTTAAGCCGCCTGCTACAACACAACGTGCCGCAATTTTATCTTTTATGAGTCGCCAGCTTTCGTGCCTATCGCTTGCAGCATTGTGTAGCAAAGAACTGACCTGCGAGTTTGAATAGTCTTCAGACATAACAAAGTATCGGTTGTAAACACTGTAGCATTGTGACATAGCACAGCGTTATTAAATAGAAAAGCCGACAACAAAACAACACGTTATCGGCTTTGTTAATACAGCAAATATCAGTTTTTCTTTCTCAACAGGTAGAAAAAACCTATAATTTTAGGCCTTCCTTTGTAGCATCCTTGCAGTAATTTCCCTGTTTCGCCATCCATATCCGATATTTATTGAAGCAGCGTTAAAGCTTTTTCAACCACTTTCGCAGGTAGTGGAATATAACCGTCTTTGATGACCACTTGCTGACCGGTTTTTGACAGAACCATTTTCAGAAATTCTTGTTCTAATGGCGCCAGTGGCTCATTAGGCTTTTTATTCACATAAACGAATAAGAATCTGGATAATGGATATGCGCCGGAAATGGCGTTTTCAGGAGTGGGCTCAATAAATGCGCCACCCTCTTTATGAGCCAAGGCAATAGCTTTTACGCCTGAAGTTGAATAACCGATACCTGAGTAACCAATGCCGTTGGCGGAAGACGTTATGCCTTGTACCACTGATGCCGAACCAGGTTGTTCGTTTACGTTACTTTTGAAATCACCTTTGCATAATGCTTCATCTTTAAAAAAACCGTATGTGCCGGATACTGAGTTACGACCGTATAATTGGATTGGTTTACTAGCCCAACCGCCTGTTAAGCCAACTTGACCCCAGGTAGTAATATCGGTAGCGTATCCGCATTTACGGGTTGCGGATAAAATTGCATCAACTTGAGGTATCGTCAACTCTTTAATAGGATTGTCCTTGTTGACGAAAACTGCCAATGCATCAATAGCCACCGGAATCGCTGTTGGCTTATAGCCATATTTGCTTTCAAAGGCCTCGATTTCATTGTCCTTCATTTTCCGGCTCATAGGGCCAAGATTGGCTGTACCTTCGGTCAGCGCCGGGGGCGCAGTTGACGATCCGGCTGCTTGAATTTGAATATTGACATTTGGATAAATTTTACCGTATTCCTCAGCCCACATCGTCATTAGGTTAGCCAAAGTATCTGAGCCAACGCTGGAAATATTGCCGGAAATTCCGCTGGCTTGTTTGTATTCCGGCAGGGCGGCATCCAGCGTCATTGGCGCGGCCGCTACTGCTTGATAAGCGCTAAAAGCTGACGAAATAAAGCCTAATCCGAGGAGCAGTGATTTAAGCTGAAATGTTTTTTTCATGTAATTTCTCATAGATAGAGTGTGCAAAACTGTTAGACATACTGCCAATTAAGGATGACAATAGTATGAAGCAATTATGACACTTTTGTGACAATGACTTGATTGCAAGGAAGCCAATCTTATAAATCAGCGGCTTAACATTAGTCAATTTCGTTACTTTGTACGCGACAATTTTATAAAATTATATGAGAAATCAACAACTTGATCACTCTCAATGCACTGCCGCTCAATTTCTTGCCATTGACTCTTATCGATTTCCGGAAAATAGGTATCGCCGACAAATTCCTTTTTAATTTCAGTCAAATACAAGTAATCTGCTTTCGGAAGTAGTGCTTGATATAACGTCGCCCCCCCAATCACAAATACTTCCGCACACTGTGAACAGTGTCGCAAGGCACTCTCGACATCACTGAAGACCTGGCAATCCGGTTGGCTATAGCTTTTATTATTACTGACAATAATATTGCTGCGTCCAGGCAGAGGTTTACCGATTGCTTCAAAGGTTTTTCTCCCCATCACTATAGGCGAACCCCAAGTGATTTGTTTAAAGCGTTTTAGGTCAGCAGGTAAATGCCAAGGCATTTGACCATTACTACCAATTACTCGATTTGCGGCCATAGCGACAATAAGTGAAATTTTCATGGTTTATAGATTAAGATAACTAATTTGATAATTTTTGTGCAATCCGACATAGTACAATGAAAAATATACTCTTGGTCTTCACTGGTGGCACCATAGGCTCACAATTGTTCGCTGGAACAATCGATACCTACCGGCAAGCAGGCTTCAGGTTATTGCAGATGTTTACAGAACGGGATAGCGATCCTGGCTCAGTAACATTTAAATCGATTCAACCTTTACAAATATTAAGTGAGAATCTCGTACCTCGTCACTGGAATGACATGATCTCAGCCATCGAAACGGAAGATTTGCGCAAATTCGATGGCGTTATCCTCACCCACGGCACTGATACGCTCGCTTTTAGCGCTGCTGCGCTGGGTTTATATTTTAATAACTTGCATATCCCCTTGATACTGGTTTCCAGCAACTTGCCGCTGGATAATCCACTGGCCAATGGTCTACCTAATTTTCTTTGCGCAGTTAACTTTGTACGCAAAACTCCCCAAGCCGGCGTATTCGTAGTTTATCAAAATCCAGATCAAAGCATGCTAGTTTATCGGGCCACCCGTCTTGCTTCTTGCTTGCAACTCAGTGGTGATTTTATCGGGGTCCAATCCAAAGCCTTCATGTATGCCATAGACGGAGAATTCATTCGCCAAGAGTTCCAAGCCGATAACCGGCTGGCAATTAAGCCGTTGATAGCTGATTTTTCGGCGCGGATTATGCTGATCAAACCGTATCCCGGACTGGATTACTCACAAATTAATTTGAACGGCGTTCATGCCGTACTGCATGATCTTTATCACTCCGGCACGGCTTGTATTGCCACTGAATACGGCGAGCAGCACAGCCTGAGTGTATTTATCCGCCGCTGCCGTCAACAACAGCTGAAAATTTACCTAGCACCCTCGTTGAAATCTGAACAAGCTTATAGTTCGACCCGAGAATTACTGGCCTTAGGTGCGGAAATAATTTGGAATATTTCTTTGGAAGCAGCCTATGCCGGATTGCTATGGCTTATGGCAATTTCAGCGAGGAAAATACTATTTCGCAATTTCTGAAACAGGATATTGCTTTTGAGCATGTTTATGGAGAATGATGCAGGGAAGGATACCAGCCCCGCATCGTTTCAACCTTTAGGCGGCAAAATTGGCGCTGGCAAATTCCCAGTTAACCAAGGCCCAAAAAGCTTCCAAATATTTACGGCGCAGAGTACCGAATAATGATGTAATAAGCGTGCTCCCAAACATCGACAGTTAAAAATGGTGTTTGTCCGCTAATGAACGGACAACCGGCATTACTGGTGCTCACCAGAG
>CAVPMI010000057.1:0-38279 GCA_963705975.1 uncultured Pseudomonadota bacterium
GCGGCGCGGCATTGACGGATTGTCGTCTATCGTCCAGCAAGCACTTGGGCAAGCGCCTTGCGCGGGATCGGCGTTTGTTTTTCGTAATCGCTCTGGTAATCGTTTGAAGTTATTGCTTTGGGACGGCAACGGCGTCTGGTGTTGCCAGCGCCGTTTGCATCGCGGCCATTTTGTTTGGCCCAAGGCGAAGGACGCGGGTTTTTCGATCAGCCAGGCGCAATGGCAGTGGCTGATCGCCGGTGTCGATTGGCAGCGTTTGTCCGCCACTCCCAAAGCGGAATGGCAAGTCGGATGACTTGATTTGCGATGGCTGAAATATCGAGAAAATACAACAAAAAACCCAGTAATAACAAGGCTTGCAGGGTATTTCATGGTATAATATTCACCATGAAATCACTCGCCGAACTGGACCATTTAGACCTTGATCCCGCCGCTAAAAAACAAGTGGCGGCACTGGTTCAATCACTACTGGATCAAGTAGAGTGCGATGCACAGTTGCTGCAGCTTAAAGAGTTGGAAATCCAAGCCAAAAACGCCGATATCTTGGCTAAAGATTCCGTCATCAAAGCCAAGGACTTCAAAATCGAAGCGCTGACGCATGAGTTGGCCCATATCCGCCGGATGCGTTATGGTGTGAAAAGCGAAATGTTGTCAAAACTCCAACAGGATCTGTTCGCCGAAACCTGGGCGAGCGATTTGGCGGCCATCGAAGCGGAAATCGAACAACTGGCCGACCCGCAACCGGGCGAGACCGTTGCCAAACCGAAACGCCCGCGCGCTGGCCGTCAACCGCTGCCGGATCACTTGCCGCGCATTGAAATTCGCCACGAGCCCGAACACTGCATTTGCGGAAAATGCGGTAACACCGCCTTGGTTAAAATCGGTGAAGACATCACCGAACAACTGCATGTCGAACCCGCCCAGTTTTCCGTCATCCGGCACATTCGCCCCCAATATGCCTGCCGCCCGTGCGAGACGGTCATCGCCGAACCGATTCCGGCTGCCGTGATTGATGGCGGCATGGCCACCGTGAGTTTGTTGACCTGGGTGGTGATCTGTAAGTATTTGGATCATCTGCCGCTCTATCGGTTGGAACAAATCGCGGCACGCGACAAAGTCACTCTGGCCCGTTCGACACTGGCCGAATGGGTGGGGCGCGTCGGCGTGGCCTTACAACCCTTGGTAGATCGATTGATTTGGCATCTGCAGCAAGGTAAGACCTTGTTGGCGGATGAGACGCCCGTGGCGCAACTCGACCCCGGGAAGGGAAAAACCCGAAAAGCCTATTTATGGGCTTATCGCAGCAACGACTTGGCGGGCGGGCAGACGCCACGCATCATTGTCTTCGACTACTGCAAGGGACGGGGCGGCGAACATGCTCGTCAGTTTTTGGGGGACTGGAAAGGCCATCTGATGGTGGACGATTATACCGGCTATAAAGCGCTGTTCGTCGACAATGGCCTCGGACAGCTCTGTACCGAGTTGGCTTGTTGGGCGCATGTGCGCCGTAAATTCTTCGACCTGCATCAGGCAAACCAAAGTCCTATGGCCTGGGAAGCCCTGCAGCGCATCGCCGTGCTCTATACCATTGAAACCGAGGGAGCAAAGATGAACATTGCAGGCCGAAAGCAACTCCGCGCGGAAAAGAGCCTACCGCACTTGAAAACGCTTCATCACTGGTTGATTCAAATACGGGTTACCACGGCGAATGGGGGTTCGACCGCCAAAGCCTTGGACTACACGCTGAGACGCTGGCCGGCGCTGATCCGCTATGCCGAAACCGGCCATCTACCCATTGATAATAATCCGACGGAGAATTGCATACGCCCAATAGCGATTGGCCGGCGTAATTGGTTGTTCGCCGGTTCCGAGCGCGCCGGACAACGGGCGGCGGCCATCCAAACCTTGCTGGGCACCGCCAAGCTCAACGGCTTGGACCCGGCCGCTTGGTTGAAAGACACGCTGGAAAAACTGCCGGTCTGGCCGAATAGCCGGATCGATGAATTGCTGCCGTTTTCGGCTGAGTATTTTGAATTTAAAAAAAATCAGAAACTGGTTTGAATAATCAACGTGTCGGCGTTGCGCGCTTACGTCTTAAACCCAGAGAGCAGTGAATGAAAAAAGTCGCCTTCCAGGTTGATACCCGATTAGCCAAGTTGCTTTCAGAGAATTATAGGTCTTCGGTGTTATGTCCCGCCTAAATTAAGGGAACCCGTACCACCCTATTTGAGGGTTAAAAGCACGGATTGACCCACGCTATCCCAGGCGGCATTCAGTCCTAAGATAGCGCGAGACAAAATGTAGGGCTTCAGCCTGTTTTTCTCCTATTCCAGGGTTGTCTGGGATCAAACAAGTCGAGCTGTTGTCCCTTGTAATATCGCTTCAGTTGGTGATAGTGTTTATTTTCCCACTGTATGGCGATCTCAAGGAGAACATCATTAATGGCGTTTATGGCTTCGTCGGAAAGTCCATCCGGGAAGAGTGTTTCTGTGTCGATATCAATGATCATCGCAATGCCTCAATCGCTTGTTGCAGTAAGTCATCGGGCAGATGGTTGAGTCCCTTGGGAACGGCCATCTGCATAGCGGTTTTCAGAATTCGTCCTGCCTGCCTGGGTAAGCCTTGGGACGCCATGCGTAACAACTCCATGCCGGAGTCGGCCAGCAAGGTATGCTGGCAACCGACGACTTTGAGCGCATGCGTTATCAAAGCGGTAAACCGTTCGCGTTCGGAGATGGGCATGAGTTGCAATCGCACCTGGATGCGTCCAGCCAGAGCGGCATACGGCGCCCGATTGAGAGTTTGAGCCAGACTTGGGTGACCGACTAGCCAGACGGTCATCAAGTCACGCGAGTCGAAGGCGAAATTCAGAAAGGCCGGGAAGTCCCGAAAGAACTCTGGCGGTAGATTTTGGGCTTCGTCAATGATCCATACCAGTAACAGTTGTTTACTGTCAGCCAATTCCTGAATACGGGTTTTGAGATCACGCCAGAGTTGAGCCCGCCGGTAAGCCGGTTCAATGCCGAGTTCTGCCGCCATGCTCCGGTAAAGATCGGTGCGGCCAAAATCCGTTTCAGCCAAATAAATGACCTGATAGCGATGAGGATTTAAGCCATGTGTCAGATGCCGTAATGCCGCCGTTTTACCGACGCCGGCCTCGCCGGTCAGAAGCCCCAGCCCTGGACTTTGCAATAGCCACTGGAAGCGTTCGTTCAAAGCAGCCAGTGTGCCATCATCCCAGAGTTCAATTTGCGCCTTACCCAAGGGTTCCGCTTTAATACCAAAGTGTTGACGATACATCAGTCCTTCTCCTCTGTCGTGTGAGCATAATGCTGTTCAAAGGCCAGTTCCACGAGATTAGGCCCTTTTTGGGGCATTGTGCTAGTGGATGGCGGCGTGACGGCTTCCGGTTTTCGCCGGCGGCGATGCGCATTTGCCAGGGCGTCAAGAGGTGTGGCCGCCCCCATGCTTTTGCCCTCATCATCTTCAATACCCATGACCTGTCCGGCATGAGGATCGACCACCAAACGCACGTTTTTACCGGACAGTTCATAAGGCACCTCAAAATCACGGCCCTGGTAGGATACCGTGCCGTCTTTACGCACCCGGCGCAGCACCCGATAATAAAAAATGGCATCCAAATTCGCCGCCTTCTGACCCAGTTGCCGGATCTTGAGCAAATCCTGCTGATAGCGTTCCAGCGGCGTTTTATCATCAAGGCCACCGTGGGGTTTACGGTGATAGACCTGCTCTAGCCAAGCCCAGAGTCTGGCGTTAAGATCCTCTAGATCATGGATGCGCGAGAAATCCAGCTCACTCAGAAACTGATCACGGAAGGTGCGATGCCAGCGTTCCAGTTTACCCTTGCCTTCCGGCGCATAAGGTCGGCAATAAATCAGCCGGATATCCAGACGCGCACAAATACCTTGCAAGGTGGCGGCGCGATAGGCCGGGCCGTTATCCACTACCAGTTTTTTCGGCAGGCCGCGCTTGAGCACAGCTTGCTTTAAAACGCCTTCGATATCCAAAGCCGTTTCGCTGGTGCAAAAAGCGCTATGGGCGATTAAACGCGAGGCGTCATCCATGAGGGAAACCAAAAGCACTTTACAGCGTCCGGTCTTTAACATCACCGTGGGGCCATGCATAACATCGCCATACCAGATGGAATTAGCCCACTCAGCGACAAACCGGCGATGTTCTTCCGGAACTGACGAGGAATCCGCCGGACGCGAAAGGTTTTGTTGCTTTAACAAACGATGGATGGCTGACCGTGATACAGTGCCGCGCGACACCATCCCTGAACTTTCCAGCAACTGTTTGAGTTGCCGAATAGAGCGGCGTGGATTTTCTCGCTTGGCGGCTATCAGCGCTACCTGAACCGCTGTCGACAATTTAGATGCGCCTCTATCTATACGCTGCTGGGGCACTAAGCCATCAATGCCTTTACGTCGCCAAGCATAATACCAAGACTCAATGGTTTTTTCGCCCAGAAAGCGCCGATGGGAGCCTGGGATGGCGTACTCCTTTTGGGCTAATTCCCGAATAATTTTTTGTAGATCGCCGCGCTCCAAATCGTCGCGGCTGACTAATGGTCCCAGTACCGAGAGCCGAAACAAGGCCATGGCATTGAACTCTTTCATGTCAAACTCCTGCAGGTTAAAAGGAGCCCTTATGAAAAACGACAATGCACACAGTTGGAACTGGGCAAAGTGTGTGGGGTCTTGAAAATGAAGCCAGCCGAATGTCCCAAGCCCGTTTAAATTCAATTCATCACGGGACGACTACACCTTCTCTATCCAGCCAATACATCGCCCGACTCAAGGGCATGGCTTGCAAACACTGTCGCCAAAAATCAGCAAAATCGATAGACCGCCCCAACTCTGGAAACCGAGCGCGTAAAAACAATTGGAATTCATGATGGCGCACTTGCAGTTCAGTCCACCAACGGCGAAGCGTACGACGATCCAAACCACATTGCCGCGAACATCCATGCAAAGAGCAGCCACTTAAAAACATCAGAATGATCGCCTGTTGAATCGCCCAGTCATACCAGCGGCGAGGCGCAATGCATTCGGGTAATCGGGAGCAGGTCTGACCGCAACCCCGGCATAAATAGCGAGGAATCGGAATCGGATTAAGCGACTCGGAATTTAATGATTGCCTATCCGCTTTCCTTTCATAACAGCCATGACACCACAGCTTGCCAAAAGAACAATTTGGACAAGCAATAGGTCGATAGAGAATGGGCTGATTGGATAAGGAATCAAGATGTTGTTGGAGAGTAAGAATTGATGCGACAATCCGCTTCATAGGCTGGTCTCTTTCTGCGTGACTAAGTGTGAGAAACTTCCCACGATAACAGAGGAGCACCAGCCTTTTTAATAACTGGAGTTGTCTCGCGCTAAAAAAGTGATTGGATCTTCAATATCCCTGAATGACATCGGGACTAAAACGGGGGTTAGGAATTAAATAGAGGCGGACGTAACAGTCTTCGGAAAAAGCGATAAAAGAGTTGATAGATAATGCCTGGGATGCTGACGCTGAACAAGTTAAAGTCACATTCCCGGAACCGATGAGTAAAGACCCCGTCATTATTCAAGACAATGGCTCAGGGATGACTGAAGTAGAACTACTCCGGGAATATCTATTCATCGCTAGTGATAGACGACAGCGACGTGGCGAGTTTTCATCCCAAAAGCACAGAAAGGTTAAAGGTAAAAAAGGCATTGGCAAGTTCGCAGGCCTAATGGCGGCAAGAACCATGACTTTGGAAACCTGGGCCAGAGGTAAAAAGTGTTCATTTACGTTGACCACTTTGGATTTAGAGGCGTCTGAAGATATCGAAAAATTACCAATTAATTTGAGTGTGGAAGATTGCGATAAAACTAGACATGGAACGTGTTTGTCGTTGCACGATTTGCATCAATCTATGGCATTTCCCAATCCTGATAAATTTCGCCAAATTTTGCTCCAGGACTATGGACGCGAAGTGGATTTCGAAATAAGCGTAAATGGTAAACCGCTTGGTGTCGACGACATTGGCGGCACTTATACCGAGCATACTGCCACATTGCCGACTGCTGGAAATATCAAACTAGAATTCACGGTATCCAACCAAAATGGCAAATTGAAGCAACCGGGGATTTGCATCCGGGTTGCAGGCAAAGTGGTAGGTAAACCTGGCTTTTTTGGTCTTGATAAAGCAGATGATTTTCCGCCAAAGCTATTGAATAAAATTTACGGAGAAATCGAAGTCGATGGCTTGTTTGACCATGTTACAGCTGACTGGGGAGCGATAGTTGAAAATAGTGAGCTGTATGAAGAGGTTCGTCGCTACGTACAACCCATCATCAGGGAAAAGGTTAAGGAAGAATACGGACGCGACATAAATCTTGCTCAAGCACGGTTACAAAAGCGTATCAATGACCGCCTGGCTTTGCTTCCAGAATATAAACGTCATTACGCGGACAAGGCCATAAAGGCTGTATTAGGTAGGTATTATGGCGAACCTGAATCCAAGGTAGAGCCGATTGTGTGCGTAATATTGGATGCGCTGGAGCGAACCGATTACAGAACCGTACTTGATTACATCCATCAGGCCAAACATTCAGATATTACCAAAATTGCTGAGGTTTTGACGGAATTCGGGTTGGCAGAACTAGCCTTAATTGGAGAGCAAGCAAAAAGCCGATTGGAGTTTCTAGATTGTTTTGAACAACTGTGTCAAAGTCCAGATACCGATGAAAAATTGATACATGACACCTTGGAAAAAAACTTGTGGGTTTTTGGTGTTCAATACACGGTATTCAGTAGCAATAAAACTCTAAAACGCCAAATAGAAGATTATTTGGGTCAAAAATATGCAGGCAAACGCGCAAACAAACGGCCTGACTTAATGCTGAACGTTAATTTTGCCAATGAATACCTGCTAATAGAATTCAAGCGCCCAAGTCATTGTCTAGCACATAAAGATTATCAACAAGCAACTGCATATAGAAACGATTTCGCCAAATTCACAAATGCTGACATTAAGGTGCTTCTAATCGGTGGCAAAAGGGGCAATGATTTGCCATTGCAGCATCTTATGGAGTCCAATATGACCATCATGATTTTTGACGAAATAGTTTCGAATTCCAGAAATCACCTCAATTGGTTGTTGACTCAACTTGGTGGCGAAGAGCATGCATAATATAAATAAATTTTAGCCTGATTAAGTCAAGGTTGGGTGGAGTGATGTAAAAAGACCAGAGATGCGAGTAATTGATGATGCCTTTGATACGCACGGTGATTAGCACTTTAAACTAGATTATTTTCAATTCTGCCTGTCACAGTGTTGTCACAGTACATAATTAAGAATACAATTAGCTTTCCGTAACGAGCTTAAAGGAAATATTCTAAGCTATTGATATTACCAAGTAATAATGGTGCCGAGGAGAGGACTTGAACCTCCACAGAGTTACCTCTACTAGCACCTGAAGCTAGCGCGTCTACCAATTTCACCACCTCGGCAAAGGCCTGCTTAAACAAGCAATGTGAAGTCCCATTATAAAAACTTCACACTGCCTTGTCAATACTCCAAATGCTGACGGGCGCGATTTAGGCATGACATAAGCCCAAACTAGAAAGGCCCCGCTGCATTACTCCATAGCATCCACAATTGCCTGTCCCATCTCCTTGGTGCCGGTGGTGCTATGCGGATTAAGATCGGGCGTAACATAAATGCCTTCATTAACCACCTTTTCAATCGCTTTCAGCATGCGGTCAGCGGCAACATGCTCGCCCAAATGATTCAACATCATCACCCCGGCCATCATCACTGCGGTAGGGTTAGCCAGGTTTTTACCGGTTATATCCGGCGCACTGCCGTGTACTGCTTCGAATAGTGCGGCGTCTTCACCGATATTGGCGCCGGGAATCAGACCCAAGCCACCGACTAAGCCGGCAGTCAGATCCGATAAAATATCGCCGAACATGTTGGTGGTCACCACCACATCAAAATTTTCCGGCCGCATCACCATATGCATGCAGGCAGCATCGACAATGACTTCGTTGAATTCGATTTGCGGATACTTGGCCGCCACTTCCCGCGCAGTTTTCAGGAACAAACCCTGGGTATATTTCAGAATATTGGCTTTATGGCAAATGGTGACTTTTTTACGATGATTGTCTATGGCATATTTAAACGCGTATTCGACGATACGTTCCGAACCGGCACGTGTAACCACCGCCAAACTCTCGGCGATGTCCTTTTGCGGCGTCAAATAATGCTCCAACCCAACATACAAGCCTTCGGTATTTTCCCTGACGATAACAATATCCACGTCTTCATAACGTGTTTTAACGCCGTGCCAACTTTTAGCCGGCCTGACATTCGCGTACAAGTCATAACGTTTACGCAATTCGACATTGATACTTCTGAAGCCCTCGCCCACCATCGTCGTCAGCGGACCTTTGAAAGCCACGCGGGTTTGCTCTATGGAATCCATTGTGGCATCCGGCAGCGGCGTACCGGTTTTTTCAAAGGCCGACATGCCGGCTTCGGCTTCCAGCCAATTGATTTTAGCGCCCGACGCGTTAATAACCGCGACTGCGGCATCCATAATTGAAGGGCCGATACCATCACCTTTGATTAACGTGACGTTGTGCATTCACTCTCTCCTGAGGATTAAAAAACAGATAATCATACACCGTGTTGACCAGTTCACATTCAGTGGCGAGACTTATTAATTTTTCACCTGCTGAAGCAATCAGGCTGACAATTGTGCAATTATTAAAAACTAGCAACATTTAAGCCTAATTAAGCAAAAATCAAATAAAATTAGAACCTATTAGCCAAAAAATTAATCTCCCCTAATAATCTTGCACACTACGAACATGATCAATCAACAACTCTGGATTTTGGCGCTAAGGTTTTCCGTCTGAGGTGTCGCCAGCAGGGATGCTGGCGTCAAGCCTCCATGTACGTATTCGCGGCGTCCTCTGGTGGAATACCTCGCAGCCAAAAACCGATCAGTCGACAAACCTTCATGCAAGAATTTTTGGGGATATTAATTTTCGACATCACTCGATTGATTTCTTAATTTAGATTGCTTTGCACCAAAAAATATCAAATACTGTCACTTTCGGTGCAAATTTAAAACCTAGGTCCACTACCCATCCTCCATGATTACCGTCGACAAGCTTATTTTTGACTACCCTGGCTTGCGGGCTTTGGATGATGTTTCCTTCCAAATCCCGCACGGCAGCATCACAGCGCTGGTTGGCCCCAATGGAGCAGGCAAAAGCACATTGCTACGCTGCATGGCGGCGCTCGCGCAACCGGTCAACGGTAACATCGCCATCGACGGCGTAGACGTATTAAACCACCCCCGCGCCTGCCACCGCAAAATCGGCTATTTATCCGACTTCTACGGCCTATATGAACGGCTGACAGTCAAGCAATGCTTGCACTACATCGCCAGCGCACAAGGCCTAAACGATGCAGACTGCCCCGCCGCCATCAGCAACGTCAGCCGCCGCCTAAAGATAGAAGACCGCCTACACATGTCACCCGGCGAACTATCGCGCGGCTTAAGGCAAAGAGTAGCTATCGCCCAAGCCATCATCCATCAACCAAAAGTCTTGCTACTGGATGAACCGGCTTCCGGCCTGGACCCGGAAGCCCGCCATGAACTGGAACTGCTGTTTGTGGACTTGCAAGCGCAAGGCATGACACTCCTGGTTTCCTCGCACATACTGGCCGAACTGGAAGCCTATTGCACCGATATGCTGGTGCTCCGGCAGGGGCGTATCGTCGAACAGGTTGCAGTTAAAAGCCGTGCCCAACAACACCAGCTCTTCAAATTGGTGCTCGCCACGCCGCTAGCCAATTTAAGCGAAAAATTACAAGCACTGCCCAATATTCGTATCATTAATATTACCGACCAGCAGGCGCTACTGGAAATTCCCGCCGCGCCACACCTACAACACGGCTTGTTAAAAGCCTTACTGGATCAAGAACTACCGGTTTGCGAATATGCCCCTAGCGCCGGCAATCTACAAGACGCTTACTTACAAACCATTAAAACGCCGGCATGCAACTAAATCCAGAATTTCACCGCCAATTGCTATTGGAATATTCAACTGCCCGCCTGATCGGCGCCCCGCTGGTATTGTGGGTGGTTTTTTCTTTAAGCTACTATATCGACGGCTACAATTTAGGTAGCACGACGGCTAAAACCGCGCTCATATTATTTTTGCTTATCACGCTACTATGGGGCGTACAGCAAACCAGAGACAGTATGCTGGACGAATTCCGCAACCACACCTGGAACACGCAACGCTTGTCCGCGCTTGGACCATGGGACATGACCTGGGGCAAGCTATTAGGCAGCACTGTGATGGTATGGTACAGCGGCCTGATCTGCTTAGGTGTTTTCGCCACAGCAACCGATGACTTGGCCGCACTGCCTATAGTGGCTTTTTACTGCATATCCGCCGGATTATTCATGCAAAGCGGCGGCCTGTTAATGGCGCAAATGGCCGTACAACGCAACGAGACTAAAAGCAGCTCGATCTTTATCATGGCTATCATCGCCCTGATTTTCATTACCCCCAAACTCACGGCTGTGTCTTCACTTGGAATGTTTTTTCCAGCCATCGGCGCGCCCATTTGGTATGAATTTAGCTTTAATCAGCAGCTCTTCAATATGCTCAGCGTTTTTTCCGCTCTTTTTTGGTGCAGCGTTGGTAATTATCGTTTAATGTCCCAGGCTCTTGGCATACGCACCCTACCCTGGATCTGGTTAACGTTCTCGGCATTCCTGATCATTTATTTTGGCGGTTTTTTGCCAAGTTCGGTGTACTCCATTGCCCTTGCGGCTTTTGCTGTTTGCATTGTGCTTAGCTATATCGGCATCCTGGTAGAACCTAATGACGCCATGCGCCTAAAATGCCTACAGATTTATGCCGAACAACGAAATTGGCGGCGCTTTGCAGAGGAACTACCTATTTGGTGGCTAAGCTTCAGTTTGGCTATCCCTTTTGCACTGATTTTGAGCCTATCCGAACATCCTTTAGGTTTATTGGGGGCAAATTTTCACATTTATCCTCTGCCTATCCTGCTGTTACTGTTGCGCGACTGTTGTATATACCTTTTTTTCAGTTATGGCAAAAATCCGCAGCGCGCATTTAATTTGACCCTACTCAGTGCAGCACTGCTATACGGCATCATTCCCGGCCTATTTAGTTTTGCCGGGCAGCCTTGGCTTGCGGCGCTGGCCTTCCCGCTATGGGCGGATTCTGCAAGCAGCGCACTCATCTTCAGCCTGTTACAGATCGGATTTTTAGGGCAACTGGTCTATAAGCGTTGGCAAGCAAGCGTTTAAGAAAAGGTAAAATGTCACAAACTTATAGTGACAACTTTAACATCATCAACAAGAAAATCCAGATAAACTCCCATTATCCAAGCCAGACAAAGGCTCCATGAGCTTTGATTTTAAAGTGTTTTAACCGTAATCAACAGAAAAACCCATACATCACATTGAATCACAAAGGGGCAAGCTACTACCGCTGCTAATATTTAAAATTGGACTTGACCATGAACTCCAACGAGAATACATTTAACAGAGCCAAGCCCTTAACAAAAATAATAGTTAAAAGCAAGTCGGTTACAGACAATCGACAGCTTTTTCAATCAGGAAATCAGGTAATGCAGATTGTTAAAATTTCAGCTTTTGTCGATGCATCACAGCGGCTGATTTCATCATTTCATAGCTGCGGCATAAACCCAGAGCCAATCAAAAAAACTGCCAACAACAGACTGTCTTTAACTCTTCCGGTTTTCGATAAAGAAGAGGAGCAATTGTTTTGGCAGGAGAGACAAGCAGAAACCCTAGACACGCTAAAATGGGCTCTGCGATTAGGAGCTCTTGGCTTCCTGGCTTTCATATTTTTAGACATATTAACCAAAGACCTATCTATTTACGAACTGATAGGCCGGCCGATGATAGTAGTTATTTTATGCTTACTGTTAATTCGACTGGATCAACATGCTCAAGCACCTACCCAAATTGCAATCACCGCTAAATTCGGCGCCGGAATCACCATCCTTAATCTGGCGGGCGTGTTATTGATACACCATAACCCAGCCTACTACTCCGAAATTTGGTCCGGTCTATTGCCGATTTACTTCTTCATTTACGGCCAATTATTTATGTCCCTCAGCGAAACCGTGTTGTATGGATGGCTGGCCATGCTGATTTTACCGCTTAGCGGCTATGCAATAGGTGTTGATACTAAAACCCTGATTACCTCGATATTGATTCTACTGATTGCCAACCTGTTTGGTTTCTGTACGCGTTTTCAGTTGGAATTTCATTCTCGCCACGCGTTTCAAGCCAAACGCAAGGCGGAAAACTCCGCGCAAAGTAAACAATTATTTCTGCAACAATTCAGTCACAATTTACGGCAACCCTTGCAAGCCTTGAGCTGCTTCTCCTCAGTATTAGAAACGGCTTGCGCCGGCATCCTGGACAACCATATCCAACATATCTCCAGTCGCTTAGGCGGCTCTATTGATGAACTTAACAATGCTTTTAACCATATTCTGCACATAGCAAATTTGGAAACCGGTAGGCAACTACCCGTGTTAAGTGCTGTCGACATAAACATCCTGCTGGCTGGATTGGAAGAGCAATTTGCACCGCAAGCAGCCAAACGTGGTATTAAACTTAAAATCATCCTCCGCTCGAAACCACCGCTAAATATCAACAGCGACGTCTGCATACTTAGGCAAATCCTCAGCAATTTAATTGATAACGCCATCAAATATACCCAACGAGGTTGGGTTCTAGTAGCGGCGAACAAGATAGGTGAAAACCGGCTCAAAATTCATGTTTACGATACCGGCATCGGTATCCCCGACCAGCAAAAACAAAACATCTTTAAAGATTTTTACCGCGGCCCACGTCGCCGAGACGATCCAGCGATATACGGCTTAGGTATTGGACTGGCTTATGTATTGAAAGCCTCTGAAACCTTGCCTAACCATACCCTGGCATTTTATTCCAAAGCCAACCGCGGTAGCGACTTTACCCTTTGTGTACCGGTTGCTGATCACGTAAATCAGCAACTTACCGCGGCGCCACATCATCCACCGCTGGTGGGTAGCTTTGTGTTTATCGTCGATGATGACGTCGAAGTATTACAAGCTTTGGCTGAACAATTATCCGCCTGCGGTTGCGTAATACAGACTGCCACATCTAAAGCGGAAACCCTCGCCACCTTGGCGGATAACATTAGAACTCCCGATCTACTAATTACCGACTTCTATCTGGACAATCAGGAAACCGCTCACGACATCATTGCCGCTGTGGAAAGCCAATGCGGGCCGGTCCCGATTCTGATTCTCTCCGCCCACGCCATTCCCCATGAAGACCGAGAAAAATGGCCAGAGAATACCTACTTATTACGCAAACCGGCTAGCGGCGGCGCATTGCTGGAATTGATGGCTAAAGCAATGGGAAAATCTCAATGAACGCGATGATTGCAAGTTTAACGGCAGTTTATTCCGGCAAATTTCCTATGTCTGGTTTACCAAAAACTATGCCCCGTTCAAACACTTTGACCAGCAACTCAGCCCGCTTGGCCACGCCGAACTTTTGAAATACCGGCCGGAGATGGTTTCTGACCGTTTGTTCCTCTATGCCTAATTGCCGGGCAATTTCTTTGTTAGCTTTACCCTGCACCAGCCAACTCAACACTTCGAACTCACGCGGGGTTAAATCCAAACTGGCCGGATCGGATACCGGCCTCACGCCAACCAGGTTCTGGATAGTAAAATTTGGCAAAAATTGCTGTCCTACCACTGAGGCCGGCAAATAAACCTTTCCCGATAAAACATCGCGTAAAGCTTCAACAAAAGCCTGTCTGGAAAGCGTTTTGACAATAAATCCCATAGCGCCCAAGCGTAAAGCTTCAAACACTAATTCCCTATCATCCAAGCCGGAATACATAGTAACGCATAGATTAGGAAATTCTCCGCGTAAAGCCTGTAAACCGGTTAAACCGTCTTTACCCGGCAATTGCACGTCGAGTATGACCAAATTTAGCAGCGTTTCACGCGCTATCGCCAGCCCTTGATCTACGCTTTCCGCTTCAAAAACCTGTAATTCAGGAAAAATCTGTTTCAGTAAACAGGTCACGCCTTCACGGGCGGCAAAATGGTCGTCAATCAGTAGGACGTGCATTGTTTTGAAGCCCTAAGAGTGGAATTGAACGACTATTCTACTGAACTTTAACTACGAAAAGGTATAGTACATATGTACTAGTACGAAGGTAGCATATGAAACTTATATTTGCTAGTCAAATTCTTCCGCTTAGCCTGAATGTTTAACAGCACATTTTTAGGCAAGCGCTGATAAATTTTACTTGCCAAAATCCTAGAAATTAGATTAAGTTGAGCATGTGCGTCCTTTATACCTACATGTTGCAAATCTTCAAAATAAATACTTAGCAAAAAACCAGGGAAAACCATGATAAACCAGCAGAAAAAAAACTACTATCGCCTGGCTCAGGCTACTTGGATAATTATCTTATTCAGCTTATCGCTAATCCCCGGATTATCGGTGGCCGACAACAATCCCATCTACCTTGATCAAGGAACAACATGGACCCCGGCAGACCGCAAAGCCTATTATACTTTGGACCAAGGTTCGCAACTTATCCCTTTGAACTGGATAAAGGCTTTAAAACAAGCTAACGGCAGGCCTTTTATGGAAAACAGCCTCAACCGCTATGGCTATTTGCCAAATGAAACCTCACCTGCCACCGGCTTGCCGCTAGGATTTGCAGTTAACCAGGATAATCTCGGTATGAGCTGCGCTGCTTGCCACAACCGGCAGATTGAAGTCGATCATGTTAATTACCGGATCGATGGCGGCCCAGCCTTCGTCGATTTCCAAAGTTTAGCCACCGATCTTAGCCTAGCGGTTAGCTTAGTACTCACCGATAACAAAGCCTTCAACGACTTCGCCCGGACGGTTCTCGGCAATTCCGCTTCACCGGCTCAGCAAACGCAATTGCATCAGGATGTCGAAACCTGGTTTCTGCCTTACAGCACCATTATGGATAATGGCTTGCCTCAACACACAACTTGGGGGCCTGGCCGAGCTGATGCGGTAGGCATGATATTTAATCGGCTGACTGGACTGGATATTGGCGCCGGCCAGGATCACATGATAAAAAGCAACATTCACCGCGCCGAAGCCCCCGTACGTTACCCCTTCGTCTGGAATGCTTCGATCCAGGACAAAACCCAATGGCCCGGCTTCGCTGACAACGGTAATGACATATTAGCCTTAGCCCGCAATCTTGGTGAAGTGGTCGGGGTTTTTGCGCACTTTAACCCGAAAAAGGACAATTTCAGGATCTTGGGCGTCGATTTTCTGCAAATCAATTCAGCCAATTTTGACGGCTTGAAAAATGCCGAAAACCTAATAAAAAAAATCGGGCCGCCAAAATGGCCTTGGAAAAAAGGGCCTTGGGCAATTAATCAACCACTGGCTGCGCAAGGTAAACGTATTTACGAAAGCAGCACGAAAACCGAAGAAGGCGGTTGCGCTGCCTGTCACGGCATTCGTCCGGGCGCGGTGCGTTCCTTGCAGCAAACCTGGGCGACCCCGCTGTGTAATGTCGGCACGGATACCAAGGAATATGATCAGCTAACTTGGAAAGTAGATACCGGCGTTTTAGCCGGGGCACAAGTACCCTTCCTGGCTCAACCACTGAAAGCAGAAAACGAACTGGCCGTCAATGTCTTAAAATTGTCGGTCTTAGGCACTGTTCTGCAACAGAGCTCACCTTTAATCGTGGATCTGGAAAATACCGCCCGTAAAGAGCTATTAGAGATTGAAAAAACGTTGGGCTTAGAGAATGACGCCAAATTGCAGCAAAAACTCGCAAAGCTGCACGATTTGCAAGTTAAGCTAATTAACCCTGGAAATATAGATTTGAATGGCGCCATCCATACCCTCAGCGATGCCTGGGAACACGCCGACAATAAAAAATCCAGTTGTAAAACCGAATTTACCACCCCCGCACCTAAATTTGCCTTCGAATCTAAGGTCTTGGAAGGGGTCTGGGCAGCTGCGCCATATTTCCATAATGGCTCAGTGCCAACCCTTGCCGACTTATTAAAACCGGTAGCAGAAAGAACGCCCGCCTTTAAAGTCGGACCGGTTTTCGACCCTGTCAACGTCGGCGTAGCGGCCAAGCAAACCAACTCTACGTTTACCTACAATACCACAGCCGATTGCGCCGACCCCAAATCCGGCAATAGCCGCTGCGGTCACGAATATGGCGTCAATTTGCCGCCGGAAGAGAAAAAGGCTTTGTTGGAATATTTGAAAACCTTATAAGCCTATGGTACATGGCTTGCCTGTTACCCGGGCAAGCTTTAAACCGCCAAGATCATAAAACGTAACGTATTTTATTCTAGGAGAACGTATGCAGCACTTAATCACCAAGAGTAGCCTTTGTCTGGTTTTCACGCTCATTTCCGGTTGCGCGACCCTTCATCCCAACCAGCATTTGCTAGGCAAATCCGGTGAAATTTGTACTGGTAAGATCCAAGCCCCGACAGATGGGCTTCTTGAAGTCAACGACGATGCTTTATTGCAAGATGCGGAAGATATTCATGGCTACTGCAAACTCTGCGCCGGCAAGGTATTTGCCGTGCAAAAACCCATCACGGTGTATCGGGTCTGGGACAGCACCCGCACTTATTCAGTCTATGGTCAATGGTGGTCTTTCGATGCGCCAAAAGGCTCCCGAGACAGCTACCGTGCCGCAGAAGACATTTGCCAAGAATGGAGTGCGCTGGACCGTGTCAGCACTTGCACCTTGAAGGTTGGTGCGCATATCGTGGTGGGTCCGGGCCAAAGCGTCGGCTGTCAAAACGGCTTGTACTATCCACCCTCGCCAGTGAATCAAGTGTATGTACCGAATGACGGCAAAAATAATCTGTTGTTTGTAGATTGCCCAAACCCTGGGGTGGCTTGGCCGCAATAATCGGACTAGCAATGCCGGGCGTGTTAGATGCGCTTGATTTCTTTAAATTTATCCAGATTCTTGCCGCACATCGTAACCCGTAACCCGCAAAACCTGCACCAAACTTGCTAATTCTATATCCTGCGGCGTATCCTCGCCCATTAAATACCTTAGCAAATCGGTATCTTCCAAATCCAGCAAGCGCTGAAAAGCTTGCTGCTCACTTGGCATAGCTATCCTGTAAGCATGATCCAGATACCTATACAGTATTAGATCCAATTCCAAACTACCGCGCCGGCAGCGCCAGCGCAGCTTATTGATGTCGCTCATCAGCCTTAGCGACTGACCAGCATTTTCTTGATTTCGCCTATGGCTTGCGCCGGATTCAAGCCTTTCGGGCACGTATCGGTGCAATTCATGATGGTGTGGCAACGATATAGTTTGAATGCATCGTCCAGTTGATCCAGCCGCTCCTGCTCATTGTCATCACGGCTATCCGCCAGCCAGCGGTAAGCTTGCAGCAACACGGCCGGCCCTAAATATTTGTCGCTGTTCCACCAATAGCTGGGACAAGAAGTTGAGCAGCAGGCGCAGAGCACGCACTCATAGAGTCCATCCAGCTTAGCTCTTTCCTCTATACTTTGCAGACGCTCAGCTTCTGGAGCAGGGCTTGCATTCGTCAACCAAGGCTTGATCGAAGTATATTGCTCGAAGAAATGCGTCATATCCGCCACCAAATCTTTCACCACCGACATATGCGGCAATGGAAAGATTTTGATAGTGCCGGAATAATCGCTGATGGCTTTGGTACAGGCCAAGGTGTTTTTGCCGTTGATATTCATCGCGCACGAACCGCACACGCCTTCGCGGCAAGAGCGGCGAAAAGTCAGACTGCTGTCGATTTCATTCTTGATTTTCAAAATGGCGTCCAACACCATAGGTCCACAGCTATCCATATCGATATGGTAGCTGTCTATGCGCGGATTTTCCCCGCTATCCGGGTCCCAACGGTACACTTCGAAAATACGAATTTTTTTAGCATCTGCGGCAGCTTTATAGATTTTGCCGGTTTTGACTACCGAGTTTTTGGGGAGTGAAAATTCTACCATTAGTAAACCCTCTCTTTGAGTGCCACGACTTCGACCTCATCGGTCAAGGTATACATATGCACGGGACGGTAATCGATTTTGACTTGATTATCCTGACGCCAAGTCAAGGTGTGTTTCAACCAGTTCTGATCATCGCGTTTAGGAAAGTCATCGCGGGCGTGACCGCCGCGGCTTTCTTGGCGGTTGCCGGCGGCGCTCATGGTGACTTGCGCTTGACCGAGCAAATTGTCCAACTCCAGGGTTTCCACCAGATCGGTGTTCCAGACCAAGGATTTATCCCCAACATGCACATCGCTAAACGAAGCGGCGATGTCGGCCATTTGCGTAATGCCTTCCTGCAGAGTGGTTTCGGTTCTAAATACCGAAGCTTTTGCTTGCATACTGGTTTGCATAGCCAAGCGAATTTCGGCGGTTTTCCGGCTGCCGTTGGCGTGGCGGATAGTATCGAAGCGGCTCAGCGCCTGCTCGCAGGCATCGGCAGCCAGCGGCTTATGCGGCATGCCGGGTTTAATCAGTTCTGTACAGCGGATCGCCGCCGCCCGGCCAAACACCACGAGATCCAGCAAGGAGTTGGAACCCAAACGATTCGCACCGTGTACCGAGACACAAGCAGTTTCACCTATCGCCATTAAGCCCGGCACCACATAATCGGGATCACCGTCTTTTAAGGTGACTACTTCCGCCTTATAGTTAGTAGGAATGCCGCCCATGTTGTAATGCACGGTTGGCAGTACCGGTATTGGTTCTTTAGTGACATCAACGCCGCCGAAAATCCGTGCGGTTTCCGAAATGCCCGGTAAGCGCTGATGAATCACGGCTGGGTCAAGATGCTCCAAATGTAAATGTACGAAATCTTTTTTTGGCCCTATACCGCGTCCGGCATTGACTTCCATGGTAATCGCCCGGCTAACCACGTCGCGCGAGGCCAAATCTTTGGCGTTCGGCGCATAACGCGGCATGAAGCGTTCGCCTTCGGAATTGGTTAAATAGCCGCCCTCGCCTCTGGCGCCTTCGCTCATCAGGCAACCGGAACCATAGATGCCGGTCGGATGGAACTGGATAAACTCCATATCCTGCAAGGGCAAACCCGCTCTTAACACCATGCCGTTGCCGTCGCCGGTCACTGTATGCGCTGAAGTGCAGGATAAAAAGGTGCGCCCATAGCCGCCGGTTGCCAGTACTGTTTGATGACCGCGAAATAAATGTATGCTGCCATCGTCTAAGCACCAAGCCAACACGCCGCAACAAACACCTTCTTCCACGATCAAGTCTAAGGCGATATATTCGACAAAAAATTCGGCCTTGTGTTTTAAGGCCTGCTGGTAAAGAGTATGGAGAATGGCGTGACCAGTCACATCCGCCGCTGCACAAGTGCGTAACGCTTGGGCTTTGCCGTAATGCGTGGACATGCCGCCAAAGGCGCGTTGATAGATTTTACCATCCGGGGTTCTGGAAAACGGCACACCGTAATGCTCCAGTTCCAAAACGGCCGGAATAGCTTCCCGGCACATGTATTCGATGGCGTCCTGATCGCCCAGCCAATCCGAGCCTTTAACGGTATCGTACATATGAAACCGCCAATCGTCCTCGCCCATATTCCCCAGCGCCGCGCTGATGCCGCCTTGTGCGGCGACAGTATGACTGCGGGTAGGAAAGACTTTGCTGATACAAGCGGTTTTCAAACCTTTTTCAACCATGCCGAAAGTTGCGCGCAAACCCGCGCCGCCGGCGCCCACTACCACGACATCGTGTTGGTGTTCTATGATGTTATATGCCGAAGCCATGAGTTACCTTAGCAGAAGAATGATGATAATCGCAGCCATTGCGGCGATGCCCAAGGCTAAAAACAGTAGATTGCTAGCAAGAATCGCCCAATGTCTAAGTTGGAGATTAGACACATAATCTTCCAGCACCACTTGTACGCCGAGCGCAGAGTGATAAAGCACCGTCGCTAGCCAAACAATAATCCCCAGCGCAGTAAAAGGCTCGGACAACCAATTGACCGTTTCTGCATACGGCGCATGCAGGGCTTTATTCAGTAAGACCAACATTAAAATGGTCAATGGTACGAGCGCTACCGCGCTTAAGCGTTGATAGCGCCAGTGGCCCACCGGGCTTTTTATGCTAAAAACGTCCCCAACTTTTTCAAGTATTGCCTTGCAACCCATAAGCCTGTCCTTAAAGTAAGAAATAAGTAATCAAAACCAAGACCGCCGAAGCAATTAACTCGATAACTGCGTAGCGATTAAGCGTCTCGCGGGCAAAGGTTTTGCCGACATCCCAAAGTAAATGCCGCACACCATGACAGACATGAAAAAATAAAGCGTAGATAAATCCCCAGTAAACCAATTGGCATAACCAAAAGGACATAAAGAGTTGCAAAGCGTTGTAAGCGTCCTCGCCGGCGGCGATGGCGTATAACACATAAACGAACAGGATCAAGCCTAAGGAGAGCAATACACCGGTGAGCCTATGGGTGATAGAGATCAGACCGGTGAGGGGTAAGCGATAAACTTGCAAATGCGGTGAAAGCGGACGGTTATTAGCTGCCATGAATTCTCTTAAGGTAAGTTCTAAAGTAACGGCGTTTTATCAAAAATCGACACAACGCCCCTTTCTCTCCCAATCGCCGTAGCGTGTGGGTTCCGGCCCCTTTGGGCCATTTACTTCCCCTATCGGCAGCTTTTGCGGCACGATGAGGTCCGCTTGCTGTAAATATAAATCATCGTCTATCTTAAGTTCGGCGTCTGCCGATTGCAATTCAATTTCTTTACTTTTCATGGGATTTAAGCACCATAGTCAGATGATCAAACGTTATTATCTGACTTTTAGCCTATTTCCACTACATGTTTTGACGAATATTTAAGAGAATTATTACCACAGTGCGTAAAAAGAGTCAAAAACGTTAGACAAATTGACCTGCACACCACCCGGATGACCACGCCCATTGGAAATTATAGCCACCCAGCCAGCCGCTGACATCCAACACTTCGCCGACAAAAAACAGGCCGGGTACTTGCTTGCTTTCCATGGTTTTTGAGGAAATAGCAGCGCAATCCACGCCGCCCAAAGTGACTTCCGCCGTGCGGTAACCTTCGCTGCCGTTAGGTTTGATTTGCCACTCCTGCAAGGCGCCGGCAATGTACTGCAATTGTTTATCGGCACAATTTGCCAAGCTTAAGTCCAGGCTGGCTTCATCTAGCAAAGTTTGCACCAGTCGTTTTGGCAATAACTCTCCCAACACTGTTTGCAGTTTGGCTTGACTACCCTGCCGGCGTTTCTGTTTCAGTGCCTCGAATAGATTGATCTCCGGCAATAAATTAATAGTTAAGGCTTCCCCAGGTTGCCAGTAAGAGGAAATCTGCAAAATGGCCGGCCCGCTGAGCCCGCGATGCGTAAACAACAGGTTTTCCTTGAAACTGCTGCGTGAACTCAGCGCCTCACAAGAAACTGCGATACCGGTTAAGGCCGAAAAACGTTCTTTATCAGCGGGGTGCAAGGTTAAAGGCGCAAGTCCGGCGCGTGTTGGTTGTACTTTTATCCCGAATTGCTCAGCGATTTTATAGCCAAACGGGGTCGCACCGATTTTCGGTATCGACAAGCCACCGCTGGCGATTACCAAGGACCGGCATTGTATGGCTCCACGGCTGGTTTGCAGCAAAAAACAGTCATTCTCGTCTGTTTGCACCTTTTCTACGCTGCAATTTAAGGCTATCTCCGCCCCATAGAGCTGACATTCCGCCAACAGCATATCCAAAATATCCTTGGCGCTATTGTCGCAAAACAATTGTCCATGCAGGCGTTCGTGATAGGGAATTTGGTATTTTTCGACCATAGCCAAAAAATCCCATTGCGTATAGCGTTTCAGCGCCGATTTACAAAAATGCGGATTGTGGGAAATATAGTTTTCCGGGGAGATCGTATAATTGGTGAAATTACAACGCCCACCCCCGGACATCAGGATTTTCATTCCGGCACGTTTGGCATGTTCTATGACCAGCACTTTACGACCGCGTTTTGCGGCTTCGATTGCGCACATCAGGCCGGAGGCGCCGGCGCCGATGATGACTACGTCAAACCAAAGTTGTTGATTATTCAAGTTATTGGGGGGCAAATTTTTTTGGGCGGCTTTTGGCAGCCGACGTTTCAAACAGAGGACGCCGTCGACTGCAAGGATGCAGGAGGTAGAGCAATGCAGAAGCAATTACCGTGAACACATCCATGCTGGCGGCACCTCTGCTTGAAACGTCGGCTGCCAAAATCCTGTGTTGTCGATTATTCAAGGTTAGGTGTGCGAGAACTTTTACATTAATACTAATTTAACATAAGTTTTATGCTTACACGAATTTGCATAAAACTGCATAAAATCCTTTTATATGCATCAATTACAATGCATTTATGCTATAAATGAGTTTTTTGCACTGTATTTGATGCGAAATGTACTTAGACGAAATCGGCATACTGATCCGTGAAACCCGGAAAAGCTAAAACATCACCCAAGAGAGCTTGGCTAAGCAGCTAGGCATGAGCCGTGCCAGTATTTCCGGCATCGAAAACGGCACAATTTCGGAAATCGGCATTCGTAAAATCATCGTTCTGTGTGATGCGCTTGGTTTGGAATTATTGGCGCAAAAAAAGCCAAACATCCCACTTTGCAACAATTGCTAAAGGAACAGCGCGACCCTCAAGCCTAGCCAGGAATGACTTAAACCCTACCCGTCAAAAATGCCTTGTCATAAGTAATAATTGGCACAGACTCTAGCTCCGCTTGAGCCATTATCAACCTATCAAATGGATCTCTTTGTTCTATAGCCATGCGCCCTGCTTTTAGGGCATGCTGTGTTGAAATAGCCAATTCCATAAAACCCATTTTCTGTAATATGCCAAGATAATCAGCTAAAAGCGGCTCTGCTTCGGGTAACTTGCCTAAACGGTATTTTTGTGGCAATTTCCCAGGCTGATGCACTGCTTACTAAAATTCGATGCGCGGGATTTCCAATAATCTCACGACTTACCGTACAAAGTTTATCGTCATTGAATAGCCACCAAAGCAATACATGGGTATCAATCAAATAACTCATTCCCATGCTTTTAACTCGGCATCCGGCAATGGTTCGAAAAAGCCATCGTCCAATTTTCCTGACAGTAACCCCGGTTGGCGTTGTTGCGCCGGCTCTTTCTTTAAACCTAACCTAAGGTAATGAATCAAGTCATAAATTTCAGCTAATTCGTCCTCTGGAATATCCTGCAATTCTTGCATAATTTGTTCTTGTAAAATGCGGCTTTCTCATGAAAAATGGCTGTAAATTTTTATGAATTTTAAGGTTATTTTGCCAGATTATTGAATATTTATTCTGACCTCATCTGCTGAACAAGACCTAAGACGCAGTTTAGTAAGCTATGAATACCGATAAGATACGAAAGCCAACCTCAAGCCTCAAACCCCACCTCAAACGAAGCAAAGTCCGCTTCCTCACCATAAATCAAAGCCAAATAAGCCGGTTCGGGTCTTGCCGTCTGCTTCGCAGAATACGCATCCAATAGCGGTGTGATATGTTTTACTGACCTAGGCGTGGTGTAAACCAAATAGCTTTCGCCGTCTTCACTCCAGCCGCCAAACATGGCCATACCCTCCGGCCCGTTTCTGGCAATGTAGGCGGCCCGGAATGCGCCCATCAGCACCCCGGCTTCACCGGATTCGTATTCATTGCGCGAGAGTGTAATGCGGTACCAACTTATGATTTTTGCCATGTTATGCCTGCTGCCATTAGAATCCGCTAGCATTTGGGAAGATCTATATGTTAACACGCAAGATACAAAGTGTTTACAAACACTCATCAGACAGCTAAAAACTCTAAGTCCACAAAAATCATACAGTTTTTAATTGCATTAAAAACTTCCGCAAACTGATTGCAATTGCTGCTTGTAAAACCTCGATGAACGCTGTAAAAATTGCTTATTACAATAAAAAACGTGAGTAAATCATGCCTAGCAAAATTGCCGGCATATATGCTCAAAAGTCGACATTATCCAGTAGGCAGCAGGCAACCATGAATCCAAAATACAGTTTTTCATTTAACACCGGCGATGGCAAAAATAAAGCCTTATTGGGCGGCAAAGGCGCTAACCTCTGCGAAATGACGCAACTCGGGCTGAATGTACCAGCTGGCTTTGTAATCACCACGCAAACCTGTTTGACCTATCTGGAACACAAACGCCTGCCTGAGGATTTAATGGCGGAAGTCAGACAGCAAATTGCCGAGATTGAACACAGCAGCGGCAAAATCTTCGGCGGCGCAACTAACCCGCTATTGGTTTCCGTGCGTTCTGGCTCGGCCATTTCCATGCCCGGCATGATGGACACCATTCTAAACTTGGGCTTGAACAAACAAACTTTGGCTGGCCTGATTGAAGTCACTAACGATCCGCGCTTCGTATATGACGCCTACCGGCGCTTTATTCAATTATTCGGTAAGGTGGCGCTGGGCATAGCGGATGAAAAATTCGATACGCATTTTAACGCGGTAAAACACAGCGCCGGCATAAAGGCCGATGTCGCGCTGAATAGTGATCAGTTAAAGGAAATCAGTGAACTATTCCTAAAAGTGGTGCTGGAAGAAACCGGCCGGCCTTTCCCGGAAGATGTCTACGCACAACTGGAAATTTCCATCCAAGCCGTTTTCAATTCCTGGCTGGGTCGTAGAGCAGTGGATTACCGCCGCGAATTTCATATTACGCCGGACATCGCCAACGGCACCGCCGTCAACATTGTCATGATGGTCTTCGGTAATATGGGCGACGACTGCGCCACTGGCGTAGGCTTCACCCGCAACCCCGGCACCGGCGTGAATGAGATGTACGGCGAATATTTGGTCAACGCGCAGGGCGAGGACGTAGTAGCAGGTATCCGCACCCCCAAGCCAGTGCAGGAAATGGCGGCGGAAATGCCCGAGCAATACCGGCAATTGGTAGCGCTTCGCAATAAACTGGAAGCGCATTATCACGAGGTACAAGACTATGAATACACCATAGAACGCGGTGTACTTTACTGCCTACAAACCCGCAATGGCAAAATGAATGCCGCGGCCATGGTGAAATCTTCTGTGGATATGGTAGCGGAAGGCCTGATCTCTAAGGAACAGGCTTTGTTGCGTATCAACCCGGAATCGCTGGAACAATTGCTGCATCCGCAGCTCGCGCCCCATCACGATCATAAACCGATTGCGCAAGGCCTGCCAGCCTCACCCGGCGCGGCCTGCGGCAAATGCGTGTTCGACGCCGATACCGCCGTGCGGCTGGGCAAAACCGGAGCAAATTTAATTTTACTGCGCGAGGAAACTAAACCGGAAGATATACACGGCTTTTTTGCGGCACAAGGCATACTCACCAGCCGGGGCGGCAAAACCTCGCATGCCGCCGTGGTCGCGCGCGGCATGGGCAAAGCCTGCGTGGCGGGTGCTGAAGACATTAAAATCGACGTGCGGGCGCACTTGGCTATTGTTGGCGACATCCATATCAAGGAAGGCGATTTACTGACCATAGACGGCAGCAACGGTAATATTTATTTAGGCCGGATTCCCACTATTCCACCTTCCTTTTCGGAGGAATTGCAAACTTTGCTGAGTTGGGCCGACAGCATCGCCAGACTGCACATCTATGCGAATGTCGATACGCCCGAAACCGCCAGATTGGCTGTCACTTATGGCGCGAAAGGCATAGGCTTATGCCGCACCGAGCGGATGTTCAACGCCGCCGACCGTTTACCCTTGGTCATTGATATGATTTTGGCCAACAACACGATTGAGCGCGAAGCCGCGCTGGCAAAACTGTTCCCGATCCAACGCGACGACTTTGAGCAATTATTCGCCGCCATGTCGCCGCATCCGGTCACTGTAAGGCTGTTGGACCCGCCCATGCACGAGTTTCTACCCAGCGAACATCAATTGCTGGATGAAATTGAGGCCTTAAAGCACTATTTGTCCATTGCCAAAGGGCAACGCGTGACTTTAGAAACATTGAGTTATCGTAGCGAATTGCCGGCGCCGTTCAATCAGCTCAATGAAGAAGTCATCATAGAAGCCATCGCCAAGAAGGAATTAATGCTGTCCAAGGTGTTGGAACTCTATGAAGTCAACCCCATGCTCGGACATCGCGGCGTCAGGCTGGGCATGAGCTATCCGGAAATCTACAAAATGCAAATCCGCTCGATTTTGGAGGCCGCGGCGCTGTGCTTAAAACAAGGGATTGCGATAGAACCTGAGATCATGGTGCCGCAAGTGATCACCGCGCAGGAGTTAAAAAAGGTCAAGCTCTGGGTCGATGAAATCCGCGCGGAAGTCGAAGCGCAGTACCAGCTGAAAATAAACTTCAAATTCGGCACGATGATAGAGACTGTTCGCGCGTGTACTCGCGCCGATTATTTAGCGGAAATCGCGCATTTCTTCTCGTTCGGCACTAACGATTTAACCCAAGCCACCTTCTCATTCTCCAGAGAAGATGCGGAAAACAAGTTTTTACCCTTGTACGAAGAATCCGGCTTGTTACAAGACAATCCGTTTGAAACCCTGGATGTGCAAGGCCTAGGTAAACTGATGAAAATGGCTGTTGAATTAGGGCGCACCCAACGCCCTGACTTAAAAATCGGCATTTGCGGCGAACATGGCGGGCATCCGCGCTCTATCCGCTTCTGTCATAATATAGGTCTTAACTATGCGTCCTGTTCAGCGCCGCGAATTCCGGTGGCGAGGTTGGCGGCGGCGCATGCTAAATTGTTGGAGGATAGGCCTTTGTAGCAGCAGGTTTGCAACTTGTTGGATGCACAAAATTGGTGTATAAAATACATATCAAACCTATATCAGGAACAACCCATGTCTGTGCGTTTCAATGTTGTATTGTCAGACGACCTTAACCGCGAGCTGGATAAGGCTGCCGAAGATGGTGAAACCAATAAAAGTGAAATCCTACGTAAGGCCATCACCCTATATCTGGCTGCCAGAGATGGTCGTCGGCGCGGCTTAAAAATCGGCTTAGTTGAACCGAAAACTCAAAAAATGGAAACCGAAATTATCGGTTTATGAGTCATATCGATCTCAATAATCCGCCGCCCAACCATACGTTCAGCGTTTCGGTTGATCGGCAAGAATCGGATGCCGAGCGCAATGTCCGCTTATTTAAAGATCTAGCTCTGTTCCTTGTGGCGCTGGGTTTTGTGATTTTGATCGTTTGCTTGTGTTATTCCACGTTGACATCACCTTCGACCAGCGCCGAAGAGAAAAAATGGGCAATGTCAGTACTCTCTGCCGCAACCGGCGGCATAATAGGCTACCTGATCCGTAAATAACATAGAGGCATTTTAAAACCGTCGAGGTAATTAAGCTCGAAGGTAACCAACGATTTTGAAATCGGTAAAGGTTTCAGGGGACGCTGTCGACTGCATGGATGCAGGAGGTAGAGCAATGCAGGAGCAATTGCCGAGAATACATCCATTTACGCTAAATTCGGCTCCTGACTCATATTCCCCAGAAACCTTTACCGATCCCAAAATCTCTGCACTACGGCTTCGAAATCCATAATTACGCTAGTGGGTTTAAAAAAAGGATTTATGTTTTAGTTGATTTAACTAGCCCCCAAACAGGACTAAACGATATACCTATTTCTTGATATCAATTTCAGTTCAGATTTAAATCCGATAAATCTTTAATGCCTGAACGGCCATGAGCTGCCGGACGCGACCGGCCGCTTTATGGCAATGAATATGTTCGAAAATTTGCCATCTTGAGACCGACACAAACTTTAACTTAAAGGAAGCTTACCCTTGAAAAGCAGCCATTGATTTTCACGTGTTTAATCTCGAGTCACGGTTCGGAAATAGGTTTGATTCAGTGCAAACGACCATCGCATTAAAAGATCAATGAGCTTCATATCCTGAATGTTCCCGATAGTTCTCAAAAGTTCTCATATCGTTGAATTTAATGACTTTATTCTATGATGTCTCCTAAATCGCTATCCCGAAAGTTCTCGAAAATGGTCATCTTTTCGCTGCACAATTACACAGGAATTACACAGAGTCTGATTGCGGTAGAGCGTGATAGTTAGCTTGTTTTTTGTACGCAAAGCACTTGATTCACTTTCCTCAGAACCGAGAGATTTGTACTAGCCGCCTCATGTAACTGCTAAAATAGGCTGGGCAATAGCTGGCGAATTTTGCAGTAACTCATGATGCAGTAACGGTCAAAAAAGTGAGTTACTGCGATTCTTACGTAAGCGCCCAACCCCGCCATCTAGCAAAGCCCTCCGCAACCTGACATCCTGTGTTTTTTCTTTGATGAGGATGAGCAATGGCAGTCACAACCAAGTGGATCAATCATATTGAGGCGTGGCAGCGGAGCGGCCTTAGGCAGTCAGACTATTGCCGCCTGCATGATCTAAACGACAATACCTTTGGAGCGCGGTTAAGCGACTATCGAAAGCAGCAAAAAGGCGCGTTACCCGCGTTGATTCCGGTTGTGGTGAAGCCGTCGGCCACGGGAGCGATTGTCTTTAAACATGCCCAGGGCCATCTACTCGAATTGCCGTTGTCAATCTCGGCCCCCTGGCTGGCGGAGTTGTTGTCATGCCTGAATTAATTGCCAGCCCGCCTCAAATCTGGTTGGCGGTTGCACCGGTTGACATGCGGCGCGGCATTGACGGATTGTCGTCTATCGTCCAGCAAGCACTTGGGCAAGCGCCTTGCGCGGGATCGGCGTTTGTTTTTCGTAATCGCTCTGGTAATCGTTTGAAGTTATTGCTTTGGGACGGCAACGGCGTCTGGTGTTGCCAGCGCCGTTTGCATCGCGGCCATTTTGTTTGGCCCAAGGCGAAGGACGCGGGTTTTTCGATCAGCCAGGCGCAATGGCAGTGGCTGATCGCCGGTGTCGATTGGCAGCGTTTGTCCGCCACTCCCAAAGCGGAATGGCAAGTCGGATGACTTGATTTGCGATGGCTGAAATATCGAGAAAATACAACAAAAAACCCAGTAATAACAAGGCTTGCAGGGTATTTCATGGTATAATATTCACCATGAAATCACTCGCCGAACTGGACCATTTAGACCTTGATCCCGCCGCTAAAAAACAAGTGGCGGCACTGGTTCAATCACTACTGGATCAAGTAGAGTGCGATGCACAGTTGCTGCAGCTTAAAGAGTTGGAAATCCAAGCCAAAAACGCCGATATCTTGGCTAAAGATTCCGTCATCAAAGCCAAGGACTTCAAAATCGAAGCGCTGACGCATGAGTTGGCCCATATCCGCCGGATGCGTTATGGTGTGAAAAGCGAAATGTTGTCAAAACTCCAACAGGATCTGTTCGCCGAAACCTGGGCGAGCGATTTGGCGGCCATCGAAGCGGAAATCGAACAACTGGCCGACCCGCAACCGGGCGAGACCGTTGCCAAACCGAAACGCCCGCGCGCTGGCCGTCAACCGCTGCCGGATCACTTGCCGCGCATTGAAATTCGCCACGAGCCCGAACACTGCATTTGCGGAAAATGCGGTAACACCGCCTTGGTTAAAATCGGTGAAGACATCACCGAACAACTGCATGTCGAACCCGCCCAGTTTTCCGTCATCCGGCACATTCGCCCCCAATATGCCTGCCGCCCGTGCGAGACGGTCATCGCCGAACCGATTCCGGCTGCCGTGATTAATGGCGGCATGGCCACCGTGAGTTTGTTGACCTGGGTGGTGATCTGTAAGTATTTGGATCATCTGCCGCTCTATCGGTTGGAACAAATCGCGGCACGCGACAAAGTCACTCTGGCCCGTTCGACACTGGCCGAATGGGTGGGGCGCGTCGGCGTGGCCTTACAACCCTTGGTAGATCGATTGATTTGGCATCTGCAGCAAGGTAAGACCTTGTTGGCGGATGAGACGCCCGTGGCGCAACTCGACCCCGGGAAGGGAAAAACCCGAAAAGCCTATTTATGGGCTTATCGCAGCAACGACTTGGCGGGCGGGCAGACGCCACGCATCATTGTCTTCGACTACTGCAAGGGACGGGGCGGCGAACATGCTCGTCAGTTTTTGGGGGACTGGAAAGGCCATCTGATGGTGGACGATTATACCGGCTATAAAGCGCTGTTCGTCGACAATGGCCTCGGACAGCTCTGTACCGAGTTGGCTTGTTGGGCGCATGTGCGCCGTAAATTCTTCGACCTGCATCAGGCAAACCAAAGTCCTATGGCCTGGGAAGCCCTGCAGCGCATCGCCGTGCTCTATACCATTGAAACCGAGGGAGCAAAGATGAACATTGCAGGCCGAAAGCAACTCCGCGCGGAAAAGAGCCTACCGCACTTGAAAACGCTTCATCACTGGTTGATTCAAATACGGGTTACCACGGCGAATGGGGGTTCGACCGCCAAAGCCTTGGACTACACGCTGAGACGCTGGCCGGCGCTGATCCGCTATGCCGAAACCGGCCATCTACCCATTGATAATAATCCGACGGAGAATTGCATACGCCCAATAGCGATTGGCCGGCGTAATTGGTTGTTCGCCGGTTCCGAGCGCGCCGGACAACGGGCGGCGGCCATCCAAACCTTGCTGGGCACCGCCAAGCTCAACGGCTTGGACCCGGCCGCTTGGTTGAAAGACACGCTGGAAAAACTGCCGGTCTGGCCGAATAGCCGGATCGATGAATTGCTGCCGTTTTCGGCTGAGTATTTTGAATTTAAAAAAAATCAGAAACTGGTTTGAATAATCAACGTGTCGGCGTTGCGCGCTTACATTCTTACTGCATATTTTGTTGGCTTTTGGTGATCTTCCGTGAGCTCTGGTGAGCTCCAGTGAGGCCAACAAAAAAGCCGCAACCCTTACGGGGTGCGGCTTGATGACCTTCAAACTGGTAGCGGGGACATCTACAGTAATATGCGCTACAAGTATTGAATATTGAGACATTGCGCTTTTTCATAGCAGTCTGTTACTGCGATTGTTACTGCATAAATGCCGTGCAGTGAAATCGTTCACTTTTAAACTAGATTAGCGTGGATTTTTAGGGATTTTAAGTGCTGTTCAATTCCATGAAATGGATTTGGATTGCCGTTTATGGGTTTGAATTGGGTCTTTCCATCGCAACTACGCACCTTGAGCAGGCTGGCGTTGATTTCCCGCGCAACTAATCAACGCTGGCGATGGTTACCCGTAGTGCCTTTTCACGATTACACGCAAATTACATCAGGTCTACTTCGGATTACAGCTAACTATTTAACAACGCCTCTGGAGTTTCGGCCTGAAAGATTTGCTTAGTCCATTTTTCAATTTCTTCGGGGCTTGATTGATGTATCTTTGCCTGTAGCTCCTGACTTACTGCGCCAAATTTAGAGTCAAGTAACAACAGAAATAGTTTGGCAGCTTCCTGTTGCCGACCTTTTTGCATACCTTCTTCTATGCCTTCTTGACGACCTTGAAGTATCCCTTCTTTTTTCCAGCCCTTTACGGTTTGAGCCAACATTGTATCCACCTCTTGAAGATCTTTAAATTCAAAAAATCAGTATCAGGAAATTTTTTGGGTAAAAGTACCCGGTTAATCCAAACATTAAATGCCCGTCTTAAACTGTTTTGTTCCTTAGCCTTAAACGGCTACCAGCATAAAGCGGGACAAATCATGTAAAATTTCATTACGATAAGGCGTTATTGTAATGTGAGATAGCAAAAACTCGTTGCAAGTTGTTGTATCATTGTTTAATGACTAAAAAAAACCTTAACACAAAGCATACGAGCAACGAGTCTTTTGATTGTAGGTCAACTGGCAACAAAGGGCAATCAAAGTATCCGGAAAATTGCATCGGCCGTTCATCGATCAAAAAGCGCTGTTCACCGACATTTACGAAGACAGAAAATCCGGAACAAGCATCCGGAATCGACGTTTTGGGAAACCGAAGCCGGCGATGCGTGGCTAAGGCGGATGATGCTCGCAACCCTGTATATCTTTGGCCTGGATTGTCATGTAGGCGCTGATAAATTAGCACAATTTTTTAAACTGATCCGTATCGACACGCATGTGGGCGTGTCGCCCTCGGCATTGCGCCGGCAATTACGCCACATGGAAAACTTATTGCCCTTATTTCAACAACAGTGCGAGAATTCGGCTTCGGTGCAACCGCGCACCATAGTGGCGGCAATGGATGAAACCTTTTTTGGTGATTTTCTCATTCTGGTGCTGATGGACTTATCCTCAGGATACCTGTTTTTGGAGGAGATCAGCGATGACCGCCGTTTCGATACCTGGTATGAAAAGGCTATCCCCCGCTTAAAAGCGCTTGGCATTGAGGTTAACCATGCCGTGAGCGACCGAGCCAAAGCTTTGATCAAGCTGGCTATTACCGGGTTTGACTGTCCATCAGGCGCAGATGTGTTTCATGCGCAGCAGGATATCAGTAAATGGCTGGGTGCAACGCTGGGAAGGCGGCACGAACAAGCAAAAACACAACGGGAAACCGCTGAGGCGCTGTTGCAAAAGAAAACGGACAACAACCTGGCGGAATTGGTGCAGGTCGTTGATGCGGAGCGGGCTTATCAACAGATAAAGGAAACACGCGCCGATTATCACGAAAATCTGGCGGGCATTGCCGAAGATGTTCATCCGTTTTCATTTGAAACCAAGAATATAAACCGAGCGGAGCAGGTGATTTCCAGTCTGGAAAGACGGGCTCAGGTGTTTGAAAAGATCGCACAATCTCAAGCGATTGCAGACTTAAAACAAACCATAAATAAGTTTCGCAATCAATTTGATGACTTGGCGGCCAATGTGGAAACTTGGTGGCTATGGGTCATGGAAATTTTAACGGGACTTTCTGTGGATGACCCCACGAAAAACTGGTTGATCTATAGCCTGTTACCAACGGTGTACTGGCATCAGCAACTACACAAAACACAAAACCCCAAGCAGAGGGAAAAATACCGTCAGGCTTGGCAGCAAGCCGCGCGGAATTTACAGACCGATACTTTTACGGCCACTTTGCCGGTAAGCGAACAGCAACGCTGGTTGGAATGGGCCGAGTGGATGGCGCGAAACTTTCATCGCAGTTCTTCCGCCGTTGAGGGTCGCAATGGCTATCTTTCGCAGATGTATCACAATGGCCGAGGCTTAACCGAAAAACGCTTACGGGCATTGACGGTGATTCATAATTACGGGCTCAAGCGGGTTGATGGGACAACGGCGGCAATGCGTTTGTTTGGGCAATCGTTTCCTGATCTATTTTCATGGTTGATGTCCGAAATGGGCGATCTTCCGCTGCCCAGAAAAGGCAGAGAGTGGGTTACTCGTAACCCGTTGTTTTTAAAATCTGTCCCGGCTTAAGTTGGAAGCCCCTTAAACCAGTCCAGCAGGTGATATAATACATTACGTACATCTTGATCTGATTGACTATTTCCCAGTTGAAACAAAGCGGCTGCCAAATTTCTTTGGCTGTTTAGGTCTGACTTTTCAATACGCTTTTGATCCAACAACAAAAAGCAAAGCTGTGGTCTAAATCTTTCAAGGCCAACAGGCGCAGGGTAAATTAACTGATCCAATTCTACCGGCGCTTTCCAGCGTCGTTCACCATTATAAAGCACTAATGGCAAGATCGGCGCCAGCAAATCACGACTACCCAGTTTTTGTGTGCGGATAATGTCTTGGTATAAGAGTGCTATGTACCCAAGTACTCGTACCGCCATAAAATGATCAACGGTAGATTGAAATTCCAGTAGCAAATAAACGTAAAGAAATTCATCGCCACAACTGCACTGGCTTTATGAGCAATTGAACAAAAGCCACCTCCGAAGAGCTTCCGAAGAGATGGCTTTGGTTTTGGTTCAATATGTTCAGCGTTAGCTGTGGGTTTACTGTCCGTAAGGATAGGAGGTTTAGGCTAAGTGGTTTTGTTGCGTTTGCTTATGGCGATTCAAGCCAATAAAACCGATCATAGCGGAACCGAACAACCAGACTGCACCAGGTACTGGTACTGCTGCTGGAATCGCTGCGAGTGTCCATGGCTCAGCATAAACGTATAGAGGATCTGTCATTCCATTACCGTAAGTAGCAGTAAACGAAACATCAAATAGTTTTGATTGGTTTGCAGTAAACGCACCTAAGTCAATATATGGAATTTTGCTTGTTAAGCTCAGGGTTTCTAACGGATCGTTAACAGTAGAACAACTTGGCGATGTGGTGCATGGTGAAGTTAAGGGAAACTGTGCGGTTCCTGTTACATCGGCAGTATTTCCCATGGTCACGCTGCCTCCGCTATCGACTCAATACAGACAAAGTCAGGCTGGTACCCAGGTTGTCGAAATCACTAGAGTACCAGCCGTTAGCGGAATTACTCCAAGTTAGGGGTATCCATGTGTTGTTATCAAACGATACCAATGTGTAAGGAACGATAACAGTCAGATCCGGCAGGACGTTTGCTGTCAGGTTTTCGGCAATGATGCCACTAAATGTTACACCATTACCATTAGGAGTTTGATTGAATGAGCTCCCGGTGGTCCAGGTTGAGTTTGGGCCACCTGCAAAATCCATGCTGAGGCAGGAACGGTAAAGACAAGGCTGGCGCATATAATAGCCCTGCGGCTTAATTGACAAATAAGAGTGGTATTCATTTATTGGCGCTCATGATTTGATTAAAAGTTTAAGTAAAATTGCGATGCAACAATGATTTAAAATACATTTGATTCGGTGGTTTTGGCTAAAACTTGTTCGTAATTAGGCAGCTATAGCTTGCAAGCTTTAGCAAATTAAATATTCGCCGCTTTATGACTTAAATATGCAAACAAAAACCATCATTTCAAGTATATTTTTTTAAAACTTTTTATCTCTTTTTACATAAAATGTAAATACGTACTTATACTAGGGTAAATCTGCATAATCCGTAGTGACGCAATCTAAGCCACATCAATTGCTGAATGTGGCTTATAGCTCTTAAGTCATTTTTTAAAAGGGTATGCAAAGTACAGGTTGCGATTTTGATTTCTGGCTAAACTCCAGGCTTGCTAGGTAGTGACGACAGTTAAGCAGTGTTCGTAAACAGCTTTACATTCATGCCCGGTATTTGTCCTTATGCCTTAGTCATATCGTGCCAATAAAAACATTATTTTATGTAGGTATTGGTACTAATAGATATTTATTTTATTTTGGCGATGATTTAATGCATTTGCTTAAGCATGGCCATGAAAAAAATTTAAATATGTAGTCTTTGGCTACGACGTTAATCTATAGTTTCTGACTTATGTATAAATCGATGCATTTTCTGGAGTATCCGGATATTAATCATTTCATAAGTTAGCGCAGGTAAAAATCTTGGCGTGCTTAACATCAAACTTAAAGTTGTAAGTTGATTTATCAGGATACCTCACTTTTAACTAAATAAGAGGTGTGTATTATGAAAAATAAAAATAAGTGTATTCGTGAAATAAGAACACTGACTAGCGCCGCCCTAATAATGATGACAATGGGGATAAACATTTCCCCTGCCAATGCGAATGACTCTGTTAATGCATGCAATGCAGACTCTCTTTATATTGGCGATTACTTGGGAAATTGGCTTATCTGCTTCGATAGTGATAGCGGGGCATATCGAGCTGATTTTATTCCGCCTGGTAGCCTTAATGGGCGCTTACAAAGTCTAACGGGCTTATATCACTCAAGGTGTTCTGGATGTCGTTAATCAGAACGCGAATGTGGGTAATAATACTCCGGGCGAGGTCCTCCAGTTCCAAAGCGATACGGGCGACTTTAAGGATGCCCTGGTACCCGCCCTTATCACCGTCAAACATCAAGAGGTCAATAACCCCGATGCGCCCTTTGTACCCCGAGGTCGAATCAGAGGCCCAAACAATATATTGTACGTAGCTGACAATGGCGATAACTATGAGGGATTTCCAGGAAATGTTTGGACATACAACGCTACAAACGGTAAATGGCTAGGGAATTTTGTTTCTCCCGGGTCTACTGATCTTCCCGGGGTAGCGCCGGATGGGTTTAATCCAAGAGGTATCGTGCTTGGTCCCACGGCCTTATCTATGTTCACTCAGTGGCGATGTGAATGGTTCACCTACAGTTCCACCTGATGAGATAAGTGGCTCTATTATCCGCTTCACTCTCAACGGGAAATTTGTTGATGTATTCACCAGTAACAATGATAAGGGATGTGCTGCAAATCTACATCGACCTGAAGGCTTGGTGTTTGGCCCTGATGGGAATCTCGATGTAACCAGCTTTGAAGACCCTTCAGTTTCGACCGATACTGACAAGATACTGATCTACAATGGTAAAACAGGTAAATGCATCGATCATATCGACCTAAATGTCCCGGCGCTTTAGCCTTGAATGAGCGGGCGTACGCTCACGGTCTGCTCTTCGGCCCGCAAGGTAGATTGTTTGTTCCTATTACTGGCGGGGCTGGGATCTATGTCGGTGAAGTCCGCCGATATAATGTTGAGACTAAAAACTACGATGTTTTAGTGCCTCCAACATCACCAACAACAACCCCCCTTTCATCCCCAAGCTATAATCCCATGCAGGCACCGTTTTTTTTAACCTTCGGCAAGACCAACCCCAGTACGCTGGAATATGATAATGAAGTTATCGGTCCCATGCCGTGGGGTAACCAATAGATCAGCAGTTCGCGCTCGTCTGTTGATGCCAAACTTAGAAGGGCTTGCAGCGATGCAGGCCTTTCTTTATCGTAGAAAAAAACAACCAAAACTCCATGACGAACACAACCAACTTCGTGTATCCATCTGTTTTAACAGGGTTATTTTAGGGTTCCCAGTTATACAATCCTGAACCTATATCTCTTGAGAACAAGTTATTGTCGTTCCGGTCGTCCAGAACGCATAATAATCAATCGTTCTAAGCGGCACTTCATCAAGCAGAACCATTACGTGAGTTTCTCGTTATGTAGTAACACCGCATCAACTACAGTCATCGCAGAAAAGCATCGGTGTCATGCATTACCAGATAATTTGCAAACCACATTGACCCGGATGATCAATTTTACTGTCGATGGAAATTAACGTTTAATCGTTTGCAATTCAAAAGGTCTTTGCCTCCAAACTTGGGTGGGTGAAACAGTGCAGCTTCTTGTGGCGTAAACGAAATTTTTGCAAAGCGATAACTTGAGCAACACGCCTCAAATTCAACAGTCACAACGCTTCGCACTCACACTCATAATAAGCCTATGCATTTACGCTAGACCCAGTGTAGACTCCTCTTTACTTCTGATAATGCTTATTCCCGTAACCAATTTCACATGAGAAAACATTTTTAGAATTTTGTAAGTCTGCTAAATGTTTGCTAGCTGCTATCGGAAATACTTGGGCCAATGTTTCCTTGGTGTCGTTTACTAAGCTTCGTGAATGGCGGGTTCAGGGTAACGAAAAACTAAAGCCAAGTGTCTCTTGTGGGTCGTTTATGTTGGTTCGTCACGACTATAATGCGACAGTCAGTTTAGTTGTGACAACAACCGATAAATGAACAAACATTAAACCATATAAAGCACACTATTATCAAGCAGAAAAGCTGTGTATTTTTTTCCATAAACACACTGAAATTAAAATAATATTAACGCGTTTACCCTGTACCTGATAGGCATAAGTTGACAATAAACCATCATAAGCTGACAATGACTTCACAAAAAGTTGACATAGTTGACCTCATCCTTCTAGCAAGAAATAAGCATGAAAATTCATAAGGAGTTACTCTTCATCATTTAGGATCCATTTGCTAAGAAACATCAATCCAGAATGATATTTGTTATTTCCAGAGCTAAAAATATGAAAACAAACCCATCATGACCAAGCTAAAACCCATCCCCCAAGTCAAAGGCGATTTGCTGTTAGGCAATATCCGGCAAATGCGGGCCAATACGCATCAGGCGTTTTGCGCTTGGCGGCGTGAATATGGCGATTTAGTCAGCTTTAGATTAGCGACCCGGCAATTTTATCTGTTTAGCCATCCAAGCCTTGTGGAACAGGCCTTGATCAAGCACAGCGATGTGTTTATAAAAATCTACAATCCCAAAAAGCCCAGCGGCCTGGCCTTGGTTTTAGGCCAAGGCTTGGTGACCAGCCAAGGCGCGGTAAGAACGGACGGGTGTTTCTCAACCGCAGCCGGTGTTTCAGCGC